>NZ_JACVAW010000007.1:0-198156 GCF_014851995.1 Paracoccus sp. PAR01
GGTCGGACATGAACCCTCTCTCGCCTGTAATGATGCCGTATTGCATGCCTGGCTTGAGATGCTGGGCATTTCATGCAGATCATGATCAACCTGCATCGGCGGTCAAGGATGAATCAGCGCGCCTCGGACGGGGCCGAGATCAGCATATCCAGCCCGAGTCTCTGCGACAGAAATTGCGCGACCAGCTGCCCGCGCACGCTGTTTCCAGCCTCGTCTAAAGGCGGCGAGAACAGGCCAAGCCCGGCCTTGCCGGGGGCCACGGTGACGATGCCGCCACTGACGCCGCTTTTGCCGGGCAGCCCGATTTCGTAAAGCCAATCGCCCGAGGTCTCATACAGTCCCGCGGTCAGCATCACGGCAAGGGTGTGGTGGCAGGTTTGGGGCTTCACCACCTGTTCGCGCGTGATCGGATTGAAGCCACCATTGGCCAAAGTCGCACCCATTACCGCCAGATCGCGCGCGCTGACCTGCAGCGCGCATTGCCGTGTATATAGCTCCAGCGCCTCCGCCGGATCGGAATAGATGCTGCCGAAGCCCTGAAGCATCCAGGCAAGGCTGCGGTTGCGGAAATTGGATGCCAAGGCCGAGGTCAGAACATCTTCGTTGAGCGCCAATTCGCGCCCCGCGAAACGGGACAGGCCATCGCGCAGAGCCGCCCACCTTTCGTCAATCGTCGCGCCGGGGATCAGGCTGGTCGTGGCAATGGCACCGGCATTGACCATCGGATTGCTGCGGCCGCCGGGCAGGCGTTCGATCCCGGCCAGCGAGTTGAAGGGATAGCCGGTCGCATTGACCCCCAGCCTTTCGCGCGCACCCGTCGGGCCTAGCAGGTCGCAGACTAAGGCGAAGACAAAGGGTTTCGACACGCTCATGATGGTGAACTCATGCAGCGCGTCACCCACGGCGTAGGTCTGACCGTCCACCCCCACGGCGCAAATACCGAACAGATGCGCGGGCATCTGGGCCAGCGCCGGATAGACCTGCGAGACCGCTCCCTGATCCACGCTGGAAAAGCGCCGATGCGCCTCGGTCATCAGCTGGGCGACGCGATGGCTGGCAGGCAGGCTGCCGGTCGAGATATGGGTCTCAGTCTGGACGGGATCGGGCAATTCCATCGAAAGCCGCCTTACGTGACGTGATGCGGGCTGTGGGAATGCCCGCGATTTTATCTCAGTCGGGGGCGAAAGACAAAGCTGGCCATCGCTCAGCCGCGCCACATGTGCCAGGCGACGGCGGTCGCTGATCCGGCCATTGCGCCCAGAATAGCGAAGGTCGCGCCCATGCCCAATGTCGCGCCCAGCCAGCCCGCCAGCGGATAGGCCAGCAGCAGGCAGGCATTGGCGATCGTCACCTGTGCCGCGAACAGCGCCTGCAGGTCCGAGGGCGCGGCAATGCGCCGGATCAGGTACGTGGCTGGGGTCAGCGCCCATGCCACCCCCAGTCCCAACAGCGCCCAAAGCGCCAGCAGACCGGTCAACCCATCCTGCACCGTGCCGATCAGCAGGCCCGCCGTAGCGATCGCCGCCCCCGTCATCATCAACCGCCGCTCCTCGACCAGCGACAGGGCCAGCGGCAGCAGAACTGCGCCAAGGATCGACCCCAGACCAAAGGCGAAAAACGCCATGGCCGCCGCATCGCGCTGAAGGTCAAACAGGCCCTGCACGATCACCACGGTATTGACCATGACCATGGCCGAGGCCAGCGCAACGGTCACGTCCAGTGCGATGACGCCGCGAAGTTCCGGTATGGCGGCGAAGCGCCTTGGCCCATAGGTCAGCTTGCGCCACAGCCCACCCGAAGGCGCGCCCAGATGCTGTGGCAACTGCGCCGCCTGAACCAGCAGCGCCGAGGCGGCAAAGGCCCCCGCCGCCAACAGGAAGATGCCGCTTGCCCCCAGAAAAACCATCAGCCCGGCCGCCAGCAGCGGGCTGACCGGCCCCTCGACATCGGATGCAATGCGTGAGCGGGCGACCGAGCGTGCATAATCCTTTTCGCTGCCCAGCAGGTAGGGCACCACGGCCAGATAGACGAAACCGAAGCTGGCCGAGGCCGTGGCAAAGACGATGACCAGCGCATAGACCTGCCAGACTGACGACACGAAAGGCAGCAGGATCAGGCTGGCGGCGCGGATCAGGTCCAATGCCACCAGCAGCGCCTTGCGCGGCAGGCGATTGGTCAGCACCGTCAGGATCGGCGCGCCAAGGACATAGGACAACATCTTGAGCGACAGAGCGGTCCCGATCACCGCGCCCGATTCCTCGCCCGCCAGATCGAAGGCCAGCAACGCCAGCCCGACCGTGGCGATGCCGGTCGCGAATTGCGCCAGCACATAGCCCGCGAACAGCCGGTAATAGCTGGGCTTGTCGCTGACCCCGCTCCAACTCAGCGTGCCGGGCCTTTCAGGCACGGGCGGGTTTTGGGTCGGCGGCCCCGCCATGCACGGTCACGTAAAGCACCGGCAGGAATACCAGCGTCAGCAACGTGGCGATCAGCAGCCCACCCATGATCGCGAAGGCCATTGGTCCCCAGAACAGCGTCGGCGCAATCGGCAGCAGGCCAAGGATCGTCGACAAGGCCGTCAGCATCAGCGGCCGCAGGCGGCTGGTCGCGGCCTGCACCGCCGCATCGACCACGGACAGGCCCGAGGCGCGATCCTCGGTAATCTGGGTGATCAGGATGATGGCGTTTTTCGCGATCATGCCGATCAGCGCAAGGATGCCAAGGATCGCCACGAAACCCAGCGAGCGCTGGAACAGCAGCAGCGCGGCGACCACCCCGATCAGTCCCAGTGGCAGCAGCAGCAGCACCATTCCGGCATCGCGGAAGCTTTGCAACTGCACCATCAGCAGCGTCACCATCAGGAAGATCATCACCGGAATGACGGCAAAGACGGATTCCTGACTTTCTGCGCTGGTTTCCACGGTGCCGCCCAGATTGACCGCATAGCCGTTGGGAAGGGACGCGTTCAGGGCGGCAATGTCATCTTCCAGCGCGGCGGCTACGGCCTCGGGCGTGGAGCCGGGGGCGACATCGGCCAGAACGGTCAGCGTTGGCAACCGGTCGCGCCGCCACAGGAAGGGCTGTTCCTGATCATAGCTGAAATTCGCGAACTGCCCCAAGGATACGGTGCGTCCACCCGGCACCGGAACCTGCAGGGTCGAGATCGTGTCCAGCGAGACGCGATTGCCCTCGGCCGCGCGGGCGACGATGGGGATCTGGTAAATGCCGTCGCGCAGTTGCGACACGGTCGCGCCCGATACGGCTGTGTTCAGGATCGCGGCAATCTGCCCGCTGGTCAGACCCAGACGGCGGGCGCGGTCCTGATCGATCTCGATGCGCAACTGACGCGCGGGCTCGATCCAGTCGAAATGCACCTCTCGGGCATGGGGATTGCTGGCGACGACCCCGGCCAGATCCAGCGCTCGGCTGCGCAGGGTTTCGACATCCGGCCCGGTCAGGCGGTATTGCAGCGGCCAGCCGATGGGGGGGCCAAGCTCCAGCGGGCTGACGCGGCTGATCGCCTGCGGGTAGGTCTCGTCAAGGAATTCCTCCAGCGATTTCTGCAACCGACCCCGCGCCTCCAGATCGCGGGCCATGACCACGATCTGCGAATGGTGGTCGCTGGGCGGCTGGATCGCCAGCGGCAGGTAGAAGCGGATCACGTTCCGCCCGATATACGAGGTAAAGAACTGCGCCTCGCCGGTGCCGGCGACAAAGGCCTCGATGCCCCGGATCGCGTCCTCGCTGGCATAGATCGAACTTGAGGCGGGCAGCTGGAAATCCACGATCAGCTCATTGCGGTCCGAAGCCGGAAAGAACTGCCGGTCGACCCGTTGCAAGCCCAGCAGGGCGATCAGGAACAGGCCGGCGGTGACGGCCAGCGTGATCCAGCGAAAGCGCAGCGCAAGGCTCAGGAAGCGCTGGTAGGCGCGCAAGATCCGTCCGGGCTGCTGGGTCGCCCCTGCGGCGGGAGGCTTCAGGATCACCGAGCCGATGATCGGCGTGAACAGCACCGCCACGAACCACGATGCGATCAGCGCGATGCCGACCACCAGGAACAGCGAGATGGTGTATTCGCCCGCCTGACTTTGCGCGAAGCCGATGGGCACGAAGCCCGCGATGGTAATCAGCGTCCCGGTCAGCATGGGTGCGGCCAACGTGCGATAGGCGAATGTCGCGGCCTTATCGACCGTATCGCCCACAGCCAGCCGCCGCAGCATCGCATCGACCGTGGTCATCGCGTCGTCGGTCAGCAGCGCCAGGGCAATGATCAGCGCCCCCAGCGAAACCCGGTGCAGGTCGATCTCCAGCGCCCGCATGACCAGGAACACCACCGACAGCGTCACCGGAATGGCGATGGCGACGACCGATCCGGGCCGCGCGCCAAGGCTGAGGAAGCTGACGACAAGGATGATGATGACGGCCTGCATCAACGAGGTGGTGAAATCGCCGATGGCCAGATCGACGACCTTGGGCTGGTCGGAAATCAGCATAGGCTCGATCCCGATGGGCAGGTTCGCGGTGATGCCGGCCATCGCCTTGGTCACGTCCTTGCCCAGTTCAAGAATGTCGCCGCCCTCGGCCATCGAGATCGCCAGCGCAATCGCCCGCTGGCCGTTGATATGCAGCAAGGGCTGCGGCGGTTCGGACAGGGCGCGGCGCACGGTGGCGATATCGCCCAGCCGGATCGTCCGCCCATTCGCCACCAGTGACACGTCCAGAAGGTCGGCTTCGCTGTCAAATGCGCCGCTGACCCGCACGGCCAGATTCTCGGCTCCGGTGGTGATGACGCCTGCCGGTCGCACGACGTTCTGCGCAGCGATGGCGTTGAAGATCTGGCTGTAATCCAGCCCCATGGCTGCCACGCGGTCGGGCTGGAACTCCAGCAACACCTGTTCGTCCTGCGTGCCGATCCATTCGATCTTGGCGATGCCGTCGACCTGTCGCATCAGGTCCGAGCGAACGCTGTCGACATGGTCGCGCAATTCCCGGTCGCTGAAGCCGTCTGCGGTGAATCCGTAGATGATCCCGAAGACATCGCCGAAATTGTCGGTGAAGAACGGCCCCAGCACGCCGGGCGGCAGGGTGTGGCGGATGTCGCCGACGCCGTTCCTGACCTCTTGCCAGACATCACTGACACGATCAGGGGGAAACTGGCCGTCCAGATCGACATAGATGGTCACGATCCCCGGCCGCGTGATCGAGCGGATCGCGTCCAGCCCGGTGGTTTCCTCAAGGCGGCGCTCCAGCCGGTCGGTCAGCTGGGTCTGGGTTTCCTCCATCGTGGCGCCGGGCCAGACGGCGGTGACCAGCATGGTCTTGATGGTAAAGCTGGGGTCCTCGTCCCGGCCCAGATGCAAAAAGGCGAACGCCCCCATGATGACCGCGACGATCATCATGTAGATGGTCAGCGGACGGGACCGGATTGCCCATTCCGAAAGGTTCGGTCCGATCATGATTCAGCCTCGGGCAGACGCACGGACTGTCCGGGGCGCAGGACCTGAACGCCTGCCGTAACCACAATATCGCCGGGAGACAGCCCGCCCGCGATCACGACCGAAGCAGGAAGATAGCGTTCGACCTGAACCGGGTGCAGGGCCACGGTCGAGCTGGTCGGATCGACGATCCAGACGGCGGGTGCGCCATCATTGCTGGTCAGCGCCGAGGCTGGGATCTGGATCGAGCTGATCTCGCCAAAGACCGCGCGGCCGGTCACCGTTGAGCCAAGCCGCAATTCCGGCGGCGGCTCGATCAGCCCGACCCGGACCCGGAATGTGCCGGTGACGGTATCGGCGCGTGGCGCGACCTCGCGGATGCGGCCACGGGCGCTGACCGTCGGGGTCTGGGACAAAGCGACGGTGATTTCGGGATCGGCGGGGCTGGTCTCGATCAGCGCGGCGGGCACGTCAAAGACCGCGTCCATGCCGCCATCGCGGGCGATTTGCACGATCATGCGCCCGCTGGCCACGACCTCGCCCGGTTCGGCCCCCACCGCGGTCACCACGCCCGGCGCATCGGCAAACAGCGCGGTATCGTTCAGCCGCCGCGTGGCGATGGCGAATTGCGCCGCGGCCGCATCGGTGGCGGAATTGGCCGATGCCAGCGCTGCCTCGGCCCGTTCCAGACCGGCGCGCGCCAGCAGGCCGCGGTCGAACAGTTGCCGCTGGCGGTTATGGGTGGCGCGGGCCTCGGACAGCTGCGCCTCGGCGGCGGTCAGGTTCGCCTCGGCGGCGCGGCGGCCGTTTTCCTCGTCCATCGGGTCAAGGCTGGCCAGCGCCTGCCCGGCCTCGACCGTGTCGCCGACATTCACCAGCCGCTCGACCATCCGCCCGCCGATGCGGAACCCCAGATCGACCTGCGTCTGACTTTCGACGGTTCCCGCCAGCGAGACCGTTTCGCCCGCCAGCCGTTCCTCGACGGTGACGGTGCGAACCGGGCGCGGCTGGGCCGGGGGCTCATCCTCGGATTCGTCGCAACCGGCCAGAAACCCGGCCAGTGCCAGGACACAGGCCAGCCGGATCAGATGCGGGGGAATGTGCGAGATCATCGGCATTCTCCTGTCGGGGGACGTGGCGTTGTGTTGATGGTCTCAGGCCGGGCCAAGCGGCAGGCCGAAGCCGTACCAAGCGACCAGAAGCAGCGTCCACAGGACCAGCAGGACGATCGTGTAGGGCAGCATCAGGGCGACGATGGTGCCGATCCCGGCATCCTTCTGGTATTTCTGGGCAAAGCCGACCATGACCGCCAGATAGACGTTCAGCGGCGTGATCACGTTCATCGGGCTGTCGCCGACGCGATAGGCGGCCAGCACAAGGTTCGGGTCGCCCCCCAGCCGCATGAACAGCGGCACGAAGACGGGGGCAAGGATCGCCCATTTTGCCAGCGCGCCGGTCAGGATGATGTCGATGATCGCGACCACGACGACGAAAAGGATGATATAGCTGTTTGCCCCCAGCTGCGTGGTCTGCAGGAAATCGGCCAGGTTGACGGCCAACACCGTGGCGAGGTTGGTGAAGTTGAAGAAGGCGATGAAATTCGCGATTACGAACAGCAGGAAGATCATCCCGGCAAGGTTGCTCCAGGTCTTGACCACCAGCCCGATCGCCGCCGTGACATTGGCGATGGTGCCCGCGCCGCGACCGTAAGCATAGCCGATGCACATGAACAGCAGGCTGATCAGCACGATCAATCCGCTCATGAAGGGCGATCCGGCCATGATCCCGCCGGTTTCCTGATTGCGCAGGATACCCCAGGGAAGCGGTGGCGCGGTCAGTGCGGCCAGCACCAGCACGAATATCAGCAGCGCCCGGCCCGCATATTTCAGCCCGCGCTGCTCGGCCTCGGACAACTCGGTCGAGGCCTCAACGGGCAGTCCGCCGGAATAGGGCCCAAGGCGGGGTTCGACGAATTTCTCGGTCAGGATGGTACAGATGATGCCCATCAGGATGGATGAGGCGATCATGAAGAACAGGTTGCCGACCACGGTGATCTGCGCGTTCGGGTTGACGGTGCGGATTGAGTCGTTCGTGACCTCGACCAGCAGCGCATCGGTCGGGGTGACAAAGACGTTGACCAGAAACACCGCCGCGACGCCGGAAAAGCCTGCCGCCAGCCCGGCCAGCGGATGCCGCCCCATGCTGTGGAAGGCCGCCGCGGCCAGAGGCACCAGCACCAGATAACCGGCATCGGCGGCGATCGAGGACAGCACCCCCACCATCACGATCATGAAGGTAAAGATCGAGCGCGGCGCCGCCGCCACCAGCTTGCGCACCAATGTCGCGATCAGTCCCGATTCCTCGGCCAGACCGACCCCGATCATGGCGACAAGGATCACGCCGACCCCGGTAAAGCCCAGGAAATTCGCAACCGGCGAGGTCACCATGAAGCGGATACCATCGGGCGACAGCAGGCTGCGTACCGATGAGGTCTGCGTGACAATGTCGCTGATTACCGGGTCATAGCCCTCATAAGTGACCGAGGTTCCCATGGCAGAAAAGATCACCGAAAGGATGATCACGATGCCAATCAGGATGAAAAAGATGATGGCGGGATGCGGGACCATATTTCCCACCCGCTCGATCGTGCCCAGAAAGCCAGACATTCCTGCCTGAGGTTCCTCGGGCATTGCATTATTACCGGATTGATTCGCCACCATTCCCTCCGAATTTCGCTAAATTCCGCGGACGAATCCGCAGGTTTTGACCGAGGCAATACGTGAAGGACGATTATAGGCTGGTTATGAAAACGTAGTTTCGTAGCAAGACGATACCACGAAGTTTTCCGACATTCGAGTCTGCCCGCGACAGGGATGCTGCGTATTGCGTCCCCGTGGAAAACTGTTCATATTCGAAAAAAATCTGAGAAAATGGCGATGTTCATTTCGCCATGCACGTTATCGGATTCGGTGAAGGACGTGCCTGCTAAGGACTTCAATGAAAGCCGCGCAAGGCTTTGCGTTGCAACAAGTTTTTCACAGATACTTTCTCTGATTTATTGCCGCGTTCGTCAAAGACCAGTCTATCCCTGAATATGAGGTTCCTCGTTGACGGATATATGGATTGTTTTTGCCATTGTTGCGGCAATCGTCGTTCTTTTCATCTGGGACAGACTGCCCGTCATCGCGGTTTGCGTGGGCGCGGCGCTGGCGCTTTGGGCGACGGGCATCCTGACGCTGCAACAGGCGCTTGGCGGCTTCGGTGATCCGGCGGTTATCTTCATCGCGGCGCTGTTCGTGGTCAGCGCGGGGCTTGAGGTTTCGGGCGTTACCGCATGGGCGGGACAGTTGCTGATCCGCCAGGCCGGTGCCAGCCGCACCCGGCTGATCGTGCTGATGATGGGCTTTGTCGGGGTTCTGTCGGCGCTGATCAGCGTGAATGGCGCGGTGGCGGCGCTGCTGCCGGTGGTGATCGTCATGGCGATCCGGCTGGGCCGCTCGCCTTCGCAATTGCTGATGCCGCTGGTGTTTGGTGCGCATGCCGGATCGCAGCTGATGCTGACCGGCAGTCCGGTGAACGTTCTGGTGGACGAGGCCTCGGAATATTCCGGGGGCGGGGGGTTCGGCTATTTCGAATTCGCGCTGGTCGGCGTTCCGATCGTGCTTGGCTGTATCGCGATCGTCGTGCTGTTCGGGCAAAAGCTGCTTCCTGAACGCACCAGCAAAACGCTGCCGCCGGACCTTAGCCGCCATGCCACGACGCTGTTCGAACAATATCGCCTGTCCAAGGACGTGCATCAGTTGCGCGTGCGTGCGGGCTCGCCGGTGATCGGAAAGCAGCGCGAGGTCGTGGGTCTTTACGAACAACCCGATCTGAAATTCGTCACGCTCAAGGGCACGAACGGATTGCCCACCCGCGAGGATATCGTGCGCGAAGGGCATCTGCTGGTCGTGCGCGGCCCTGCCGATCAGGCCGCGCAACTGGCCAGCCAGATGGGTCTGGCCTTCAGCGAGGATGGCCCGACCGAGGGGATTTCCGACATGCTGTTCAACCGCGAATCCGGTCTGGCCGAGGTGCTGATCCCGCCGCGCTCGCCGCTGATCGGGACGCGGTTCTTTCCCGGCATGGTCACTGAAAGCGGCGATCTGATCGTGCTGGCCATCCAGCGTCAGGGCGAGGACACCAAGCCCGGCGCGGTTCTGGCCGGTGGCGACACGCTGTTGCTGCAAGGCACATGGAGCGCGCTGGACAGACGGCTGGAACAGCCCGAAGTCATCGTCGTCAACGAACCCGATCTGGTGCGCCGTCAGGCGCTGCCGATGGGGCCGGGCTCCAAGACGGTGCTGGCCGCGCTGGCGATCATGGTGCTGCTGCTGGCAACGGGGCTGGTGCCGCCTGCCGTCGCCGGGTTGCTGGCGGCGGGGATTATCCTGATCTCGGGCGTGCTGAGCGTCGAACAGATCTACCGCTCGATCAACTGGACCACGGTGATCCTTGTGGCCGCGCTGATGCCGCTTTCGACTGCCATGCAGGAAACCGGTGGTGCTGCGCTGCTGGCCGATGGGCTGGTCTACAGCGTTGGTGAAATGGGTCCCTATCCGCTGCTGGCGGGGCTTTTCGTGCTGTCGGCGGTGCTGGGCCAGATCATTTCAAACACCGCGACCTCGCTGATCATCATCCCGATTTCGGTGGTGGCCGCTGAGAAAATGGGGATCTCGGTCCAGCCGGTGCTGATGTGCGTCTGCGTGGCCTGCGCCGGGGCCTTTCTGACCCCGGTCGCGACCGCCACCAACCTGATGGTGATGGAGCCGGGTGCCTACAAGTTTGGCGATTACTGGAAGCTCGGCCTGCCGATGCTGATCTGGTTCTTCGTCATCGCCGTTTTCCTTGTGCCACTGATCTGGCCATTCTGAGACGCCCCGGCGGCTGCGGCCCGCCAGAGGCAGTAACCTGTATCTGAGTCTAGGGAGGTTCCGCTGATGTCCGATCTTGAGAAAGTCCTTGCCCATATCGACGCCGATTTCGACAATGCGCTTGATCGGCTGTTTCAGACCGTGCGGATGAAGTCGATCTCGACCGATCCCGCCTATGCCGCCGAAACCCGCGCCTGCGCCGAGTGGCATTCGCAGGATCTGGCCGCGATCGGCTTTGCATCCGAGGTCCGCGACACCCCCGGCCACCCGATCGTGCTGGCCAAGAACCATGACGCGACCGGGACCAAGGTGCTGTTCTATGGCCATTACGACGTGCAGCCCGCCGATCCGCTGGAGCTGTGGGATGGCGACCCGTTCGAGCCGAAAATTGCCACCCTTCCCGACGGCAGCAAGGAAATCCGTGGCCGTGGGGCGTCGGATGACAAGGGCCAGTTGATGACCTTTGTCGAGGCCTGCCGCGCATGGAAGGCCGTCACCGGCAAGCTGCCGATCCCGATCACCATCCTGCTGGAGGGCGAGGAGGAATCGGGCGGTGCGAACCTGCCCGGCTTCCTTGAGGCGGCCAAGTCCGAGTTGGGTGCCGATGTCGCAATGATCTGCGACACCAATATGTGGGACAAGGAAACCCCGGCGATCACCACCAGCCTGCGCGGGCTTTGCGCCGAGGAAATCTTCATCCATGCCAGCGACCGCGACCTGCATTCGGGCTTCTATGGCTCGGCTGCGGCGAACCCGAACCATGTGCTGGCCCGGATCATCGCCGATCTGCGCGATGCCGACGGCCGCATCACGTTGCCCGGCTTCTATGACGGCGTGCCCGACCTGCCGCAATCGCTGCGCGACAGCTGGGATAAGCTCGATTTCTCGGAATCGGCGTTTCTGGGCGAGGTCGGCCTGTCGGTCCCGGCGGGCGAAAAGGGCCGCTCGGTGCTGGAGCAGACCTGGTCGCGCCCGACCTGCGAGGTCAACGGCATGGTTGGCGGCTATACCGGGGACGGCTTCAAGACGGTGATCCCGGCGGTTGCCTCGGCCAAGATCAGCTTCCGGCTGGTCTTTGATCAGGACCCGCACAAGATCCGCGCCGCCTTCCGCGACTTTGTGAAAGCGCGCTTGCCTGCGGATTGCCGGGCCGAGTTCACCGAATTCGGCTCGGGCCGGGCGGTGGCCTTTGAGGTCTCGGCCCCGGTCTTTCAGAAGACTCAGCAGGCGCTGAGCGACGAATGGGGCAAGGAGGCGGCCTTTGTCGGCGGCGGCGGCTCGATTCCCGTCACCACCATGATCAAGGAAATGCTGGGCATGGATGTGGTCATGGCGGGATTTGGTCTAAGTGACGACCGCATCCACAGCCCGAACGAAAAATATAGCCTGACCAGTTTTCACAAGGGCATCCGGTCATGGGCACGGGTGCTGGCCGCGCTGTGACCCGATCTGATCGAGGATCCAGACGGGCTGGCCGGTGCGATCCGTGCCCGCCCGAAGCCAAGGAGGGGAAGATGTCATCACGTTCGACTATCGCCGTCGGGTTGGTCCTGATCGGCGCATTGGCGGCCTGCGCGCCCGATGGCGGTGAGCCCGGCCATACCGCGCAAGGGGCCATCGGTGGCGCGGCGGCGGGCGCGCTGATCGCCGGCTCGCGCAACAATTCGGCCAGCGATGCCGTCAGGGGCGCGGTGGTCGGCGGCTCGGTCGGCGCGGTGGTGGGGTCCATCGCGGACCAGCAGAACGCGATGCGGCGGGCCATCAATGACCCGAATGTCGCGGTCAGAAACGATGGGCAGAACCTGATCGTGGTTTTCCCGAATGCGCTGCTGTTCGCCACTTCATCGGCCACGCTGTCACCGGTCGGGCAACAGGACCTGCGGCAGTTGGCCGCGCATATGCAGACCCGGCCCGGCAGCGTCGTCGTGATCGGCCATACCGACAGTTCGGGCTCGCTCAGCTACAACCAGACCCTGTCCGAGCATCGCGCCCGTGCCGTCGCCGGTACGCTGGTCGCGGGTGGCCTTGCGCCGCAGCGTATCACTGCGGTCGGTCAGGGCCCGACGCGTCCGATCGCCTCGAATGACACGCCAGAGGGTCGTGCCCAGAACCGCCGGGTCGAGATCATCGTCCGCCCGAACTGATTGCTTTGGGCGCGACAACAGTTTCGTCGCGCCCGCTGCCTACTGTCCCAGCGTGTTCTTGAAGATTTTGCCGTCCTTCATGATCACCTTGAAGTTGGTGGCGGCATCCGCGACCAGATCCAGATCGGCGGTCGGATCGCCATAGACCAGCAGCAGATCTGCCAGCGCCCCTTCCTCGACCACGCCTAGCCGACCGGGATAGGGGTTGCGAGGCCCGGTCAGTTGCAAAAGTTCGGCATTGGTCGCGGTCGCCATCTCCAGCGCCTCGGCAGGGGTATACCATTTCTGCATCCGGGCCAGCCACGCCCCCTGCTGCGTCGCGGTCGCCGCATCAAACAGGATGTCGGTGCCGAAGGCGGTCTTGATGCCGTATTTCTTCGCAAAGGCGTACATGGCGTCGGTGCCATGCAGAACCTGCGCCAACTTTGCCCGCGAATCCGGGGTCAGTCCGGCCCAATCCTCGGCCTGACCGGTAAAGGGTTGCGTCGACAGCCAGATCCCGCGCTCGGCCATCAGTTTGGCGCTGTCATCGTCCATCAGATGCGCGTGCTCGATCACCTTTACGCCGCTGTCGATCGCCCGTTTGATCGCTTCCGGGGTATAGGCGTGGACGGCGACATAGGTGCCCCAGTTTCCCGCCGCCTCGGTCGCCGCGTGCAATTCCTCTTCGGTAAAGGTCGACACATCCAACGGCGAATGAGGAGAGGCGACACCGCCCCCCGCCGTCAGCTTGATCTGGCTTGCGCCCATCATCAGCTGCTCGCGCACCCGCATGCGGACATCGGCAGGGCTGTCGACGATCATGCTGCCATGGATTTCCTCGGACCGGGTCAATTCCCCCCCATGGCGCGGCAATTCGGTCAGGAAACGGAAATCGCCATGCCCGCCTGTCGTGGTCAGCATCGCCCCCGAGGGATAGATCCGCGGTCCCGGCACCAGCCCGCTGTCGACCGCCTGTTTCAGGCCAAAGGCCGGTCCGCCCATGTCGCGCACGGTGGTGAAGCCGCGCAGCAATGTGGCCTGCGCCTCGACGCTCGCCAGAATATTGAGGAAGCCATAATCGCCCAGCATCGCCATATCAGCGGTCGGGCGCGCCAGCATCGTATGCCAATGCGCGTCGATCAGCCCCGGCATCAGGGTCATGCCCGCACCGTCGATGACCGTCGCCCCGGCGGGTTCCGGGACATCGGCCGAGATGGTGGCGATCACATTGCCGGTGACCAGCACATTCGAAGGCTGGGACAGCTGCGCGGCATGGCCGTCGAAAATCCGGACATTGCGGAACAGCACGTCGGCTCGCCCCTCCAGGGGCAAGGACAGGCAAAGCGCACCGCACAGAAAAATGGTCGAGAAAAGCCGAGCGAAGGGAAACATCAGGTTCATTCCTTTCGTGATGAACTGACCGCGCAAATCCGGGACAGTTATAATCTGTCCGGTCGTCAAACCTTCCTTCGCCTCATGTTAACGATTTGCGGCCATTGGGCTAGCGTCTGCGATGCGATCGGGGTTTCAGGCCGTGTTCATCACCAGATGTCCGCGCCCCAGATCCTGCCAGTCCCGGCGCGGTGCCACATAACCGCGCGGGCGGATCGGGTTTTTCAGTTCCTCTGTGGCCATTGCGCGGCGCAGTCCGCGGCGGTTGGGATCAGGGATGGGGACCGCGGCGATCAGCTTTTGCGTATAGGGATGTTGCGGATTGCCAAAGACCGCTTCGCGCGGCCCGATTTCGACGATCTCGCCCAGATACATGACGGCGACGCGGTGGCTGACCCGTTCGACCACCGCCATGTCATGCGAGATGAACAGATAGGCGATGCCCAACCGCTCCTGCAGATCCATGAGCAGGTTGCAGACCTGCGCCTTGACCGAGACATCCAGCGCCGAGACGCTTTCATCCGCCACGATAAGCTTGGGACCCAGCCCCAGCACCCGCGCGATGGCAACGCGTTGGCGCTGCCCGCCCGAAAACTCATGCGGATAGCGGTCCATCATGGCGGGGCTCAACCCGACCTGAGCCAGCAGGTCGGCCGCCATGGCACGGGCCTGATGCCCCTTGGCGATACCATGCTTCAGGATCGGCTCGGCCACGGTCTGGCCCACGGTCATGCGCGGGTTCAGGCTTGAGAACGGGTCCTGAAAGATCATCTGCGCCGAGCGTCGCATCCGGCGCAGATCACTGCCCCCAAGGTCGCGGACATCGAATCCGTCCAACTGGATCGAGCCCGATTGCGGCTCGATCAGGCGCAGTATCGAACGCCCTGTGGTGGACTTGCCGCAGCCGGATTCGCCGACAAGGCTGAGCGTCTCGCCCGGCCACAGGTCGAAGGACAGGTTTTCGACAGCGTGGACATGGCCATGGGGTCGGCCCAGCAGGTCCGAGCCGACAGCGAAGCGCGTGGTAAGGTTGCGCACCGACAGCACCGGCGTCCCCTGCCGGTCGACCGGGTTCAGCACCGGGGGCAGGGCATTGACCCTGCCACTGTCCATCTCGACCCGCGGGAAGCGCAGCGGATGATCCTGACCCACCATCGAACCCAGCCGCGGCACCGCCGCCAGCAATGCGCGGGTATAGGGATGCTCGGCCTGTGCAAAGATGCGCTCGGTCGGCCCGGTTTCGACGCAATCGCCGCGATACATGACCACCGTGCGGTCGGCGATTTCCGCGACCACACCCATGTCATGGGTGATGAACAGGACGGCCATGCCGGTTTCCTGCTGCAACTCCTTGATCAGATCCAGAATCTGGCCCTGAATGGTGACGTCCAGCGCCGTCGTCGGCTCATCCGCAATCAGCAGCCGGGGCCTTGAGGCCAGCGCCATCGCGATCATCACCCGCTGCCGCATTCCACCCGAAAACTGGTGCGGGTATTCGTCGATGCGCCTTGCGGCATTGGGAATGCGGACCCGCTCCATCAGGCGCAGCACCTCGGCGCGGATTTGGGATTTGCCAAGGTCGGTGTGCCGGGCCAGGACCTCGCCGATCTGGCGCCCGACGGTAAAGGCCGGGTTCAGCGAGGTCATCGGTTCTTGAAAGATCATTGCGACGCGGTTGCCGCGGATCTGCTGCATGGCGCTTTCGGGTAGGGACAGAAGGTCGGTGCCCTCCAGAAAGACGCGGCCCGAGACCCGTGCCCGCTTCGGGTCCAAAAGTCGCATGATCGACAGCGAGGTGACGCTTTTTCCCGACCCGCTTTCGCCGACAATGGCCACGGTCTCGCCGGGGTTCACGGTGAACGAGACATTGCGCACGACCTCGCCCCAGCCGTCGCCAGTCTGGAAGGCTGTGGTCAGGTTCTCGACCGACAGGACGGGTGGGGTCATGTCAGCGCCCCGCCGCATAGGCTTGCATCAGGCGCGGGGTGGCGGCGGCGCGCAGCAGCCCCGACGGATCGCGCCGCGCCGCGGTCAGCCGCCCGATGTCCCAATCGCCGGCGACGGTGACCTGATGACCGCGGCGGCGCAACTCGGCGATGGTGGCCTCGCCCACGCGACCCTCGATCAGCATGCCGCCGGGCGAGGAGGTGCGGGGATGGAATGAGGCCGGGAAATGCGTCGAATGGAACAGCGGCGCGTCGATCGCGGCCTGCAGGTTGCCTTCGTGATGGGCATACCGCAGGAAGAAGGCCAGTTGCCACTGGTCCTGCTGGTCGCCGCCGGGCGTGCCGAATGCCATCACCGGTTTGCCGTCGCGCAGCGCCAGCGAGGGCGTCAGCGTGGTCCGGGGCCGCTTGCCCGGCGCAAGCGAGGTCGGCAGGCCTTCCTCCAGCCAGAACATCTGCGCGCGCGAATTCAGGCAGAAACCCAGTTCGGGGATGATCGGCGAACTTTGCAGCCAGCCCCCCGACGGCGTGGTCGAGACCATGTTTCCCCAGCGATCAATCACGTCGATATGGACGGTATCACCGCGCTTCTCCGACAGATGCGACATGGTCGGCTCATAAACCGCGCCGGTGCCCATGCGGCCAAGCATGGCAAGGGTACGGTCGCGCTGAACTTCGAAGCCCGGGACAAGGCCCGGCCGCAGGTCAAGCGAGGCGGTGTCGCCGATCAGCGCGCGCCGTTCGGTCGCATAGGTATCCGACAGCAGCACCTGCATCGGCACGTCGTGGAAATCGGGGTCGCCGTAATAAACCTCGCGGTCGGCATAGGCGAGCTTCATCGCCTCGATCACGGTATGGATATAGTCCGGTCCGTTCGGGTCCATCGCTGCCAGATCGAAGCCTTCCAGCAGCTTCAGCCCCTGCAGCAACACCGGACCCTGACCCCAAGGGCCGGTCTTGGCGATGGTCCAGTCGTGGTAATCGCCATATAGCGGTGCCTCGACTGTGGCCTGCCAACCGGCCATGTCCTGCGCGGTCAGGACGCCGCGATGCTTCGTGCCGGAACCGTCCATCACCTCGGTCTCGCGGCAGAAGCGGTCGATCGCCTCGGCCACGAAGCCGCGATAAAACGCGTCGCGGGCGGCCTCGATTCCGGCTGCACGACCCGGCACGGCCTCGGCCTCGGTCAGGATGCGCTTCCATGTTTCGGCCAGTACCGGGTTGCGAAACAGCGCCTCGGCAGCGGGGACCGCATCATCCGGCAGCCAAGTCGCGGCGGATGTCGCCCATTCCTGACGGAAGAAATCAGCAAGACCGCCGATGGTCGCGGATACCCGCGCCAGCATTGGATGACCGTGCTCGGCATAATGGATCGCCGGTTCCAGCACATCGCGCAAAGTCATCGTGCCGTAGTCGCGCAGCATCAGCATCCAGCCGTCGAAAGCGCCGGGAATGACGGTCGACAGCAACCCGTTGCCGGGGATCAGATCGATCCCCTCGGCCCGGTAATGCGCGATGGTCGCAGCGGCGGGGGCGGGGCCTTGACCGCAGATCACCTCGGTCCGGCCGGTTGCCGCCGAATGGATGATCGCGGGCAGATCGCCGCCGGGCCCGTTCAGATGCGGCTCGACCACCTGCAGCACGAAGCCAGTCGCCACCGCGGCGTCAAAGGCATTGCCGCCGCGTTCCAGAATACCCATGCCGACCGCCGTGGCGATCCAATGGGTCGAGGTGACGACCCCGAAGGTGCCCAGAATTTCGGGTCGGGTGGTGAAGCTGGTCATGGTACGTTCCTTTGATCAGTGTTCGCGCGGGTCCAGCGCATCGCGCAGCCCGTCGCCGAGAAGGTTGAAGCCGATCACCACCAGAAAGATTGCGGCGCCCGGCCAGATCGCCATCCACGGCGCCTGGCCCAGAAAGTTCTTGGCGACGTTCAGCATCGAACCCCAGCTGGGCGCAGGGGCCTGCTGGCCAAGACCAAGAAAGGACAGCGAGGCCTCGGCGATGATCGCGGTGGCGACGGTCAGGGTCGCCTGCACGATGATCGGGGGGACGACATTCGGCAGGATGTATCGGCGCATGATGTCCAGATGCCCCAGCCCGACGGCGCGCGCTCCCTCGACGTAATCCTCGGTCTTGACGGACAGCACCTGCCCACGCGTCAGCCGGATAAAGACCGGCATCGCCGACAGCCCGATGGCGATCATCGCATTGCTCAGGCTGGGTCCCAGAAACGCCGCCAGCGCGATGGCCATGATCAGGAAGGGCATCGCCAGCAGTGCATCGGTGAAGCGCGAGATGACGGTATCGGTCCAGCCGCCGAAATATCCGGCGATCAGCCCGATGGGCACGCCGGTCAGCATCGCAATCACCACCGAGATCACCCCGGCCAGAAGTGAGGCCTGCGCCCCCCAGATCATCCGCGACAGGATGTCCCGGCCGATCTCATCGCTGCCCATCAGATATTCCAGCGAAGGCGGCTTGCGGATCGCGCTCCAGCTGGTGGCCAGCGGATCGGCGATGGGCAGAAGCGGTGCAAGCAGCGCCAGCAGGCCGAAAAAGCCCACGATGCAAGCCCCGACCAAGGCCGAGCGGTTGCGCCGGAACTTGGACCAGACCCGCGCTTGGCTGCGCGCGGGCAGGGCCAGCGAGGTTTCGGCAGCGGTCATAGCGCGGTCCTCATGCGGGGGTTGAGCAGGACGTAAAGCACATCGGCGACAAGGTTCATCAGCAGGAAGCCCACTGCCGTACACAGCACCACGCCTTGCACCACGGCGTAATCGCGGTTGAAGACGGCATCTACGATCAGCTTGCCAAAGCCGGGGATGGTGAAGATCTGCTCGGTCAAGACGGCCCCGGCCAGCAGCTCTCCGAACAGTAGCGCGGTCAGGGTGATGACGGGCAGCAATGCGTTGCGGAAGGCATGGGTCATGATGACCTCGCGGCTTCCCAGCCCCTTGGCGCGGGCGGTGCGGATGTAATCGGCGCTGAGCACGCCCAGCATGGCCGAGCGGGTATGGCGCATCAATGTCGCGGCAAGCCCGGTGCCCAGCACGAAGGACGGCATCAGCATGGTCTGGAATGAGCGCAGCGGATCGACAAAGGGCGATTCATAGCCCGAGGCTGGCAGCCAGCCCAGTTGCACAGATACCAGCAAAATCAGCATGATCCCCAGCCAGAAATTCGGGATCGACAGGCCGGACAGGGCAATCACATTCGCCAGCCAGTCCAGCACCGTGCCCTTTTTCACGGCGGCAAGGATTCCTGTAGGGATTCCAATCAACAGCGCGAAGAACATCGACATGAAGGCCAGCTGGATGGTGACGGGCAGTTTCTGGCCGATCAGCTCCAACACCGGCTGCCCGGTCCGCAGCGAGACGCCGAAATCCCCGGTCAATACACCGCCCAGCCAGCGAAGATACTGCATCAGGAACGGGTCGTTCAGGTGGTATTTCTCACGCAGGGCGGCCAGCGTGGCGGGATCGCGCTCCTCCCCGGCCAGCGCCAGAACCGGGTCGCCGGGCAGAAGTTTTTGAAGTGAAAAGACCAGAACCGAAACGATCAGCAAGGTGGGCAGCGCGACCAGAATGCGCTTGGCGATATGGATGAGCATGCGGACAGCCTTGGTTGTCGCGCCGGATGGCCGATCCCGAAAATATCGGGGGGTTAGCCGGTCGCGCACAGCCGGAACGGAAGGGGCGCGGCGACAGGCACCGCACCCACGCGAAGATCAGTCGGCGTCGGTCACGTCCTTCAGCCGGATCATCCCGTCGGGATAGGCCTGAAAGCCCTCAATACCCTTGTCCAAACCAAAGACATAGGTCTGGTGGCCCAGATAGATGATCGGCATGTCGCGGTTCAGGATCGCGCCGGCGGCGTCGTATTTCTGCTTGCGGATGGCGACGTCGCTGGTGGCGCGGGCCTCGTTCAGCAGGATGTCGACCTCGGGGTTGCAGTATTTCGGGTCGTTGATGCCACCCTCGCAGGTGACGAACTGATGCAGGTTCCCGTCCGGGTCAGGCCGCCCCGACCAGTCCGAGCGCGACATCTGGAAATTCCCCGCCGTCTGTTCCGACAGCAGCGTGGCGAATTCCGTGGCCTGCAGCGAGACATCGAAACCGGCCTCGGCCACCATCGACTGGATCACCTGCATCATCTGCGTCACGACCGGGTTGTTGGCATGCTGCAACTCGATCGAGACACGCTCGACCCCGGCTTCGGCCAGCAGCGCCTTGGCCGCGTCGACATCGCGCGCTGGGACCGGGAGCGCGGCGTTGAACCACGGCGAGGTTGGGGCGAAGGGCTGGTTTCCGGCCCTTGCCGTCCCCTCGAACACGACTTGGTTCAGCGCCTCGCGGTCGATGGCCAGCGAGAAGGCCTGCCGGATCCGGGCATCCTGACCCACCGGGTTGGCGGCGCGGTCGCCGTTCTTGATGTTGACATAGATTGCCATGTAACCCAGCCCGACGGATTCCTGCGAGGTCAGGTTGGCGTCTTCGCGCACCCCCGCCACATCGCTGGCGGCGACGCGTTCGACCATGTCCAGTTCGCCCGAGCGCAGGTTCGCCAGACGGACAGTAGTATCGGGGATCGGCAGATAGACGACACGGTCGATCTTGACGCGGTCGGCATCGTAGTAATCCGCGAATTTCTCAAGCACGATCCGGTCCTGAGAGATCCGCTCGACGAATTTGAACGGCCCTGAGCATATGGGATTCGCGCCGAAATCCGCACCGGACGCCTTGGCCGCAGTCGGCGACAGGATCATGCCTGCGCGATCGGTCAGTTGCGCCAGCAGTGACGCATCCGGGGCCTTCAGGGTGAAGGTCACCTGCAGCGGACCGGTCGCCTCGATCTTCTCGACCGAGGACAGTTCGGACTTGCGCCGTGACTCGGGCAGGGTCATCGCGCGGTCGATATTGTAGACTACGGCCTCGGCATCCAGGGGGGTGCCGTCGTGAAAGACAACGCCGTCGCGCAGGTTCATCACCAGCTTCAAGCCGTCATCCGAGGTCGTCCAGTCGGTGGCAAGCTGGGGGACGATCTTCACGTCCTTGTCCAGATCGACCAGCTTGTCGCAAAGCCCGGTATAGACGATGCGACCGACAAAGGTCCGCGACTGGTGCGGGTCCAGAACGTCGGCATCGTCCTGAAGCCCGATCCGCAATTCGCTGGCGCTGGCCGGAATGGCCAGAAGCGCGCCAAGGGCAGCGGCAGAAAGCAATGTCTTGGTGATCATTTCATCTCCCATGTTGACTGTCGCGACCGGTTGGTCCGGTTTCTGCGTGGTTCAAGTTTCCGAGCCGTCCAGCGAGGTTTGCCGGATCAGCTTTTCCTGTAGCATCAGCAGATGCTGGCGCATTTCATTGGCGGCCGCCTGCGGATCGCGGGCGGCGATGGCGTCGATGATGGCGTGATGCTGGCGCAGCGTGATGTCGCGCGTGCCATTGCCACCGCGCGCGCGTTCGCGGATCGCCTGCCAGGCCTCGTCCTGACGCAACCGGTTCACCGTGTCGAAAAGCGACAGGAACAGCGCATTGCCCGCCGCCTGCGCGATCTGACGATGCAGCGTCCCGTCCCATAGCTCGCGGGCATCGGCATCCTCGCATTGGACGATCCGGTCGGCCAATTCATGCATGCGGGCGATCTGCGCGGGTTTGGCGCGCATCGCAGCCAGTGCCGCAAGCTGTGGTTCCAGCCGCAGCCGCACCTCCATGATCTCAAGGAAGTCGGTGGTGGCAATCTGCTCGGCACTGTTCTCGGCGGGCAAGGGGCCGGCAAAGGTTCCCGAGCCCTGACGCCGCCAGATCAGCCCCTCGGCCTCAAGCACCTCAAGCGCGCGGCGCACGGCGCGGCGGCCGATGCCAAGCGTTTCGGCCAATTGGCGTTCGGTAGGCATCCGACCGCCGGACCGCGTTTCGCCAGCATCCAGATAGCGGCGCAGGCGCTCAAGCGCATAGGCCGAATTGCCATCCTCGGCGCGGCGTTCGGGGTCGTTGGGGCGAAGCAGTTCCGATGCGGGCATGACGGGACCAATTTGCGATTGGCTCAGTCAATCTCAGGAAATTGGATTCGTAAATGGTTCAGTTTGGCGTCAGCCTAAATTCGTCCAAGGATGCGCAGAATGACAATTATTCACGCAGTAAGCGTTATGCCCCGGCGCGAGAGGTTGCACCGGGGGACCAATTGCGCGCGATCCTGGCAGGATTGGTTCAGGTCACCGCATCCCGGACCCGCGTCCAGGTGTTCAGCAGGTGGCGGGCCGCGATCTCGCCCAGAAGGGTGCCGTCGCGGGTTTGCAGGGCGCGGGCCATTTCCTCGTGTTCGGACACGGCATCGGCCCAAAAGTCCGGGCCGCGATTGCCGACAAAGCGGATGCGTTTCAGCCGGGCATGCAGGTTGCTGTGGATCTCGATCAGCACGGGATTGGCGGACAGGCTGACGATGCCGCGATGGAATTCCTGGTTGAGCTTGAAATAGGGCATGCGTTCGCGCTTGGCGTAGAACTCCAGCATCTGCTCATGGATCGCGACCATCTGGGCGATCTGGGCATCGCTTGCACGCTTGCAGGCCAGTTCGGCGGCCAGTTGTTCCAACTGCGCCAGAACCTCCAGCATCGAGAAGACCTCATCGGGCGTCAGCTTGCGCACAATGCTGCCGCGGGTCGGGCGGATCTCGACCAGACCTTCGGCGGCAAGGGTGCGCAGCGCTTCTCGGAAAGGGGTGCGCGAGACGCCCAGCTGTTCGATCAGCGCGGATTCGTCGATGCGAGAGCCGGGCAGCAACGCGCCCTCGACGATCAGGTCGCGTATCCGCGCAACGACCTGATCGTGCAGCGTGGCCTTGTCGACGCGCAGCGTGCCGACCGTATCGTTCTGTAGATCCATTTCCGCACTCCAAGCGACAGTTCATTTCTAGCGCGAAATCCAAGTGGACGCGATACGAAATATTGTATACAAAATTCAATATTGGATCGAGGGGAAGGAATCGAGGCGATGCGGATTGCGCTGGCGCTGGGGGATGCAGGTGGTGTGGGGCCGGAACTGGCGGCCAGCTTGATGGCCCATCCCGATCTGCAGGATCATGAGGTGATCGCCATCGGCGCCGAGAATGTCCTGAACATGGGCATCGAACATGCCGGGGTTGACCTGAACGTCACGGTGATAGCCGCTGATGATCTGTGCCAGACGCTGCCGGCGCGTCACGTGCTGGTCGATCTGGCGAATTGTGCCCCGGACGGGATCACCATCGGCCGCTCGAACCCTGCCGCGGGCGAGGCATCGCTGCAGAATTTCGCTGCCGCCCTGCGGCTGGGTCAGGCCGGGCTGGTCGATGCGGTGATGTTCACGCCCTTCAACAAGCATTCGATGCGCCTTGCCCGTCCTGCCTATGTCGATGAGATCGGGTTTATCGACGCGGTGCTGGGTGCCGAGCGCAGCGGCCGCGAATTCAACGTGCTGGAAGAGGTCTGGAACGCCCGCGTCACCTCGCATGTGCCGCTGCGGGCGGTGGCGGACCGGCTGAGTATCGACCGTATCCTGTCCAGCATCCGGCTGACATCGGAAGTGATGGCTGCGGCGGGCAAGCCCGGTGCGCGCATCGGCGTCGCCGCGCTGAACCCGCATGCGGGCGATGGCCGCAATTTCGGCGACGAGGATGAAGACATCATCGCCCCCGCCGTCGACTTGGCCGCGGCCGAGGGTTTCGACGTGAAGGGGCCGATCCCTTCGGATACGGTGTTCGTCCGGGCGATCCGGGGGGAATTCGATGCCGTGCTGACCATGTATCACGATCAGGGTCAGATCGCGATCAAGCTGCTGGGTTTTGACCGGGGGGTCACGCTGATCGCCGGTTACGATTTCCCGATCGTCACGCCCGCGCATGGCACGGCCTATGACATTGCCGGGCAGGGTCGAGCGGATCTGGGTGCGACCCGCGCTGCTGCACGCCTTGGCATCGATCTGGCCAGCATGAATCCCCGTCGCGATGCACAGGCGGCGCTGGCACCCGATTGGGCCACGGCGGCTGTGGAAGGATAGCGTTTTTCGGGTCGCCAACCCGGCCCGGAGACAAGATCGCGTGGAGGACGCGGTCCAATTCAGTGGAGGAGAGAAGATGATGAAGAAAGCAATCGGCGCGTCCGTCGCGTCGCTGATGCTGCTATCGGTGCCTGCCTGGGCTGAATGGAGCCCCGAACGGCCGGTAGAGTTCGTGGTCGCCTCGGGCGCGGGCGGTGGGACCGACAATTTCGCGCGCACCATCCAGTCGGTTCTGACGCGCGGCAAGCTGGTCGACCAGCCCATCGTCGTGCTGAACAAGGGCGGCGGATCGGGGGCCGAGGCCTTCCTTTACGGCAAGCAGAACAAGGCCGACCCGAACAAGGTCATCTTCGCCACGAACAACGTCTACCTGCTGCCGCATGTTGCAAAGCTGGCCTATACCGCCAAGGATCTGCAGCCGGTTGCGGCGCTGGCGATGGATGAGTTCATCGTCTGGGTCAAGGCCGACGCGCCCTACAAGACTGTCACCGACCTGATCGACGCCGCCAAGGCCGATCCCGGCAAGATCCCCTTCGGCGGCAGCCAGTCCAAGGACACCGACGAAACCCTGGTCGCGCTGATCGAGGACACGACGGGCGCCGATTTCAAATACGTTCCCTTCAATGGCGGCGGCGAGGTCGGCGTGCAGCTGGCGGGTGGCCATATCGCGGCCAACGTCAACAATCCCAATGAAAACGCCGGCCAATGGCAAGCGGGCGCGGTACGGCCGCTTTGCGTCTTTGCCCCTCAGCGCATGGCCAAAAGCGCCGCGATCCATGACGGCATGGGCTGGCACGACATCCCGACCTGCAAGGAGCAGGGGCTGAATATCGAAAGCTACCAGATGCCGCGCACGGTCTGGCTGCCCGCCGATACCCCGCCCGAGGCCGTCGCCTTCTACCAGCAGGCGCTGAAATCGGTCTTTGAATCCCCCGAATGGCAGGAATACCTGACCAAGACCTCGCAAAGCGGCACCTTGCTGACCGGGGACGCGCTGCAAGCCTTTATCGACGGCAGCGAGGCCAAGACCGTCGCCGTCTTCAAGGCGCAGGGCTGGTCGACCGAATAAGCCAAAGACCGGCCCGCGACCCGATTGTCGCGGGCCTTTTCGGATCAGGCGGGGGCAGGGGGAGAAGCTATGACCGTCAGACGTTTTCATGCCGAGGTGGCGACCGCGATTGGCACCGGCGCTTTGGGTGCCGCTGCGGTGATCGGCGCGCTGGAGCTGGGTCATGGCTGGTCGGAATCCGGCCCTGAATCGGGCTATTTCCCGTTCTATGTCGGGGTGATCCTGATCCTTGCCAGCCTGTGGAATCTGGGTGCAGCCATTGTCGCGCGACAGACGGCACAGGGCGATGACGGTGCCGAGCTTTTCCTTGACCGCGAGCGTCTTGTCCGTCTGGGCCGTTTCATCGGCACGATGCTGGCATTCGTCATCCTGACGGTGGTCATGGGCATCTATGTCGGTGCAGCCAGCTATGTCGCGTGGAATGCGTGGCGTTCGGGCGGCTATCGCGCATGGGTCGCGCTGGCGATCGGCTGTGGTTTTTCGGTGGCGCTTTATCTGGTCTTTGAGGTGGCTTTCCTCGTGCCCCTGCTGAAGGGGCCGATCGAGCCGCTTCTGGGCATCTATTGAGGGTCGTGCGAGATGGAGAACTTTGACCTTCTGATGCATGGCTTCGGCATCGCGATCACGCCCTTTCACCTGATGCTGATGGTCGTTGGGGTGCTGCTGGGGCTGGTTGTGGGTGTATTGCCGGGGCTTGGTGCGCCCAATGGGGTGTCCTTGCTGATCCCGCTGACCTTCACGCTGGACCCGACCTCGGCCATCATTCTGCTGTCATCGATGTATTGGGGCGCGCTGTTTGGCGGCTCGACCACCTCGATTCTGTTCAACATCCCCGGAGAGCCAAGCTCGGTCGCGACGACATTCGACGGCTATCCGATGGCGCGGTCGGGGCAATCGACGCGGGCGCTGACGCTGGCCTTCATGTCGGCGGGGATCGGGGCGTTGATCGGCGTCGTGGTGATCACGCTGCTGGCGGGCTGGGCCTCTCGCTTTGCGCTGCGCTTTGGCGCGCCGGAGTACTTCGCGGTCTATTTTCTGGCCTTCGCGGCGTTCATCGGCATGGGCAGCGCATCTCCGGTCAAGACGGTGGTGTCGCTGGCGACGGGGCTGCTGCTGGCCTCGGTCGGGATGGACAATGTCACCGGCGAAGTGCGCCTGACCTTCGGCTTCTCGGACCTGCTGGGCGGGATCAGCTTTCTGGTGGTGGTGATCGGTCTGTTCGGCATCGGTGAGCTTCTGGCCACCGTGCAAGAGGGGCTGCGTTTCCGTGGCGTGTCCTCGCGCATCGACCTGCGCGACATGCTGCGCACCATTGCGGAACTGCCGCGCTACTGGGCGACGACGCTGCGTTCGGGGCTGATCGGGATCTGGATGGGCATTACCCCCGGCGGCCCGACGGCAGCATCCTTCATGAGCTATGGCATTGCGCGGCAGGCCTCGCGCAAGGGTGCGGCCTTTGGCTCGGGTCGGCCGGAAGGCATCATCGCCCCTGAAACCGCCGACCACAGCGCCGGAACCTGTGCCATGCTGCCGATGCTGGCGCTAGGCGTACCGTCCTCGGCCACGGCGGCGGTGATGATGGGCGGGCTGATGATCTGGGGCCTGACGCCCGGTCCGATGCTGTTCGCGACCAAGCCGGATTTCGTCTGGGGCCTGATCGCCAGCATGTATGTGTCGAACATCGTTGGCGTGATCCTTGTCCTGCTGACCGTGCCGCTGTTCGCGGCCTTGCTGCGGGTTCCGTTCTCGATCATCGGGCCGATGATCGTCGCGATCTGCTTTGTCGGGGCCTATACGGTCTCCAGCGCGACCTTTGACCTGTGGCTGGTCCTGGTCTTTGGGCTGGTGGGCTATGTGCTGTCGCGGTTGGAATATCCGCTGGCGCCGCTGGTTCTGGCAATGGTGCTGGGCCACAAGGCCGAGAACGCCTTTTACCAGTCGATGGTGCTGTCGGATGGCTCACTGGGGATCTTCTTTGCCAATGCGCTCTGCGGCTCGATCATGGCAATCGCGCTGGCGCTGCTGATCGTCCCGAAATTGCTGCATATCGGCGCGCGCCTGCGTGGGCACCGCCCGGCCAGTCAGGAGATCCGATGAACCATCACAGCTATTTCGCCACCCGTGACGGTCGCCGCGTCGAATGCGCGATCACGGGGACGGGCGGTTTCGGACGCAGTTTTCTGGCGCAGGCGCGCCGCGTGCCGGGACTGTCCTGCCGCATCGCGGTGGATGTCGATGCCGCGATTGCCGCCCGCGTGCTGGCCTCGGTCGGGATCAATCCGGCCGAGATCGCGGAATGCAGCGATGCCGCCTCGG
The DNA here is from genome assembly GCF_014851995.1 of Paracoccus sp. PAR01. Classification (NCBI taxonomy): domain Bacteria; kingdom Pseudomonadati; phylum Pseudomonadota; class Alphaproteobacteria; order Rhodobacterales; family Paracoccaceae; genus Paracoccus; species Paracoccus sp. PAR01. The sequence goes on from NZ_JACVAW010000007.1 coordinate 27,237, forward strand.
CCCGCGTGGCCTGGGATCAGGGCAAGGCCATCGCCGCCGCCGATCTGGCGCATGTCGCGGACCTGCCCTTCGAGGTCCTGCTGGAGGCGACGGGAAACCCCGAGGCTGGTGCCCGTCACGCCCTGATCGCCATCGAAGCCGACCGCCATGTCGTGATGGTCACCAAAGAGACCGACAGCGTCATCGGTCCCATTCTGGCCCGGTTGGCCACCGAACGGGGCCGGGTGGTGACGCCGGTCGATGGCGACCAACCCAGTCTGCTGATCGGTTTGGTGACATGGGCGCAGGTGGTGGGGCTAAACGTCGTGTCGGCGGGGAAATCCAGCGAATACGACTTCGTCTTCGATCCCGCGCAAGGCACGATCACCAGCAATGGCAGCAGCATCGCGGCCCCCGGCTTTTCCGACTGGCTTGCCGCAGGGGAGCGCCCTTGGGCGCAGGTCGCGGCGGCCCGCGCGCGGCTGGCATCGGCCTTGCCGCAGCGCGCCGTGCCGGACCTGTGCGAGATGACCGTGGTTGCCAATGCTCTTGGCATGATGCCTGACCGGGCCGATCTGCATGCCCCCATCGCCCGTATCCCCGAGATCGCGGACCTGACGGCCCTGAATGCCGATGGCGGATTGCTGCGGGGGCGGGGACAACTGGATGTGTTCCACTGCCTGCGCCTGCCCGATGAACCCAGTTTCGCGGGCGGCGTCTATGTCACCGTCCGCTGCGAGGATGGCGACACCTGGGACATGCTGCGCGACAAGGGGCATGTCGTGGCCCGCAATGGGCGCACCGCGATGCTGGGTCTGCCGCGCCATCTGCTGGGGCTTGAGGCAGCGACCTCGGTGTTCGAGGCAGCACTGCTGGGCCGCTCATCCGGCGGTCTCAACCCGCAGCCGGTCATCGACCTGACCGCCCATGCCGACCGCGACCTGAAGGCCGGGACGATCCTGCACGCGCAGGGGCATCATCACAGCATTGCCGATGTCTCGGGGCGGATGACCCCGGCGATGGTGCTGTCCGATGACGCGCCCATCCCCTATTACCTTGCCGCCGGACGCAGGCTGTTGCGCGATGTGCCCGCTGGCTCCGCGATCCTGTGCGGCGATGTCGAACTGGATGAGGCATCGGCCCTGCTGTCGCTGCGCCGTCTGCAGGACCGCGTGATGTTGCAGGCAGACTTGGTGGACCCGCTTGCACGCCGCGCCTAGAGTTGCGGCAGATGCGCTTGCAAAGGAACCGACAGGCATGACCGAGACCACCATCACGCGTGAGGAAACCGGCCCCCGCACCGGACGCTACGTGGCCCGCATCGAAGGGGTCGAGGGTGAGGGAGAGATCACCTTTACCCGGCGCGGGCCGGGCGTCATCAGCGCCGACCATACCGGCGTACCCGAAAGCATGGCAGGTCGGGGCGTCGCCGGGGCGCTGCTGGCACGCTTGCTGCAGGACGCGCGCGAGGAAAGTTTCCGCATCATTCCGCTGTGCCGCTATGTCCGCGGGCAATATGCGCGCCACCCCGAATGGGCCGATCTGTTCACCACCGCCCCGGGCGAGGATCCGGTTCAGCCCTGAGATGCGGCCTGTCAGCCCCGCATCACCATTGCGGCAGGCTGACCGGTTCGTCGAAGTGACGGTAAAGCTGCCCCCAGCCCGGCTCGCAGAGATGCTTTTCCAGACCCGCCCGCGCGACCAGTTCGCGGGCGACGCGGTTGCCTTCGGTGATGGCCTCGGCCTCATCCACGTGAAGGGCGCGGCGGTCGGACATGATGATGCGGCCATCGACCATGACCGTTTCGACGTCATGCCCCACGGCCTGCGCGATCAGGCGGTGGACGGGTTGCCAGTCCGGCGTCAGATGCGGCGCGCGCATGTCGAGGACGATCACGTCGGCCTTCTTGCCTGCCTCAAGTGAGCCGATCTCGTGATCCAGCCCAAGGGCGCGGGCGGCGTCGATGGTGATCATCTCCAGCACCTTGCCCGGCGGGAAGAAATAGCGGTCATGGCCGCGCAGCACATGCTGGACCGACTGGAACAGCCGTGCGGTCTGGAACAGGTCGAAATAGCGGTTCGGTGCGGTGCCGTCGGTGGTGACGGCCAGATTGATCCCGCGCGCCATCATCTCGATCACCGGCGTTGATCGGCCGGGTGGCGCATGGGTTACGGATGTTCCTGTTTCTGCCAGAATATCAATCTCTTGCGGCGAGATCCCCCAGCAATGCTGTAGATGGATATCCGGGCCGAGCAGCGCGTTTTCGGTATCCTGCGCCGCCATCCGGATATGGCCAGCAAAAGCGTCGGAATGCAGCCGAACCCTGTATTTCCGCGCCAGTTCGCGCACCGCGCGGGCATGGTCGCGGTCGTCCCGCGTCAGCCGTACCGCCTGATCCGGGGTCGAGATATTGGACGGATCGATTGAAGGCACGATGGTGAAGGGCGTCAGGTATACCTTGATCCGTCCTTCGGCGCTGCCGTCCAGCGTCTGGATCGCCGCCTCGGCCCCCTCCATCATCTCGGAGAAGGTGATCGAGCGGCGGACGGGTGAGCCGGTTTCCCAGCGTGTGACCTCGCGCGGCCACGGCAGACCCGCCGGGCCGGTGCAGATGATCTCTCGCAGCCCGATCCGGTCATAGGCGCGGGCGTGGTTCACCGCGAATTCGGGATCGTCACTGCGCGGCATGGAGGAAATGATGCTGACCCCGGTCGTCACCCCGGCGCGCAGCCGCTCCAGCCCCGAGACCATGCCTTCGGCGGCCCAGAATTCACGCGTCGTCTGATGCCAATAGGTCGGCGTCACGATCTTCATCCACAGCGGGCTGGTATCCGCGCCGATGCCGCGGATCAGGCAGTGCCCGGCATGGCCATGGGCGTCGATCAGGCCGGGCAGGATCAGCTTGCCGCGGCAGTCGATAACGTGGTCGCCGGGTTCAGGCAGGATCTCGGAGGCGGGCCCGACGGCGGCGATACGGTCGCCGATGACGCGGACGGCACCATCCTCGATGATACGGCGCTGCGGGTCGATGGTCAGAACGGTGCCATGGGTAAAGATCGTGGCAGTCATCGGGGCCTCGGTGTCAGATGATCGGGAATGAGGGGCGGAAAAGCTGGTCCAGCGGCGGATGACGCCAGCTGCGTTCGGGATATTTCGCGACAAGTCCGTCGAATTGCGCCTGTGCCTGCGCGCGGGCCTGAACCATGTCCATGCCCGCGACCTGACCGCGGCGCATCGAAAGACGGCCATCGACAAAGACCGCCTCGGTGATCTTGCCGTTTCCGCCCAGAACCAGCGTGGTGATCGGATCGACGGTCGGCACCATCCGGGGATCGTCCAGCCGGAAAATGGCGATATCGGCCAGCGCCCCGGCCTCAAGCCGCCCCAGATCGGCCCGCTTCAGCGCCCGCGCCCCGCCAAGGGTCGCGGCGTCGAAGAAATCGGCACTGAGCGCCGCGTCCGAGGCCCCGTCCGCGATCCGGCAGGCGATCAACCCGGCCAGCATGTTCATCCACATGTCGGGCGGCGCGGTGTCGGTCGCCATGCCGATATTCACGCCGCGCTTGCGGATGCCGGCAAAGCTTTTCAGCACCGATCCCATGCGGGCCGAGACCAGCGGCGAATGCGCGATGGTCACGCCATTGTCAGCGTAAAGCCCGATATCGCTGTCGGTGGCATGCGTGCCATGGGGTGCGATCAGACGCGAATTGAAGCAGCCCAGCGAGACCAGCCATTCCGCCGCCGTCGCGTCGTAAAGACGGCGCATCGTTTCGACCTCAAGCTTGCCTTGCGCCATGTGCAACCGCACCGGCACGTCCAGATCCTCGGCCGCGACAATGGTGGCCTGCATCAGGGCGGGGGTGTTCGTCTCGACCCGGTCGGGGGCCAGCAGGCCTTGTACCAGCCCGCCGCCATCGCCCGCCCGGCGGCGGATGAAATCGCGGGCGACGGCCAGCCCGGCAAAGCCGCGCGTCTCATTGAAACGCATGTGAAAAGCGCCGTCCCGGTCCACGACCGTTCCGCCCGAACGATAGGCCGGGCCAAGAAACACCCGCAGCCCCAGATCGATCGCGGCATCAGCGGCGGCATCGAATTCGGCGGCGGTCTCGGCCCATTCGCGATAGTAAAGCGAGGCAATGGGTAGCGCCGTGGTGATCCCGTTGAGCAGCAGCGTCGCAAAGGAATAGCGCTTCTGAAAGGCCAGTTCGCCCTGCGAATACATCTCGTAGGGGGTGTAGGTTTCGGGGCAGATGCGGCCCCGCGACCAGCCGGGCTGGTTGTCCAGAACAAGGCTGTAAGTGTCCAGATCGGACAGCGCGTCCAGATCGATCAACCCCGGAGAGATCAGCGCCGCGCCGAAATCGATGCGCCGCGCCACCGGCCCGTCAAAACACGGTCCGGCATAAAGGACGCGGTTGCCCTCGATCACCAATTCGCCGCGCCGGTGCAGGACATGGCCGCCGTCGCGATGCGCCAGCAGCCAGTCGGCCGTCAGCAGGCTGCGGCCCTTGGGGCGCAGGCCCAGGGTCAGTTCATCAAGCGTGTCCATGATCCCCCTCGGATGGAAGTGCTGCGCCGCCCGCTGTTACGGGCGGCGCATAAGGCGGGATTACTCGCCGACCACGGTGAACCAGTGGCGCGGCTTGTTGTCGGCGCGCAGGTCGATCGCCTCGATCGAGGCATTGGTGGCCCATGCGATCGGCTGCTGGTGCAGCGGGATCATCAGCACCTCGTCCTTGGCGATTTTCAGCGCCTCGGCCTCAAGCTTCAGGCGTTCGGCAGGATCGGTCGCCTCGGCGGCCTGCTTGACCAGCGCGTCAAGGGCAGGGGCCGACCAGCCGCCATAGTTCGAGACGCCGAACGTGCCTTCCTTGGTTGCCAGCACCTGCGACAGCAGGCTGAAGGCGTCCAGCGTCGGCTCATTCGCCCAGCTGAGGTTGAAGACCTCGGTATCGCCTTTCGAGCGCTTGGGCGACTGGACCGCGCGCGGACCCATGTCGATCGAGGGCTGGAAGCCGGCGCGCGACAGCAGGTTCGAAATCGCCTGGCACCAATCCTCTTCGTTGATGCTTTCGTCGTTCATGCAGGTATAGGTCAGCGGCAGGCCTTCCTTGCCGGCCTCGGCCAACAGCGCTTTGGCCTTTTCCGGGTCGGCAGGCTGGTAGGTGTCCAGTTCCGCCGAATAGCCCGCGATATCGGGCGCGATCAGCGAGCCCGAGGGCCGCGCCAGCCCGCGCATCACCCGCTTGTTGATCATGTCGCGGTCGATGGCCAGTTCAAAGGCCTGACGCACGCGAATGTCGTTGAACGGGTTTTCGGCGCCGCTGGGCAGCTTGTCGCGGCGGTTGAAGGCGACAAAGACCGTACGCAGCTCGGTCTGGTTAAGGACCTTGACACTGGGGTCGGCTTTCAGGCGTTCCAGATCCTGAATGGGCGCGCTGTCGACGATATCGACCTCGCCCGACAGCAGTGCCGCGATCCGGGTCGCTGCCGAGGTGATCGGGATGAATTCCAGCCGGTCGATATTGTGCTTCTTCTCATCCCACCAGCCGTCATTGACCAGCAACACGGTCATCGCGTCAGGCTTGCGGCTTTCCAGCTTGAACGGGCCGGTGCCGTTGGTGTTGCTGGTGGCGTAGCCTTCCTTGCCCTCATCATAGCGGGTCGGCAATTCGGTATTGTTGGCCTTGAGCCAGCCTGCGTCGAAGATGAAAATATTGGTGATGTCGTTCAGGAACAGCGACGAGGGCGAGGTCACGTCGATCTCGACCGTATGGTCGTCGATCTTCCGGACGTCCTTGAACAGCGGCATGTTGCCTTTCAAGGGCGAAGTCGGGTCCGCCGCGCGCTTGAACGAGGCCACCACGTCATCTGCGGTGAAATCCGCGCCATCGTGGAATTTCACGCCCTCGCGCAGCTTGAAGCGCCAGAACTTGTTGTCGACCAGCTGCCATTCGGTCGCCAGGGCCGGCTCCAGCCCGAAGGTTTTGTCATAGCGCACCAGCCCCTCATAGATGTGGTTGAGGAAGGCGAGGTTCGAGGTCGAGGGGATCGAGTTCGGGTCCAGCGAATAGATGTCGGCGCGCGACGCCCATTTGACGGTTTCCGCCTGAGCGGCAAAGGCGCTGACCGACAGCGCGAGCGCTGCGGCAAGTTTCGTGACGGCAAGCTTCGAGATGTTAGGCATGAACCTCTCCTGCAGATGTTCGGTTTTGTGGTTGGTAAGTCGGTTCGTCAGGCCAGATGGCAGGCGACCCGCGCGCCATCCGCCTTGGGCAGCAGTTCGGGGCGGTCGCTTTTGCAGCGCGGCTGCGCCAAAGGGCAGCGCGTGTGAAAGGTGCAGCCGGGCGGCGGGGCCAGCGGGCTGGGCACCTCGCCCGCCGCGATTTCGCGGTTGCGCTGGGGGGCGTTGACGTTCGGGATCGTCTGCAAAAGCAGCCGGGTATAGGGATGCTTGGGGTCGGCGAACAGGGTTTCGGTATCGGCCTCTTCGACCACGCGGCCCAGATACATGACCGCGATCCGGTCGGACATGTGGCGCACCACCGACAGGTCATGGCTGATGAACAGATAGGTCAGCCCCAATTCGTCCTGCAGCTTGCGCATCAGGTTCAGGATCTGGGCCTGCACCGACACGTCCAGCGCCGAGGTCGGCTCATCGCAGACCAGAAATTCAGGTTCCGAGGCCAAGGCGCGCGCGATCGAGATACGCTGCCGTTGCCCGCCGGAAAACTCATGCGGGAACTTCTCGCCATCGCTGGCGGCCAGGCCGACAATGCCCAGCAACTCGGCCACGCGGGCCTGTATCCCGGCATCGTTGTCGATCAGCTTCAGCTCTCGCAGCGGTTCGGCGATGATGTTCTTGACCCGCCAGCGCGGATTGAGCGAGGCGTAGGGGTCCTGAAAGATCATCTGCGCCGACAAGGGCTGACCGGATTTCCCCGGCGCAAAGCGGATCTGGCCGGAACTCGGCGGATAGATCCCGGTAACCAGCCGCGCCACGGTCGATTTCCCGCAGCCGGATTCGCCGACAAGGCTTAGGCAGCCGCCCATCGGCACGCTGAAGCTGACATCGTTGACGGCATGCAGCGACTTGCGTTTCTGCCCGTAAAGCAGTCGGTTCAGAAAGGGTGGCGAGACATCGAAGACCCGGTCAAGGCGGGATACTTCCAGCGCGGCGGTCTGGTTCGCGGTCATGCGACACCTCCATCATGAAGCCAGCAGGCGGCCAAGCCGGTTCCGGTCGGGGCCAGATCGGGCCGGTCGCGCCTGCAACGCGGGCCGGACATGGTGCAGCGGGGATTGAAGGCGCAGCCCGGCGGGATGGCGTTCAGGCGCGGCATCGCCCCGTCGATCTGGTGCAGATGCGCGACCCGCGCCCCCAGCGCCGGGATCGAGGCCATCAGCCCCTTGGTATAGGGATGGGCGGGCGATTTCAGGACCGTCTCGACCGGGCCGATCTCGATCAGGCGACCGGCATACATGACGGCGATGCGGTCGGCGGTTTCGGCGATCACCCCCATGTCATGGGTGACCAGCATGACCGCCGTGCCATGTTCCTTGCACAGCCTGCGCAAAAGCCCGGTGATCTGCGCCTGAATGGACACGTCCAGCGCGGTCGTCGGCTCATCGGCGATGATCAGCTTTGGGTTGGCGGCAAGGGCTAGCGCGATCACCACGCGCTGCCGCATGCCGCCGGAAAACTGGTGCGGGTAATGGTCGACCCGCTCGGTCGCACCGGGGATACCGACTTCTTGCAGCAGGCCGATGGCGCGGTCGCGCGCGGCCTGCTTGCCCATCTGCGGGATGTGCTGGCGGATGGTTTCCACCAGCTGCGCGCCCACCGTGAACAGCGGGTTCAACGAGGTCAGCGGGTCCTGAAAGATCGCACCGATCTCGCGCCCGCGGATCTGTTCCATCTGGCGGTCGGTCAACTTGTCGATGCGGCGACCCGACAGCCAGACCTCACCCGAGGCGATATGTCCGGGACGCTCCAGCAGGCCCTGAATGGCCAGCCCGGTCATCGACTTGCCCGCGCCGGATTCGCCGACCACGCCCAGAATCTCTCCGGGGCGGATCTGCAATGAAACATCGTTCAGCGCCGTGACCGTGCCATGCCGGTTCGGGAATTCCACGACAAGGTTTCGGACCTCAAGACAGGCATCCGTGGCGTCAAGCATCGGCTTTCTCCCGAAGGGGGTAGCTGGGCGGGAAGATCTCCTCGACCGGGGGATGGTCCCAGGTGCGGGCGGGGTATTGTACGATCAGCCGGTCGAACTGCTCTTGCGCTTGATCCCGCGCGGATTGCATGTCGATGCCCGCGACCTGACCGAAGCGCATCGACAGCCGACCGTCGACAAAGACCGCCTTGGTCACCTTGCCCGACCCACCCGCGACCAGCGTGGTGATCGGATCGATCGAAGGGGCCATGGTGACATCATCCAGCCCGAAGACCGCGATATCGGCCCGGGCACCCGGCATCAGCCGTCCCAGATCGGTGCGCCCAAGCGCCTTGGCCCCGCCGATGGTCGCGGCGTCAAAGAAATCGCGGGTCATTACCCGTTCCGGCCCGCCATCGTTCATCCGGCAGGAGATCAGCCCGACCAGCAGGTTCAGCAGCATGTCGGGCGGGGTCGTATCCGTCCCCATCGCGATGTTGATGCCGCGATCGCGCAACTTCGAGAAGCTGTTCAGGCTGCCGCCATGCCGACCCGAAACCAGCGGGCAATGCACGACCGAGACGCCGTTTTGCGCGTAAAGCTCCAGATCCTCGTGCGTCGCCTCGGTCGCGTGCGGCGCGATCAGGCGGTCGTTCAGCAGCCCCTCGCGCGCCAGCCAGACCGGGGCGGTCGCGCCATGCAGATTGCGGACGGTTTCAACCTCCATCGCGCCTTGGGCCATGTGCAGGCGGACCTTGCAGTTCATCTCCTCGGCGCGTTCCATGGTGGCGCGCAGCAGCCCGGCGGTGCAGGTCTCGACCCGGTCGGGCGCGAACATGCCCTGTACCAGCCCGTCGAAACGCCCGGACTGCCGCGCGATATAGTCGGCGGCGCGCTCCAGCCCGCGCAAGCCGCGCGGCTCATCGAAATGGGCGCGCATGTCGCCGGGGGCATGCAGGACCATGCCGCCCGAACGATAGGCAGGGGACAGGAACACCCGCAGCCCCAGATCGCCCGCCGCCTGCGCCGCAGCGTCGAACTCGGCGACGGTTTCCGCCCATTCGCGATAGAACAGCGAGGCGATGGGCGCGGCGGTGGTGATCCCGTTCAGCAGCAACTGGCCAAAGGCGAAGCGCTTCTGAAAGGCCAGATCGTCGGGCGAATACATCTCATAGGGGCCGTTCTGGACATAGGACAGCGGCCAGACCCGCCCCTTCTTCCATGACGGGAAATGGTCGATGCCAAGGATGGTCGTATCCAGATCGGACAGCGCATCCAGATCGATCAGACCGGGCGAGATCAGCGATTTGCCGAAATCGATGCGGCGGGCGACCTCACCGGGGAAATCATGCCCGGCAAAGGTGACGGTGCCGTTTTCAATGACGATCTCGCCGTTGCGCAGCAGTGCATGGCTGCCGTTCTCATGCGCTAGGACCCATTCGGCGGTCAGCAATGTGCGGCCCGAGGGGCGTGCGCCTAGCGACAGGCCAGCAAGTGCCTGTTTTGCGGGGATGGCTTTGGTCATGGCATGTCCACAATACATTTGCCCGCGCGGGCGATGACGCGGCCGGTCTTGACGACCAGCGGCGGGATCGAGGGTTGAACGACGGCATGGCCGATGGTCTGACCTTGCAGCAGGGTGAAATCGGCCTTGCAGCCTGGCGTCACGCCATAGCCCTCAAGCCGCATCAGATCGGCCCCGCCCTGACTGACGATGTCCAGCATGTGGCGCAGGTCGATATCCGAGCGCACGCCGTTCTTCATGCCGATGATCCGGGCGCGATCCATCATGTCGGGCAGGCCCCAAGGCCCCCAGGTGTCGCGGATGCCGTCGCAGCCCGCGCCGACCCGAACCCCCGCCTCGCGCAGGCGCTTGACCGAAGGCACCGTGGCCGAGGGCGCCCCGGTGGTGGCGATGCCGATATCCAGATCGGCGATTTCCTCGATCAGCTTGCCGACGCGCAGGTGGTCGTTCATTCCCAGCGCAAAGGCATGGCTGATGACGAACTTGCCCTGCATGCCATTGGCGCGGACCCGTTCAAAGATCAGCTCCATGGTGAAGGCGCCCAGCTCTCCGGCCTCATGCAGGTGGATGTCGATTGGTACGCCATGCTTGCCGGCCAAGGCGAATAGCAGGTCAAGCTGGCCCTTGGGGTCGCGGTCGATGCCACAGGGGTCGATGCCGCCCAGAACCTCGCAGCCATTGGCAAGGGCTTCGTCCAGCAGTTCCACCGTGCCGGGCGCAACCATGACGCCCGATTGCGGGAAAGCGACGATTTCGATGTCGATGATGCCACGCAGTTTCTCGCGGGTCTGCTGGACGCCCTCGACCAGACGCAGCCCATGGGTCGGGTCGATATCGACATGGCTGCGGATGTGGCTGGCACCATGTTCGGCCAGCCCGATGGCGTGGCGCATCGACTGGCGATGCGGATCAAGGCCCAAGGGCAGCCGGTTATCACGTTCAAAGTCGATGCGCTCGCGCAGGATGGCGGCGCGGTTGTTCTCGTGCCAGTCCATGCCCCATGTGGTCTTGTCCAGATGGGTATGGGCGTCGATCAGGCCGGGCCACAGGATCGCGCCCTGACCGTCCTCGGTGGTCACACCCGGCTGCTCGGCGATCTGGCCGATCTCGGCGATGATGCCGTCACGGATCAGGATGTCGGCTGCTGCCCCGCCCAGCGGGCGGACATTGCGCAGGATCAGGTTGGACATGGATTACCTCAGTTTCGGATTGAGGGCATCGCGCAGCCAGTCGCCCAGCAGGTTCACCGAAATGACCAGAAGCGAGAGTTGCACCACCGGAAAGATCACCATCCACCAGAGGCCCGAGAACAGATATTGGTTGCCGATACGGATCAGCGTCCCCAGCGAGGGCTGGCCGGGCGGCATGCCGATGCCAAGGAAGGACAGCGTCGCCTCGGTCAGGATAGCCATGCCAAAGGACAGCGTGGCCGCGACCAGCACCGGGGTCAGGGTGTTGGGCAGGATGTGGCGGAACATGATCCGGCGCTTGGGCACGTTCAAAAGCTTCGCCGCCATCACGTATTCCTTGCCACGCTCGACAATGGTCTGGGCGCGCACGGTTCGGGCATATTGCACCCATCCCGACAGGGTGATGGCCAGCACCAGCACCGCCGAGGCCCCGACCTCGCGCAGGCCCGGTGGCAGCATCTGTCGCACCACGGCGGATACAAGGATCGCGATCAGGATGGTCGGGATCGACAGCACGACATCGCCGACCCGCATCAGCAGGTTGTCGGCGATGCCGCCGAAATAGCCCGCGACCAGACCCAGAGACAGGCCGATCACCAGCGACAGGATGACCGAGGCAAAGCCGATCAGCACGGAAATCCGGGTGCCGTACAGCAGCACCGACAGCATGTCGCGCCCCTGCGTGTCCGTGCCCAGCAGATAGGGCATCTCTCCGCCCTCCTGCCAGATCGGCGGCAGTTCGGATTTCCACATGTCCAGGCTTGCCGCGTCATAGGGGTTCTGCGGGGCAAAGACCGGAGCAAAGAAGGCCGTTCCGATCAGAAGGATCAGCAGGCAGGCCGCGATCCGCGCCGACCATGAATGGGTGAAGCTCCACCACAGGTCGCTTTGCCGGATGCGTTGCAGGCGCGAGGGGCGGGTGGTTGCGGTCGTTGTCATGATTGGCCTCCCGTTCACTTGGCGCTGCGCAGGCGGGGGTCGATGACCGCATAGGCGATGTCGACCATGGTGTTCAGGAACACGAAGATGAAGGCGACGATGCACAGATAGGCCGCCATCACCGGGATATCGATGAAGGTCACCGCCTGAATGAACAGCATCCCCATGCCCGGCCACTGGAACACCGTCTCGGTGATCAGGGCAAAGGCGATCAGCGTGCCGATATTCATCGCCGTCAGCGTCACCACCGGCATCAGGCAATTGCGCAGCGCATGGCGGAAATAGATCCTGTGGCGGCTGATGCCCCGGGCGCGGGCGAATTTCACGTAATCCGAGCGCATGACCTCAAGCATCTCGGCCCGGACAAGGCGCATGATCAGCGTCACCTGATAAAGCGAGAGTGAGATCGAGGGCAGGACCAGCGCCATCAGCCCGGTCTTGGTCAGAAAGCCCGTCGACCACCAGCCCAGGTCGATGACGTCGCCGCGCCCGAAGGCCGGGAATATGCCTAGCGTCACCGAGAAGACCAGGATCAGCAGGATGCCGACCACGAAACTGGGCAGCGAGACCCCGATGATCGAGCCGAATTGCAGGAATTCCGAATACCATTTCCCGCGCTGGATCGCGGTCAGCACGCCCAAAGGCAGGCCGATCAGCAAGGAAAGAATGGTCGCGACGATCACCAGTTCCATCGTGGCGGGAAAACGCTCGGCGATCAGGCCAAGCACTTCCTGGCCGTTGCGGTAGGAAATCCCGAATTCGCCCTGCGCGGCATTGGCCACGAAGCGGGCATACTGAACCGCGAAGCTGTCATTCAGACCCAGATTTTCGCGCATCAGGGCACGGTCGGCCTCGGTCGTCTGCTCGGTGGACATCATGTCGACCGGGTCGCCGGCAAGGCGGAAGATCAGGAAGGCCAGAAAGGCGACGGCCAGCATGACCATCGCGGCATTGGCCAGTTTCTTGATGATGAAAACCAGCATGCGTCACCCCCGTCCGGTCAGGCGCTTTAGCCGAAGCGATTGGCGGGCGGCCATTGCGTCACGACCGGCCATCAGGTGGGAACCGAGGCCGGACACACGCCAGCTTGCGAAGGCGCTGACCGCGCCAGAGGAAGGTATCCCGGTTTCATCTTGTCGCTCCCTTGGTCTGCATGTTGCTGCAGCTTTGATCACGACCCTAACGGTGTCGGCATGTCTGTCAATCATTTTGTCGACAATCAGGGCGACAATAGTTTACCAGATGTCCTCGGATTGAGCAGGCGATGCAAAAAAGGGCCGCCCTGAAGGCAGCCCTGATACGGTCATATTGTCGTCCGGTCGCGCCAGTCAGTCCTTGATCCGCGGGAAGCCATAGGCATTGGCCTTGGACGTTCTCAGCCCGCTGCCAATCAGCGCTTCGGCCATCTTGGTGGCGATGATGACGCCGTCGATGACCACTACGCCGGTGGCCTTGGTCAGATCGTCGGTCATCTCGGACATGCCGGCGCAGCCCAGCACGACGGCTTCGGCACCGTCCTCGTCGCGGGCGCGTTCGATTTCGGCGACCAGCAGGCTGAAGGCGTGCTGGGTTTCGGTTTCCAGCGCCAGCACCGGCAGGTCGATGCAGCGCACGCGACGGCAATGCTGGCTGGCCCCGTAGCGATGCACCAGATCCTCGATCGCCGGGACCGAGCGCGGCAGCGTCGTGACGATTGAGAATCGCTTCGCCAGCACCATCGCCGCCTGCACGCCCGCCTGACAGATGCCGATGACCGGACCGCTGGCGATCTCGCGCGCGGCATCAAGACCGGGATCGTCGAAACAGGCGATCACCGTGGCCTGTGCGCCGCCCGCCTCGGCCATGCGAATCTGCGCCAGCATTGACGGCACGGACAACGCCTCATCCGAGAAACCCTCAATGCTGGCGGGCGATCCGATGCCGGTCGCGCCCTCGATCACGGTCAGCGGCCCGGCCACACGGCGGGCGCTTTCAACCGCCGTATCGGTCATGGAGGCGGTGGAATTCGGGTTGATCACAAAGACATGCATCTTAATCCACCCGCCTCAGCAGATCTTCCAGACGTGGCGGCTTCAGCACGAATTGCTGGTCCGAAACGATGTAATTATCGGCATGCAGCCGCGCGATGGGCTGATAGGTCTGGGGATCTACATAGCGGCCCTCGGCGTCCAGACAGTCGCGGCGGACATGCATATGGACGACCTCGCCCAGCACCAACACGCGCTTGGGGTATTCGATCAGCCGTTCGACCCGGCATTCCATGGCGCAGGGGCTGGCGGGAATCCATGATGAGCCGACCTGCACGCCCGGCGACACTGTCTCGCCCGCAAGGGCCAGTTCATCCACATCGCTTTCCGCGCCCAGCCCGCAGATCAGCATCGTCTGCGACAGGGCCATGTCCACCATGTTGACGGTGAACTCACCAGTACGCCGGATATTGGCGACGGTATCCTTCTCGCGCCCGTCCGCGCGGGGCTGGATGCCAAGCACGACAATCGCCGGATCATGCGAGAAGACGTTGAAGAAGCTCATCGGCGCGCCATTGTCATGGCCTTCGACCGCGCGTGTCGTGACCAGTGCAATCGGCCTTGGCCCGATGAAATTCGTGAGCAGCCGATAGCGATCCATCGGCTCGATCTTGGTGAAATCAAATTCCATGGTGGATCTTTGAACCCCTTTGCGACAGTTCGTTCGCTATAAATGTCAACTATATTGTCGACAATGATGCCAGCATTTCTTCTGGACCAGAAGAGGAAAAATCGGCTAGTTTCGGTATTGCATTGTTATTCAGGACACCTATGGACGCGCTTACCGCCGAACAGATTGCCGAGCGGATCTGGCTCTCGATCGCAGAACGCCGCCTGCGCCCCGGAATGCGACTGAAGGAAGCCGAGCTGGCCGAGGTCTTTGGCATCAGCCGCGCCCGTGTCCGTCAGGTTCTGGCCATGCTGGAACGCGAAGGGCTGGTCACCAGCGAGGTCAACAAGGGTGCCTTCGTCGCCGAACCCAATGTCGAGGAAGCGCGCGACATCTTTCATATCCGCCGCTCGGTCGAACAACGGGTCATCGAAAGACTGATGGACCGGCTGGACGAAAGCAAGCTGGATGCGATGGTCGCGCATGTCGAACAAGAGCGCGTCGCCAATGCCGAAAACGACCAGCGCGCAATCATCAAGCTGTCGGGCGGCTTTCACATGATGCTGGCCGAGATGGCGCAGGCCGATTTCCTGTGCGGGCTGATGCGCGACCTGATCGGGCGCAGCTCATTGATCACCGCCGCCTTCCGCGATTCCGACAAGTATAATTGCGGGCCGGACGAGCATGAGGAGATTATCACCCATCTGCGTAGCGGCGACGTGAAGGCGGCGAAAAAGGCGATGGCGCATCACCTTGATCATGTCGAAAAAGAACTGCGCCTGTCGGGCGAGCGGGAGGCCGCGAAAAGCCTGAAAGACGCGCTGCTGGGCGGGGCCTAGCGGGTATGGCCTCCGGCGCGAAAATGCCGGAGGCCGCTTTCTTAGAAGGAATAGCTGGCCGAGAGCATCCCGCCGGAATTCCCGTCCTGATAATTCCCTTCGGCAGACAGCGTCAGCCGGTCAAGTTTCGCGCTGATCGATGCGCCCGCCCGGAACACGTCGCGGCTGTCAAAGGCCGAGACCTGTTCGACTGGAATCCCCTCGATCCGGCCGGTGCTGCTGGTGGCAGCATCATCCAGCGCATGTTCGTAACCGATATTCAGTGCCGGAGAGACGCTCCAATTCCCCATGGCGGTCGGCTTCGCCTCAAGCTCGACCCCCAGCAGCAGGTCGCGGCGGCTTTCGCTGAGCGCATCGACATCCAAGGCCAGCTCGCTGCCGGTCTCGGTAAAGCCGTCGCGCTTCAGATGGCTGAAGCGGATGCCGACGGTCGGGGTGACGCGATAGTCCGCCGTCACATGGTCATAGCCCAGTTTCAGGCTGGCCCCGTAAAGGTTGCCGTCGGTGCTGCCCTTGGCCGTGCCCAGACCGCCGCCGATCTGGCGGGTGCTGTCATAGTCGAACTTCGCGGCGGTCACGTTGGCCGAAACGAATGTCCCCTGATCGAGGCTGTCAAAGCCATAGCGGCCACCCGCCGTGACAAAGATCTGATCGGTATCGGCCTGACCCTCGGCCGACGAGGTCGACCCCTGCAGCGTGCCCGCCCCGGCATAGGCCGCGATCTGTCCGTCGAAACGCTTGCTCATCCCCATCATGAAGCCGTTGACATCGCCGTCGCTGCTGGCAATGCCCGAACGCGCGTCCTGATCGTCCTGAAAGCTGAGCCCCTTGGTCCAAAACTGGCTTTGGCCATCCGCCATCGCGCGACCGGTGGCATAGGGCAGGGCGCTGTCGATCAGGCCGATTTCACGCAGCAGCGAACTGGCCGCATCGGCATGGACCTGACCGCCGACAGTCGCCTCGACCCCGCCCAGCGTGCCCGCGTCGATCGCCGATTGCAGGTAATAGTTGTAGTCGGTGTAGCGGCCGGACAGGTCGCTGTCCTGCAGGGCGCTCAGCACCTTCGCGCCTGCGGATGCGTTGCCTTTCAGATCCTGCTGCACCGGCAGTTGGTAGCGCACCATCTTGCCGCGCAGGACATAGATCGTTTCCTGCGACAGGCCCAGACCTTCGGTCAGGTAGTTCTGCATCGTGCCGTATTGGCTGGCGACTTCGTCCAGACCGGCCTGCAGATAGCTCGCCTCGACGCCCATGACCGGGCCCATGATCTCGGCATAGGCGGGGTTGGTGGCGTTCAGGTAAGCCATCGTCGCCGCGACCCGCTCGGCAGTATAGTCGTTGGTGGCCAGATAGTTCGTCATGATATCGGCGTCGCTGACCCCTGCGAGGCTTTGCAGCACCGCCGCGGTCCAGCCGGTGCGGTCCTTGCCCGCCGTGCAATGGAAAAGCGATGCACCGTCGGCTGCTGCCATGTCGTTCAGCATTCCGGCCAGACGGCTCCGCATGTCGCTGTTGTTGACATAGGCGCGCTCGCCGTCCTGCATGAAGGCGCGGGTTTCATCGGCGGTGGTCGGGTTGAAATGGACGCTGGCATTGCCCATCAGGTTGACGTTGGTATAGCTCGCGCCGGTCGGAACCCGGTCTGGTGCCGTGGCGACCTCTCCGGGCGTGCGCAGGTCATAGACATCGCTGATGCCCAGCGTGTTGACCGTCGCCAGATCCGCATCCGACAGCGTCAAAGCGTTCGAGCGATAGAACACGCCCTGCCGCATGACGCCGTTCCGGGCGGTGCTATAGGCGGTGGTCGTACCGGCAATGTCGCGGAAGTTGTCCGCGCTGGACAGGCGTGGCGTGTTGAGGGTCTCGGCAGCGACGCCCTGAGCGCTGAGAAATGCCAGCGCAAGGGCTGTCGCAGAAACCGAGGTCTTGAGGGAAAGCATAATTTCTCCAGATAGGTCCCTGATAATTCAGGGGTATTTCCGGAGGGCGGAATATGTGTCGAACCATGACAGCCGAGTGGCCGTTTTGTTAAGCTTTGATGAATTCGCTTGTCCGGGGATGCGTGACGCAGGGTCACGACGTCCTCGGCAGCCTAGCTTTCGGGCGTGTGGGGTTCCTCGAATTCGGTCAGCACTCCGAACAGGTCCGAGGGATGCGCGAACAGCACCGGATTGCCATGCGCCCCGATCTTGGGCTGGCCACCGCCCAGCACGCGGATGCCTGCATCCTGCAACTTGGCCGAGGTCGCCCCGATATCGTCCACATCGAAGCAGACGTGATGCATCCCTCCCGCAGGGTTCTTCTGCATGAACTTGTCGATCGGAGAGCCCTCGCCATAGGCCTCCAGCAGCTCCAGCTTGACGTTGCCGAACTCAAGAAAGACGACGCGGACGCCATGTTCGGGCAGGGTCTGCGGTTCCGAGACGGTGACGCCCAGATTGCGCCAAGTCTGGGCGGCAAGCTCCAGATCGGGGACCGCGATGGCGATGTGATTGACGCGCTTGATCATCGAAAGCCTCAATTGTTGCGGATCTTGCCTTCCAGCAGGTCGATCACCTTATTCGCCGCATCCAGCACGTTGGTACCGGGGCCAAAGACCGCCGCGACGCCGTTTTCCAGCAGGAAATCATAATCCTGCCGCGGGATGACCCCACCGACCACGACGATGACATGGCTTGCGCCCTTCTGCTTCAGCGCCTCGATCAGTTGCGGGGCCAGCGTCCGGTGCCCCGCCGCGAGCGAGGACATGCCGACCACCTGCACCTTTTCGCGGATGGCCAGATCGGCAGCCTCGCTTGGGGTCTGGAACAGCGGCCCGGCGACCACGTCAAAGCCCATATCGCCAAAGGCCGAGGCGATGACCTTGGCACCACGATCATGGCCGTCCTGACCCAGCTTGGCGATCATCACCTTGGGCTTGCCCGCATTCCGGCTGTAGCTGTCCAGACGCGTGGTCAGCGTCTTGTATTCGGGGTCGTTGTCATGGGCGGGGCCATAGACGCCGCCGACCACCTCGGGCAGGGCCGAGTGGTCGCCAAAGATCTGCCGCATGGCGTTCGAGATTTCGCCCACAGTCGCGCGGGCGCGGGCGGCATCGACCGCGGCGGCCAACAGATTGCCCTGACCGCTGCGTGCGACTTCGGTCAGCGCCTCTAGCGTAGCTTCGACTTTTTGCGGGTCGCGCTGGCGGCGGACATCGGCCAGCCGCCGGATCTGCGCGTCGCGGACGGCGGTATTGTCGATGGCAAGAATGTCGATGGGTTCTTCGTTATCCAGCCGGTATTTGTTGACGCCGACGATGACTTCCTCGCCCCGGTCGACCGCCGCCTGACGGCGGGTTGCGGCCTGTTCGATCAGGCGCTTGGGCAGACCCTCGGTCACGGCCTTGGTCATGCCGCCCATCTCTTCGACTTCCTCGATCAGCGCCCATGCCTTTTCGGCCAATTCGTTGGTCAGGCTTTCGACGTAATAGGAGCCAGCCAGCGGATCGACGACATTGGTGACGCCGGTTTCATGCTGCAGGATCAGCTGGGTATTGCGGGCGATCCGGGCCGAGAAATCGGTGGGCAGCGCGATCGCCTCATCCAGCGCATTGGTATGCAGCGATTGCGTGCCGCCAAGCGCCGCCGACAGCGCCTCATAGGCGGTGCGGATGATGTTGTTGTAGGGGTCCTGTTCCTGCAGCGACACGCCCGAGGTCTGGCAATGCGTGCGCAGCATCAGCGAGGACGGCTTTTTCGGCTGGAATTCGGCCATGATGCGCGACCACAGCAGGCGGGCGGCGCGCAGTTTCGCCGCTTCCATGAAGAAATTCATGCCGATGGCGAAAAAGAACGACAGCCGCCCGGCGAATTCGTCGACATCCAGCCCCTTGGCCAGCGCCGCCCGGACATATTCGCGCCCATCGGCTAGGGTGAAGGCCAGTTCCTGCACCAGCGTCGAGCCCGCTTCCTGCATGTGGTAGCCGGAAATCGAGATCGAGTTGAAGCGTGGCATCTCTCGCGCGGTGTATTCGATGATGTCGGCCACGATCCGCATCGAGGGCTCGGGCGGATAGATATAGGTGTTGCGGACCATGAACTCCTTGAGGATGTCGTTCTGGATCGTCCCGGACAGTGCGGCGCGCGGGCAGCCCTGCTCCTCGCCCGCGACGATGAAACTGGCAAGGATCGGGATGACCGCGCCATTCATGGTCATGGACACGGACATGTCCTTCAGCGGAATGCCGTCGAACAGGATCTTCATGTCCTCGACGGAATCGATGGCGACGCCCGCCTTTCCGACATCGCCTTCGACGCGGGGATGGTCGCTGTCATAACCGCGATGGGTGGCCAGATCGAAGGCGACCGACAGGCCCTTCTGCCCGGCGGCAAGGTTGCGGCGGTAGAAGGCGTTCGATTCCTCGGCAGTGGAAAACCCGGCATATTGCCGGATCGTCCAGGGTCGGCCCGCATACATGGTCGCGCGCGGGCCGCGCACAAAGGGGGCAAAGCCCGGCAGGCTGTCCAGATGGCCGACGCCCTCCAGATCCTCGGCGGTGTAAAGCGGCTTGACCGCGATCCCTTCCGGCGTGTTCCAGACCAGCGTTTCCGGCGACGCCTTCAATTCGCGTTCGGCCAAAGCGTCCCAGTCGTTGAGGTTCTTCTTGGACATGGTCGGCCCCTTCGTCATTCGAATTCCATGATCAGCTCGTCCACGGCAAGGCTTTGGCCCGCGCTGACGGCGATGCGCTTGACGATGGCCCGGCGCTCGGCGCGCAGGATGTTTTCCATCTTCATCGCCTCGACCGTGGCCAAGGTCTGGCCTTCCTCGACCTGCTCACCTTCGGAGACGGCCACAGTGGTGACGATCCCCGGCATCGGGCATAGCAGCATCCGCGAGGTGTCGGGTGGTGTTTTTACCGGCATCAGCCGCGCCAGTTCCGCGATGCGCGGGCTGCGGACATGGACGCGGGTGTCGATGCCGCGCCAGCGCAGCCGGATGGCCGAGCCGATCAGATCGACCTTGACCCCCATCGGCACCGCATCGACCAGGAACGTCCCGTGGCTATGGCCGGGAATCCAGCGGCCCGAAACCGACAGGCTGGTCCCGTCGCTGAACCGCGCCGAAAGACCATCGGCCGAGGTGTCCAGCTTCAACGCCTGCTCACCGCCGGGAAAGGTCACCACCCAGTCACGGCCCGGATTGTGGCGATGCAGCGTGCCGGAAATCTCGGTCGCCCGCGCGCGCAGGGTCTGGTTGATCAGCGCGGCGACAGCGGCCAGCTTGCGATGGTCCTGGGGCGTGGGCTGAACGCCGGTGAAGCCGTCGGGGAATTCATCGGCGATATAGGCGGTGGTCAGGCGCCCGGCCTGAAAGCGTTCCTGACCCATGACCGCAGACAGGAAAGGCAGGTTGTTGCCGCAGCCCTCGACCTCGAAATCGTCAAGTGCTGCTTCCATGGCGGCGATGGCGCGGGGGCGGTCCTTGGCCCATGTGCACAGCTTCGCGATCATCGGATCGTAATAGATCGAGATCTCGCCGCCCTCGAACACCCCGGTATCGTTGCGGATGACCGAGCCGTCATCGCGCCGCCCCTCGACCGGCGGACGATAACGCGTCAACCGCCCGACCGAGGGCAGGAAGTTGCGATAGGGGTCCTCGGCATATAGCCGCGACTCGATGGCCCAGCCGTTCAGCTTCACATCGCTCTGGGCAAAGCTCAGCGTCTCACCCGCGGCGACCCGGATCATCTGTTCGACCAGATCGATGCCGGTCACCAGTTCCGTCACCGGATGTTCGACCTGCAGCCGGGTGTTCATTTCGAGGAAATAGAAATTCCGGTCGCCATCGACGATGAACTCCACCGTCCCAGCCGAGAAATATCCGACCGCCTTGGCCAGCGCGACTGCCTGCTCGCCCATGGCCTTGCGGGTGGCGGCGTCAAGGAAGGGCGAGGGCGCTTCCTCGATGACCTTCTGGTTGCGGCGCTGGATCGAACATTCGCGCTCACCCAGATACAGCGTGTTGCCATGCTGGTCGCCCAGAACCTGAATTTCGATATGGCGGGGTTGGGTGACGAATTTCTCGATGAAGATGCGGTCATCGCCGAACGAGGACTTGGCCTCATTGCGCGAGGATTGGAAACCTTCGCGGGCCTCGGCGTCATTCCACGCGATCCGCATGCCCTTGCCGCCGCCGCCGGCGGAGGCCTTGATCATGACCGGATAACCGATGGATGACGCGATCCGCACCGCCTCATCGGCATCCTCGATCAGGTCCATATGGCCGGGAACGGTGCTGACCCCAGCCTCGGCCGCGATCTTCTTCGAGGTGATCTTGTCGCCCATCGCCTCGATCGCCCAGACCGGTGGGCCGATGAATGCCACGCCCGCCTTTTCCAGCGCGGCGGCGAAGGCCGCGTTTTCCGACAGGAAGCCGTAGCCCGGATGGACCGCATCGGCGCCGGTCTGGCGGATCGCCTCAAGAATGCGGTCGATGACGATATAGGACTGGCTGGAAGGCGCCGGGCCGATATGGACACTTTCGTCGGCCATGCGGACATGCAGGGCATCGCGGTCGGCGTCGGAATAGACCGCGACCGTCTGGATGCCCATTTTCCGTGCCGTCTTGATGACCCGGCAGGCGATCTCGCCCCGGTTGGCGATCAGGATTTTCTTGAACATGGTCTTCCCGTCGAGGTTCAGGATGTTGCCGGTCATAGCGGGCCCGGTCATAGCGGGATCGTGTCGTGTTTTTTCCAATGCGTCGTCACCTGCTTGCTGCGCAGCGCGGCAAAGGCGCGGGCAATGCGGCGACGCGAGGAATGCGGCAGGATCACCTCGTCGATGAAGCCACGCTCGGCGGCGACAAAGGGATTGGCGAAACGGGCCTCGTATTCCTTGGTCCGTGCCGCGATCTTGTCGGGGTCGCCCAGTTCGGAACGATACAGGATCTCGGTCGCGCCCTTGGCCCCCATGACGGCGATCTCGGCCGTGGGCCAGGCGTAGTTGATATCGGCCCCGATATGCTTTGACGCCATCACGTCATAGGCCCCACCATAGGCCTTGCGGGTGATCAGCGTCACCATCGGCACGGTTGCCTCGGAATAGGCGAAAAGCAGCTTCGCCCCGTGCTTGATGACCCCGCCATATTCCTGCGCCGTGCCCGGAAGGAAGCCGGGGACATCCACCAACGTCAGCAGCGGAATGGAAAACGCATCGCAGAAGCGCACGAAACGCGCCGCCTTGCGCGAACTGTCAATATCCAGACAGCCCGCCAGCACCATCGGCTGGTTGGCGACGACACCCACCGTCTGCCCCTCGAGCCGGATGAATCCGGTGATGATGTTGCGGGCGTAAGCTTCCTGAATTTCAAAGAAATCGCCCTCATCAGCCAGTGCGAGGATCAGCTCTTTCATGTCATAGGGCTTGTTGGCGCTGTCGGGGATCAGCGTGTCCAGCCGATTTGCGATACGCGCCGGATCGTCATGCGACGGACGGACCGGAGGCTTTTCGCGGTTGTTCAGCGGCAGGAAATCGAACAGCTGCCGGACGGCCTCAAGCGCCTCGATGTCATTCTCAAAGGCCGCATCCGCGACCGAGGATTTCTGGG
The DNA here is from genome assembly GCF_014851995.1 of Paracoccus sp. PAR01. NCBI lineage: Bacteria > Pseudomonadati > Pseudomonadota > Alphaproteobacteria > Rhodobacterales > Paracoccaceae > Paracoccus > Paracoccus sp. PAR01. Next base: position 50,099 of record NZ_JACVAW010000007.1, read on the forward strand.
TGTGAGTGCTAGCGCCGCCCAATTCCTCGGCGGTGACGATCTCATTGGTGACGGTTTTCGTCACGTCCGGGCCAGTCACGAACATGTAAGAGGAATCGCGGACCATGAAGATGAAATCGGTCATCGCCGGCGAATAGACCGCGCCACCCGCGCAGGGGCCCATGATAACAGAGATCTGCGGAATCACGCCCGAGACCTCGGCATTGCGGCGGAAGACCTCGGCGTAACCGGCAAGGCTGGCCACGCCTTCCTGAATGCGGGCGCCGCCGGAATCGTTCAGCCCGATGACGGGTGCGCCGACGCGCACGGCCATGTCCATGATCTTGCAGATCTTCTGTGCATGGGTTTCGGACAGGGACCCGCCCAGCACGGTGAAGTCCTGTGAAAAGACATAGACCTGCCGACCGTTGATCGTGCCCCAGCCGGTGACGACGCCGTCGCCCGCGACCTTCTGGTCGCTCATGCCGAAATCGGTGGCGCGATGGGTGACATACATGTCGAACTCCTCGAAGGAGCCCTCGTCCAGCAGGACCTCGATCCGCTCGCGCGCGGTCAGCTTGCCCTTGGCATGCTGTGCCTCGATGCGCTTTTGCCCGCCACCCAGTCTTGCCTGGGCACGGCGGTCTTCCAACTCTTCCAGAACTCGCTGCATGGACCCTCTCCTTCGGAAGATGTCTTAAGTTTAGCGCGATCCGGCAAAAAGTGTTGAACATGAATACAGGGGAATTTACAAAATCAGTAATATGAAATTGTGAAAATGCAAAAATGGCGATCGGCAAGCTCTTCATCGGCAGAAGCGTGCGCGAGCTGCGGCTGTCGCGCAAACTGAACCAGTCGCAATTCGCAGAGCGGTTGGGGATTTCGACCAGCTATCTCAACCAGATCGAAAGCAATAACCGCCCGGTTTCGGCGACGGTGCTGCTGGCGCTGGTCGACAAGTTCCAGCTGCAGGTCTCCGAGATTTCCGGGGGGGAGGGCGACCGCCTGCTCTCAGCTTTTTCCGAGGCCCTGACCGATCCGCTGTTCGAGGGGATTTCGCCCAGCGTTCAGGACCTTAAGCTGGTGGCGCAGAATGCCCCCAGCGTCGCCCATGCCCTGATCCTTGCCCATCAGGCCTACCGCCGCAGCACCGAGCGGCTGGCGGGTATAGATGAGGAACTGGCCCGCGGCATGTCCGAGGCGACGCCCTATGAGGAAGTCCGGGATTACTTCCATTTCGTCGACAATTACATCCATGACCTCGATCTGGCTGCGGAACGGCTGGCCTCCGAAATGGGGCTGCCCGAGGAATCGCTGGTCGCGCTGAAGCGCAAGCTGGAACGGCACGGGGTCGGGGTGCGCTTCCGCGCCGATGAAGGGGCGCTGCGCAGTTTCGATGCGGGTGCGTCGATCCTGTACCTGAACACCTATTCGCCCGCCCAGACCCAGCAATTCCAGATGGCAGTGCAACTGGCCCAGTTTGAGGCAGGCGAGGCCATTGCGGCCATCATCACCGCCGCCGGATTCCGCACCCCCGAGGCCAGCGAAATCTGCAAGATCGGCTTGCAGAACTATTTCGCCGGGGCGCTGCTGATGCCTTATGGTCAGTTCCTTGAAGCCGCCGCCCAGTTGCGCCACGATGTCGAACTGCTCGCCTTGCGCTTCAACTGCTCGATTGAGCAGGTTTGCCACCGGCTCTCGACGCTGCAACGACCGGGGAAAAAGGGCGTGCCGATGTTCTTTGCCCGTATTGATCGGGCAGGAAACATCACCAAGCGCCACAGCGCCACCCGGCTGCAATTCGCCCGTTTCGGCGCGGCCTGCCCGGTCTGGAACGTGCATCAGGCCTTCGAGGCGCAGGGCCGGATCATCCGGCAGATGGCGGAAACCCCCGATGGCGGGCAATATCTGTCGCTGGCATTGCAGGTGGCCAAGCGCTCAGGCGGGTTTCGCGGCCATGAAATCACCTATGCGCTGGCCTTCGGCTGCGAACGCAGCAACGCCGAGGCCTTTGTCTATGCCGATGACCTTCTGGAAAGCGCGGTGGTCAAATACGATCCGATCGGGGTGTCCTGCCGGATCTGCGAACGCGTCCGCTGCCCGAACCGCGCCTGGCCGCCGATCAAGGGCCGCATCGGTGTCGATCACCACCAGCGCATGATCGTGCCCTACGAAATCCGCTGAGCGTCGCCTGATCCCGCCAGAACCGAGGTAATGGCCGCCGCCGCCACGATATCCTCGGCCGAACAGCCCCGTGACAGATCGTTGGCGGGTTTGGCCAGACCCTGCAGGATCGGGCCGATGGCGGTCATCCCGCCCAGACGCTGCGCGATCTTGTAGCCGATATTGCCCGAGGCCAGATCTGGAAAGACAAAGACATTCGGCCGCCCGGTCAACCGGCTGCCCGGCGCTTTCTTCGCGCGGATCGCATCGTCCAGCGCGGCGTCGAATTGCAACTCGCCATCGACCTCCAGATCCGGTTCGGCTTCGCGGATCAGGCGCAGGGCCTCGCGGATGCGGTGCAGGCAGGGATGCTCGGCGGAACCGGCGGTGGAAAAGGACAGCAGCGCCACCCTCGGCGTCTCGCGCAGCACCTGCCGGCAGGATTGCGCGGCGGAACGGGCGATGGCGGCAAGCTCTGCGGCATCGGGTTCGATCACCAGCCCGCAATCGGCAAAGATCATGCCGCCCTTGATCGCGGCACCGTTCTCGCAGGCCAGCATCAGGAAGAAACTGGACACGATCCCGGCCTCGGGTGCCTTGCCAATGATCTGAATGGCGGCGCGCACCGTGTCGGCGGTGGTGGCAACGGCGCCACCGACCGTGCCATCGGCCTGTCCCAAGCGGACCCGCATCGCCGCCTGCCGGATCGGGTCGCGCATCTCCTCCAAGGCCCGCTCGGCCGTCATGCCCCGCCCGGCGCGCAGCCGGTGCCAGTGGATCGACAGCTCGACCAGATCGGGGGCATCTGCCGAACTCATCGACACCACACCGGGCAGCGCGGGCCCGTCCATCAGCGTCACCCGCGCCAGCCCTTCGCCAGCCAGCCGGATGGCGGCCTCGGAAACGCGCGGATCGCGGCCCTCGGACAGGATGATGTGACGGGGATTTTCGCGGGCGGATTGATAGATCAGGTCCAGCGGTTTCATCGGTGGCTCATGGATGAGGAAGGGTGGGTGGGCTGGCACAGGCCCGATATTCTTTCTTGTTCAAATATCCCGGGGAGATCCCGCAGGGATCGGGGCAGAGCCCCATGGCGCGGCTCAACCGATCCAATGGATTCCCCCGACCACGAACAGTCCCAGGAACAGGGTCTCGGCGACCAACAGCGCAATGGCCGTGGGCCCGACCTCCATCATCTTGCGCAACGAGGTCTTGATCCCTACCGCGGCAATGGCGACCAGCAGCGCCCAGCGGGACAGCGCGCCCGCGGCATCGGCCAGCCAGACCGGGATCAGCCCGGCCGAATTGACGGCGGCAAGCACCAGAAAACCCAGCACAAAGCCCGGCAGCAAGGGTGGGCGCTGGCCCTCGACCTGATCGGCCAGTCCACGCGCCCGGATCGCCAGCGAAAACACCAGCACGACCGGGGCCAGCATCGACACCCGGATCAGCTTGACCAGGGTCGCGGTCTCGCCGGCCTCGGGACTGATCGAAAAGCCCGCGCCGACCACTTGGGCCACGTCATGGATGGTGCCGCCCAGGAAGACCCCGGCATCGCGGGCATCCAGCCCAAAGACCTGCGCCAGCATCGGATAGATCACCATGGCCACGGTCGACAGCACCGTCACCGCCAGAACGGTAAAGACCAGATCGCGTTCGGATTTCTCGTGCCGGGGCAGGACGGCGGCAATCGCCATGGCGGCGGATGCACCGCAAATCGCCACCGCGCCGCCAGTCAGCAGGGCAAAGCGCCAGTCACGCCCGATCAGCCGGGTAACGGCCAGCGCGAACAGGATGGTCAGCACCACCCCCGCCACCACCAGCGCGATTGCGGCCCCACCCAGACCCGCCAGCATCTCGACCGAGATCCGCGCCCCCAGCAATGCCACCCCCAGCCGCAGCACGGTGCGGGCGGTAAAGCCGATGCCGGGCGCGGTGCGCGAGCCCTCATCGGCCAGAAAGTTCAGTGCCAGCCCCAGCAGCAGGGCCATCAGCATGGCAGGCGCGCCGTAATGCTCGGACAGGAACTGCGCCGTCGCCGCCACCAGAACCGAGACCGCAAGGCCGGGGAAGATCTGGCCAAGGGTCAGGCCGCCCGACAGGCGGGTAAACAGCTTGTCTGCCGCCCCGAACGAGGGCGGTTGCTTGACGGCGGGGGAAGGGCCGGAAACAGGGGCGGGATCGTGGCGCAGATCGGTGCTGGTCAGGGACATGGGCTCTCCTCGTGGCGGACCACGGGTATCGGATCAGGGCATCAGCTATCCGGCCCCGGCCCAACGGGCCGGGGGGAGGTGCAGGGATTGGCCGGGCGCAACCGCCCGGCCGGTTCTGGATCAGGCCATCGCCACTTGCGGGCGCATGTCGGCGGGATCGATCCCCGCGACCACGACCGGCTTTTTCATCGCGTCGCGGCGGAAGGGCTCGCCCAGCTCCTGGTTCAGGATCACCTCGATGAAGGTGGTTTCCTTGTTCTTCAGCTGGCGATCGACGGCCTCGTGCAGGGCCGAGGTCAGTTCCTCGGCCGAGCGGACCTGCACGCCATTCGCGCCGCAGGCCTGCGCGATCCCGGCATAGGTGGTGCCGCGATCCAGTTCGGTGCCGACGAAGTTGTTGTCATACCAGAGCGTCGTGTTGCGCTTTTCCGCGCCCCATTGGTAGTTGCGGAAGATGACCATGGTGATCGCGGGCCAATCCTCGCGGCCGCAGGCGGTCATCTCGTTCATCGAGATCCCGAAGGCACCGTCACCGGCAAAGCCGATCACCGGGGTGTCGGGGTTGCCGATCTTGGCGCCAAGGATCGCCGGGAAACCGTAGCCGCAGGGACCGAACAGGCCGGGGGCAAGGTATTTGCGGCCCGCTTCGAAGCTGGGATAGGCGTTGCCGATGGCGCAGTTGTTGCCGATGTCGCTGCTGACGATGGCCGTGGCCGGAACCGCCTGCATGATCGCGCGCCAGGCCTGACGGGGGGACATCAGCTCGGCCTCACGCGTGCGGGCGCCCGAGTTCCATTCGGTGCCCGGATCGTCATCCTCATGGTCGAGGCTCGACAGTTCCTGCGCCCAGCGGGATTTGGTCTGCGCGACCAGCGCCTTGCGCTCGGCCCGTCCGGTGTCGCCGGCATTGTCGGAAAGCTGCGCCAGAATCCCGCGCGCGACCTTGGCGGCGTCGCCCTGGATGCCGACGGTCACTTTCTTGGTCAGGCCGATGCGGTCGGCATTGATGTCGACCTGAATAACTTTGGCCTCTTTCGGCCAATAGTCGATGCCATAGCCGGGCAGGGTCGAGAACGGGTTCAGCCGCGTTCCCAGCGCCAGCACCACGTCGGCCTTGGCGATGATCTCCATCCCGGCTTTCGAGCCGTTATAGCCCAACGGCCCCATCGCCAGCGGATGCGAGCCGGGGAAGCTGTCATTATGCTGGTAGTTCGAGCAGACCGGAGCATCCAGACGCTCGGCCAGCTTGACCAGATCCGGGATCGCGCCGGACAGGACCACGCCCGCGCCGGACAGGATCACCGGGAACTTGGCCTCGGAGAGCAGCTTGGCGGCCTCGGCCACGGCTTTCTCGCCACCCGAGGGGCGCTCGAAGGCCACGACCTGCGGCAGGTCCACGTCGATGACTTGCGTCCACATGTCGCGCGGGATGTTCATCTGCGCCGGGGCCGAGTTGCGCCACGCCTGCATGATGACGCGGTTCAGCACCTCGGGGATGCGCGAGGCGTCGCGGACTTCTTCCTGATAGCAGACGCAATCGGCGAACAGGCGCATCTGCTCCATTTCCTGGAAGCCGCCCTGACCGATGGTCTTGTTGGCGGCTTGCGGCGTGACCAGCAGCAGCGGCGTGTGGTTCCAGTAGGCGGTTTTCACCGGGGTGACAAAACCGGTGACGCCCGGCCCGTTCTGGGCGATCGCCATCGACATCTTGCCGGTCGAGCGGGTGAAGCCGTCGGCCATCAGCCCGGCATTGGTTTCATGGGCGCAGTCCCAGAACTTGATCCCGGCTTTCGGGAACAGGTCGCTGACCGGCATCATGGCCGAGCCGATGATCCCGAACGCATGTTCGATCCCGTGCAGTTGCAGGACTTTGACGAAGGCTTCCTCGGTCGTCATTTTCATGGTTATGGCTCCTTATGCGCGTTCGTCGCGGTAGTGATAAAGGTGATAGAGGCCCCATTGGCCAAGGCGGCGGAAGGGAGTCTTCCAGCCCTCATGGGGAAGTTCGCTGTTGAAGATCGGCAGGTTCGGGACAGGCTCGCCCGCCACCAGCTGCGCCATGCGGCGGCCGGCCATGGCGGAATACATGACCCCGTTGCCGCCATAGCCAAGCGCATAGAAGGCGCCGGGCAGATCGGGAATGCTGGTGATGCGGGGCATCATGTCGTGGCTGACATCGACCCAGCCCCACCATGAATAATCCAGCTCGATCCCGCGCAGGGCGGGAAACTTGCGGGCCATGCCCTCCAGCAGGCCCTGCAGATGGGCGGGATTCGCCGCATCCTTGCCGGTGATCGCGGCCCGAGAGCCGATCTGCAGCCGGTTGTCCGGCAGCAGGCGATAGTAATGGCGCAACGTGCGGGTATCGGTCAGAGGCGCGCCGGTGCGGATGCCGATCGCGTCCAGCTCCGAAGGCGTCAACACGCGGGTCACGACGCTGTTCGACATGATCGGCATCAGCCGGTCGCGCAGGCGCGGATGCAGCCCGCGCGGGGCATAGGCCGCCGTCGCCACCGCCACGCGCCGGGCGCGGACAATGCCGCCGGGGGTGCGCAGGTGGTGGACACCGCCCTTGAACTCCCAACCCTGCACCGGGCTGTCGGTATGGACCCGTGCCCCCAGTTCGCGGGCGGTGCGCAGATAGCCGAAGGCCAGCTTCGCGGCATGGATGCCAGTTCCGTCCGGCTCCCACATGGCGCCCTGGGCCTCGTGGTCGTGGGCGACGGTTTCGATGACCTCCTCACGGGACAGCATCCGGGCGCGGTAGCCGAAGCTGTCGTTCAGAAGTGCCGCTTCCTTGGCCAGTGTCGGGATCAGCGCGGCTTTATGGGCGATGTAGTAATGCCCGCCTTCTTGGGGCTGGCAGTCGATGGCATGGTCGCGGATCAGCCCGCGGAACAGGTCGAAGGCCTCGACCATCTCGGCATGCAGGCCGCGGGCGACGTTCAGGCCCCAGCGGTCGATCCATTGGCTGCGCTTCAGGCGCCCGGCGCTGATCTGGGCCTGACCGCCATTGCGGGTCGAGCAGCCGAAGGCCACGCCATTCGCCTCAAGCACCACGGCCTTGATGCCATGCGCCTTGGCCAGATGGATGGCGGTCGAAAGGCCGGTATAGCCCGAGCCGATGATCGCCACGTCCACATCCATGTCGCCGGTGACGGGGCCGTCATCCTGCGGTGCCGGACCGGCGGTGCCGATCCAGTAGGTGGGCGCGTAGTCGCTGCGCGGGCCAAGGCCGCGCGCATGCAGCGGGTCGTAAAGCGGGTCAAAGGGCAGGGAACCCGTGCGTCTGGCGATGGGCTGCATCATCGGGTCTCACTTTGCCGGAATGGCCGGGCGTTGCTTGCGGACAGCCTGCTTTTCCACGATCAGGCCGTCCCGGATGCGAAACAGGTCGACGCCCTGGACTTCGATGCGGGTGCCGTCGGGATTGGTGGCGCGGAACGTCCATTGCGAGACGCCGCGGCTGCCGTCCTCGGACATGAAATGGCTGTGATCGGCCCATTGCACGTCGGGCATCGCGGTCCAGACGCCGGTGAAGGCCTTGGCGATGGCGGCCTTGCCCTCGATGCGGTTGCCGTATTCGTGGTCGCCGGCGACGGTGAAGAACACGCAGTCATCGGCAAAATGGGCCATCACGGCGTCGATGTCATGGCGGTTGAAGGCGTCGAAAGTGGCCTTCAGGTCATCGGCGGTCAACTTGGCTGCGGTCAGGGTGGCGGACATTTCGGGTATACTCCGTCAGGGCGAAGGGCATGCCCTTCGGCTGGCTGTGGTTCGGGACGGTTTTGGGTGGGGTCCGGCCCGTGGGCCGGAGCCGTGGTGTCAGATCTTGCCCTTCCAGGGGATCATCGCCTTTTCGATGCGGCGGATCAGCAGGTCGAAGGCAAAGGCCAGCACGCCGATGACGATGATGCCCATGATGACCGCGTCCGAAGCAAGATATTCGGCCGAGTTCAGCACCATGAAGCCAAGACCGCGCGAGGCTGCGACCATCTCGGCCGCGACAAGGGTGGTCCAGCCGACACCGATGCCGATGCGCATGCCGGTAAAGATCTCGGGCAGGGCGGCTTTCAGGATCACGTGGAAGATCACCTGCATCTTGGTCGCGCCCATCGCATAGGCGGCGTGGATCTGTTCGGTCGAGACCGAACGCACCCCGGCGCGGGCGGCGATGGCCATGGGGGCAAAGATCGCAAGGAAGATCAGGAAGACCTTAGGAAATTCACCGATCCCCAGCCAGATGATGATCAGCGGCAGGTAGGCCAGCGGCGGCAGCGGGCGATAGAACTCGATGATCGGGTCAAGGATGCCGCGCACCCAGCGGTTCACGCCCATGAGCACGCCCAGCGGCACGGCGACGGCCAGCGCCAGGAAGAACGCGCCCAGAACCCGGCCAAGGCTGGCCAGCATGTGCTGCCACAGGGTCGAGTTCGACAGGCCCTCGGTCATCGACTGGACGAACTTGCTCCAGACCGCGCCGGGCGAGGGCAGGAACAAGGGCTTGATCCAGCCCATGCCGGTGATCAGGAACCACAGCGCGATCAGGACGGCCGCAGTGGCCAGGCTGATCAGCGCGCTGTTGCCTGCGCCGGGCGCGCCATAGCTGGTCCCCGCGCGGGCGGGGCGGGCGCGCGACAGGCGCTCAAGCATGGAGGCGTTCCTGTTCCTGCTGGCCGGCGCGCTCGTCGCCATAGATGATGCCAAGGATCTGTTCGCGCATGCGGATGAAATCGGGGCTTGATTTGATTGCACGGGCATTCCCCTCTGCAAGGAAGCGTTTGTTGAAATCCAGCTCATAGCTGTGGGTGATGCGACCGGGTCGGGGCGACATCACGATCAGGCGCGAGCCAAGGAACAGCGCTTCTTCGACCGAATGGGTGATGAAGAAGAACATCTTGTCGGTGACCTGCCAGATCTTCAGCAGCAGTTCCTGCACCGTCTCGCGGGTCAGCGCGTCCAGCGCCGCCATGGGTTCGTCCATGAGCAGCATGGCCGGGTCGCAGGTCAAAGCGCGGGCGATGCCGACGCGCTGCTGCATGCCGCCCGACAGGTGATAGATCATGTGCTGGTGGAAATCCTGCAGCCCGACCAGCGCGAGGTTGTTGACCGCGCGTTCGCGCCGGGTTTTCACATCAACGCCGCGCAGTTTCAGGCCGAATTCGACATTGTCGATGACGTTCAGCCAGGGCAGCAGCGCGTGTTTCTGAAAGACCACGCCGCGTTCGGCGCTGGGGCCCATGACCGGCTGACCGCCCAGCGTGATCTGCCCCGAGGTCGGGGCCATGAAGCCCGCCAGCAGGTTCAGCAGCGTGGTCTTGCCGCAGCCAGACGCGCCGAGGGCGACAACGAAATCGCCTTTGTTGATGGTCAGGTCGACACCCTTGAGCGCGACAATATCGCGGCCCTTGATCTGACCGGGATAGATCAGGCTGACATCGGATACGTCGAGTGTCTGCATCTGGGTTCTCATCGTCAGGAGGGAGGGAAGAGCGGCCGCGCGCATGTCGCGGCCGCCGGCGATCAGTTCGATGCCTGTTCGGCCTTGGCCGCCGCTTCGGCGAAGCTGGCGTTCACATAGGGCGCGTAATCGGGCAGGGCCTTGTCGATCTGTTTCTGCTCGACCAGGAAGGCTGCGCTGTCGGTCAGCGCGCGGGTCGCACCGCCACCCAGCCAGGTATCCGAGGCCTGCTCGGCGGCATTCGGGAAGGACAGCATGTTCAGCGCCTCGACGATGTCCTTGCCCTCGCCGCCGATCATGCGGGCGATACCCTTGACCGGCTCGGAATCGGCGGTCCATGCCGCTTTGTTGGCATTGTAATCGGCATAGGACTGGGCCAGCGCCTTGGTGAATTCGTTCATGAATTCCGGGTTCTTCTCGGCAAAGGCCTTGTCGACGACCAGACCGTCAAAGGTCGGCACGCTGGCCGCGCCGATCTGCTCGCTGTCCGAGATGATCTTGCCGTCGGCCAGTAGCTGGCTGAGTGCCGGCGGCCAGACATAGGCGGCGTCGATATCGCCGCGCTGCCAAGCGGCGACGATTTGCGGCGGCTTCATGTTCAGGATCTGCACATCGGTGGGCTTGATGTTCCAGACCTTGTCCATGCCCACCAGCAGGTGGAAATGCGAGGTGGATACGAACGGAACGCCGACCTTCTTGCCAACCAGATCCTGCGGCTTTTCGATGCCCGAACCATTGCGGACGACCAAGGCCTCGGACTTGCCGATATTGTCGAGGATCCAGAACAGCTGCAGGTCGACGCCGCGCGTGGCCGAAGCCGCGGTCCCGGTCGAGCCGATCACCCCGAGCGGCACATTGCCCGAGGCGAGCGCCGTCGAAATGTCACCGCCCGAGCTGAATTGGCGCCAGTCGATGGTCACGCCAGCCTTCTTGGCGGCCTCGTCCAGACGGCCATCGGCGATGGCGGCGACGAAGGGGCCGACAATCTGCTGGTACCCGACCACCACCGTTTCCGCCGATGCGGTCCCGGCCATCAGAAGGGCTGCGGTCGTCAGGGCAGCAAGTCGCCGCCCGGCAAGGGTCATTGTCATTCCAATTACTCCCTGTGTAACGGTCCCGCGAGGCTCGCGAGCCATATCGGCGCGTGCATCTTGCGGCACGTCGCGAATTCGAATGTTGCAGATCGGGGGGCTGCCGGATATGTCCAGTTGAGTCCGAGTTTAGGTCCAGATGTCCAGCCGCATTCCAGCCGAGATCATCCTGCTGCGCGAAGACGAGGCACCGACGCTGCAGGGCCGGTTGGCGGCGGCGATCGTGCGGGCAATCCTTGAAATCCGCGCCCGACCGGGGACACGGCTGCCCTCCAGCCGCCGCCTTGCCACGGCGCTTGGCATTTCACGGATGACGGTAACGCTGGTCTATCAGGATCTGGTTGCGCAGGGGTATCTTGCGACGCTGCCGCGTTCGGGGATTGCGGTGGCGGCGACCGTGCCGCATCGGCGCTTGCGGGTCTCGGGCGTGCGGCAGCCGGGTCAGGGCAAGCCCCCCGACTGGCAGGACTGGTTAAGTGATCACCATCTGCCGCGTCGGGTGATCCGCAAGCCGACGAACTGGCGCGAATACCGTTATCCCTTCATCTATGGGCAGGCCGATCCCAGCCTGTTCGACCACAATGCCTGGCGGGACTGCGCGCGGCAGGCGCTGGGGACGCGGGATTTCGCGGATCTGGCGTCAGATCGCTACGGCGCGGATGATCCGCTGCTGGTCGATTATATCTGTTCGAATACCTTGGCGCGGCGCGGGGTGCATGCGCGGCCCGATGAGGTGCTAGTGACGCTGGGCGCGCAGAACGCGCTGTTTCTGGCGGTGGAACTGCTGGCCCGCGCCGACCGCCTGGCCGTGACCGAAGACCCCGGCTATCCGGATTTTGCCGAGACCCTGCGCCGCGCGCAAAGCCCGACCACCTTTCTGCCCGTCGATCACGGCGGGCTGAATCCCGCGGATCTGCCCGAGGCGACGCGGCTGGTCATCGCCACCCCCAGCCATCACATCCCGACCGGCGGCACCATGCCGCTGGCGCGGCGGCGCGAATTGCTGGACCGGGCTGCCGCGCAGGATTTCCTGATCATCGAGGACGATTACGATTTCGAGATGTCCTATCTGGCCCCGCCATTGCCCGCGCTGAAGTCGCTGGATGACGCGGGGCGGGTGATCTACATTGGCAGCTTCTCGAAGTCGCTGTTTCCGGGGCTGCGCATCGGCTACATGGTCGCCCCGGCCGAGCTGATCCGGCAGGCGCGGGCGCTGCGCTCGATCATGCTGCGCCACCCACCCAGCCATTTGCAGCGCATCACCGCCTATTTTCTGGCGCTGGGGCATTACGATGCGCATATCGTCCGCCTGCGCGAGGCGTTGAAGCGTCGCCGCGCGCTGATCGAGGCGGCGCTGAACGACAGCGCATTGCAGATCGCCGGCGCACCGCAAGCGGGCGGCTCCAGCATCTGGGTCAGCACCGGAGGCGCCGACAGCGGGCTGCTGGCCGAGCGTCTGCGCACCGAGAGCGTGCTGATCGAACCGGGAGACGTGTTCTTTGAGCGGCCTCCCGAACCATGCCCATTCTTTCGGCTGGGCTACGGCACCATCGCGGACCAGATGATCGCCGACGGCATCCGCCGCATCGACCGTGCCGCGATGCGGCTGCGGCGTTAGTTCGAAAAGGCGTCGATCAGTTCCATCACCGCCAGAATGCGCCGGGTGCCACGATCGACACGGTAGATGCTGTCATTGTCGCGGTAGTAATCCCAGCCCCGGCGCTGCTCCAGATCATAGCGGCGCGGGTCGCGGATCACGGTGTAATTGCCGATCCGCAGATGGTCGCCGACGCGGGTCCCATAGCGGATGTCGTATTTCTTGGCCTGTCCGGGCGGGACGCAGGGCGGGTTCTTCTTGGCCAGTCCCGGCGGGCAATTGCTGTAGCGGCTGTAATGGTCGCGGTCGTGGTGCTTGTTCTTTTTCCCGTGACCCGGATCGGCCGCCACCGGCCCGGCGGCGATGACGGCGATGGCCGCAACAAGCGCCGCGCGTGTGAAAATCTGCTTCATGCCCGTTGTCCTCTGATTGCGCTTTCCAGAATAGCGCATGGACGCGCCCGACAGTTGCATGACGCGCCGCGACCGGCGAAAGATTGCCGAGGCGTCACAACCGGAAAACCCGCTGCGGCGCTGGTATTTCGTCCCTCATGCGCGCATGAGCGGGCCATGAAAGTTTATCGAGAGACGTGATGAGCTATTTTCCGCGATGGCGGCCCGCGACGGGCGCCACTGTCCTGCCGGACGAGAAACTGCCACTGGCCGCAGCCCTGCCGATGAGCCTGCAGCATTTGCTGGCGATGTCGGGCTCGACCATCCTTGCGCCCCTGATCATGGGCTTCGATCCGAATGTCGCGATCTTCTTTTCGGGGATCGGGACGCTGTTGTTTTTTGTCGTGACCGGCGGGCGGGTTCCCAGCTATCTGGGCTCGTCCTTTGCCTTCATCGCGGTGATCATGGCCGCGACCGGCTTCGCCGGAGGCGGTCCGAACCCGAACATCGCCGTGGCCCTTGGCGGGATCATTGCCGCGGGGGTGATCTATGCGCTGATCGGGCTGGTGGTCATGGCCATCGGGTCGGGCTGGGTCGAAAGGCTGATGCCCCCAGCGGTGACCGGCGCGATCGGGATGGCGATCGGCCTGAACCTTGCCCCGGTCGCGGTCAAGCAACTGGCCGGGACCTTCACCCATCTGGGCATCGCGCTGGCGACGGTCGGCTGCATGGCAGCGGTGTCGGTCTATGGCGGGCGCGCGACGCGACGCATCGCGGTGCTGATCGCGCTTCTGTTCGGCTATGCGCTGGTGCTGGTCCTGGGCAACGGGATGGGCCTTGTGCCGGGGATCGATTTCAGCGCGGTCGCTGCCGCGAAATGGTTTGGCGTGCCGAACTTTACCGCGCCGCGCTTTGAATGGGGCGCGATCGGGCTGATCGCCCCGGTGGCCATCGTGCTGGTGGCCGAGAATCTGGGCCATATCAAGGCGTTGGGTTCGATCACCGGGCAGAACATGGACCGCTATATCGGCCGCGGCTTCCTTGGCGACGGTCTGGCGACGATTCTGGCGGGTGCGGGCGGCGGTACTGGCGTCACCACCTATGCCGAGAATATCGGCGTCATGGCGATGACCAAGGTCTATTCGACGCTGATCTTCCCCATGGCCGCGGTCATCGCGATCCTGCTGGGGCTGTCGCCGAAATTCGGCTCGATCCTGCAGACGATTCCCGCGCCGGTTCTGGCCGGGCTTGCGGTCTCGGTCTTTGGCCTGATCGCCTCGGCCATGGCGCGGATCTGGGTCGACAACAAGGTCGACTTCTCGGACCCGCGCAACCTGTTCACCGTGGGCGTCGCGCTGATCTTTGGCGCCGGCGATTTCACCGTGAACCTTGGCGGATTCGCGCTGGGTGGAATCGGCACGTCGACGCTGGCGGCGCTGGTGCTGTATCAGCTGCTGGGCCTGACGCGCCGCAGCTGATCGCTGATCCTTGCTGCCGGGCAGTCCTCTGCCCGGCATGCGATTTGCGTCCCAAGGCCCTGATCCCGGGCCGGATTTTCCCCAACATCGCAATCTGACCACCCTTGATGGTGGCCCGCCCAAATAATGGGCGCAGCAGGCATGCCGAAATTTGCATGATTTGTTAGGTGATTTTTCACGTGACAATGGCGACATTTTGTCGCTAGCCTCGAATCTGAAAGGGGACATCCGGCACCACGCCACTGACCCGCGCGGGACGGATTTCTGCTGCCTTTCCAAGAATAGCGATGCACGACATAGCCAACGGGAACATCATGACCATTCGCAGCACCCGACTTCACAAAGGCGCAATTCTGGCGGCGGCTCTGGCCTCGCTGGCCCATGCCATGCCCGCTCAGGCCGAGGACATTCCGACCATCCGCGTCGGCTGGACCATGCCGGGCGAAGATTCGAAATACTGGATGATGAAGCGTCCCGAGAAATTCGAGGCGCCTGGCAAGACCTACAATGTCGAATGGGTGCAGTTCCAAGGGACCGCTCCGATGGTGCAGGCGATGATCGCCGGTGCGCTGGACTGTTCGACCCAAGGCGCGCTGTCACTGGCCAATGGCCATCTGCAGGGCGGACTGAACTCCTATGTCGTCGCCTCGCATCTGGGCACGGCGCCGGACAGCTTTTCGCCCTATTGGGCGGTGGCCGAGGATAGCGAGGTCAAGACCGGTGCCGATCTGAAGGGCAAGACCGTCGGCATCAACGTGCTGGGCTCGGGCCTTTACGGGCAGCTTTATTTGTATCTGAAGGCGGCGGGGCTGGACCCGCAAAAGGACATCAAGCTGGTCGAGACCGGCTTCCCCGGTTCCGAGGACGCGCTGCGCGCCGCCCGTGTCGATGCGGCGGTGATGAACCAGCCCTTCGCCGCCAAGGCCGAGGCCAAGGGCGGCATCCGCAAGCTGTTCACCATCAATGACGTGACCCCGAACAGCCTGCAGATTTTCGAGGTCTGCCGGAAGGACTTCGTCGATGAAAACCCCGAACTGGCGGCGAACTATGTGCGTGACCTGACGCGCGGCATGGACATGGCGCTGGCCGACCGGGCCGAGTCGGTGAAGGTCGCTTCAGAAGTCACCAAGGCCCCTGCCGAGGTGCTGGACGGCTTCTACATGAAGGACGGACAGGACTTTGAACGCGCGCCGGGCGCGGCGGTCGATTTCAAGGTGCTGCAGGCCATGCTGGACCTTTATCACGACGCCGGGATGATCCCCGCCAAGCTGGATGCCGAAAGCTTCCATCACGCGCAGATCGCGGCCCCGCTGAACTGACCTGACATCCCTTCCGACAGGAATACGACCATGATCGCGATCGAGCATCTCTCGAAACGCTTCAAGACGGCTGCGGGCAAGGACCATCTTGCGCTGTCCGACATCAATGTGGAGCTGCAAAGCGGCGAATTCGTATCGATCATCGGGCCTTCGGGTTGCGGGAAATCGACGCTGCTTTACATGATCGGCGGCTTTGTCCCGGCATCCGACGGCAAGATCCTGATCGACGGCAGGCCGGTGACCGGACCGGGGCCGGATCGCGGCCCGGTCTTTCAGGAATTCGCGCTGTTCGCGTGGAAGACGGTCCTGCAGAACATCGCCTATGGCTTGCGTCTGCAGGACAAGTCCAAACCCGAGGCCGAGGAGCGCGCCCGCGTCCTTCTGCGCATGGTCGGGCTGGAGCGTTTCGCGAATTTCTACCCCAAGGAACTGTCGGGAGGGATGAAGCAGCGCGTCGCCATCGCGCGGACGCTGGCCTACAACCCGGAAATCCTGCTGATGGACGAGCCCTTCGGCGCGCTTGACGCCCATACCCGCACCCATCTGCAACGCGACCTGCTGCGGATCTGGGAGGAGCACCGCAAGACCGTCCTGTTCGTCACCCATAGCGTCGAAGAGGCGGTCTATCTGTCGGACCGGGTCATCGTCATGGCGGCGGGTCCGGGCCGCATCGCCCGCATCATCCCGATCGAACTGGAGCGCCCGCGCCAGCGCAGCGAGCTGATGTTCGACCGCCGCTATCAGGAATACATCACCGAGATCGAGGGCATGATCGACGCCTTTGAGGCGGCTGCCGCATGAGCCGTCATCTTCCCTCGATCTGCGCAGGTCTGGTCCTGCTGCTGATGTGGCAACTGGCGCATCTGTCATTTGGCCTGTCGGGTCTGCCGGGGCCGATGGCGGCCTTTGCTGCGCTGCCAGAGCTGATCTCGGACGCGGATGCGCTTTACGATATCGGGCAATCGCTGCAGCGGATGGCGGCGGGTTATCTGCTGGCTGCTGCCTTCGGGATTAGCTTTGGCCTGCTGATGGGCACCAGCCCGCTGGCCGAACGCCTACTGAACCCCTTGATCATGATGATCTATCCGATCCCCAAGGCGGCGCTGATGCCGATCCTGATGATCTGGCTGGGCATCGGCGACATGTCGAAGATCCTCGTGATCTTCCTCGGCTCCAGCCTGCCGATCATCTATCATTCCTGGCAGGGCGGGCGCTCGGTCAGCCAGATCGTTGTCTGGAGTGCTGCCGCCATGGGCATGAACCGGGCGCAGCGGCTGTTCAGGATCGTGCTGCCCGCGGCGCTACCGGAAATCTTTATCGGGCTGCGCACCGGGCTGATCCTGGCGCTGATCACCATGGTCGTCAGCGAGATCGTCGCCCGCAGCAATGGCATCGGCAACCTGCTGTTCAATTCGATGGACATGGCGCTTTACGACCGCATGTTCGCCGCAATCATCATCATCGCTGCCATGGGCTATGCGCTGGACCTGATCTTTGAAGCGATCAGGCGTCGTTTCCTGCGCTGGTCCGATCAGCAGGACCAGATACAGGTGGCCGTCGGATGAGCCGGGATTCGAAACTTCTGGGCCTGCTGCCCATTGCCGGACTGATCCTGCTATGGGGCTGGCTGGCGGCCTCGGGCATGGCGCCCAAGGCGCTGCTGCCGTCCCCCGTCGCCGTCGCGCAACGGTTGGTCGAACTGCTGGGGCAGGGGGATTTCTGGGCGCATATCGGGACGACGCTGTTCCGTCTGATCACCGGCTTCCTGATCGCGCTGGTCGCGGGGACGGCTTTGGCGATCCTGTCGGCCTCGAGTGAGGTGACGCAGACGGCGGTCAATGCCTTTGTCCGCATCCTTGCGCCCTTGCCCAAGATCGCGCTGTATCCGGCGATGATCCTGATCCTTGGCTTCGGCCACAGCTCCAAGATCGCGCTGGTCGCCATCGAGGCTGCCTTTCCGATCTATCTGGCGACATATCAGGGTATGCGCAACGTGGATCAGAAGCTGATCTGGGCGGCGCGCTCGGCGGGGGCGTCGCGGTTGCATTGCCTGCTGTTCGTGATGCTGCCCGCCGCCGCGCCCTCGATCCTGACCGGGGCGCGGGTGGCGCTGGTGATTTCCTGCATCGTGGTCTTTCTGTCCGAGATGATGTCCTCGACCGAGGGCTTGGGCTACGTGCTGATCGATGCCGCGCGGAATTTCCGCACCATCGACATGTTCGTCCCGATCATCCTGATCTCGGCCCTTGGCCTTGGCCTTGGCGCGGGCCTGTCCGCGCTGCGCAAGCGGCTGCTGACCGGCTATCCTCAAGCTTGAAAACATAAATAAAACCGGGAGATAAATCATGCGTATCGCTGTTCTTGGTGGCGGGAACGGGTCGATGGCGGCTGCCGCCGACTTCGCCCTGGGTGGTCATGAGGTCGCTTTGTGGCGGCGCGGTGAGGCCGAGGTGGCCCAGCATCGCGACTTGGGCAATCGGCTGGTCATCCGCGACGGCAAGGGCCGTCACGAGGCCCAACTTGCCCTTGTCACCACCGATCTGGCCGAGGCGATGGAGGGGGCGGCGCTGATCTTCTGCCCGGTCCCCGCCCCCGCCCATGCTGATATCGCCGCGCGCGTCGCGCCGCATCTGCGCCCGGGTCAGGTGGTGCATCTGCCGCCGGGCACCATGGGCTCGCTGGTCTTCGCCCGTGCCGCTCAGGCGGCGGGCACGGTCAAGGGCGTGGCATTCGCCGAATCCGGCACGCTGCCTTGGCTGGTGCGCAAGCACGGCTTCAACGAGATGGTCATCTCGGGCCGGACCACCCGCCTGCCGACCGGGGTTTTCCCGCTGACGCTGCAGGACCACGCGCTTGAGGTCATCGGCCTTGCCTTTCCCGGCGCGGTTGAGGCCTGCGGCGATGCGCTGTCGGGCGCGCTGATGAATGCCGGTCCAATCATCCACCCGCCGCTGATCACCATGAATGCCGGCCCGCTGGAGCATTTCCCGGCCTGGGACATTCATAACGAAGGCACCCAGCCCTCGATCCGCCGCGTCACCGATGCGCTGGACGCCGAGCGGATGAAGGTGCGCGAGGCGCTGGGATACGGCGCGCCGCATTTCCCGCTGGCCGACCATTACAGCCAGGATGGCGAGGAATGGATGTATGGTCGCAAGGCCCATTCCGACCTGACCGATTCCGGCGACTGGCGCGAAAAGATCGTCCTGACCCAGCACCGCTACATGCTGGAAGATGTGCGCTTTGGCCTGTCGCTGCTGGTATCCGCCGCGCATCTGGCGGGAGTCTCGGTTCCGGTGGCCGAGGGGCTTCTGGCCGTTGGTTCAAGTATTTGCGACGAAGACTTCATGCAGACCGGCCGTCCCCTGGCCGCCGTCGGGCTTGACGGAATGTCGCCCGAGGAACTGCGCGAAACCATGCAATCGGGCTTCGCCGCATGAGCGGGGCGAAACAGACCATCGCGGCGCTTGGCGCGGGCAGGATGGGGCGCGGCATCGCCATCGTCTTTGCCTATGCCGGGCATCCGGTCGCGCTGATCGACTTCAAGGAACGCTCACCCGAGCAGTTCCTTGAGGTCGCCGGCGATGCCATGGCCGAGATCCGGCAGACGCTGACCATGCTGCATGATCTGGGCATGTTCGCGGATGCAGGCGCAGTCGAGCGCATCGCCGACCGCATCCGGGTCCTGCCGAAATCCGGGGCCGCCGCCGCGCTGACCGGGGCGGATGTGGTCTTTGAGGGCTTCCCCGAAATCCTTGACGTCAAGCTGGACGCGCTGCGCGAGGCTTCCGCCCTGTGTCGGGACGACGCGATCATCGCCTCGACCACCTCGACCATCCTTGTCGACGACCTGTCGCCGGGGGTGCGCAATCCCTCGCGTTTCCTGAACGCGCATTGGCTGAACCCGGCCTTCATCGTGCCGCTGGTCGAGATCTCGCCCGGCCGCGACACGGCGGATGAGACGACGCGGCGGATGACCGAGCTGCTGGAATCGGTAGGCAAGGTTCCGGTCACCTGCGCGGCAACCCCCGGCTTCATCGTGCCGCGCATGCAGACCGTCGCCATGAACGAGGCCGCGCGTCTGGTCGAAGAAGGGGTGGCCTCGGTCGAGGATATCGAAAAGGCGGCGAAATACGGCTTTGGCTTCCGGTTCTCGGTGCTGGGGCTGCTGGAGTTCATCGATTGGGGTGGGGGCGACATCCTGCACCATGCCAGCCGCTATCTGGCCGACGCCACGCAGGACAGCCGCTATGCCGCGCCCGAGGTCATCAGCCGCAACATGGCCGAAGGCCGGATCGGGCTGAAGACCGGAGCGGGCTTCCTTGATTACAGCCGCATGGACGTTCCCGCCTATCGCAAGGCGCGGCTGGGCGCCTTTGTCGAGCGGCTGCGCGATCTGGGGCTGGCCACGCCCCCCGCCGCGTAAGGAACCGCCCATGAGCCACCGTTTCTTTGATTTCGCCGGGCTGGACCCGCTCGACCGCTACAAGATCCTCAGCGGCGCGATCCTGCCACGCCCGATCGCGCTGGTGACGACGCTGAACGCCGAAGGCCGGCCCAATGCCGCGCCCTTCAGCTTTTTCGGCGTGCTGGACCATGATCCGGCCGTGGTGGCGCTGGGGATCTCGCGCCACCCGGACGGGCGGCTGAAGGATACGGTGGCGAATATCCGCGAGACCGGCGAATTCATCGTCCATATCCCCGATAGGGCGCTGGCCGAGGCGGTCGAGATCACGGCCAGCCCCGTCGGTCCCGAGATCGACGAATTGTCGCTGGCGGGGTTGGAACATCAACCCGGCCAGACCGTTGCCAGCCCGCGTATCCTGTCGGCACCGGTGGCGCTGGAATGCCATCTGCACAGCACCGTTCCGATTTCCACCGCCCGCGAAATCCTGATCGGGCGGATCAGCGCGGCCTTTATCCGCGCTGAAGCGGTGGGCGACCGACTGCATATCGACCCGAGGCAAATCGACGCCATCGGGCGGCTGGGCGGCAAGAATTACTGCAGCACCCGCGACCTGTTCGCGGTGGCTTCGACCTGATCCCGACCGTCCGGCGGCACGGTCGGGTATCGCACGATACCTGCCGCCCGTCTGGCAGATACCCCCTGCCGGATGCAAGATCACGGACATCAGCGACCGATCCGCCGCATCTGTTGAACAGCGCCCGGACCAGCCGTTTCAAGGAGGAGAGAAACATGAGCAACGTCACCATCGACAACGTCACCGATGTCGTCATCGCATCGCTGGGCAAGCATGCCCCGATCGACGCCCGCCAGCGCGAAATCATGGAGGCGCTGATCCGCCACCTGCATGGCTTCTGCAAGGATGTCAGCCTGACCCATTCGGAATTTCTGGCCGCCTGCGACTATCTGGGCCGCGCCGGCGCGATGTGTTCGCACAAGCGTCAGGAATTCATCCTGCTGGGCGATATTCTGGGCGTCGAAGTCCTTGTCGACATGCTGTCGAACCCGATTGCCGGGAATGAAACCACCTCGACCGTGCTGGGCCCGTTCTTCCGCGAAAATGCTCCGGTCATGCCCAAGGGCGCCTCGACCGTGCAGAAGCATTTCGAGGGCGAGGAATCGGTCCATGTCGAGGGTTACGTGCGCGACACCGACGGCACGCCCATCGCCGGCGCGATCATCGACGTCTGGGAGGACGCGCCGAACGGGCTGTACGAAAACCACGATCCCGACCAGCCCGATTACAACCTGCGCGGCCGCTTTGAATCGGACGAAAACGGCCATTATGCCTTCAAGGCCATTCGCCCCGTGCCCTATCCGATCCCCGGCGATGAGACCGCAGGCGAGCTGATCCGCTATATGGGCCATCACTGCATGCGCCCCGGCCATATCCATATGATGGTGGCGCGCGAGGGCTTCCGCCCGCTGATCTCGCAGATCTACGATTCCAGCAGCGCGCATCTGGACGACGACTCGGTCTTCGCGGTCAAGGAAGAGCTGATCGGTGAATTCCAGAAGGCCCCGGCAGGTGCGGATACCGATCTGGTCCTGCGCTTCGATTTCATCCTGCCACGCACCGAGGCGCAGGCCATGGCCGCCGAATAAGGCCCAATGCCGCGTCCCATAAGGGGCGCGGCACTCTCACACGATCTGCAAGGACTGCTGCCATGAACAAGCCGGGCATCGCCGGAATTTCGCCTTCGGAACTGGCCGACCATCGGCAGGGCCGCCGGATCGTCGCGGTTGAAACCACCATCGTCGATGTGCCGACGACCCGCCGCCACCGACTGTCGAATACCGAGGTGACGCATCAATCCTATGTCATCGCCCGTGCCTCGCTGTCGGATGGTACGGTGGGATATGGCGAGGCCGCGACGCTGGGCGGTCCCCGCTGGGCCGAAGAAAGCGTCGAGGCGATCAAGGCCAATATCGACACCTATCTGGCCCCAGCCGTTCTGGGTGCGAACGCCTTGGATTTCGAGGCGAACTCGGCTGCGATGAAACGCGCCGCCAGCCGCAATAATGCCGCCCGCGCCGCCGTCGATGCGGCGCTTTACGACGCTGCCGGGAAATCCCTCGGCCTGCCCGCCAGCCAGTTTCTGGGCGGCGCGGTCCGCGACCGGATCGAGGTCTTGTGGGCCTTGGCCTCGGGCGATGCCGATCAGGAAATCGAGGAGGCGCAGGGCAAGCTGGCCGCCCGCGAACATCGCCGCTTCAAGATCAAGCTGGGCTTCCACGCGCCTGCCGATGACATGAAGCGCCTCGCGCGGATCGTCGAGGCGCTTCCGGGCTGCGAGATCGTCTGTGACGTCAATCAGGCCTGGTCCGAGGCCACCGCCATCCGTTACCTGCCGCGTCTGGCTGAATTGGGCATCGTGCTGATCGAACAGCCGCTTCGTCCCGGTCTGGTCGAGGCCACCGCCCGCATCGCCCGGCGCAGTGCCATTCCGATCATGACCGATGAGGCGGCGTTTACCGGTGCCGAGATCGTCGCGCAGGCCACCGCCGCTGCCGGCAGCGTTTATTCGCTGAAGCTGGTGAAAAGCGGCGGGCTGATGGATCTGAAACGCGCGGGCGGCATCGCGCAGGCCTGCGGGATGGAGCTTTACGGCGGCTGCCTGCTGGAAACCGGACTGGGCGCTGCCGCGCATCTGGCGGTATTCGCGACGCTGCCGACACTGGAATGGGGCTGCGAACATTTCGGGCCGAAGATCGTCAAGACCGACATCGTTCGGCCAAGCCTGACCTTCCGCGATTTCCACATCCATTGCCCGACCGGGCCGGGCTTGGGCGTTCAGGTTGACGAAGACGCGCTGGCCGCCATGACGCGAAAGGCCTGATCCATGCCGCTTTTGCACTGGTCGCCGCGCTCGCCCTATGTCCGCAAGGTCATGGTGGCGCTGCATGAAAAGGGGCTGGCCGGATCGGTCCGCACGGTCCGCACCCATGCCGATCCGATGATCCCGCATGAGGGGCTGATGGCGGTGAACCCGCTGTCCAAGATCCCGACGCTGGAACTGGATGACGGCTCGGTCCTGTTCGACAGCCATGTGATCTGCCGCTGGGCCGACCGCACCAGCGTCTCGGGGCCGCATCTGTTTCCCGAAAACCCGATGGCCGAGCGCGACGAGGCGCTTGGCACCGGTTTGCTGGACATTGCCCTGCCATGGCTGGTCGAAACCCGCCTGCGCCCCGAGGCGCAGCGTTCGTCCGAACTGGCCGCCGTCTATCGCACCAAGATGAACCGGGTGGCCGACTGGCTTGAGGGCCACGTCCCCGCGCTTGAGGCCCGGCCCTTCGATATCGGGCATCTCAGCATCGGGGTGGCGCTCAGCTATCTGGACTTCCGCTTCGACGCAGAAAACTGGCGAGCGGGTCGGCCGAAGCTGGCCGAATGGCATGCGGGCTTTGCCGCGCGTCCTTCGGTCGATGCGACCACCTTCAGGGACGATCCGAGGCCGCAGGCGGCGTAAGCGTGCTGCGCGCGAATTTCCGGGTGATCTCAAGGAAATTCACCACCTGCGGCGCACGGTTGTCCAGCCGCGCGTGGATGGTCAGGGCCGTGCCGGGATTGTCCCCTTCGTAGGGGCGATAGACCACGCCGGGTCGCTGCGTCCGCGCCACCGATTCCGGCACCACCGACAGGCCCACGCCGACCGAGACGAGGCTGATTGCGCTTTGGAAATCCTGCGTCAGTTCCAGTTTCGCGGGGGTAAAGCCCTCGCGCTGGCAGATGCCCAGCACCACATCGGCATAGCTGGGGCGGGGGCGGCGTGGATACAGCACGAAAGTCTGGTCAGCCAGATCGGCAAAGGTAATCCGCGACTGCCCCGCCAGCGGTGAGTTGTCCGGCAGTGCAAGGATCAGTTTTTCGCGGCACAGCAGTTCACTGCGGAATTCGTCATCCTGAAGCGCGGGGCGGGCCACGGCCACGTCGATCTCTCGGCTGACAAGGGCGCGGTGCAATTCGGCATTGTTCATTGCCGACAGCGCCAGCTCGACCTCGGGGTAATGCGAGCGGAAGGATTTGATCAGCGTCGGTAGCAGCCCGTGCGAGGCCGAGCCGACAAAGGCGATGCGCAGCCGTCCCGCACCGCCCAGCCCGATGGCGCGGGTGTCGCGACAGGCGGTGTCCAGCCGTTCAAGGATGTGGCGGGCATGGTCGCGAAACACCTCTCCGGCCTGGGTCAGGCGGATCTGGCTGCGGCTGCGGTCAAACAGCAGCACGCCCAGTTCGGTTTCCAACGCGGCGATCTGGCGCGACAGCGGCGGCTGGGCCATGTCCAGACGCGCCGCCGCGCGCCCGAAATGCAGCTCTTCGGCGACGGCAAGGAAATAGGTCAGGCGCTTGAGTTCCAAGGACGGGTCCGCATGTGATTTCCGCCGATTATAGCAAGGGGCGGGACAGGTTAAAGGGCGGGATCAGACCTCGGGGGCGACGCAGTTCTGCGCGATCACATCGGCCAGCCAGCGGATCGCGCGATCCTCAAGAAAGCTCTGATGCAGGCTCAGGCTGATCGGGATGCTGGGCAGATCGAAAGGCAGCGACAGGATGCGGAAACGCCCGTCCAGATTGACCCGTCGCGCCGCGCTGAGCGGATAAAGCGTCGCCAGATCGGTATGGCGCACGATTTCCGGGGCGACGGTGAAATGCACCAGCCGCGACATGACCGTGCGGCGCGCGCCGATCAGTTGCAGCCGCTGGTCGATCAGCCGGTATCCCGGCGCCTGCGTCGAGGCATCGACATAGGTCAGGCCCGAGAAGTCACGAGCGCTTAGGCTTTCCCCGGCAAAAGGATGATCACGGCGGACCAGACAGATGAAGCGGTCGTCGAACAATGGCCGGGCGTGGCATTCCGCACTCAGCTCGGGGGTAAATCCCAGCGCCAGATCGACCTGACCCGCGCGCATCGCGGCCTCGGTCGTATCGCCCGACAAGGGCACGGATTCGACGCGGGCGCGGGGGGCGCGGGTTTCCAGATGGGCCAGAAGCGCGGGCAGGAAATAGAACTCGGACACGTCCGACATCGCGATGCGAAAGACGCGGGCAGTCGTGGCCGGGTCGAACTGGCGCTGCTGCTGCATCGACTGACCGATGGTCTGCATCGCCTGATCGAAGGCCTTGTACAGTTCGGCCGCGGTGGCGGTAGGGGCCATGACATGGCCGACGCGTGTGAACAGCGGGTCCTGAAAATGCTCTCGCAGCCGACGCAGCCCATGGCTGACGGCGGGCTGGGTCAGGCCCAGCCTTTCGCTGGCGGCGGTGACGCTTTGCAGCTCCCAGATCGCCAGAAAGACCTTCATCAGGTTCAGGTCGAATTTGTGCAGTTCCGTGTTCATGGACCGCATTTGAGCGCACTCTTAGCCCTGGCCGCAATGGGCATTGGTCGGGCGCGGACCAAGGCGGGCCCCGGTCCGCGCGCCATGGTTACAGGAATCGCCGCAGCGTCCGGTTCGTCACCATGCGGAAGATGCGGTCAAAGACGAAGCCAAGGCAGCCAAGCGCGATGATGCCGACAAAGACCCAATCCGTGCGGGCAAAGTTCCGCGCCGTCCAGATCAGCGACCCAAGCCCCTGCTGGGCCGAGACGATTTCAGCCGAAACCACCGTTAGGAACGAGTTCCCCATCGCGATCCGCGCGCCCGTCACCATGTAGGGCACGGTCGAGGGCAGGATGATCGTGGTCATTTCCTGCATACGCGTCGCGCCAAGGCTGCGTGCCGCCTGCAGGCGCAGCGGATTGACGGACTCGACCCCGGCGATGGTGTTCAGCGTCACGATGAAGATCGTGGTGTAGAAGATCAGCGCGATCTTGGTGATCTCTCCCGGCCCCAGCCAGATCACCGCCAGTGTGACGAAGGCAATGGGCGGGATGAAGCGGAAGAACTCGATATAGGGATCGGCCAGCAGGCGCACGATGGCAAAGCGGCCCATGAACAGGCCCAGCGGCACGCCAAGGATGACGCCTGCCGCCCATCCGGCAAAGATCCTCCATGCCGAAGCGCCAATGGACCCGGGCAGCGACCCATCCAGCGCCATTTCCACCGCCGCCCCCCAGACCATCGCGGGCGAGGGCAGGAACAGCGGCGAGGTGAAGGTCGAGGCGATATGCCAGATCAGCACCCCGCCAAGGATGGCGATGACGGGAATGGCGTATTTCGCCAGCTTGCGCAGCGATTGCGACGGGCTGGGCGTGGCTGCGATCTTGCCACCTTCGTTGGACATGTCGGTCATTCCGCGGCCTCCGTGGACAGGCCTTGCTGGGCCAGAGCGCGCCGGACCTCGGCGCCGATATCGTCGCGAAGACGGCGAAACAGGGTCAGCGCCTGCGCATCGCCCTGATCGCGGGGATGGGGCAGGGTGATTTCCTCGACCGTCTTGATCCCGGCTGCCGGACCGGCCGTCATCACCACCACGCGGTCGGCCAGCAGAACGGCCTCCCAGATGTCATGGGTGACAAAGACGATGGTGCAGCCGGTGGCGCGCCAGATGCGGGCCAGTTCCGCCTGCAGCACTTCGCGCGTCTGGGCGTCGAGCGCGCCGAAGGGTTCGTCCATCAGCACGACCGAGGGTTCGTTGATCAGCACCCGCGCGATCTGCGCCCGCTGCCGCATGCCGCCCGAAAGCTGCGCCGGAAAACGGTCGAGCGCGTGGGACAGGCCGACCATCGCCAGATAGCGGTCGGCTTTCTCGCGCCGTTCCTTGGCGGGCGTGCCGCGCAGCTTCAGCCCATATTCGACGTTCTGGCGGATGGTCAGCCAGGGAAACAGCACCTCGGATGACTGAAAGACCACGCCCCGGTCAAGGCCGGGACCGGTGACGGGCACGCCGTCCACGGTGATCCGCCCGGATACCGGGGTGAAGCCCGCAATGGCATTGAGCAGCGTGGACTTGCCGCAGCCCGAGGGGCCCAGCAGGCAGATGAACTCGCCCGGCTGGATGGTCAGGTTCACGTTCGAGACGATCTGCGCCGTACCGAAGGCAATGCCGACATGTTCAAGATTGATGGATGCGCCGGTCATCGCATTACCCCTTGAAGAAGCCGACCTGCATGTCGTCGCGATAGGCCACGACACCATCGGTCACCTTCTTGTCGGCAAGGAAGGCCGCGATCTGGTCATAGCTGGTCATATCGTCGGGGGTGAAGTCGCGCACGATGGCGGTGAAATCGCCCAAAGCCTTCAGGCTGGTGGCGGTCGGGATGCCGGTGACGGCCTTGACGGCCTCGGCGGCGCGTTCGGGGTCGCTGCGCACCACCTCGGCCCCCTTGGCCAGCGCCCGCAGCACGGCTTCGCAATCCGCGCGGCGGCTGTCCAGCGCAGCGGCGGATGCGGTCAGCCATTGCGTGTCGACATAGCCCACTTCGGCGCTGGTCATCAGGGTCTTGCCGCCTTGCAGGACGCCCATGGCGGGCCAGGGTTCCCATGCAAAGAAGGCGTCGATATCGCCGCGGGCCAGCAGCGCGGGCAGTTCCGGCGGGCCCGAGGGGACGAATTCGATCGCCGCCTCGTCCAGCCCCAGCTTGGTCATCGCCAGCCGCGTCGAATATTCGCTGATCGAGCCCAGCACGACGCCGAACTTCTTGATCTGCTTGGGGTCTTCGATGCCGTCACGAACGGCCAGCTTGATGTATTTCCCCGATTGATAGACCACGGCCAGCGGGCGCAGTTCGGCCCGGGTCAGGCGGATCATCGAGGTCGGTTCGGACGCACAGGACACATCGACCTGCCCGGCGACCAGCGCGTTCATCGCCTCGCCGCCGTCCGTATAGGTCTGCAGGTTCACGGCGACATTCTCGGCCTCGAACAGCTTTTCATGTGCGGCGACGAAGAAGGCCGCGAATACCGGGTCCGAGCCCACGCCGATGCGGATCGGGGCGGATTGTGCGAAAGCGGCGCGTCCGGCGAAAGCCAGACTGGCCAGACCTGCCGTCGCGGCCAGCATCTGGCGGCGGTTGATGGTGGGAATGTTCATGCGCGTCTCCTTGTTGGTCATTGTTGGTTTTCTGGGGTCAGCTGAGGGTGAAGCGGCATTCCGCCCCGCCACATTGCGCGGCGCAGCTGGTTTCGGCCACGATGACCCCGCCGGGGATCACATGGGTCGCAAGCGCGGTCAGGATGCCAAGGATCGGGGCGCAGGCCGGCCCGTCCGAGGGCGCGGCCAGTCCGGCGGCGAAGGGGCTGTTGGTCACGGTGACGTCGAAGCCGCCGCCGTCGCGCGGGGTCATGGCCCAGACGCCCCAGCCCAGTTCGGCCGAGGTGGCGATGACGGTCTGGACCAAGGCGGCCATGTCGCCCGGTGCGCTGGCCTTGTAGGCGGCCAGCGAGCGGCCGCCGAATTCCGCGACCGAGGCCGCCAGCGCCGTCAGCGCCTGATGGCGGGCGGGGACGGGCAGTCGGTCGAACATCCCCATCAGCGCGTCCGGGCGCATGGTCAGGTAGCGGATTGCCCCATCGCGCAGTTCACCGCGCGGGGCATCGATCACCAGCCGCTCGCGAAAGCCCGCGCTCATGGATAGCCCGCCGGGGCGGGCAGACCCGCCAGCACCGCGCCCGCCTGTTCCAGCGTCGCCTCGGACAGGGCCGCGTGCTGGGTCACCACCATCGCGTCACGCAGGATATGTTGCAGCCGGTGGCTGCGCTGCGCCGCGGCCATGCCCGCGATGCGGTAGCAATCCTGCACCACCTTGGCCGAGGCATGGGCGGCATGGGTCGCGGACAGCCGCAGTTGGTTCGTCAGATCCAGCGGGACCGGATCACCCGCCAGCAGGAAATCCCATGCCCGTTCGGCGCTGTCATAGAAGAACAGCCGGGCGCTGCGGAACTGGGCCTCGGCCTGTGCCAGATGGGTGCGGAAATAGGCGCGATCGGCCAGCCGCGCCGCATTGGGCATGATCTTGGCCCCGCCTGACATTTGCGTCGTCAGGTCCAGTGCCGCCCGTGCCAGCCCGATATTCACCGCCGCATGAACCTGCGCCTGATAGGCAAGGGCGGGATAGTGATAGAGCGGCTCGTCTATGGTCGAGGCCGCGCCGCGCCCGCAGATCCAGTCATCGGCAAAGAACTTGTCCACGACCTTGACGTCATGGCTGCCGGTGCCCTGCATGCCCATGACGTTCCAGCTTTCGACGATTTCGACCTGATCCGCCGGGCAGACCGCCATCTGGGCGACGGTTGCTGCGCCATCCGTGCCGGGAATGGACATGCCGACGCCGATCCAGTCCGCGCCCATGCAGCCGCTGGCAAACCGCCAATGGCCGCTGACCGTCCAGCCGCCATTGGCGCGGGTGGCGGGGTGCAGCGGATAAAGCCCGCCCGCATAGACCTGATCCGGCCCTTTGGCATAGATCACCGCCTGCGTTTCGGCCGGCAGCGCCGCGATATAGGTATTGGCCGAGCCAAAGGCCGCGACCCATCCGGCCGAGCCGTCGACCTGCGCGATCCGCTCGACCATGGGCAGGAACAGATGCGGGGCCAGCGCGTCACCGCCGAAACGGGCAGGCGTCGAGGCGCGAAAGATCCCCGCCCGCTTCATCTGGGCGATCACGTCGCGGGGCACATGCCGCAGGCGGTCGAATTCGTCCCGGCGTGCCTGCACCATATCCAGAAGCGCGCGAAACTCGGCCTCGGTGCTGTCTTCGCGGGTGGCGGCAGGGGTAATCGGTCCCGCCGCGGTCGTTACGTTGTCAGAAAGATACATGGGCTGCATCCAAGGGCTAAGTTGAAGTTGGCAGGGCGCGCCTTGCTGCCATCGAAAAAGCCAAGTGGCGGATGGGTCCAATTAATAATTCGTAATCCCGTCATGAATGTGATGCATGGGGATGGTACGCGAGAGTTATCTACAGCCTAAGAAACCCCCTCCATTGCCTTGTATTTTAACGTGAAAAGTGATGTTTCCGCAGCGCGGGCTGCGCCAGACCCACTGCCTCAGGATCAGGCAAGGTATGACGCGATACCGTTCGTGATGAGCGATTTCGCTGCCCATTCGCTATGCGTTGCATAGGATCGGGGCAGGCCGGTGACCCTGTTCCGCGGCCGGTTTATTTGCCCGCGCCCTGCGCGAATGCGCTTTGCTTTACGTTCCACTTCATTTAATTCTTCGTTAACCGCCTGAATTTCATGGCGCGCGGTCTGGTCTCATGACCGATCCAACCTGCTGGCCGGAGCAAACGCATCATGCGCGCAAGCGATCCCTTGCCCCTTCCCGACTCGGGCGCCGAGCGGCTTCTGGGCGTGGGGAGGATGCGGCCGCAATGGCCGTTCTACTGGATATCGCGCGTGAACCAGCGCTATGCCGATACCTTGCAGGCAAGGCTGCGGACGCTGGATCTGGACGTGTCGCGCTGGCGGGTGCTGATGTCGCTGCATGAGGACGAGCAACTCAGCGTATCCGAGATCGCGGATTTCGCAGTGCTGAAGCTGAGCACGACGACCAAGATCGTGCAGCGGCTGGCGCAGGACGGTCTGGTCACGACAAGTCCGCGCACCAATGACGCCCGCGTCACCGATGTGCGGCTGACCGAAGCGGGCGACCTGCTGCGACTGCGCGCCCGCGAGCATGCCGAAGCCGTCCTGGCCAGCGCCTTTGGCACCAATGACGCCGATGACCTAGCTGGTTTGAACGAGCTGTTGGAAAAGGTCTTCGACCGGCTCGGCGATGCCGATCCCGCTTCGCGGCGCGGCCGGAAATGATCCCTTAGGAAACGGAAAACCCTGATGTCTGCAACCCATGCCTATGTCGAACACACCGCCTTTCGCGTGCGCGCCATCGCGCCGCTGGTCACCTATTTCCGCGATGTGCTGGGCATGACCGTGACGCAGGTGGACGGCGATCCGGCCGCGCCGCGTCAGGTCTGGCTGCTGGGTGGCGTGCAGATGATCGAGGACCCGCATTTCGACGGCAATGAAGGCCGCTTCGGCCATCTGGGCATCGTCTGCGAGGATGTCCCCGCCGCGATCGAGGCCACGCTGGTGCATGGCGGACGCTCGACCGAAAAGGGGCCGCATTGGATGGTGCTGCCCGACGGGTTGTTTCTGGAATTCATGCCGCAGAAGAATGAGGCCGTGCAGAAAATCCGGGCTCTTGATCCGCGTGGCTAAGGGCCGCTTGCCCCATCAATTCGTCACGTCTAGCTTGGGCGCCAGCGCCGCGCCCAAGCTGTGCCTTACCGCCTATCAGGGTGTCCGATGACAGACCAAGCCCCCCTTCACCGCGCCGAGCCCGAAATGATCAGCGGGCAGGTCCGGCACATGAAGAAGAACTGGCCCTTCTACTGGATCTCGCGCGTGAACGCCCGCTATGTGCAGGTGCTTGAGCGGCGATTGAAGCCGATCGGTCTGGACATGCCGCGCTGGCGGGTGCTGATCTCGCTGTATGAGGAAGAATATCTCAGCGTCTCGCAGATCGCCGAACACAGCGTGATGCGGCTGAACACGGCGACCAAGGTGGTGCAGCGGCTGACGGCGGACGGCATGGTCACCACCCGTGTCAGCCCCAGCGATGGCCGCGTGACCGAGGTTACACTGACCCCCGAAGGCGACCGTATGCGCGGCCTGGCCCTGCAACAGGCAGAGCGCATCCTGGCCGCGTCCTTCATCAATATCACGCCCGAGGAACTGGCCGCGCTGAACGGCCTGCTGCAAAAGGTGATGACCCGTCTGGACGAGATCTAGGCCGGGCTATTCAGCCGCATGCAGGTGGTGGAAGCCGCGCCCGAACCAGATCAGGCTTTCGGGCCGGTCTGGCGACAGCGACACCGCCTGAACCGCGCAGGTCAGGACGGAATGCGAGCCGACCTCGCGCACATCCGCGATGCGGCAGTCAAAGGCCACCTCGGCATCGCCAAGGACCGGTGCGCCGGTCGACAGCACCTTCCAGTCGTGACCGGCAAAACGGTCCTCGGCCCCGCGCCCGGCAAAGGCCCCGGACAGGTCGCGATGCCGCCCGCCCAGCACGTTGACCGCGACCACGCCGTTTTCGACGAACAGGTCGTGGCTGCGGTTTTGCCGGTTTACACAGACGATCAGCGTTGGCGGGTTGTCGGTCACCGACACCACCGCCGAGGCGGTCATCCCGTGCCGACCCGCCGGACCGTCCGAGGTCAGCACGGTGATCGCGGCCCCCAGACGGCTCATCCCCTCGCGGAAGGCGGTGGATTCAGACGATTGGCTCATGTCCCTGTCCTCCTAGATGTCCAGCACCAGTCGCGCCCCGCAGGCGCGAGAGCAGCAGGCGCAGATCTGGTCGCCATCCTCGCGCTCCTCATCGGTGAGGAAGCGGTCGCGGTGGTCGATTTCGCCGTCCAGCACGTCGGTGACGCAGGTGCCGCAGACGCCTTCCTCGCATTTGACGGTGACCTTGATCCCGGCGCGGGCGAGGGCCTTGGCGATGGTGTCCTGCGGACCGACGGTGACCGTGATGCCCGAACGCTCGGCCACGACTTCGAAACTGTCGCCGGTGGCGTCGACCTCGGCCGAGAAATATTCGCGGTGGATGCGGTCATTCGGATAGCCCGCCGCTTCGGCCGAGGCGATCACCCAATCCATGAAGCCCTGCGGCCCACAGACATAGACATGCGCGCCTGACGCTGCCGGGGGCAGGGCGGCCGCGATGTCCAGCTTGGTCGCGGGTTGGTCGTCATGATGGTGGATGACCCGAGCGGTGAAGCCACTGGCGGCGATCTCATCGCCAAAGGCGGTGACGCTGGCCGAGCGGGTACAGTAATGCAGGTGGAAGTCGCGGCCCAAGGCCTGCAGCCTGCGCGCCATGGCGATCATCGGGGTGACGCCGATGCCGCCGCCGAACAGGATGCTTTGCGGCGCGTCCTCGGCCAGCGGGAACAGGTTGCGCGGCCCTTCGATGTCGAAACGCGCGCCCTCGATGGCGATGCGGTGCAGCGTTTCCGAGCCGCCCCGGCTTTCGGGATCGCGCAGGACGCCGATTTCATAAAAGCCGGTCTCGGACGGGTCCGAGCAGATCGAATATTGCCGCCACAGATCGGTCGCGCCGTCCTGAACGCGGATGTCCAGATGCGCGCCGGCGGTAAAGGCAGGCAGGGAAGCGCCGTCCGCCGCCCGCAGACGCAGCCGGGCGATATTACCCGGCTCGTCGATGCGACGATCAAGGATCAGGCTCATGGTCGTTTGGGTCATATCAAGGCTCATCGCATGTAGATCCCACCATTGACGTCCCAACAGGCGCCGTTGACGAAATAGGCCGCAGGTCCGCAAAGCATGGCCACCAAATCGGCGACAAAGACCGGCTCACCCAGTTTGCCGACCGGGATCGCGGCCGCCGCTTTCTCCAGATTGTCGCCCAGAACCGCGCGCACCATCGGCGTGTCCATCGGGCCGGGGGCAATCGCATTGCAGGTGACGCCATGGGCGGCAAGATCGCGGGCGAAGATCTTGGTCAGGGTCAGGATCGCGCCCTTCGAGGCCGCGTAGTGCGCCCCCGTCGCCGTGCCGCCATTCTGCCCCGCCAGCGAGGCCATGTTGACGATCCGGCCGTAGCCCTGTTCCTTGAAATGGCGGCCAAAGATCTGGCAGCCGGCAAAGGTGCCGCCGGCATTCACCGCCATGATGCGGTTGAACTCAAGCGGATCGATCTCCAGCACCGGCTGCACGGCGGTGGCGGCGGCGTTGTTCACCAGCACCTCGCACGAGCCCCAGCGTTCGGTGATCTTGTCCAGAACCGCCTGAAAGTCTTCGGGTTTGGACACGTCCAGCGTCGCGGTCACCGCCGTTTCACCGGCAAGATCCAGTTCCGAGGCCAGCGCCTGCGCCGCGCCTTGGTCGATATCGGCGATGACGACCCGGAACCCCGCTTTGTGCAGCGCGCGGGTGGCGATGGCGCCAAAGCCATTCGCCCCGCCCGTCACCACGGCGGTCTGGATCGCTTCGGGCAAGGGCGCCGCCATCAGAACAGATAGCTGAACGAATTCAGCATCCCGTCAGAGTTCAGCAGGCGGACGATCTTGTCCTGAATGCGGAAGCCGCCATCCACGCGGACCAGCCGGTGTGTGACATTGGCGGCCCAGACGCGCTGGCGACCGAACTTGTCCTCAATCACATGCTCGGCGCTGCGGACGGTCAGCTGGTCGCCCTGCGCGTCCTCGATCACGATGCGCGACACCGTGCGGATGGTTTCCGCAGGCGGGGCCGAGGAAATCGAGAAGCCCGCCTGAAACCGCGCGATCCGGTCGCGGCGCATCTTGTCATTGTCGTAGCAAAGGTTCAGCGCATCGGCCAATTCCGCGTCCGGCGTGTCGCCGATCGGCAGGACGTAATGGCCCTTGCCCGACCACAGCGCCAGCCATGCGTCGTAATCCTTGCGGTCCAGCAGATCGGCCTCGTGCCACAGAAAGCCCGTGACATCGGTAAGAAGCGTGCTGGAGATCCTGCTCATGTCGTTCATTTCGACATCATCCTTTTCCACATGTCATAGGCGGCGCGCATGCCGGTTTCGGCCGAGATATGGCCCAGGGGACCGTCCGGGCCGGGGCGTTCATCGACCAACCCGCGATTGACGAGGATCTTCAGATCATGCCCGCCCTTGGTGCCGCGCTGGACGCGTTCCCAGACCTCGGCATCGTCGGGCGAACCAAAGCCCATCGGACCTTGGAAGTGTTCGTGCAGACGCAAGCGGGCGCGGTTCGCTGCCGCCGGGCCGCCCTCCATGCCGATGGCGATGTGGCGGATTTCGGTTTCCTCGACATTCACCGGGCGCAGCACGCGGAAGAAGGCCAGCGAGAAGGAGACGTTCGGGAACAGGTTCAGGTTGAAGCCCGCCCCGCCCACGGCGCGGACGATCTTTTTCACCTGATCTTCGGGATAGCCCTCGTCGCGCAGTTCCTGCGCCAGTTCGGTGAAGCGTTCCGGGATCGGCGCGTCAAGATTGTCGTCCAGATCGACCAGTTCGGGGATCATCACCATGACCGAATGGCCATTGCCCAGATCCTCGACATAGCCCTTGCCGGTTTCGAGGAACTCGAACATCTCTTCGGTCTCGCCGTCCAGCGACTGCATGAAGGACTTGTGGACGACCGGGAAGTGATAGGCGTCGGTGGTGTTTTCCAGCTGCACCTTCCAGTTCATCGGCACCTTGAACTGATGCTCGCCCAGAACCTTGACCGGGAAGCCGCCGCCCTGCTTCATGAACAGGTCAATCCATTTGGTGACCGGCCCGAGGAAATCGACCAGTGGCTCAATCTGCTCGTTGAAGGTGGCGAAGATCATGCCGTTATAGGTTTCGGTATGCAGGCGCTGCAGACCGTGCTGGGCCTTGTCGAAATCGTCGCCGTATTGTTCCGGATAGGGCAGCGCGCGCAGGCTGCCGTCGAGCCCGTAACCCCAGCCATGATAGGGGCACTGGAAGGAACTGGTCTTGCCCTTCTTGACCTCGCAGACCGTCGCCGCGCGGTGGCGGCAGCGGTTGACCATCACATGCACCTTGCCCTTGCGGTCGCGCACGACGATCACCGGCTCCTTGCCGACCGAGGACAGCTTGAAGCTGCCCTTGTCAGGGACTTCGGTGTCATGGGCGACCCAGACCCAGGTGTTCTTGAAGATGCGCTCCATCTCGACATCGAACAGCGCGGGGTCTTCATACATCGAGGTGGCGACCTGCGCGTTGTCGTAAAGCGCGTCCAGATCGTAAACGGGGGTATCCAGCGTCATGGCTGCCTCGCGGATCAGAGTTGGGGGATTTCAAGCGCGCGGCCCATCCGGGCCTCGACGCGCATGTATTTCCACAGGCGGTGGTTCTGGTCGTCGGTCTGGATCGTGCGCAGCAGGTTGCAGGCGGCGATCACGGCCTCACGGTCGGGGAAATCGGCCATGATGTACCAGGTCGGAGGGAAGGACGGCGAGGTGCCGACCTGCGTCTGGTCGTCATCCAGCGTGCCAAGGACGGTGGTGCCGGGGATTTTGGCGACTTCGGCCATCAGCGTTTGCGTGGCCTTCCAGACCGGGCCGATCTTGTCGAAGGGCAGGTCGAAAAAGGCGGGCTGCATGGCAAAGCACAGCAGCGTGCGGATCGGGGCTTTCTCGGTCATCTTGTCTCTCTTGTTCTGAATTTCAGGGAAAGCCGGGGGGCGTCTTTTCGCCGAACATGGCGGCGCCAGCGGCGGTCCATGTCCCCGCGGCCATGAAGGCGTGCTGGGCGACGCAGGCCGCATCGACCATGATCCGACCCAGCGGGTGGCCGCGCACCATCGCGCCGGTGCCGCCCATGACAAAGGCCATGCGGGCGATCTCGGCGGCTTCCTCGGCGGCATGCGTTGCCGCCATGCGCAGGCGGATATGGGTCTCGCGGTCGACCGAGGGCGCATGGGCCAGTTGGTCCCATGCCGTCTCGATGATGTCGAAGAACTGGGCGCGGGCACCGGCCAGACGGGCCTCGGCGCGGGCAAGGCTTTCCTGCACATGCGGGCGCGCGCCGGGGCTGGGGGCCCCGGTGATCGAGGCGCGGTTGGCGGCGTCCGAGCGCACCCAGTCCAGCGCCTCGCGCGCGGTACCCAGACCCACCACTGCCAGCACCTGCGCGGCCAAGGCCATGGCCGGATAGCGGAAGATGCGGTCCTCCATCGCGGATTTCGCGCCGCGCACGAATGTCCATTCCGGGGCGACAACAACCTTGTCCACGACGATGTCATGACTGCCGGTGGCGGTCAGGCCGATCGTGTCCCAGGTCTCGTCGATGGTCACGAGGGCGCGCGGCATGACGGCGGTGCGGGGCAGGGGCGCATCCTCGCCCTCGATCTTGATGCCCGCGCCGATCAGGTCGGCGGCCATCGAGCCGGAACCGTAAGGCCAGCGGCCCGAGACCTCGAACCCGCCCTCGACCCGGCGCGCGGGTTGCGGGGGGAACATCGCACCCGCAAAGACCGTGTCGGGATCGGCGCGGAAGATCGTGGCATAGGTCTCGACCGGCAGTGCAGCCAGATAGGTCGAGGACACGCCAAAGCTTGCCACCCAGCCAGCCGAAGCATCGGCGGTCGAAATCGTCTCGATCATCCGCAGGAAGGCTGCCGGAGAGATCTCGTCCCCGCCAAAACGGGCGGGCACGAAGGCGCGATATATGCCGGCGCGACGGAAACCCTCGACGATATCGCGGGGGATATGGCGCAGGGTTTCGAATTCGCCGCGACGGGCGCGGATCTGGGCCAGCAGGTCGGCAAGACCGGCATGGGCTGCGGGCCTAAGGCTGAGGACTTCATTCATGCGGTCAGTTCCTTGGTCGCAAGGGCGGTCAGTCGCGGTTCAAGCCAGCGGGCGATGGCGCAAAGACGGGCGTCGTCATGCATCCGGCCGACGATCTGGACCCCGGCAGGCAGGCCATCCGCAGTGCGGATCGGCAGGACCAGCGCCGGATGGCCCGACAGGTTGAAGGGCCGCAGGAAGCGGGTCAGCGGCAGGACGGTATTCGGGTCCGTCGCCTCGGCCAGGGTCGGGGGCACGACGGGCAGCGCGGGCAGGATCAGCGCGTCGCGGTCCTCAAGCGCGGCATCGACCTGAAGGGCAAAGGCGCGGCCGATTTCGCGCGCGGCATCGACCGCATCAGCCGAAATCTTGGCCCCACCTGCGATCCGGGTGCGAACGTCGGCACCGATCAGGTGCTGCGGCAGATGGGCAAAGGCGGCGGCGGTTTCGGCGGCGATCACTGTCATACCGGCGGCAAAGGCCTGATCCAGCAGCGACAGCGTGGCGGCATCCAGCGCCAGATCCCCGACCGGGGCAAAGGCCGCGTCGATATTCGCATCCGACGTGACCGCGATGCGGCGCAGACGCGGGGCGTGGGTCAGGGCCGTGGGACGGAAGGTCGGGTCCATCAGCGTCATCGCGGCCTCGATCCCCGCCGCATCGCGGGCAAAGGGGCCGATGCAATCCAGCGAGCTGTCGGCCGGCGTGGCCCCCTTGCGCGAGATACGGCCAAAGCTGGGTTTCAGCCCGGCAATGCCGCAGCAGATCGCGGGCTGGCGGATCGAGCCACCGGTATCCGTGCCGATCGCGAAATCGACTGCGCCAGCCGCCACCGCCACCGCCGAACCCGAGGACGAGCCTCCGGGAATGCGGTCGGGCCAGTTCGGGTTCAGCGGCGTCCCGGTAAAGGCGTTCACCCCGGTCATGCCGAAGGCCAGCTCGTGCATATTGGCCTTGCCCAGAATGCGCGCGCCTTGGGCCAGAACGGTTTCGACCACCTCGGCATGGACAGCCGCCGGGGCCGCATCCGCCAGTGCCGCCGAGCCGCAGCCCGAAACCATGCCCGCGATGTCGATGCAGTCCTTGACGACAAGGCTGGGGCCATCGCCGCCCAGCGTGAAACGCGCCACCAGCGCGTGATCGGGAAAGTGTGCCTGGGTCGCCATGACAGCTCCTTGGGTGCGACCACGGGTCGCGGTGACTTCACTTGTTACGTGAAAATTACCGCAAAAAAAGAATCGGTCAACGCAGATTCGTTATCGGAAACGAAAATAATGATTTATTATCAGTATGTTGAATGTGATTTTTCCGCCGCCCTTAAGAGGGTGCGTGACATGCGGCATGGCATGAAGGGGCGGGTGCATGACCTGCCTGTCCTCATGCTACTCATTACATTCCTTTTCACGCAATAAAAATCTTACGCAGTGGCGCTGATTTCCGGTCCTGCCTGTGCAAACGCCACGCCTGCGCGAAATTAATTCACTAATCGCGTGAAAATTACCGCTTGATTCGTGATGAACTCGCGCTTTAGCCTGTCCGCATCATCCCGAAACCCCGGAGAATCCCATGTCCGTTATGGAAGACAGCAGGCTTTCCAGCCTGATCGCCCGCGTCGAGGTGCTTGAGGCCGAGGCCGAGATTCGCCGCATTCAGGCGCGCTACATGTTCCTGTGCGACACGCCCATGCCGGAATTCGGCGTGACCACCGATGCCGAGCGGATCGACCTGATCATGGAGCTGTATGCCGAGGATGCCATCTGGGAAGGCGTCGGCGAATATTATCAGGGCCAGTTCGGGCAGGCGGTCGGCGCCCCCGCCATCCGCAAGCATTTCGAGGCCTTCTGGGGCGAGAAGAAAGAGCCCGAGCTGCTGCTGAACTGCCATTACCTGACCTCGGAACAGATCCACGTCCATGGTGACACGGCGGATGGGCAATGGGTCCATATGCAGCCCTGGCTGTTTTCCGACGGCAAGGCGCTGCTGCGCTCCTCGCGGCTGAACAACACCTTCCGCAAGCAGGACGGACGCTGGCTGATCACCCGGACGCGGACCGAGAACGTGTTCATCGCGCCGCTCTCGCCGGGCTGGGCCTCGGATTATCCGCGCGCATCGGTGCTGATGAAGCCCTGATCAGGGGAATGCGCACCTAAGGTTGTTGTGACCGCATCAACATAGCGGTCGCTAAAGGTCGAATGCCGATGGCTGGCCCGTATGCTGGGCCAGCCATAAAAATTTGGGCCGTCGTTGACGGGATGCGCCATGAGTTGCGTCCGCGACCGTTCAGTTTTTGGCATGGCGCCCATAGCAGAAACGAAAGTTCTTGACGGAGTCGGTCGGGCTGATCGAAACTCCATGCATGCGCATGCATACGGGGAATTGCAGCGCATTCAGGGAGGAAGACATGAATAAAATCATTACTGCAGCGGCGGGTTTCGCCGTTGCTTTCGGTGCGCTTGCCGGTCCGGTCATGGCGCAGGATTATCCCGCCAAACCCGTTACGCTGATCGTGCCCTTTCCGCCGGGCGGGGCCAGCGACACCATTGGCCGCGTCACCACACAAGCCATGCAGGAGGGTTTCGGCCAATCCATCGTGGTCGAGAACAAGCCGGGCGCGAATGGCGCAATTGGCGCCGCCTCGGTCGCCCGCAGCGCGCCGGATGGCTACACGCTGATCGCGGCCTCGATCGGGACTTTCGGCATCAACCCGGCGCTGCGTTCCGATCTGGAATACGATCCGCGCAAGGATCTGGACATGCTGACGATCGCGGTCCGCACGCCCAACGCACTGGTCACGCGCCCCGGTCTTGGCGTCAAAACGGTCGAGGAGCTGGTGGCGAAACTTAAAGCCGAGCCGGACACGCTGACCTTCGCCTCGTCGGGGACGGGGTCCTCGGACCACCTGACCGCCGAGCTGTTCTGGCAAACCAGCCAGACCTCGGGCATCCACGTTCCCTACAAGGGCGGCGGGCCGGCCCAGACCGACCTGATGGGCGGCCATGCCGACGTGTCCTTCCAGAACCTTGGCAACATCGCCAACTATGTCCGCGAGGGCAAGATGGAGATGCTGGCGATCACCGCCGACCAGCGCTCGCCCGATTTCCCGGACGTGCCGACGATGAAGGAACTGGGTTTCGACGGGCTTGAGGTCTATTCGTGGCAGGCCTTTGCCGCGCCCAAGGGCACCCCGCCCGAGATCCGCGCCAAGCTGGCCGAGGGCCTGACCGCCGCGCTGAAATCCCCTGCCGTCACCGAGCAGTTCGGCAAGATGGGCTTTGCCGTCGTCGCCAATGATCCGACCGAGGCCGATGCCTTTGTCGCGGCGGAAATCGACCGCTGGTCGAAGGTCGTCAAGGAC
Organism: Paracoccus sp. PAR01; assembly: GCF_014851995.1. Classification (NCBI taxonomy): domain Bacteria; kingdom Pseudomonadati; phylum Pseudomonadota; class Alphaproteobacteria; order Rhodobacterales; family Paracoccaceae; genus Paracoccus; species Paracoccus sp. PAR01. Next base: position 90,814 of record NZ_JACVAW010000007.1, read on the forward strand.
GGCGACATCAAGCCCGAGCAGTAAGCCTGCCTTCCGTGCCGCCCGACCGTGGCGGCACGGACCATCTGCACGGCTTGCGAGGACAGAATGAAATCGACTTACCAGACCAAGGACTTCTGGGCCGGATGCGTCTATGTGGCGATCGGCCTTGCGGCGATCCTGATTGCGCAGGATTATAAAATGGGCACTGCCGCCCGCATGGGCGCGGGTTATTTCCCGCGCGTTCTCAGTGGGTTGCTGATGCTGATCGGGCTGGCCTCGATCCTGCGGGCATTCCTGCAACCCGGGGAAAAGGTGGAGCGCATCCAGCTGCGCCCGATGTTGCTGATCGTCGGATCGACGCTGATTTTTGCAGCCAGCGTGCGTTATCTGGGCACCGTGATCGCCGTGCCGCTGATGGGGCTGCTGGCGGCCTCGGCCAGCCGGATGTTTCGCATAGCCGTTCCCGCCTTGGTTGGGCTGGCGCTGCTGACCGCCTTTTGCACCATCGTCTTTCAAATGGGGCTTGGCGTCCCGCTGCCGATCCTTGGCAGCCTGTTCGGAGGCTGACGCATGGAGCTGATCCAAAATCTGGGCCTGGGCTTTGCCACCGCCTTCAGCGTCGCCAACCTTGCCTATTGCCTGATCGGCGTTTTCCTTGGCACGGCCATCGGCGTGCTGCCGGGGTTGGGGCCGGTCGCGACCATCGCCATGCTGCTGCCGGTGACCTTCGGCCTGTCGCCGGAAACCGCGCTGATCATGCTGGCGGGGATTTTCTATGGCGCGCAATATGGCGGCTCGACCACGGCGATCCTTGTGAACCTGCCGGGTGAATCCTCCAGTGTCGTCACCGCCATCGACGGCTATCAGATGGCGCGGCAGGGCCATGCTGGCAAGGCGCTGGCCACCGCGGCCATCGGGTCCTTCATTGCGGGCACGGTGGCGACGGTCGTCATCGCCCTGATCGCACCCGCCTTGGCCGAGGTCGCACTGGCTTTCGGCCCGCGGGAATACTTCTCGCTGATGGTGCTGGGGCTGGTGGCCTCGGTCGTGCTGGCCAGCGGCTCCTTGCTGCATGCGGTGGGGATGATCGTGCTGGGCCTGCTGCTGGGCCTGATCGGGACCGACGTGAATTCGGGCGTCATGCGCTATACCTTTGGCCGAGACGAGATGGCCGACGGCATCAGCTTTGTCGTCGTCGCCATGGGCATGTTCGGCATTGGCGAGATCCTGTCCAATCTGGAAAGCGAAGCCAGCCGCAGCATCCTTGCCCGCAAGGTCGAGGGGCTGATGCCGACCCGCGCTGACCTGCGCCGGATCATGGCCCCGGTGGCGCGCGGCACCGGCATCGGCTCGCTTCTGGGTATCCTGCCGGGGGGCGGGGCGATGCTGGCATCCTTCGCGGCCTATGCGCTGGAAAAGAAGGTCTCGCGCACGCCGGAACGTTTCGGACATGGCGCGATCGAGGGCGTGGCCGGGCCGGAATCGGCGAATAACGCCGCGGCCCAGACCAGCTTCATCCCGATGCTGACGCTGGGGATTCCGTCGAACCCGACCATGGCGCTGATGATCGGGGCGCTGATCATGCAGGGCATCCAGCCGGGGCCGGGGGTGATCTCGGATCAGCCGGCGCTGTTCTGGGGGCTGATCGTGTCGATGTGGATCGGCAATGTCATGCTGCTGGTGCTGAACCTGCCGCTGATCGGTCTATGGGTGCGGATGATCGGGATTCCCTATCATTTCCTGTATCCCTGCATCATCTTCTTCTGCGTGATCGGGGTGTTCAGCATCAACAACGCCACCTTCGACATCTGGCTGATGGCGCTGTTCGGCGTCGCGGGCTACATCCTGCGCAAGCTGGATTGCGAGCCGGCGCCGCTGCTGCTGGGCTTCGTCCTTGGCCCGATGCTGGAAGAACACCTGCGCCGCGCCATGTTGATTTCCAAGGGTGATCCGACCGGCTTCCTGACCAGCCCGATCAGCGCGACCCTGCTGGCGCTGGCGGTGGCGCTGCTGATCAGCATCCTGCTGCCCGCCATCCGCAGCAAGCGCGAGGAGGCATTCCAAGAAGAGGACTGATCCTGTCTGGGCGGGCTTGCGCTGCGGCCCGCCCTTGGCGACAAGTCTATGTCAGGCAGGGGCGCAGCATGAGCGACACGATCCAGCAAAAGGTGACGATGGCGACGATCGCGCAGCTGGCGGGCGTCACCCAGCCCACGGTCTCGCGCGCGTTCAACCACCCCGAGATGCTGCAACCCGAAACGCTGGAACGCATCATGCAGGCGGTCAACCAGACCGGCTATGTCCCGAATATGGTGGCGCGCAGCCTAGCCTCCAGCCGGACCCGGCTGCTGGCGGCGATCGTGCCGATGCTGAGCAACGTGGTCTATTCCTCGTTCCTGAAGCCCTTTACCGCCCGTATGCGCGAGGCGGGTTATCAGACCATGCTGTTCGAAAGCGGCTTTTCCCTGCAGGAAGAGGAGCGTCTGGTCGAAATGGCCATTGCCCGCCGACCCGATGGCATCCTGCTGACCGGCGCCACCCATTCCGAGACCTGCCGCCGCCACCTTCGCAGCGCCGCGATCCCGGTGGCCGAGGTCTGGGATCTGGCAGACGATCCGATCGACCTGTGCGTCGGCTTTTCGCATGACGAATCCGCCCGCCATGCCGCACGCTACCTGATCGGCAAGGGGCACCGCCGTTTCGCGGTGATCTCGGCCAATGACGAACGCGCCTATCGCCGCCGCGAGGCCTTTTCCCAGACCCTCGCTGCCGCCGGGCTGGAACTGCCACGGCGCGTGGACCTGCCCAGTTCGGCCAGCATCGGGCAGGGCAAGGCCGCTTTTGGGGCGCTTCTGGAAAGCGGCTTCGACCAAGGCGCGATCTTTTGCAGCTCGGACATCATCGCCCATGGCGTGCTGATCGAAGCGGCCCGGCGCGGCGTCGACGTCCCCGGCCGCATCGCGGTCATGGGCTTTGGCGATCAGGATTTCGCCGCCGAGATCATGCCGCCCTTGACCTCGGTGCAGATCGACCGGCAAAGGCTGGGCGAAGAGGCGGCGCGGCTGTTGCTGGCCCGGATCGAGGGCAGAGAAGCGACGCCCGCCCGCATCGATATCGGTTTCGGAATCATCGCCCGCGATACCGCCTGAGATATTTTTGTTGTAAAGAAATACATCTCGCAAAACATTCAAGGTTCGGCCTTGATTTGATGATCTATTGCAATGCATAGCGCCGTATAATGTACGCCTATTTGACAACATATTCCGACTGATCCAGACTGGCCGGAACAAAAACCGGGAATGGATCATGGCCGGACCAATGACAGACAGGGCGCGTGGATGAGCGGGCCGCAACTTGCCATCATCGCCGATGACCTGACCGGGGCGCTGGATTCCTCGGCGCCTTTTGCCGGGCGCGGGTTGCGCGTGACCGTGGCCTTGGGGGCCGAGCATCTGGCGCTGGCATTGGCCGCCCAGCCCGATGTGATCGCCGTGACCACCGGCAGCCGGGAAATCCCCGCTGATGCCGCGACTGACGCTGTGCGCCGCGCGGTCGCGGGCCTGCCTGCGGTGCGGATCTTCAAGAAGGTGGACAGCCGCCTCAAGGGCCATGTCGCGGCCGAACTTGACCCCATCCCCTTCCGTCGCGCGCTGATGGCCCCGGCAATCCCGGAATTCGGGCGCATCGTCCGGGACGGTTGCCTGATGGGCTTTGGCGTGCCGGTGCCGATTCCGGTGGCGGCCAGCCTCGGTCGTCACGCCGCACAGGCCGAAATTCCCGATACCGAGACCGCCGAGCAGATGCGCGCGGCGCTGGAAAGTACCTCGGCTGACCTGCTGATCGGTGCGCGTGGACTGGCCGAGGCGCTGGCCGTCCAGATGACCGGCCGCGCAACCGGTGCGCCTGCGACATTGCCGGGACCGGCTGCGCTGTTCGTCATCGGCTCGCGCGATCCGATCACGCTGGCGCAGGTGGCGCGCCTGCGTGAGGCAGGCGGCTTTCTGCATGTCGATGCGCCGAATGGCACGCCGGACCGATCCCTGCCGGATGCGGATCGGCTGCTGGTGCAGGCTCAGCCGGGCGCGGCTCCGGCATCGGGGCATGAGGTGGGCGTGCATCTGGCCTGTGCCGTCGCGCCGCTGCTGCGACCGGGCATGGGCACGGCGCTGCTGACCGGCGGCGCCACCGCCGAGGCGGTGCTGCGCCACCGCGCCGTTCCCTTCCTGACGATCCGGGGGGAATGCCTGCCGGGGCTGGTGGCCTCGGATGCGGGTGGCTTGACGATCGTCACGAAATCCGGCGGTTTCGGAACGGATGACAGCCTGATCCGTCTGGCGGGCTTGATCGGCGAGGAAGGCTGATGGCACTGGAAAAACCCGCGGGCCGCAAGAGCCTTGGCGATATCGTCTTTGACCGCATCCATCGTGCGATCAAATCGGGGGCCTTCGCGCCCGACGAACGCCTGCCGACTGAACATGAGCTGGCCGCCGAGTTTGAAGTCTCGCGCCCCATCGTGCGCGAGGCGCTGCAACGCTTGCGCGAACAGGGGCTAATCTATTCGCGGCGCGGGGCTGGCAGTTTCGTGCGCTCGGTCGGGTTGAAGCAGCCCTTGGGCTTTGGTCAGCTGGAAAACGTCGCCGACCTGCTGAACTGCTACGAATTCCGCCTGACGCTGGAGCCTGCCGCCGCCGCCTGCGCGGCCAAGCGTCACGACCCCGAGACGCTTTCCGCCATCGCCGCCGCGCTGGAGTTGATGCGGGACGCGACCAACCGCCAGTCGCATCGCGAGGATGCCGATTTTCAGTTCCACCTTGCCATCGCCCGGGCCAGCGAAAACAGCTATTACTCGACCGCGATGGAGGCGCTGAAGGAACATATCGCCGTCGGCATGCGCTTTCACGGGGCCTCGGTGAAGCGTGAAAGCACCGGGCTGGTCCGGGTCTTTGACGAACATGCCCGGATCTATGATGCGATCAGTCGGGGCGACGGGGCGCTGGCGCAAAGCCTGATGCATGACCATCTGTCCGGCTCGCGCGAGCGCCTGTTTGAGCGCAGGAAGCCTGCGCCCGGCGACGAATAACCCCTAGAAAGCGGCGTGATAGATCGCCAGCGCCTCCTCGACCGACATGTCGCGGGGGTTGTTGTCCATCAACCGGCGGATGGCATGGGCGTCGCTGGCAAAGCGCGAAAGCTGATCGGGGCTTGCGCCGTGCGCGGACAGCCGCATCTCGACCCCCAGATCGGCGCAGAAGCGATGCGCGGCGGGCAGCAAACCATCTGCGGGATCAAGGCCAAGTGCGCGGGCGACCTCGGCGGTCTTTTCCGGCACCACGCTTTCGTTGAAGGCCAGCACATGCGGAAAGATGATCGCATTGGCCAACCCATGCGGCAGATGCAGCAGCGTGCCCAGCGGATAGGCTAGCGCGTGGCCCGCCGCCGTATTGACCGGCCCAAGGCAGATCCCGCCATAGAATGAGGCCAGCATCAGCCCTTCGCGCGCTTCGGTGTCGGACCCGTCCTGCACCGCGCGGGCAAGGTAGCGGCCAACCAGATCGATGCCCATGCGGGCGAAGCCGTCGATGACCGGATGCGCCTTGCGGTTGGTAAACGCCTCGACGCAATGCGCCATGGCGTCGATCCCGGTGGCGGCGGTGACGGCGGGCGGCACGCTGAAGGTCAGTTCCGGGTCCAGCACCGCTAGATCGGCGATCAGATGCGGGCTTTCCACCGCGATCTTGTTGCCCGCGACGGGATCGGTGATCAGCGCGCGGATGCCGGCCTCGGACCCGGTGCCGGCGGTGGTAGCGACTTGCACAAGGCGGCTATTGCGACCGGCGACGCGGTTCGGCCCGGCGACATCGGCCAGCCCCTGATCGCCATCCCACATCGCGGCAACAAGCTTGGCCAGATCCATGACCGAGCCGCCGCCAAGCCCGACCACCAGATCGGGCTGCGCGTCACGCGCCGCCGTCAGTGCGGCTTCAAGGCAGGGGATATCAGGCTCGCCCGGAATGGCGTCAAAGACCGTCACATGGCCCGAAATCCCCAGCCGGTCCACGAAGGCCGCGGTATGGGGCGAGGCCAGCACCAGCACCCGTCCGGCATTGCCCGCCCATTCCCCGACCCTGGCGATGGCACCGGCGCCGATTTCCAGACGCTTGGGCATATGCAGGGTAATGTTTCGTGCCAAAGACATGCGGCTCTCCTTCGATGGGTGGGTCAGCTGCGCTTGCCGGCGACCAGTTTGCGGGCATAGGCGATGGCTTCGTTCATATTGCCGTGGTTCGCGATGCCCTTGCCGGCGATGTCAAAGGCGGTGCCATGATCGACCGAAGTGCGATCGATCGGCAGCTCGACCGAGACATTCACCGCCGTGTCAAAGGCCACCAGCTTGATCGGGATATGGCCCTGATCGTGATATTGCGCGACCACCAGATCGAAGCTGCCGGAATAGGCGCGGTGGAACACCGTATCGGCCGAAATCGGGCCGTAAGCGTCGATTCCCTCGGCGCGGGCGGCAGCGACGGCGGGGGTGATCTGGTCGTCATCTTCCGAGCCGAACAGCCCGTTTTCGCCGCAATGCGGGTTGATCCCCGCCACGGCGATGCGCGGGCTGTCATAGCCGATGCGCTGCAAATGGGCGTGTCCCGCCCGGATTGTCGCCAGAACGCGTTCGGTGGTGGCCCGTGCGATGGCCTCTTTCAGCGACACATGGGTCGAGACATGGATGACCTTCAGCCGCTCGGATGCCAGCAGCATATAGGCCGCTTGTGCGCCGGTCAGGCTGCGCAGCATGCCGGTATGGCCGTCATAGTGATGCCCGGCCAGATTGAGCGCCTCCTTGTTGATCGGCGCGGTGACGATGCAGCCGATCCGGCCCGCCTGCGCGTCCTGAACGGCGCGTTCGATGAAGCGAAACGCCGCATCCCCGGCAACGGGCGAAAGCTGGCCCCATGGTAGTGGCGCGCCATCAATGGACAGATCAACGACATGGCCGGTCAGGTCCAGATCAAGGCCGCTGACCGTCTTCGCCGCTTCCAGCGTCACCAGATTGCCATAGATGCGGGTGCGGGCGCGATCCTCGGAGGACATCTCGGCCAGGGCGCGGACACTGATTTCCGGGCCGACCCCGGCCGGGTCGCCCATGGTGATGCCGATGATCTCGCTCATGTCATGCTCCGTGCAGATTGGGCCCAGCCGGGCGGCAGTCGGACATATTTGATGGCCCGCCGGTGATAGGTATAGGCAATATGCAGACTGCCATCCGGCGCTTCCAGCAACCAGGGATAGGACAGTTCCTTGTTGCGCCCGTCGGTCGAGTCGTTCGAGGTGCAGGTGCCCGGCCCGTCCTCGATCACCAGCCGCAGCGGGAAGGTGTGGCCGCCATCCTCGGACAGGCAGACGGCCACCGGCGCGCGCGGCACACCCCAGACGGGCACGCAGCCGCCGGTCGGATCGGCATCGGGGCGGGCGTCGTCCTCGCCCAGCTCGTCGTAAAGCGAGGCGCGGCGGTCGGTCGAGCTTGCCGCTGAGGAAACGTTGCAGATCACCGCGATGCGGTCATCCGCCATCCGGATCGCGGCAATCGAGGAATTGTTGTTCGGCAGATTGGTCGGCTGCGGCGCAGACCAGCTTGTCCCGCCGTCGCGCGACAGGCTGACATGCACGGCATCGGCCTGCCTGCGGCGGTAAAAGGCCGGGATGATACCCTCGCGGCCCTCGACCGGGCTCATATGGACCGAGCCAATGGAGTCAGGCACGTCGTCAAGCCGCCAGCTTGCGCCGCCATCGGTCGAAACCGCAACCGCTGCCGTGTCATGGCTGCCGTTCCATTTCTGCCCCGGCCGCGAGACACAACGAAAGATCGGCAACAGCCACGCCCCGTCAGGGCGCAAAGTGACCCGCCCGCGAACGAAACAGCCGCGCGGCAATTCGTCCAGATAGCGGCCCATCCCGGCGCTGAGCTGCAGCGGGTCCTGCGGATCGCGGGTCAGCGGGGCCATGCGAATGCGGCACTCATCCTGATTTCCCGAAGGCTGCGAGGTGTGAAACAGCCACTGCCCGCCATCCGGCGCGGCAAAGATCACCGGGTTCTGTTCGGAATGCGCGGGATCGTCGCTCAGGCGCAGGGCAGGGCCCCAGCTATCTGCCCCCGGCACCAGCACCGAGGCATGGATCGAGATGTCCGATTTCCCCTCAAGCGTGCCGCCAAACCATGCGCAGACCAGCGCGCCATCGGGCAGCAGATGCAGGAAGGCCGCGTGGTTCTGGATCATGGGCGAGGGCAGCAGGGCCTCGCTGCGGCCATCCCCGACCGGGTGAAGCCTGCCCGTCATCGCGGTGGCGATTTCTGCCGGTGTCATCCTGCCCTCCCTTGCCGGTGACCGTTCTGTCGGTCGGACATTCGCCGCATGTTCATTCAGTTGTCAAGTTGATGATTGAATGAATAAGCCGGCAATCGGCCCCTCAATACGTAAAAAATCCCAATAAACGCGGGAGATATGATCGATTCAAAAAATTCTTCGGTGCCATTAGTCAAACTTTCATTGACAACTTTGTCTGCTCTGGACAATCCTGCCCACAGAAGGCCGGGGGAGCGGCCGACACGGGCGGAGGGGGCAGGCCGGAAACCGGCGTCCCGATCCGCTTATCATCCTTGGGGAGGACGCGAAGTGAAGAATGCTCTGAGATTTGGCGCCGTGATCCTTGCGGCGGGGCTTGGTGGGGCGGTTCTGCCCGCTTACGCCGCCGATACCGATATCAAGATCGTCCTCAGCGAGGATCTGGACCTGCTTGAACCCTGCATGGCGACGCGCTCGAATATCGGCCGGGTCATCATGGAGAATGTCAGCGAGACCCTGACCGAATACGACACCCGCAATGGCAAGGGCCTGATGCCGCGTCTGGCCGAAAGCTGGAGCCAGCAGCCCGACGGCTCATGGCGGTTCAAGCTGCGCGAGGGAGTGAAGTTCTCGGATGGCACGACCTTTGACGCCAAGGATGTGAAGCATTCCTTCGACCGGGTCATGAGCGACAAGATCACCTGTGAATCCCAGCGCTATTTCGGCGGCATGACCGTCACCCCGGAAGTGGTCGATGACCTGACCATCGACTTCAAGGCCGATCCGGTTCAGCCGATCCTGCCCCTGCTGCTGTCCTTGGTCACCATCGTCCCCGAGGAAACCCCGATCGAATTCATCCGCAGCCCGATCGGTACCGGCCCCTATGCGCTGACCGACTGGAAGCCCGGCCAGCAGATCGTGCTGTCGCGCCGCGACGATTACTGGGGCGAGGCCCCCAAGGTCACGCAGGCCACCTATCTGTTCCGCACCGATCCCTCCGTCCGCGCCGCCATGGTTGCCACCGGCGAGGCCGACATCGCCCCCTCGATCTCTCGCGAGGATGCGAATACCCCGGCCACCGACTTCACCTATCTGGATTCGGAAACCGTCTATATCCGCCTCGACAGCTCGGTTGCGCCGGTCAGCGATCTGCGCGTGCGCAAAGCCCTAAACATGGCCATCGACCGTCAGGCCTTTATCGGCACGCTGCTGCCCGAGGGCACGGAACTGGCCGTGGCGCTGTTCCCGCCGACCACTGCCGGCTGGAACCCTGATATCAAGGTTCCCGCCTTTGATCCCGAAGGGGCCAAGAAACTGTTGGCAGAGGCCAAGGCAGCCGGCGTCCCCGTCGATACCGAAATCAAGCTGATCGCCCGCACCGCCAACTTCCCCAAGGTCACCGAGGTGATGGAGGCCGTGCAGCAGATGCTGACCGATGTGGGCTTCAACGTGAAGCTGGAGTTCCACGAGGTCGCCGAGCATGAGAAATACTACTCGAAACCCTATCCGACCGATCAGGGCGTCTACATGCTGGCCGCGATGCATGACAACAACAAGGGTGACCCGGTCTTCACCATGTATTTCAAATATGCCAGCGACGGCCGGCAATCTGGGATCTCGGACCCGAAGGTGGATGATCTGATCGCCAAGGCCTCGGCTGCGACCGGCGACGAACGCGCCAAGCTGTGGTCGGAACTGGCGGCCTATGTGCATGAGGACCTGGCTGCCGACATCCCGCTGTTCCACATGGTCAGCTATAGCCGCGTCGGCGAGCGTCTGGACTTCAAGCCCAACATCGCCACCAACGGCCAGCTGCAGCTGTCCCATATCGGCTTCAAGTAACGCACGACCTCTCCCTTCCCTGCGCGGCGGAGCGATCCGCCGCGTCTTTTATGCCGGAGCCTCCTGATGACGAAAGAAGCCTTTGTCGCGCTGGTCACCTGTTTCAACGATGACGAGACGCTCAATCTTGACGCCACCCGCGCGCAGGTGCGCCGTCAGGTGGACGCTGGCAACAACATCATGTGCGCGGGCACCAATGGCGATTTCACTGCCCTGACCTATGACGAGAAAGTCGCCCTGACCGAAGCCGTCGTCGATGAGGTCGCGGGTCGCGCGCGCGTCATCGTGAACGCCGGAATGCCCGCAACCTTCGAGACGGTGAAGCTTGCGCGCGAGTTTGACCGCATCGGCGTCGATGGCATCGCGGTCATCACGCCTTTCTTCATCGCCTGCACGCAGGACGGGTTGGTGCGGCATTTCTCGACCGTGGCGGATGCGGTCGAAACGCCGGTCTATCTTTACGACATCCCCGCCCGCACCCAGAACCATATCGAGCCCGAGACCGCCCGCCATCTGGCCGGGCATGGCAATATCGCCGGGATAAAGGATTCAGGCGGCGCGCAGGATACGCTTGAGGCCTATCTGAAGGTGGGCCAAGAAGTCGGTGATTTCGCGGTCTATTCCGGCCCGGACCATCTGGTCCACTGGTCGCTGCAAAACGGGGCGGCGGGCTGCATCTCGGGTCTGGGCAATGTCATGCCGCATGTGCTGGCTGCGATCATCCGCGCATTTAACGCCGGCGATCAGGCCGAGGCTGCGCGCCAGCAGGGCATCTTTGGCGATTTCCGCAAAGACCTGTATGGGCTGGGTTATCCCCCGGCGCTGGTCAAGCGGGCGCTGTTCCTGATGGACAATTCGGTCGGGGCCAGCCGCCAGCCCGCGCTGCTGCCCGATCCCGCGCAGGACGCGCAGATTGCGGCAATCCTGAAGCGCTACGAATTGATCTAGGCAAGGGGCAGGCTGCAAACCTGCTCCAACCCGCGCGGTTCGCGGTTCCGGATGGTGATGCTGCCCTGATGACGCTCGATGATCTCGCGCGCGATGGCCAGTCCCAGACCGGCACCGGGCACGGATTTGCGCCGGGCCGGATCGACGCGGAAGAAGGGCTCAAAGACGCGGGACAGCATGTCCTCGGGCAGGCCGGGGCCGTTGTCGAGGATGCGGATCACCGCGTTATTGCCCTGTCGGGTCAGCGACACTTCAGCCCCCATGCCATGGGTCGCGGCGTTCGAGATCAGGTTGCGCAAGGCGCGGGTCAGGGCCAGTGGCCCGGCGATCACCTCGGTCGGGGGCAGGGCGGCCAGCGTGACCGGCTGGCCAAGGGCCTGCAATTCGCGCGCGATTTCGGTCAGCAGGCGGTCAAGGCGCAACGGCTCGGTCTCAACGGCGCCGACCTCCTCGCGGACCAGCCGGATGGCGCTGTCGGCGATCAGGTCCAGTTCCTCAAGGTCGGACAGCCATTTCGCCCGCTCCTCGTCATCCTCGATGAACTCGGCGCGCAGCCGCATCCGGGTCATCGGGGTGCGCAGGTCATGGCCCGCCGCCGCGACCAGTCGCATCCGGCTTTCCATCGCCTGACCCAACTGGCGTGACAGGCGATTCAACGCGCGGGCCGCTGCCCGCACCTCGCCCGGTCCGGTTTCGGGGATGGGTTGCATCACCCCGTCCGGGCCGATCTTGTCCACCGCATCCTCGATCAGCTGCAAGGGTCGGGTCAGCCGCCGCGCCGCATGGATCGAGATCGCGGCGCTGCCCAGCCCCATCAGCGACAGCCAGATCGCCAGCACCCTCCATTGACCGGGCGGCGGGCGCAGATCGGGGATCGGCAGGATCAGCCAGCGCCCTTGCGGCAGCGGGACCGAGACCAAGGGCGCTGCCTGTCCCGGCGCATGGGTGACGGTGGCGGCGACCGGGACGCCGGTCCGCTCCAGCGCATGGCGCAGGAAATCGGTCATGCGCTGATCCGGGATGCCGGGGGCGGGACCGGGTTGCAGCGAGTCGGGCAGGTCCTGCGGCTGGCCATGGCCCATCAGCGCCAAAGTCATGTGGATCTGTCGCGCCACCGGTTCCATCGTCGATTGCGGCGAGGGGGGCTGCATCACCCGCGTGGCGGTGAAGGTCGCCAGCACCACCACCGAGACGATGGCGGTGATCAGCAGCGCGGCGATGCGGGTGGTCAACGAGTTCATCGGTTCAGCCACCGGTCCCGACAGTCACCGAAACCGCCAGCTGGTAGCCGCCATTGCGGACGGTGCGAAAGATCGCGCCGGGCTCTTTTTCCGCCAGCTTACGGCGCAGCCTGCTCATCAGCACGTCGATCGAGCGGTCCAGCGGATCGCGGCCCCGGCCTTGGGTCAGGTCCAGCAGCTGGTCGCGGGACAAGAGCCTGCCGGGACGTTCCAGAAACACATGCAGCAGGTCGAACTCGGCCCCGGTCAGATCGACCTCGGCCCCGTCGGTGGCGATGACGCGGCGCTGGCCGGGATCGACCTCGAAACCGGCAAAACCATAGACGCGGGCTTCGGGGGCGGGGGGCTCTTCGGGGCCAGCGCGGCGCAGGACGGCCTTGATCCGGGCGACCAGTTCGCGCGGGTTGAAGGGCTTGCCCAGATAGTCGTCCGCACCCAGTTCCAGACCGACGATGCGGTCGACATCCTCTTTCAGCGCGGTGAGCAGGATGACACGCAGGTCCGGGCGGTGCTCATGCAGCGCGCGGCAGATATCCAGACCCGAGCCGTCGGGCAGCATCACGTCCAGCACGATCAGGTCGGGGCGGCTGTCGGCAATCCGCGCCTCGCATTCGCGACGGTCGGCGGCGACCGAGACGCGAAAGCCCTGCCCCTCAAGATAGCGGCGCAGCAGGTTGCGGATTTCGGGATCGTCGTCGACGATCAGGATATGCTTCATTGCCATCACCTTGGGGCTTCGGGTCGTTTCTAGCCCGGTTTCCGCCGTCGCGCTGCGCCAAATTTGTGACGAAACTTTGCTGCCACAGGCGCGGAAACGCCCGGTTACAAATCCCGCCCCGCCAGAGACCTTTCGTCACATCGCGGACCTAAGTGCGACATGACCCGTCCGTAAGGCTGGGCTGGCCAGCCTGTTCCCCAAGACGGGCTGGTACAACCAACGAGCAGTATGAAGGACATGACGGATGCGTCGATTTCTGATGATGACCGCGATCGCGGCAACCACCCTGGGCGCAGCTCAGGTCGCGCAGGCCGATGCACGGCCCGATGGCCCGCCCCCGGTCTGCCGGCCTGACCAAAAGAAATGCCCCGAAGCGCCGCATGGCGTGAAGCCGCGCAAGGACGCTCCGCGCGAAGACCGTCGCGGCCCGCCGCCGCCCGTCGAGACGCGTGGCAATGATCAGGCCCATCGTGGCCCACGCCCCGGTGACGGCCCTGAACATATCCGCCGCGCCGAAGCGGGCGATCACGGCCGCGTCTTCAAGCCCGGTCGCGACAGCCGGTTGGAGAAAGCCCCGCGCGGCAAGGAATACCGCGTCATCGACGACAAGCTGGTTCTGGTGAACAAGAAGGACAAGAAGATCGTGCGGGTCATCGGTCCCGCGCCGCGCCAGTAAGCTCGCGACATGCGGTATGCGGCGGCCGGTTCAATCCGGCCGCCGTTTTCATGTCAGCCCGCCGACAGTGCCGCGACCGGGTCCAGTTTCGAGGCGCTGACCGCGGGCATATAGCCAAAGACCAGCCCGATCCCGCAGGCGCTGGCCATCGCCGCCGTGATCGAGGCGGTCGAATAGACAGGCTGGAAACTGCCCCCGACCTGCGCAAAGATCGCGCCAAAGCCCAAGGCCGCCAGCACGCCCGCGACGCCGCCGATCAGGCAGACCAGCACCGCCTCGATCAGGAATTGCGCCCGGATGTCAGAGCGCCGCGCCCCCACCGCCATGCGCAGCCCGATCTCTCCGATCCTTTCGGTCACGGAAACCAGCATGATGTTCATCACCCCGATCCCGCCGACCAGCAGCGAGATCACCGCGATGGCCGCGATCAGCATGGTCATGGTCTGGGTGGTGCTGGTGATGGTCTGGCGGATCTCGTCATTGTTGACGATGAAGAAATCCTTGGTGCCGTGGCGCTGGGTCAGGAAATCGGTGACCGTCTGCTGTGCAATCGTCATGTCGGCATCATCGGCCACGCGCAACGTCAGTCCGCTGACGCTGGTCGAGCCCAGATAGCGCGCCTGCACCGTGCTGTAGGGGGCATAGATGGTCAGGCTGGTGCTGCCGCCCGGACCGCGGCTTTGGGTTTCGGCCACGCCGATCACCCGCAGCGGGACCTTGCCTGCCATGAAGGTCTGACCCAGCGGGTCGCCCGTCGGGAACAGGCTTTGGCGAGTGTTTTCGTCGATGACCACGTCCTGGCTCATCGCGGTCACATCAGCCGCGTCGAAAGCACGCCCTTGGGTCAGGGTGACGCCCGCCACGTCGAAATACTGCTCGCCCACGCCGCTGATCTGGGCGGTCGCCTCGGTCGAGCCATGACGCAGGGTCTGGCTGGTGCTGACTGTCGGACTGACCGAGGCGACATGCGCCTGGCGCGCCAGTTGCACCCCATCCTCCAGCACCAGCGTCGTGACCTTGCCCGAGCGGGTATCCCCGAAATTCTGCCCCGGATAGATCTGCAGCGTGTTCGTGCCCAACCCGGAGATATTCTCCAGCACCTGTTGGCGCGAGCCTTCGCCAAGCGCCACCACCGACACGACCGAGGCGATGCCGATGATGATCCCCAGCATGGTCAGAAAGCTGCGCAGCTTGTTGGCGCGCATCGCCAGCACGGCCATGCGCAGCGCCTCGGCCAGCCGCCCGATGCCCGGCACGCCCGAGGGCGCGGCGGGTTGCAGGGCAGGGGTGGCGACAGCGCTATCCGCACTGTCCGACAGGATGCGCCCGTCCGCGATCTCGATCACGCGGCGGGCGCGGGCCGCGACCTTGGGGTCATGGGTGACAAGGATGACGGTGCGACCCTCGGCGTTGAGTTCCTCAAGGATCGTCAGAACTTCCTCGCCGCTGCGGCTGTCCAGCGCGCCGGTCGGCTCATCGGCCAGAATGACGCGGGCATCGTTGACCAGCGCCCGCGCGATCGACACCCGTTGCTGTTGGCCACCGGAAAGCTGGCCCGGATGGTGGCCCAGCCGGTCGCCCATGCCCAGCCGCCCCAGCAGCGCCGCCGCCTTGTCGCGTCGCGCGGATGATGGGATGCCACGATAGATCGCGGGAACCTCGACATTTCCCAGCGCGGTCATTTCCGACAGCAGGTGATAGCGCTGAAAGACAAAGCCAAAGAATTCGCGGCGCAGCCCGGCCAACTGGCCCGGATCGAGCGTCGCGACCTCGCGCCCATCCAGACGGTAGCTGCCGCCACTGGGCCGGTCCAGACAGCCAAGGATGTTCATCAGCGTCGACTTCCCCGAACCCGAGGCGCCGATGATCGCGACGAATTCGCCCTGTGCGATATCCAGATCGATGCCATGCAGCACGGTCAGGTCGCCATCGCCGGAAGGATAGCTGCGGGTGACGCCGGAAAGTCGGATCAGCGGTTCCATTCTAACCTCCCATCGGGGGCGGGCCGCCCATCATGCCGCCGGGTCCAGCAGTTGCGGGCGTGGTGGTGACACTGGCTTCTGCGGTCACGACCTGCTCGCCCTCGGTCAGCCCGGACAGCACCTCGGCCACGACCTTGTCGTTCAATCCGATGCTGACCTGCCGCGTCTCGACCTTGCCGTTCAGGCCAAGGACGCGGACCTGCTGGCCGTCAGCCCCCGCGACCAGCGCCGCCGAGGGGATGGTCAGCGCGTCCTTGGCCGCGCCCAGAATGATGCTGACCTGCGCTGTCATATAGGTGCGCAGCTTGCCATCCGGATTCTCGACCGGGATCAGGCCGGTGTAATAGACCGCCTCACTGGTGCTGTCCGAGGTGCTGTCCGCGTCGATGGCGCTGTCGCTGACGATGCTTTGCGGTGCGGGGGCGATGTCGCCCAGCACGGATTCGTAAGTTCGCGCGGTATCGCCCAGCAGGTGAAAGCGCACCTTCTGGCCCGGCGCCACCTTGGTGATGTCGGCCTCGGAAATCTGGGCATGGACGCTCATCCGGTCCAGCTGTCCCAACACCACGATGGTCGGCGAGGATTGCGCCGCGTTCACCGTCTGCCCGGCCTGATTGACGATGGCCAGAACCGTGCCATCGCTGGGGGCGGTGATGCGGGTATAGGCCAGATTGGCCTGAGCAGTCTCGATCGCCACCTGCGCGCCGTCGATCTGCGCGTTCAGCGCGTCGATCTGGGCCTTGGCGGCGGCCACTTCCTCGGCGGCGCTGTCGTAATCGCTATGGGCGGTGGTGTTGGTTTTCAACAGGCGTTGCTGGCGGGACAGGGTCTTTTCGGCCAGATCCAGCGCGGCCTGACGTTCGGCCTTCTGGGCCTGATAATTCGCCAGCGAGGATTGCGCCGTGCGCAGCGCGTTTTCCTGCGTGATCGAGTCGATCTCGGCGATCAGGTCACCCTGCTTCACCTGCTGGCCCAGTTCGACCGCCAGCGACGTGATCCGCCCCGAGACCTGCGCCCCCACAGCCACCAGCCGCTCGGGCTTCAGCTGCCCCTCGGCCATGACGGTTTCCTCGACATCGCCACGGGTCACCATGGCGGTCTGATAGCTGGGCGTCGCCGCTAGGCCCGGCGTGATCCCGCTAAGTCGCAGCAGGCTGCCCCCGGCCAGCAGGCAGGCCACCAGCACCGCAAGGATGGTCACGGTTTTGCGCATATGTCCTTTCCCATGCAGGGCAGCGCGCATCGTGCGGCTGCCGCGTCGATCATGATCTAGGCAGGGGACATGTCGTGGTTAGGTCCTGTGGGTGAGCAAGTGTTTCCACGTCGGGGAAATTTGTAAGGAAATGTTGCCACGGCTGGCCTGGCAACATTTCCTTACAAATCCGCAGGTGCGGCCCACCCCGCGGCGCGGGCATCATCGAACGGTCACAGAAGGGGGCCGGGACATGACCGACTGCGAAAGGGCCATTGCCCGGCGCCGTATGCTGCTTTCGGTGCCGCGCTCTGACACGACCGGGACGAACCGATTGGAGGCCGTGTCATTCTGCCTGCTGGGTCTGGATGCTGACGGGCTGCGCGTGCGGTTCGTCGACGGGCGGGGGCGGCTGCTGGATCTGTCGCTGAACCCCATGGTGGCCGAGGCCCTGCGCGACTGCATTGCCCTTGCCAAGCGTCTGCCGCCGGCCTGAGCCCTTTCGCGTTTTCGCGCGCAAAGTGGTATAATCATGCCCGCGACTCTGCCGGTCTGACAGAGTCATGCAGCGAGGCTGGCGTGATGGAAACGACCCGGCTATATCATCGTGGCAATCGGGAATTGCAGGACATGTTCGACAGCCGTCGCATTGCCGACCGGCTTGAGGGCGTGACCCTGCGCGCGGCCTTCACCGACAGCGACCGAGCCTTCATCGAGGGCGTCGGGTTCTTCTTTCTGGCCACCGCAGATGCGCAAGGCAGGCCGGATTGTTCGTTCAAGGGCGGGATGCCGGGCTTTGTCCGGGTGGTCGGTCCGTCCGAGCTGGCATTTCCCGATTACGACGGCAACGGCATGTTCAAAAGCCTTGGCAATATCGCGGTCAATCCGGCGGTGGGGATGTTGTTCATCGCGATGGGGGAAACGCCGCGCCGCCTGCGGGTCAACGGCACCGCCCGGATCAACCGCGACGATCCGCTGATCGGTGACTTCATCGGTGCGCAATTGCTGGTCCGGGTCGCGGCGCAGGCGATCTTTCCGAACTGCCCGCGCTATATTCCGGGTCAGGACGGCCCCTCGATCTATGCGCCGCGTCCGGGCGTGCCCCCGATTGAACCTGCCTGGAAAGGCTTTGACGAATTCCGCGATGCCGTGCCGCCACGCGCGCCAGCGACGGGCGATAAAAAATAGGGGCCCCGGTTCACCGACGCCCCTATGACTTTGGTGATGGCCCGTGGCCGCAAGTCACATTATTTCTTGCGCTTTGTGGGTGCTGGCTTGCCTTGTGCAAGCTCGGCCGCTTCCTTGGCCAGACGCGCTTCCTTGAGGCTTGCGGTCAGCTCGTCACGGCGCTGGTTGTGATCGGCAATGATCAGACGTGCTTCGGTCGTTGTCCGGTCCAGCGCGGTTTGCGGCGCCTGCGGACTGAAAATCTTATTGTACTTATCCTTGGGTGCCATGCGGGCCTCCGAAATTTGGTCCGGCCATGATCGGCCGGACCAAGCAGCAGGATCAGGCGATGGCGAGGTTGCGCACGGACTCACGGCCGTCGCGGTTGGTCTCAATATCGAAGGTCACGGTCTGACCGTCATTCAGTTGGCGGATACCCGCAGCCTCAAGGGCCGAGATATGGACGAACACGTCCTTGCCGCCAGTTGCGGGTGCGATAAAGCCGAAGCCTTTGGTGGTGTTGAACCATTTCACGGTGCCATTGGCCATCGTGATGTCTCCTTTAGTGGATATCGCCCGCAACATGCGGCGATCAGGCACAGTCAGATCAAACCGCAGACTGCAGCCCCGAAAGGAGACAGGATGCAAAGGGAAAAAACGTTGCTCAGGTAAGATGGGATGTGCGCGATCGTCTTTCAAGTCTGGTTGTCATGGACAGGTCGGATTGGAGTTGTGAGGCTGCTTTACCCACGGCCTCGCAACAAGCGAGAGTGAGGTAATTTTATTATTAAAAATAATATGATATGACGTATTTCTCAATATTTTCTGCTTTCCGCAGTGTCGGAAATGGCCATTCCGACCGCCCCCGGGACCCTGCGCTATAAGTTTCCAGGCATAGGAATGGTCAGGAAAATAATTGTTGCCTCTGACGGGAGGGCCAAATTCGCGGCAGCGAAGTATGGATCGGCCGATCCTCGGCGGTAAGGCCTCAGCAATCCATCAGCGATGCGAGATCCACCAACGCGGGACCGCCACGATGGGCGCGATCATATCCGGGCGTGTGCGAGTGCAGGATAAGCGTTTTCAGGATCTTGCGGCTTTGTTGCAAGGTCTCGCCACTTGGCGTTCAACGAGAGCCGCTGGCGCGTCGGGTCGACAGGATCAGGTTCGTCTCGGATGTCATCACGCCATCCATGTTGCGGATGCGGCGAATGACCTCGTCCAGATCGGCCAGCGAATCCGTCGCCAGATCGACAATCATGTCCCATTTGCCATTGGTCGAATGCACGGCCATCACCGCAGGCATCCCGGTCAGCCGCGCGGTGATGCGGTCGCCGCCGCGCCCCTCGATCCCGATCATCATCAACCCGCGGACCGGCGCGACCGACACGTCCGATCGGGTCAACACCATGAATCCCGCGATCTCTCCGGTCGATTTCAACCGCTCCAGCCGCGTGCGGATGGTGGCGCGGCTGACCTTCAGCCGCTCGGCCAGTTCCGAGATCGAGGCGCGCCCGTCGCGGCGCAGCTCGGCGATCATTCCGTGGTCCAGTTCGTCCATTTCGGCAGTCATGCTTTCCAGTTTGGTCAGTCGACTTGCCAAATTAGTCGAAATTCTCATTGAAGTCACCACGAAGCGGCGGGAAATCCTTCCACGAAGGAGACTGGAATGAACAGAATTTCACTGATCGGAGCGCCGGTGGATTCCGGGCAACGCCGCCGCGGCTGCCTGATGGGACCGATCGCGTATCGCGTCGCCGGGATCGAACGCGAATTGGCCGAGCTGGGCCATGAGGTAACCGATCTGGGCGATGTCGCACCCGGCGAACTGCCGCAGGCCGAATGCCCCAACCCCGCCGTGGACCAATTGCCCGAGACGCTGGGCTGGACCCGCGCGCTGCGCGCCCGCGTCGCCGACGCGCTGGATGGTGGCACGATGCCGGTGGTCATGGGTGGCGATCACAGCCTTGCGCTGGGTTCGGTCGCGGGTGCGGCGCAGCATGCCGCGCAGGCCGGACGGCCGCTGTTCCTGCTGTGGCTGGATGCGCATAGCGATTACCACACACCGCTGACCACCGTGTCGGGCAACCTGCATGGCACGCCGGTCGCCTATATCGCCGGTCGTGCAGGTTTTGACGCCTTCCCGGCGTTCCCGGCCCCGATCCCGGCCGAGAATATCTGCATGTTCGGCATCCGCTCGGTCGATGCTGCGGAACATGCGGCCCTGCGCGAGACCAAGATCACCGTCAACGACATGCGGGGTCTGGACGAACGTGGCATCGTCGCGCCGCTTCGCGAATTCCTTGACCGCGTGCGTGCCGCGAATGGTATGCTGCATGTCAGCCTTGACGTGGATTTCCTTGACCCCTCGATCGCGCCTGCCGTGGGTACGACCGTTCCCGGCGGCGCTACCTTCCGCGAGGCGCATCTGGTTTGCGAATTGCTGCATGAATCCGGGTTGATGACCTCGCTCGATCTGGTCGAGCTGAACCCGTTCATGGATGAGCGCGGCCGTACCGCGCGCCTGATGGTCGATCTTGCCGGCTCGCTTTTCGGCAAGAAGGTGTTCGACCTCCCCACCCGCAGCTTTCTCTGAGGCATCATGCTGAAACCTTCCCAAACCGCCTACGTCCCCTTCGTCAGCGTCGAGAACATGATGCGGCTGGTCCTGCATGTCGGCATCGAAAAGATGCTGACCGAGCTGGCCGCCGAGATCGAGGCCGATTTCGCCCGCTGGCCGCTGTTCGACAAGACGCCGCGCGTTGCCAGCCATTCCGATATCGGGGTGATCGAGCTGATGCCGACCTCGGATGGTGAGACCTACGGCTTCAAATATGTGAACGGCCACCCGTCGAACACCAAGCGCGGCTTGCAGACCGTCACCGCCTTCGGCCTGCTGGCCGATGTGGCGACCGGCTATCCGCTGATGCTGTCGGAGATGACCATCCTGACGGCGCTGCGCACGGCTGCGACCAGCGCGATGGCCGCGAAATGGCTGGCGCCCAAGGGCTCGACCACCATGGCGATGATCGGCAATGGCGCGCAGGCCGAGTTCCAGGCGCTGGCCTTCAAGGCCGTCTGCGGCATCACGGAGGTCCGTCTTTACGACATCGACCCGGCGGCGACCGCGAAATGCGCTCGCAACCTGCGGGGTCTGGGCCTGAATGTCGTGTCCTGCAAGACCTCGGAAGAGGCGATGCTGGGCGCGCAGATCGTCACCACCTGCACCGCGGACAAGCAATATGCGACGATCCTGACCGATAACATGATCGGCAGCGGCGTCCATATCAACGCGGTCGGCGGCGACTGCCCCGGCAAGACCGAGCTGCATCGTGACATCCTGCTGCGCTCGGGGATCTTCGTCGAATATCCGCCGCAGACCCGGATCGAGGGCGAAATCCAGCAGCTGGACGCCGACCATCCCGTCACCGAGCTTTGGGAAGTCATCACCGGTGCCGCCGAAGGTCGCAAGGATGAGCGTCAAATCACGCTGTTCGACAGCGTGGGCTTTGCGATCGAGGACTTCTCGGCGCTGCGCTACGTCCATTCGCGCCTGAAGGAATCGGGCCTGTTCGTCGATCTGGACATGATCGCCGACCCGGATGATCCGCGCGATCTGTTCGGGATGATCCTGCGCGCGCAATCCGCCTGACAAGGCCGCGGCGCGGCGGGGCATCGAGCCCCTTCGCGCCGCATTTCCCCCAGCGGAGAACGATATGACGACTTCCCTCCTTGGCCTTCGCATTGACTCGGCGGAATTGCGGCTTGTGCGGCTGCCTTTGCTGACGCCATTCGTGATCTCGACCGGGACGATGACCGAGAAGGTGTTCCCGCTGCTGACGCTGCGCGGCGAGGGGCTGGAGGGCTACGCCGAGGGCGTCATGGATGTGCTGCCCGACTATCTTGAGGAAACTCAAGGCGGCGCGCTAGATTTCCTGCGGCAGGCGGTGCTGCCGGGGCTGATCGGGCGGTGCTTCTCGAACCCCGCCGAGATTGCGGCCGAGCTTGCCCCCTGGCGTGGCCACCGCATGGCCAAGGCCATGGTCGAGATGGCCTTCTGGGACCTGTGGGCGAAGGCGCTGAACCAACCGCTTTCGGCGCTGCTGGGCGGGGTGCGCGATGCGGTCGAGGTCGGCGTCAGCCTTGGCATTGCCGACATCCCGACGACGCTGGAGCGGGTGGAAACCGCGGTGGCCTCGGGCTATCGCCGGGTCAAGCTGAAGATCAAGCGCGGCCACGACCTGAAACTGCTGGAGGCGGTGCGCGGGCGTTTCCCCGACATCAAGCTGACCGTCGATGCCAATACCGATTACCGGCTGCCGGACCTGCCTTTGCTGGTGCAGATGGACCGTTTCGGGCTGGATTATATCGAGCAGCCGCTGGCTTTCGACGACATCCACGACCATGCGAAAGTGCAGGCGCGACTGATCACGGCGATCTGTCTGGATGAAAGCATCCGCTCGGCCACGGATGCGCGCAAGGCGCTGGTCGCCGAGGCTGCACGGGTCATCAACATTAAGGTCGGCCGGGTCGGCGGCTTTGCCGAGGCCCGCGCCATCCATGACCTGTGCGCGGCTTTCGACGTGCCGGTCTGGTGCGGCGGCATGCTGGAATCGGGCATTGGCCGGGCGCAGAACATCCATCTGGCCAGCCTGCCGAACTTCTCGAAACCGGGTGATACATCATCCGCAAGCCGTTATTTTGCAATGGATATCACCGAGCAGCAGCTTGAGTCCGATAACGGCCTGATGGCGGTGCCGCGGCATGGGCCGGGCTTGGGGGTGACGCTGGACCGCAGCTTCCTCGATCAGGTCACCGGCGCGCGCGAGGACTTCCGGTGAGTGTGGTTCTGCGCGAACTGGCCTCATTGGCCGAGCTGCGCGCCTCGGAGGACCTGCAACGCGCGGTCTGGGGCGCGGATGATCCGGCCGACAATGCCGACCTGATGCTGGCGATCCAGCATGAGGGCGGGCTGGTCGCCGGCGCCTTTGACGGGCCGCAGATGCTGGCCTTCCTGTTCGCCTTTCCCAGCGCCACGCCGGGGGTGCAGCATTCGCACCGGCTGGCCGTTCTGCCGCAGGCGCGGGGGCTGAAGCTGGGTCTGCGGCTGAAATGGTTCCAGCGCGACTGGTGTCTGGCACGCGACATCACCCGGGTGCGCTGGACTTTCGATCCGCTGCGCGCGGTCAATGCCGGGCTGAATATCGGCGCGTTGGGGGCGACGTCCGCGACCTATCTGAACGATTATTACGGCGCGATGGAGGGCATCAATGCCGGCCTGCCCTCGGACCGGCTGCTGCTGGACTGGGATCTGAACAGCACCCCGGTCACCACCCGCGCCGCAGGTCATCGCCCCGATCCCGACCCCACCGCCCAACGCATCGCCATCCCCAAGGATATCGACGCGATGATGCGCGACGACGCGCAGGCTGCGCTGCAGGCCCGTTTGAGCCTGCGCGGCGGCCTGACCACAGCATTTGCGAAAGGGCTGGCCATAACCGGCTTTGTCCCCGAGACCGCGGAATACCTGCTGAACCGGCCCATGCCGGATCGGCCCGACTGAACATTGCCCCGCAAGAGCGGGGATCGAAAAATCAAGGGAGGACGAATGAACACAGAGCCCAGCCTTGGGCAGCGCCTATTGCGCCGAAAGCCCATCGAGCAATTCCTGGCCGAATCCCGGTCGCGTGAGGGTGACGGCCTCAGGCGCAATATCTCATTGTTTCAACTGACCATGTTCGGTGTCGGTGCGACCATCGGCACCGGCATCTTTTTCGTTCTGGCCGAACAGGTGCCCGTCGCTGGACCGGCGGTGCTGGTGTCCTTCCTGATCGCCGGATTTGCCGCCGCGCTGACCGCGCTGTGCTATGCCGAGATGAGCTCGATGATCCCGGTCGCGGGTTCCAGCTATTCCTATGCCTATGCCACCCTGGGCGAGGGGCTGGCCTTTTTGGTCGCGGCCTGTCTGGTCATGGAATACGGCGTTTCTGCTGCCGCAGTCGCTGTCGGTTGGAGCGAGTATCTGCACAATCTGCTGCTGATCACCACCGGGCTGGAACTGCCACGCGCGCTGTTGCACGCCCCCTTGGTCGCCGAGGGTTACTCGCTGCATTTCGGCGGCGACGGGCTGATCAACCTGCCGGCGGCGGTGTTGGTGTTTCTGTGCTGCATCCTGCTGATGCGAGGTTCCAAGGAATCTGCCCGCGCCAATGCGATCATGGTCATCGTCAAGCTGGGTGTGCTGGCACTGTTCATCGCCCTTGCCATGACGGCCTATGACGGCCAGAACCTGACGCCTTTTGCCCCGCATGGCTTTGCCGGGATCAGCGCCGCGGCGGGGTCGATCTTCTTCACCTTTGTCGGGCTGGATGCGGTGTCGACGGCGGGCGAAGAGGTCGAAAACCCGCGTCGCAACCTGCCGCGTGCCATCCTCATGGCGCTGGTGATCGTGCTGACATTCTATCTGCTGGTGGCCTTGTTCGCGCTCGGCGCGCAGCCGCAATTCATGTTCGAGGGGCAAGAGGCCGGTCTGGCCGTGATCCTGCAGAACGTTACCGGCTCGGCCATTCCGTCGGTGATCCTGTCGGCGGGGGCGGTGATCTCGGTCTTTTCGGTCACGCTGGTGGTGCTTTACGGCCAGACGCGGGTGCTGTTCGCGATGTCGCGCGACGGCATGCTGCCCAAGATCTTCAGCCGCGTGAACCCAAGGACCAAGGCACCCGCCGCGAATACCGTCATCGTGGCGACCGCCGTGGCGGCCATTGCCGCCTTCATGCCCTCGGCCGTGCTGTGGGATTTGACCAGCATGGGCACGCTGATCGCCTTTACGGTGGTTTCGGCTGGGGTGATCATTCTGCGCTATCGTCGCCCGGACGCGCCTCGCGGTTTCACGGTGCCGCTGTTCCCCTTGCTGCCGATCCTCAGCATCCTCAGCTGTCTTTACCTGATCTCCAGCCTGTCCTCGATCGTCTTCAAGCTGACGGCGGTCTGGGCTGTTCTGGCCGCGCTGCTTTATGTGACCTATTCCTCGCGGAATTCGGCGCTGGAGCGGGGCGATCAGGCGGGGATGGACCCGGCCGAGTAACGAAAAAGGCGGGCCGTAAGGCCCGCCATTTCAGAAGTCCAGACCCAGATCCAGCGTTCCCGCCGAATGGGTCAGTGCCCCCACCGAGATGTAATCCACGCCGGTCGCCGCCACCTCGGCAATGCGTTCCAGTCGCATGTTCCCCGAGGCTTCCAGCACCAGCCGCCCGTCGGTCATCGCCACCGCCTCGCGCAGGGTCGGCGTATCCATATTGTCCAGCAGCACGACATCGGCACCGCCCTCGTCCAGCACCTCGGCCAGCTGGTCCAGCCGGTCGACCTCGATCTCGACCCGAACCATATGCGAGGCCCGCGCCTTGACTGCCTGCAGCACCGGACGGATGCCGCCTGCCGCTGCGATATGGTTGTCCTTGATCAGGATCGCATCGGACAGGCTGAAACGGTGGTTGAAGCCACCGCCATGCAGCACCGCCTGTTTTTCGACGATGCGCAGGCCCGGCGTGG
Organism: Paracoccus sp. PAR01; assembly: GCF_014851995.1. Taxonomy (NCBI): domain Bacteria; kingdom Pseudomonadati; phylum Pseudomonadota; class Alphaproteobacteria; order Rhodobacterales; family Paracoccaceae; genus Paracoccus; species Paracoccus sp. PAR01. Next base: position 116,452 of record NZ_JACVAW010000007.1, read on the forward strand.
TCTTGCGGGTGCAGGTGATGCGGGTGCGCGTGCCCTGTGTTTCGGCGACGAACCCGGCGGTCATGGTGGCAATCGCGCAAAGCCTGCCGGCGAAGTTCAGCGCCACCCGCTCTCCGGTCAGGATGGATGCCGCATCGCCCGAGATTTCCGCCAGAACCGCGCCCGCCTTGAAGGGGGTGCCATCGGGAACATGCAGGCGGAAGGCCAGCGCCGGATCGACAAGGCGGAATGCAATCGCCGCCAGTTGCATCCCCGAGGCAATGCCCGCCTCGCGCGCGACGATGCAGGCACCATAGCGGGTTCCGGCGGGAATGACGGTGCGGGTGGTCAGGTCGCCATAGCTGCCCAGATCCTCGGACAGCGCGGCGCGGACCAGCGGCTCAAGGATCAGGTCAGGGAAATTCGGCTGGGCATTCATGGCGTTTCCTCAAGGCAGGGTCGCAAGGCAAGGGCTTGATCCAGCGTCAGACGACTGCGCGTGCCGGTCTGCCCTTCGGTTTGCGGATAGTCGCTGCGGCAATGCGCACCGCGGCTTTCGCGCCGCTCCAATGCGGCGGCGGCGATCAGCGTGGCGGTCACGGTCATGTTCAGCAGCGGCGCGCAATCGGGTTGCGACGCTTCAATCGCGGCAATCTCGTGCAGGCATCGCGTCAGGCCCGTTGCATCGCGGACGACACCTGCTCCTGCGGTCATCGCCTGTCGCAAGCGCAGGACCAGCGCCGGATCGGGCAGGGCGGCATGGGCCAGTGCCGGCAGCGACACCGGGGCCGTGTCGCCCATCGGGATTTCTGCGGCGATCGAACCGGCGCAGCGCCCGGCAAAGACCAGCGCCTCAAGCAGCCCGTTCGAGGCCAGCCGGTTCGCGCCATGCAGCCCGGTCGAGGCTGCCTCGCCACAGGCCCAAAGGCCTTTCAGACTGGTCCGGCCATCCGCATCGGTTTCCACCCCACCCATGTGATAATGCGCGGCGGCGGCCACCGGGATCTGCGCGCATGCGGGGTCGATCCCCGCTTGCGCGCACGCCCCCGCAACGGCCGGGAAATCCGTCACGATCCGGGGGCCAAGGCAGGCGCGGGTGTCCAGCGCAGGTCGCAACCCGGCCTGAGATTGCCGATAGACGGCGCGGGCCACCACGTCGCGGGGCGCAAGCTCGGCATCGGGATGCTCGGCCAGCATGAAACGCTCGCCCAGACGGTTCAGCAGATGCGCGCCTTCACCGCGCAGCGCCTCGGTGGCCAGCGGCGCGGGATCGATGCCGACATCCATCGCGGTCGGGTGAAACTGTACGAATTCCGGGTCCGAGATCACCGCCCCCGCCCGTGCTGCCATGCCGATGGCCTGACCCGAGATGCGCGGAGGATTGGTCGTGACCGCGTAAAGCCCGCCCGAGCCACCCGCCGCCAGCAGCACCGCGGGTGCGGTCAGCAGGATTTCTTCAGAGCCGCTGGTCAGCGCCAGCCGCACGCCGCTGACCCGATCCCCGGTCATCTGCAAACCGGTCGCCAGCACGCCTTCCAGCACCTGCACCGATGCGCATTCGCGAACCGCCGCGACCAGGGTGCGGGTGATTTCGGCCCCGGCCTGATCGCCCTTGACCCGAACCACACGCGCCGCGCCATGCGCCGCCTCGCGCGACAGGACATAGCCGCCTGTCGCGGTGCGGTCGAAAGGTGCACCTAAATCGGTCAGGTCGATGATCTCATCGCGCGCAGCAGCGGTGACCAGATGCGCGACCGCCGCATCGACCAGCCCGGCCCCGGCGCGCAAGGTGTCCTCGGCATGGGCCTCGGGGCTGTCGCTGGGGTCCATGGCAGCCGCAACGCCGCCCTGCGCCCAGGCCGAGCTTGCGCCCTGACCCAGCGGTTCGGGCGAAATCAGCAGCACCGGTCTGGGCGCCAGCCGCAAGGCGGCGGTCAGCGCTGCCAGCCCGGCCCCAAGGATGACGACGCGCCCGGTGGCAAGCGCCTTCATCCCGCCAGCCGCCGCGACAGGTCGATCATACGCTGCACCGCCAGTCGCGCGGGCTCGGCGACGCTTGGGTCGACCTCGACCACGCCAGTCATGGAATGCAGCGACCACAGGACCTTTTCCAGGGTGATCTTCTGCATATAGGGGCACATGTTGCAGGGCCCGAGGAACTCGACATCCGGGTTCGCGTCCGAGATGTTCGAGGCCATCGAGCATTCGGTGACCAGCATCACCTGTTTCGGGCGCTCGGTTTCGACCCAGCCCTGAATATTCGCGGTCGAGCCCGCGTAATCGGCCTCGGCCACGACTTCGGGCGGGCATTCGGGATGGGCGATGATCTTCAGTCCCGGATTCCAATCGCGGAAATCGCGCAGGTCCTTGGCGGTGAATTGCTCATGAACGATGCAGGCGCCGTCCCACCAGACCACGCGCTTTTGCGGCACCTGATTGGCGACGTTCTGCGCCAGCCATTTGTCGGGGGTCATGATGACGGTGTCACTGTCCATCGCCGCGACGATCTGGGCCGCATTGGCCGAGGTGCAGCAAATGTCAGATGCCGCCTTCACTTCGGCGGTGGTGTTGACATAGCTGACCACCGGCGCGCCGGGATACATGGCGCGCATCTGGGCGATGCCCTCGGCGGTGATGCTTTCGGCCAGCGAGCAGCCCGCATCCATGTCGGGCATCAGCACGGTCTTGGCGGGGTTCAGGATTTTCGAGGTCTCGGCCATGAAATGCACGCCGCATTGCACGATCACCTCGGCCTCGACCTCGGTCGCCTTGATCGCCAGATGCAGGCTGTCGCCGACGACATCGGCGATGCCGTGATAAATCTGCGGTGTCATGTAGTTATGCGCCAGCACGACGGCGTTGCGTTGCTTCTTCAGCGCATTGATGGCGCGGACATAGGGGGCGTGGATGGCCCAGTCGACGATCGGCATCACCCGTCCCATGCGCGCATGGATATCGGACATTTCCTGTGCCAGTTCCAGCGACGGCTCAAGATCGTAATGCGCCCGCAACTCGCTGCGGATATCGGTCATGTCCAGCATGAGTGCTCCCTCCCTTGCCGCCCCTTCCAAGTGGGCGCTCCTTATCGTCGCGGAACGGGCGGGGCAACATGATTGCGCAAAAGGGTGCAAATTTTGGAGATCTTTGCGCGGAAAGGCAGCATTTGGATGCCGCACCGCAGCTTGGGGTGGTCAGACCCCGGTCAAGGGTCTCCCACCCGCCGGTCGGCGGATGGGAGATGCAGCGCTTAGAAGCGGTGACGCAGGGTGGCCGAAATGGTGCGGCCGGGGTTGTAGTAGTTGGCGGTACCTGAACCGACCACATGCTGTTCGTCCAGCAGGTTGCTGACATTCAACGCGAGGTCGGTGGCTTCCTGCACCTGATAGGTAAAGGCGAAGTCCAGCAGGGTCGTCGCTTCGCTCTTGCCGCTGTCATTGGCGAGGTTGAAGTAATACGAGCCAGTGTAACGCGCGCCCAGACCAAAGGTCATGTCGCCACGGGTTTCGGTTCCGGGCACGGTGTAGTTCACCCAGATCGAGGCCAGATGGTTCGGCGTCGAGGCGAATTCGTTCCCTTCGACATCGACCCCATAGATCGGGCCCGAGCGCACGACTTCCGATTCCAGATAGGAATAGGATGCAAGCACGTCGATGCTGTCGCTCAGTTCGGCCTTGGCTTCCAGATCAAGACCACGGACGCGGGATTTGCCGACCAGCTGTTGTTCGATCACACCGTCATCGCGAACGACCGCGACCGTAACATTGTTCTTGGTCAGGTCATAGATCGAGGCCGACAGCAGCGCGTTGGTCCCGGCGGGCTCATATTTCACGCCAATCTCGTACTGCTCGCCGCGCTCGGGTTCGACGCCGATGGACGGCGGGGCAACCGATTCAACATAGCTGAAATAGGTCGAGATTTCGGGCGTGACCTTGTAGGTCAGAGCGCCGCGCCACGAGGTTTCCGAGAAATCATCGCTGTCCGCATAGGGGACCATGGCCCCGGTGCTCCAGTCTTTGTCGGCACCGCTGGTTTCGATGTCCAGCCAGTCGTGGCGAACGCCGATGGTCGCGATGAAGCGATCGTCAAAGGCGAGGTTCTGCTGCAGGAACACCGATTGCGTCGAATAGTCGGTGTTCCGCGTCTGATAGGGATCAACTGCGCTCGGCGCGCCGCTGTAAACCGGATTGGCGATATCGATCGGGCTGGCCGAGCCATAGTTCGACACGTTCTCGGTCGAGGCGTCGCGGAACTCGATCCCGGCCAGCGTGCTGCTGTCCCAACGGTCGAAGCTCGTGTCGTATTTCAGGATTGCGTTGCCGATCAGCTCTTTGGCGGAACTGTCCGAGCTCAGGGCATCGCGCGGCACCACGGTCCCGGCACGACCAACATAGTCGTTGAGATACAGATAGCCGTAATTATCGGTCAGATCGCTGTAGCGCATGTTGGCCTGCAGGCTGAGGCCGTCGCCGAAATCATGCGACAGCAGCGCGGTAAGGCTGGTGCGCTCGACATCGTGGTAGTTGAAATCCGACTCACCAAAGAAGTCGCTGCGGTCATATTCCCGATCTTTCGGGTAACCGCCGCTGTTCGGGGTGCCATCGCGGTCCAGATAATCGACAACGACGCTCAGCGAGGTCGCGTCCGTCGGCTGCCAGGTCAGGCCGCCCATCAGGAAGGTCTCGTCGTCGCGCGAATGGTCGTATTCCAGATCGCTGTTCTGCACCTTGGCGGTGAAGCGATAGGCGAGGGTCTGGTCGGCATTCAGCACGTCGCCGTAATCGACGCCGACCTCGGCATGGTTGAACGAACCATAGGACAGATAGGCTTCGGCGATGCGCTCAAATTTCGGGGTCTTGGTCACGAAGTTGACCGAGCCGCCCGGATCGGAGACGCCGAACAGGGTCGAGTTCGCGCCGCGCAGGACCTCGACACGCTCATAGGCGAAGGGCTCTTCGCGCACGCCGCGCATCGAGCCCAGCGTCAGCCCGTCGCGGAAGGTCGTCGCCTGGAAGCCGCGGACCAGGAAATAGTCGTTGCGGTCGTCGCTGCCGTAAAAGTCGGTGACGATGCCCGGCGAGTATTGCAGGACTTCCTCGACCGTCTCGGCATTGCGGACTTCGATTTCCTTGGCGGTGATCACCGAGACCGAGGCAGGCGTGTCCAGAATGCTGGTCGCGACCTTGCCACCGACCGAGATCTCACGCGCGACGATGGTGTTCTGATCGTCATCGGCATTGCCGCGTGCCTGGATCGTGACGGGGTTCAGGCGGTAGGGGGTCGCCTCGGTTGCATCCTGTGCATATGCCGGAATTGCCACAAGCGCGGTGCATCCCAGAAGAAGCGTGGTCAGGCAGCCGCGCGACATCCGCGCGAGGCCGGCGAGTTGGTTCTCGGCCATCCTTGTCCCTTTACCTTAGTGTTATAGTATGAATTGTCACAGGGCGTTATCCCTGTGCCGGCGCGGGATCAAGAAACGCGCGGGAAATAGTCTGACTATTTTAATGTATCTTGTCGGATTGTTGCCGAACTGCAACTGGTGTCATTCAAAACCGGAGAGTTCAGTTCGCGCTCTTCAACCGGTGACGGCCGATCGGCAAGATCAGCGGCTTTCCAGAAACCGGATCGGGAATGACCCGGCTGTGCAGGCCGAATACGCCCAGCACGTTTTCCTCGGTCAGCACCTCCTCGGGGCGACCATGGGCGTGCAGGCGACCCTTGGCCATGGCGACAAGGCAATCGGCATAGCGCGCGGCAAGGTTCAGGTCATGCAGGACCATGACGATGGTGATGCCGCGCGAGTGGTTCAGGTCGGTCAGCAGGTCCAGCACCTCGACCTGATGGCAGACATCAAGGAAGGTCGTCGGTTCGTCCAGCAGCAGCAGTTCAGTTTCCTGCGCAAGGGCCATGGCGATCCAGACGCGTTGACGCTGGCCGCCGGACAGTTCGTCCACGGCGCGCTCGGCCAGATCGGCCGTCTTGGTGACCTCAAGGGCGTTGGCCACCGCCTGATCGTCATGGCGGCTCCAGCGGGTCATCAGCCCGTGATGGGGATGGCGGCCCCGGCTGACCAGATCGGCGACAGTGATGCCTTCGGGCGCGACGGGCGATTGCGGCAGCAGTCCCAAGGTGCGGGCCAATTCGCGTGTCGGGCGGTGATGGACGGATTTCCCGTCCAGCAGCACGCGGCCCCGGCTGGGTTGCAGCAAGCGCGACATGGTGCGCAGCAGCGTGGACTTGCCGCAGCCATTCGCGCCGACAATGGCGGTGATCTGGCCGGAAGGAACCTGCAGATCCAGCCCGTCAAGGATCAGGCTTTCGCCATATCCTGCGGCAAGATCCTCGGCGATCAGGCTGTGCTGGGCGGTCATAGCGAACCTCCGGCGCGGTTCACGCGCACGATCAGATAGATCAGGTAGGGGGCACCAAGCGCCCCGGTGACGACGCCGACCGGGTAGCGGCTGGGCAAAGCGAATTGCCCGATGTAATCGCCCGCCAGCACCAGCACCGCCCCCACCAGCGCCGAGGGGATCAGGATCGAGCCATTCGGCCCGACAATACGCGAGGCGATGGGACCGGACAGGAAGGCCACGAACATCACCGGTCCGGCGGCAGCGGTGGCGATGGCGATCATTCCGACGGCGGACAGCATGACGATGATCCGGGTCGCGCCGACCCTTACGCCAAGCGCTGCGGCGGTGTCGTCGCCCATGCGCAGGGCCTCAAGATCGCGGGCGCGGGACAGCAGGATGCCGCCGAACAGCAGCAGAGCCGCCAGCACCGGCACAGCCTGATCCAGCTTGGCGCCGTTGACGCTGCCGGTGATCCAGCGCATCGCCTCTTGCAGGTCCCATGAGGGCGCGCGGGACAGCAGATAGGCGATAAAGCTGTCGATCATCGCGGCGACGCCGATGCCGACAAGGATCAGCCGGGTTCCGGCGACGCCGTTCCTGAAGGACAGGCCAAAGACCAACAACGCGATGCCCAGCCCGGCCACCACCGAAAAGCCCGCCACCGCAGGCCCGTCCAGCGACAGCACGACAATGGCAAAGACCGCCGCCGCGCTGGCCCCGGAACTGACGCCGATGATGTCGGGGCTGGCCAGCGGATTGCGCAGCATGATCTGAAAGGCGACGCCCCCCATGCCGAAGCACAGCCCGACCAGCACCGCCATGACCGCACGCGGCAGGCGCAACTGGCCGACGGTGAAGCTTGCGCCCGGTACATCTCCACCCATCAGGACGCGCAGCACGTCGCCGGGTGGGGTGAAGCTTTGGCCCAGCATCAGCGTCAGGGCAAAACCCGCCAGCAGCACCAGCGCCAGTGCCGCTACCACGCGCCTCCAACGGCGGGCGCGGGCATGGCGGTTGGCAGTGACGGTCAGCGAAAGGGTTTCAGATGTCATAGCTCGCGCACCCGCTGGCGACGGACGATCCAGATAAAGAAGGGTGCGCCGACAAAGGCGGTGACGATGCCCACGGCCAACTCGCTTGGCCGGGCGATGATGCGGCCCAGCACGTCGGCAAGGATCAGCAGCCCAGCTCCGGTCAGCGCCGAGAAAGGCAGCAGCCAGCGGTGATCGACCCCGACCAGCAGGCGGCACAGATGCGGCACCATCAGCCCGACAAAGCCGATCGGACCACAGGCCGCCGTGGCCGCCCCGCAAAGCAGGATCGCCCCGAATGCCGCCATGCCCCGCGCGACGGCGACGTTTTCGCCCAATCCGGCGGCCAGATCATCGCCAAGCGCCAGCGAGTTCAGCTTGCGCGCCGACAGCAGCGAAACCGCGAAACCGACCAGCAGGAACGGCAGAACCAGCCGGATGCCGTCGAATGTCGCGCCGCCGACGCCGCCGATCTGCCACGACCGGAAGCCCCCGGCGATATCATTGCGGGGCAGGATGACCGCGATGGTGAAGCAGGAAAACGCGACCGAGGTCGCCGCCCCGGCCAAAGCCAGTTTCAGCGGCGTCGCGCCGCCCCGGCCCAGCGAGCCGATGACATAGACGAATGCCGCCGTCACCCCCGCGCCAAATATCGCGGTCCAGACATATAGCTGCGCCATGTCCATCCCGAACCAGGCAAGGCCGATCACCACGGCCAGCGAGGCACCCATGTTGACGCCAAGGATGCCCGGATCGGCCAGCGGATTGCGCGTCACGCCCTGCATGATCGCCCCCGCCAGCCCCAGCGCCGCCCCGACCAAGGCGGCCATGATCGTGCGCGGGATGCGCACGGCGACGGCGGCCTGCCCGATGGTCTCGGTCTGGCCCTGAAGCCCTGCCCAGATATCGGCCCATGCGACCGAGCGTGTGCCGATGGCGACCGACAGGAAGCACAGTCCCAGCACGACCAGCGCCAAGGCCGCCAGACCAGCGCCCCGGAAAAGCTGGACGCGGCCCGATCCGGACCGCGCGTCATTATCTACTGTCCGTTCTGTCATTGCGCTTTGCGCGCCGCCTCGGCCAGCATGGCGACATAGTCGTCCAGCACCCAGGAAATCGACAGCGGCGTCGGGTTGGCCGCCGTGGCGACAGGATTGCCACCCAGCATGACCACCGCATCATTGGCGATCGCGGTCATCTTGGAGGCCAGCGGGTCGGTCTTCAGCGGCGCCAGCAGTTCCGGCGTGCCATAGGTGACAAAGATGTCGACATCGTTGAACTGGTCGATCTGCTCGGCGCTGACCTCACCCGAGAATTGGCCGGGCTTCGTCGCTTCCATCACGCTTTTCGGGGACTTGAGGCCGAGATCCTCGAAAAATTTAACCCGCGTGTCATTGGCGGTATAGAAGCGCACAAGGCTGAGATCGGTCGGATCAAGATGGGTGATGAACATCGCCTTCTTGTCCCGGATCTCGGGGTGCTTGGCGGCGGCGTCGGCGATCTGCGCCTCGATCCGGGTGATCAGGGCGTCGCCTTCGGCCTGCATGCCCAGCCCGGCGCTATTCAGGCGGATCATCTCGCGCCAGTCGGTCGCCCAGGGCGATTCCGGATAGGCCACGACCGGAGCAATCTGGCTAAGGGTGTCGTAATCGGATTGGCTGAGGCCGGAATAGGCCGCGAGGATCACGTCCGGGTCCGATGCCGCGACCGCTTCGAAATCGATGCCGTCGCCTTCGTCGAACAGGGCCGGGGTGTCGGCGCCCAGCTCTTTCAGCTTTTCACTGACCCAAGGCAGCAGCCCGTCGCCGTCATCGTCGCCAAAGGTGGCAGCGGCAAAGCCCACGGGAACGACGCCAAGCGCCAGCGGCACTTCGTGATTGGCCCAGGCTACGGTCGCCACCCGTTCGGGCTTCTTGCCGATCGTGGTGGTGCCGAAGGCATGTTCGATCTTGATCGGGAATTGCGCGCCCGCATCCTGTGCCCATGCGCTGAAGGGCATCGCCGTCGCCAGCAGCAGGCCAAAGGCGGAAAGAGTTGAGAAGGATGCAGTTTTCATCACGGACCGACGGCTGACAATTTATGTCGGCTTTTCACTTTCTGTCCGTCACGTCAAGCCAAAGCCGGCCTGATGCCCCTGCAGCAGATTGACGCCATCATCGATGCTCAGACCTAAGGCGGCAGATCTTAGCTGCGGCACCATTGGGTCAGTCATCGGGCCGCTCGGTCAGGACCTCGCCGGTGGCGGCCTCGATCACGGCCTCGATCCGGCGCCCGTCAGGGGCGATGGCCTCGATCTCATGGGTGCGGCCGTCATCCTCGGCGCTGCGCACGATATAGCCACGCCTTTCGAAATCGGTGACGCTGGCCGAAAGCGGGCGGATCGGGGCGGCATTCGCCGCAAGCGGCACGGCGGCAAGCGCGGACAGAAGGGTGATGCGGATCATGTTACGGCTCCGAGGATTGTTTTTGCCGGTCTTGCACAAGTCCACTGACACCGGCCTGACCGCGTCTGTCAGGGAATTGTCAGCGGACATGGGCTAGGGTCGCGCGATGACAACCCGCCCCGTCTCAATCCTTTTCTGCGCCGCCCTTGCCCTTCTGGCGCCCGCGGTCGCCCCCATGGCCCAGCAGGCCCTGCCACAGCTTGAACCCGAGGACGGACTGGACGCCGGATTCGCCCGCGGTGCCGTCCTGCGCGGCGAGATCCTGCCCCTTGACCAGATCCTCAAGATCCTGCGCGCCGAGTTCGACGGTCAGATCGTCGAGATCCAGCTGGAGCTGGAGGAGGGCATCCTGACCTATGAATTCGACATCCTCAGCCCCGATGGACGCCTTTTCGAGGTGGAAATCGACGCGGCAAGCGGCAAGATCCTTGAGGTCGAGGATGAGGATGACGACTGACCCATGCGCTGCCTGATAGTCGAAGATGACGCCCGCATCGCCGCCGATATCGCGCAGGCGCTGGAGCAGGCGGGCTTTCGCGCCGAACATGCGGCGGACGGCGAATCCGCGTGGTTCATGGGCGGGACCGAAAATTACGCGCTGATCGTGCTGGATCTGGGCCTGCCGCGGATCGACGGGCTGACCGTGCTGAAGCGCTGGCGATCCGAGGGCGTCGATATTCCGGTGCTGGTGCTGACCGCGCGCGGCAGCTGGAACGAGCGGGTCGAGGGCATCGATGCCGGTGCCGACGACTACCTGCCCAAGCCCTTCCGCATGGAGGAACTGGTGGCGCGGGCCCGCGCGCTGGTCCGGCGCGCCTCGGGGCGGGTCAATCCAGTCCAGCAGGTCGGACGGCTGGCGCTGGACACCAACCGGCAGACGGTCTCGATCGACGGGCGCATGCTCAACCTGACCCAGCTGGAATTCCGGCTGATCTCCTGTCTGGTGATGAATGCCGAGCGGGTGGTGCCGCCGGTCGAATTGCTGGAGCAAATCTATGGCGATGACGATTCCCGCGACGTGAACGCCATCGAGGCCGTGATTGCCCGGCTCAGGCGCAAGACCGGGCCGGGGGTAATCGGGACGCGGCGCGGCTTTGGCTATTTTCTGGAGCAGTCGCCTTGAACGCTTCGCGCGGCTCGATCCGCCTGCGGCTGAGCATCGGCGCGATCCTTGCCATCGCGCTGGCGCTGCTGCTGGCGGGCCTTGCGCTAAGCGTGATGTTCAACCGGCAAGTGACTCGCCTGACCTATCAGGAACTGGACGCGAAAAGTCTGGCCCTTGTCGCCGGGTTCGAGGGCGACCAGCCCGCCGCCGCACCTCATGACCAGATCGGCGGCGATCTGCGTTATCTGCAACCTTATTCCGGCCTGTACTGGCAGATCGAAATGGATGGTCGCAGCTATCGTTCGCAATCGCTGTGGGACACGGTGCTGCCACTGGCCGCTGCCGCGCCGGCTGGCGGCAAGGTCGCGCTTTATGGCGGCGATGGGCCGGATAGCCAGCGCCTGCTGATCCTTGACCGCTCGATCCTTGTCGGTGCGGACGCGCATCCGGTGCGGATTGCGGTTGCGGTCAGCCGCGCCCAGCTGGACGAGGCGCAGAAGCTGTTCGCGCGGGATCTGGTCCCGGCGCTGCTGGTCCTTGGGGTGCTGCTGACCCTGGCCTCGGTGGTGCAGGTCGCGATCGGGATGCGGGCCTTTGCCCATGTTCATCGCAAGGTCAGCGCGTTGCAGGACGGGCAACTGGCACGGCTGGGTCAGGACCTGCCGCTGGAGGTCCGCCCGCTGGCGGCCGCCATCGACGAATTGATGGATGACCGCGACCAAAGGATCGAGCGCGCCCGCCACCGCGCCGCCGATCTGGCCCATACGCTGAAGACCCCCCTGCAGGCGCTGCGCGGCGAAACCAGCCGTTTGCGCCAGTCGGGCCAGCTTGAAGCCGCCGATTCCATCGACCAGATCGCCGATGCCGTGCGCTCCAGCGTCGACCGCGAGTTGGGCCGGGCCCGCATCGGGGCCGAGGGGCAGGCCGATCCTGCCGAGGTCATCGCCAAGATCGTTGCCGTCCTGAAGCGGACCGCGCGGGGTGAGGATATTGCCATCGGCACCGAGATTCCCCCCGAATTGCGGGTGCGGATCGACCCTTATGACCTGACCGAGGCCATTGGCAGCGTTGCCGAAAATGCCCTGCGTCACGCCCGCGCCAAGGTCATCATCCGCGCCATGCCGCAGGGCCGCCGAGTGAAGCTGATCGTCGAGGATGACGGGCCGGGCGTCCCGCCCGAGAAGCTGGATCAGGTGACGCGGCGCGGCAGCTATCTGGATACGGGCGGCACCGGGGTTGGCCTGTCGTTGACCAAGGATATCGTCCATGCCGCCGATGGCGATCTGACGCTTGAAAACCTGACCCCCGGTTTCCGCGTCACCCTGACGCTTTGGCGGGCGACCAGCGGCTAACCGGCCAAACTCTGCCACCCCTCGCGATATTTCATCGGGCCCGGCGCGCGGGGCCTTGATTATTCGCGCAGTATTGTTAGCTTGCTAACTAAGATCATTAGCAAGCTAACATAATTGATATGGCCGACCGTCCCCTTACCCTGTTCGACGAACTCGTGACGCTGACCCGCTCGATCCGCGCGGGCTTCGACCTGCGCGTCAAGAAGCTGGACCTGACCTTTGCCCGTGCCCGGTTGCTGACCACCATCGGCCGCAATCCGGGTGCCAGTCAGTCCGAACTTGCCACGGCTCTCGAAATCGAGACGCCGACCCTGAAACGCCTGCTGGACGCCCTTGAAGGGCAGGGTCTGGCCGAGCGCCGCCCGCTGGAGGGCGACGCCCGCAAGCATGCGATCTTTCTGACCGACACCACCCGGATCGAGCCGCTGCTGCGTTTCCGTGACGAGGTCGAGGCCGCTTTGGTCGAGGGCATCGCGCCTGAGGACCTTGCCGCCGCGCGCCGCGTTCTGGGCCGGATGACGGTGAACGCCGAAAAGCTGCGCCGGGAATGAGCGAGGCGCCCGCCACACCTGCACCTGCGCCGCTGATGCCCCTGCCACGGGCATTGGCCTATATCGGCGCGTCGACGGTCATCGCCTTGACCCAAGGTCTTGCACAGGGTTTCATCAGCACGAACATCCCGCAGATCGCCGGCGATCTGGGGGCGACCACCACGCAGGCCAGCTGGCTGATGGCGGCCTATCTGATCCCGCGCGCGACCATGCCGTTGCTGCTGATCAAGCTGCGCACTCAATACGGCCTGCGCCGCTTCGCGGAAATCGCCATCGTGATCTATCTGGCGGTGGCGCTGATGTCGTTTTCGATCTTTGACCTGCGCTCGGCGATCACCGGGCAGTTCTTTGCAGGCATGGCCTCGGCCCCGCTGTCGACGCTGGCCTTTCTTTACATGCTGGAGCCGCTGCCGCCTGCGTGGAAGCTGCGCCTTGGCCTGCCGCTGTCGCTGAGCGTGATTGCCGTCGGCTCGCATCTGGCGCGGGTGATCTCTCCCGCGTTGATGGGCGATGCGGGCTGGCAGGGGCTGCATGTGATGGGGCTGGGGATGGCGGCGGTGTCGCTGGGGCTGGTCTATGCCCTGCCGCTGCAATCGCCGCCCAAGATCAAGGTGATCGCGCCGCTGGATCTGGTCAGCTGGGTGCTGATCTCGGTCGGGTTCGGCGGGCTGATCGTGGGTTTCGTCATGGGCCCGATCCATTGGTGGACCGAGGTTCCGTGGCTGGGTTGGCTGATGGCGCTGTCGATTGCCTGTCTGACCCTGGCGGTCGCGATCGAACTGAACCGCGCCGCGCCGCTGGTCGATATCCGCTGGCTGGTCAGTCCCGCCATGCTGCATCTGACCATCACGCTGCTGCTGTTCCGACTGATCCTGTCCGAGCAAAGCGCCGGCGCACCGCGGATGTTCCAGCAATTGGGGGTGACGCAGGGCCAGCTGGTGCCGCTGTTTGCGGTGATCTCGGTCGCGACCATATTGGGCGGGCTGGCGCTGGTCCCTTTCATGAAGCCGGGACGCGTCGCGCGCTTTCACGTGGTCGCGCTGGTGATGATCGCGGCGGGGGCATGGATGGACAGCAATTCGACCCTTGATACCCGCCCGGCGCAGATGATGGCCAGTCAGGCCCTGATCGCCTTTGCCGGGTCGCTGTTCATGGCCCCGGCCATGATGCGCGGGCTGATGGCCGCGATGGCGCGGGGGCCGAACTATATCCTGTCCTTCGTCATCGTGTTCCTGTCGACGCAAAGCATCGGCGGTGCCGCGGGGTCGGGGCTGTTTTCCAGCTTCATCAACCATCGGCAGGCCCTGCATCTGCAGGTTCTGCGCGAGGATCTGGCCACCACCGATCCCCTGCTGATGCAGGATATTGCCAGCCGTGCTGCCACCCTGATCCGGCAATTTCCCGACACCGCGCTGGCCCGCGCGCAGGCGATGGCGGCCATCGCGCAGGACGCCTCGGCGCAGGCCTATGTCATGGCCTATAACGATGCCTATTTCCTGACATTCCTTGTCGCGGCCGGGGCGCTTTTCGCGCTGCTCCTGCACCTGTTCCGCGACTGGCTGGCGGCGCGCTGGCCCCTGACCTCCCCTCATGTTCCCGAGCCCCTCAAATGACCAAGTCCCAGATCATCCCGACCGTCATCGCCCTGCTTGCCGGGCTGGCAGGCATCCTGATCATGCTGTTCGCATGGCATCTGCCGCCCTTTGCCCCGGCCAGTCCGCGCACGGAAAACGCCTATATCCGCGGGCAGGTCACGACGCTTGCACCGCAGCTTTCGGGCTATGTCGCCGAGGTCGAGGTGCAGGACTTTCAGACCGTGACCAAGGGGCAGGTCATTGCCCGGATCGACGACCGCCAATACCGCCAGAAGCTGGCGCAGGCCCAGACCGCGTTGCAAGGGGCCGAGGCCGCGCTGAAGATCAAGGAACAGGGCGTCAATTCCGCCGAAGCCCGGCTGCAATCGGCGGAAGCTGCGCTGCGCGCCGCCGAGGCCGTGCGCGACACCGCCCAGCAGGACTGGACCCGCACGAGCAAGCTGCATGAACGCGGCATCACCCCGCAAAGCTCGGCCGATGAAAGCCAGTTGGCCCTGCGCCGGGCCGAGGCGGCGATGATTCAGGCCAGCAGCGCCATCGACGTCGCGCGTGAGGATCTGAACGGCGCGCGGGTCGGCATCAATGCCAGCAATGCCGACATCGCCTCGGCGCAGGCGGCGGTGGAACTGGCCGGGATCGATCTGGCCAATACCCAGATCCGTGCCCCTGCCGATGGGCGGCTGGGTCAGGTCGGCGTGCGGCTGGGGCAATATGTGTCCGCTGGCACCTCGCTGGTCAGTCTGGTTTCGCCACAGGTCTGGGTGATCGCGAACTTCAAGGAAACGCAGCTGCACGGCATGCAGGTCGGCGATCAGGCGCGCTTTACCGTGGACGCGCTGCAGGGGCGGGCCTTTACCGGGACGGTCGCCTCCTTCTCGCCGGCCACGGCGTCCGAGTTCAGCCTGCTGTCGGCCTCGAACGCGACCGGAAACTTCACCAAGGTCGCGCAGCGCCTGCCGGTGCGCATCGACATCGATCCGGGGCAGGAGCTGTCCGAGTTGCTGGAGCCCGGCCTGTCGGTGGTCGTGACCGTCGATCAAACCTCGGTCGCGCAGGAGCAGGGCACGAAAGGCAACGGTTAACGCGTTGGGGCAGAACCCTTTCCGGTTCTGCCATCACGTGACGACATAGCTGCAATGACAGAAACGGGTCTGCAAATGCTGCGCTGCGGCGTCTAGATTGGTAGCGCAAACATAAGGATCAAGACAATGCACGCAGCAGCACTCTCGGGCCCGGCCCGCAGCCGGACCACCACCGCCGCCAACAACACCAACCACGGCCTTCTTCTTCGCGTCCGCGCCTATTTCGCTGGCCGCCGGGTTGAGCGTCGCACGCTGGAAGAACTGGGCATGACCACCAACCGCGAACTGGCCGATCTGGGTCTGAGCCGCTACGACGTTCCGCGCATCGCCGCGCTGGCCGGTCGTCAGGCCGCCGAAAAGTTCCTGTCGGCCTGAACCGGCAGAACGACCGGGCCGCGTCAGAAGGCGCCGACCCGGAATGCGGACGATGACCGCCCAGAAGGGCGGTGTCGTAAAGATTGCGAAGCGCCTTTAGACCGGTGATCCGGTCCGCGCTTCGATCGGTGGCCATGGGCATTCGCCCCCACCGCCACGGATGAGGGACCACAGGACGACCCGTGGCCCCCGGTGGTGGGATTTACGGGCGGACCGCCGTGACCTCGATCTCGACCAGCCAGTTCGGATTGACCAGCTTCTCGACGATCATCGCCGAGCGGGCGGGCAGGTTCGGCTGGGCCTCGGTCCCGAAATACTGGGTATAGCCCTCCATGAAGCCCGCGAAATCGGCGGGCTGATCTTCGGGGGCGACCAGAAACACCTGCATCTTGACCACGTCACCCATGGTCAGGCCGATATCCTTCAGCGCGGTGTCGATATTGCCCAACACGCTCAGCGTCTGGGTCTTGGTATCGCCCCAGGCTGCCGGGGTCTTCTTGTCAGCGGCCTCATCCGCGACCGAAGGCACCATGCCGCTGACATAGACGGTAGTCTTGCCAGCGGGGATTTCGACCGCACGGGCGATCGGGAAATCCGAGCCGGGGGTCTTGTGGCGGATGACGTCATCGGCCTGTGCGATCATCGGCAGGGCAGCAAGGGCGGCGGCAAGAACAAACGGTTTCATTGGTAAACTCCTGTTAGTGGGGGATTCAGCGGGCCGCGGCGACGTCGGCGGCGGTGGTATCGCCTTCAAAGGCATTGCCCAGATCGTGGCGGATATAGTTCACCACGGCGGCGATCTGGTCGTCGGTCATGACATCGCCGACCGGAGGCATCGCCTTTTGCCCATGGACGATCATGTGGATCGGGTAGTCCGGTCCCTCCAGCATGGCATTGCCGGCCAGCGCCGGATAATGCCCCGCGCCGGTGGCACCGGTGCCATCCGGCATGTGGCAGCCCGAGCAGATGGCGTTGTAGATGTCCTTGCCCTCGGTGCCGGGAATGGTTTTGGCAGCCGAGGTGGTGACGAAATCCTGTGCGAATGCCGGGGCGGCCAGCGACAGGGCAGCCGCGACAGCGGCCTGTGCAAGGTGGCGTTTCATGTCTGGGAACCTCAGCCGATGATGTGCTTGTGAAGACGCTCGATGGCGTTCAGCGCCGAGAGGATCGCCCCTTCCTGCCATGCCGGCAGGAACGAGATATGCTCGCCCGCCATCAAGGTGCGCTGGTCCATGGCGGTCGCCGCAGGATAGTACTTTTCCTTGTCGCGCCATTCGCCGTAGCAGCCCAAAGTCCACGGCACGCGGTGCCATGCGACGGCGACGCCATTCGAAAACTCGTCACGATATTGCGGATGGATCTGCGCGCCGAATTCCAGCGCCTTTTCGATCCGCGCTTCCGGCGCGATGGCGTTGAACTGATAGGCGGCAGCACCCCATGAATAGGTGCCCAGCAGTACCCCCGGCCCGTCGCTGAAGAAATTCGTCGAGGGATAGGAGATCAGCGTGATCGGCAGGTTGGTATAGCTGATGCCGCCATAGATATGGTCGTCCTGTTCCCAGAACCGGCGCTTGAACTCCAGCCCGACCTTGATCGAGCTTTCGTAATACACATCCTCGATCGCCGCCGTCATCGGGGCCGAGAAGTTATGCTCGATCTGGCCCAGAACCGAGAAGGGGATGGTGCAGATGCAGTAATCGGCCGAGACGGTCTGTTCCGCGCCGCCCGCCTTGGCGTCGACATAGGTGGCCGTGACGCCGTTTTCGCCGCCCTCATAGCGGATGACCTTGGCGTTATAGGTGATCAGGTCCTTCACCTCGCGCTCAAAGGCCTGCGCGATCATGTCCATGCCGCCGACCGGCTGAAAGATCGCCGCCTGATGGTCGATGGATTCGCCGGTGATCAGGTTGTTCCAGAGCTTCCCCTTGAGGATGTCCGACAGCGAGATGATGTTCGAGGGCACGGGTTCCGCCCCGACGCCACCGCCCGGCTGCTTTTCCCAGCCGCGATGCTCGGATACCTTTTCCGATTTCACATATTCCAGATCGTCGTTCAGTACGCCGTAGCGCTTGAGCGAGGCGACCAGCAGTTCGGCATCCTCGTCGGTGACCGCCTCATCCAGCTTGTCCTGCTTGACCGCCTTGGCCAGAAGCTCGGCGATCTGGCCGCGGTAATCAGCCTGAATTTCCTTGAACCTCTGGGGCTTGCCGCCAAAAGCTTCGGTATTGTGGACATAGGCGTTGTAGTTGACCTGCATGAAGGGCTCGAGCTTGACGCCGAAACGCTTGCAGTAATCCAGCACCGCATAGTGATCCGAGGGGATGCGCCACGGGCCGGGGTTCAGGTAATTGCCCTCGGCAAAGCCGACCTTTTGCGTGTAGCCGCCCAGTTCGGTGTAGCTGTCGCCGCCGCGCAACGTCCAGCAGCGTCCGCCTGCCTTTTCGCGGTATTCAAGGATCTGGACCTTGTAGCCGGCGCGACGCAGTTCATAGGCGGCGGTCATTCCCGCCAGCCCCGCACCCAGCACCAGAACCGAGGCGCCCTTGGGGTCGCCCTCCAGCTTGACCGGCCCCTTGTAGTCCGAGGTCCCGGCATAGCCCATCCCGGCCATCGCCGAATACATGGCCGAAGCACCGGCGGCCATTCCGACCATTGCCAGCAGATCGCGGCGCGACATGCCCTTTGGTTGACTGCTCATATCTTCCTCCGGCACAGGCTGGGCCTGTGGCAGTTGTTAGCCCGTTCCCGCCTGCCAGATTGGCAAGGGCGGGCGTGCAGGCAGGTCATCATCGAAGCTTGGACCGGGTCGGATACGGCCGTGGGTCCATGCCGACCGTTACAACTGTGGCGCGCAGGATTGGCCATAGCGCGGCAACATCTCGCGTCATGCGGGAAACTGGTTGACTACCATACGAGCTGATTGAGCAGAAATTCGGCACAGGCCGTATGATTGGCGGGCAGCGCAGAGTGCATCGCGTTTTTCGGTACTGTGCTGCGGAACCGGATCGCGCGATGATTTCCCTCGGGTTTCGACAGCACACATGGCTAAGCTGGGCGGGTCGTAAAAGGGGGCGAAGATGAGTGGGGAAACGGATCTGGGACGGCTTCTGGCCACGCTTTCAGCGCGGATGGAGGACGGGCTCTATGTCTTTGCAACTGTGGCCGAGCTTCCGTCCGACCTGCATCCGCGCATGATCTTTCACGAGGCCGAGGGCATCACCCTGATCCTTTTGCGCGATCAGGCGGACAGGCTGAGCCTGCCTTGGGAATTTCCCTGCCGGATGATCACGCTGGAGGTGCATTCCTCGCTATCTGCGGTGGGGTTCATGGCCCGCATCGCCACGGAACTGGCCCGGCGCGGCATTGCGGTCAATCCGGTCTCGGGCTTCCATCACGACCATCTGTTCGTCCCCGAGCCGCGCGCGGCCGAGGTGATGCAGATTCTGGCCGAGATCGCCGGAAGCTAGCCCAGCCGGGCAAAGGCCTGCAGCACGACCCGCTCGGATTGGCCCAGATATTCGTCCAGCATCACCGAAGCCATTGCCGCATCGCCCGCTTCCAGCCGCTCAAGGATCTGGGCGTTGCGGTCGATATAGGGGGCGTGCAGCATCTCGGGGCTGTCGAGCAGGCCAAAGGCCAACCGCAATTCCGCGATGATCTGGGCGAAAAACGCATTCAGCCGCGGGCTGTCGCTGAGTGAGACGATCGCCGCGTGAAACTCCATATTGGCGCTGCCGATGCCGCGCCAATCGCCAATGTCGCGCAGGTTCTTGGCGCGCTCGACCGCGGCACGCATCCGGCCAGCGCCCTCATGCCGGGGCCAGGCCTGCGCCAGCGCCGGAACCTCGATCAGGCGGCGCACCCGGTAGATGTCCAGGATTGACGCCATCGAGGGCACGGCGACGAACACCCCGCGGTTGGGTTCGTGGCGCAACAGCCCTTCACGGGTCAGCAGACGAAATACCTCGCGCAAGGTATTGCGCGAGATGTCCAGATCGGCGGCCAACCGCGCCTCGGACAGGCGCTGGCCGGGAACCAACGCCCCTCCCGTCACCTGATCGCGCAATTGCGAGGCGATTTCTTCGGTCAGGCTGGGTTCTGAGCTCATGGGGCGTTCCGTCTGAAGTGCCGGGCATATTCCACAGGCCGGCCATACCACACAAGCGGGCGCGGATGATTCGAGCCATCCTGCGACCGCCATTTTGCCGTTTCAAATGTCATCCGGGGCGCATTCTGCCTGCTTGACGGGCATATCGTCCCCTTTAACTGGTATGATTGTTCGACAATCGCATACCAAGTGTCAAATAATCGTTGACGTACTGCCATACCAATCTCACAGTCCCGTCATCCAAGATCAGAAATATTCCAACAGGAGCATGTCAGAATGAGCGATTCCGCTCCCACCGCTGCCAATGCCAGCCTTCGTGGCGGGTTTCTGGCGGCAATCTTCCTGATGGCCACATCGGCCATCGGTCCGGGCTTCATTACCCAGACGGCGACCTTTACGCAGAAACTGGGCGCGGCTTTCGCCTTTGCCATCCTCGCCTCGATCCTGATCGATTTCGTGGTGCAGCTGAACATCTGGCGCATCACGGCGCTGACCCGGCGCAATGCCTCGGACACGGCCAATGCGGCCATTCCCGGTTCGGGCTATCTGCTGGCGGTGCTGATCCTGATCGGCGGGCTGGCCTTTAACATCGGCAATATCGCGGGTGCGGGTCTGGGCATGAACGCAATGTTCGGCCTCGATCCCAAGATCGGCGGCGCGATTTCGGCGCTGCTGGCGATCGGCGTCTTTCTGTCGAAACGCGCGGGGCTGCTGCTGGACCGCTCGCTGATCGGTCTGGGCGTCCTGATGATCGCGATGACGCTGGTCGTCGCCATCACCTCGAACCCGCCGGTGGGCGATGCGATGCGTCAGGCAATCCTGCCCGATGTGATCGACTTCCCGACCATCACCACCATCGTCGGCGGCACGGTCGGCGGCTATATCACCTATTCCGGCGCGCATCGTCTGCTGGACAAGGGTCTGGTCGGAGAGGAAAACCTTGCCGCCGTCACCCGCGCCTCGTTGACCGGGATTGCGGTGACCGGGCTGATGCGCTTCGTGCTGTTCCTGGCAATCCTGGGCGTCGTCGCCTCGGGTGTGACGCTGGACCTGTCGAGCCAGGCCGCCAACCCCGCCGCGCAGGCCTTTGCCGCGGCGCTTGGCGACACCGGCATGCGGATCTTTGGCGTGGTGCTGTGGGCCGCGGCCATCACCTCGGTCATCGGGGCGGCCTATACCTCGGTCAGCTTCCTCAACGTGTTCTCGACCATGACCGAGCGCAGCCGCAATATCGCGACGGTGATCTTCATCGCCTTTTCGCTGGCGGTCTACATGGCAATCGGCACGGCTCCGGCGGCAATCCTGATCTTTGTCGGCGGCTTCAACGGACTGATCCTGCCCATCGGCCTGACGATCTTCACCTATGTCGGCTTTGCCCGGCCCGACCTGATGGGCGGCCATGTCTACAACCGGGTGCTGCTGACCCTTTCGGCCATCGTCTGTGCCTTGACCTGGTATATGGGGATCAAGTCGGTCGGCCCGATCTTCGCCTTCCTCGGCGCCTGATGACCCTCGCGGCGGCCCGAAATGGCCGCCGCATTCTGGAATTTCGGAGGACAACATGACCCACCAGATCGACCTTAACAGCGACCTTGGCGAAGGCTATGGCGCATGGACCATGGGCGATGATGCGGCGATGCTGGCGATTGTCAGCTCTGCCAACGTGGCCTGCGGCTTTCACGCGGGCGATCCGCTGACGATCCTTGCCACGCTGCGCGACGCGGTGTCCCGGGGCGTCGCAGTGGGGGCGCATGTGTCCTATCCCGACCGCGTGGGTTTCGGTCGCCGTCCGATGGACGTGACCTCGGCCGAACTTTCCGCGGACGTGATCTATCAGATCGGCGCGCTGCAGGGGCTGGCGGCTTCGGTCGGCACACGGGTCACCTACGTCAAGCCGCATGGCGCGCTTTACAACACCATCGCCAATGACGCCCGGCAGGCCGATGCGGTGATCGCGGGCATTAAGGCCATCGACCCGTCGCTGGTGCTGATGGGTCTGGCGGGCGCGCCGATCCTTGAGCGCGCTAAGGCCGCCGGGTTGAAAACCGTGGCCGAGGCCTTTGGCGATCGCGCCTATACACCCGAGGGCCAGCTGGTCTCGCGTCGCGATCCGGGGGCGGTGCTGCATGACCCGGAACTGGTCGCGGCCCGCATGGTGCGGCTGGCGACCGAAGGCGTGATCGAGGCCATCGACGGCTCGACCCTGCGACTGCACGCCGACAGCATCTGCGTCCATGGCGACAGCGCCGGCGCCGTCGACATGGCCCACCGCATCCGCGAGGAGTTGCTGGCCGCTGGCGTGTCCATCACCCCTTTTACGGAGACCAAATAATGCTGCGTCCCGATCCCGCCACCGCCGCCGCGGCCCGCCTGCAATGCCGGGGCGGGCTGGTCGCGCCGACCGCAGGCATGGCCCCCGGTTTCACCCAATGCAACATGATCTCGCTGCCGCGCGACTGGGCATGGGACTTTCTGCTTTACGGGCAACGCAACCCGAAGCCCTGCCCGGTGCTGGACGTGACCGATCCCGGCAGCCATCGCACGGCGCTTGCGCCTGATGCCGACCTGCGCCGCGACCTGCCGCTGTACCGGGTCTGGCGAGACGGCGTTCTGACCGAGGAACTGGCTGACGCGACCGAGGTCTGGGCCGAGCATGCCGATCTGGTCACCTTCCTGATCGGCTGCTCCTTTACCTTCGAAACACCCTTGATGCAGGCCGGGATCGAGGTCCGCCATGTCGCGCAGGGCTGCAATGTGCCGATGTATCTGACCAATCGCGACTGCCGCCCGGCGGGCCGCTTGCACGGGCAGATGGTCGTGTCGATGCGCCCGATCCCCGCCGACCGCGTGGCCGAGGCCGCGACCATCACCGCCCGCTTCCCCGCTGTTCACGGCGCGCCGGTCCATATCGGCTCGCCTGAAACCCTGGGCATTGCGGATCTGTCCAAACCCGACTTCGGCGACCCCGTGCAGATCCGCGACGGTGAGGTCCCGGTCTTCTGGGCCTGCGGGGTGACGCCGCAGGCCGCTGTCATGGCCTCGAAGCCGCCTTTCGCCATTACCCATGCGCCGGGACACATGTTCATTACCGACGTCCCCGACAGCCAATGGCAGGTGTGACCATGCGCTTCCTTACTGTCGGTCCCCGCACCGTTCTGGTCGAACTGGCCGATCTGGACCAGACGCTGGCTTTGTTCGATGCGCTGCTGGCCGACCCGATCGAGGGCGTGGCCGAGATCGTGCCCGCCGCTCGCACCCTGATGATCCGCATGAGCCCCGGCTTTGCCGCCGATGCGGTGCTGGCCGGGCAGGTGGTGGCCCGCCAACCTGCCCCCGGCACAAGGCGCGAGGAAGGCCCGATTGAGACCGTCGAGATCCCGGTGATCTATAGGGGCGAGGACCTCGACGATGTCGCACGGCTGATGGCCCTGACGGTCCCCGAGGTCATCGCCGCCCATCAGGCGACGACGTGGCAGGTGGCATTTTGCGGCTTCGCCCCGGGCTTCGCCTATATGACCTGCGACGACCCACGCTTTGACCTGCCGCGCCGTCCTGCGCCGCGCACAAGGATTCCGGCGGGCTCGGTCGCGCTGGCCGGACGCTTCTGTGGCATCTATCCGCAGGAAACCCCCGGCGGCTGGCAGTTGATCGGCACGACCAAAGTCCCGATGTGGGACCTGAGCCGCGACCCGCCCGCGCTGCTGCGTCCGGGCGTCCGCGCACGCTTTGTCGAAGGCGCGGCGGATATCCACCCCTCGGCGGCGATCCCTGCACCGGTCACCGAGCCTGCCTTGACCGTCATCTCCTCGGCATTTCCGATTGTCTTTCAGGATGATGGCCGACCGGGACAAGGCGGGCAGGGGGTCTCGGCCTCGGGCGCGCTGGACATGGGGGCGCTGCACCGGGCGAACCGCGCGGTCGGCAACCCTTCGAATACGCCTGCGCTGGAGATTACTCTTGGTCCGGTCCGGTTGCGCGCGGATCAGCCGGTAACGCTGGCCCTGACCGGCGCGGCCTCCGCCAGTGTCGCGGGCATTCCCCAACCCCAAGGCGCAGCTTTCGCGCTGGATGCGGGCGATGAACTGACGATCCTGCCACCCGAGACCGGGATGCGCAGCTATCTGGCCCTGCGCGGTGGTTTCGATATCGCCCCGGTACTGGGCTCTGCCGCCACCGACACGCTGGCCTTTGTCGGCCCAGATCCGCTGAAGCCCGGCGCGGTGCTGGGTTGCGCCAATCGCCCCGCGACATCGGTGGCCGAGCCGCAGGACCAACCCGCATTGCCGAAGGCTGGCGATCTGGTCACGCTGCCGGTGACTCTGGGACCGCGCACCGATTGGTTCACGCCGCAGATGGTCCAGCATTTCCTGACGCAGGAATGGCTGGTGACGCCGCAAAGCTCTCGGGTCGGGATCAGGCTTGAGGGGGAGCAGCCGATGACGCGCGAGGATGCGTTGGAGCTGCCCTCGGAAGGGACCGAGACCGGCGCCATCCAGATCCCCCATTCCGGCCAGCCCGTGCTGTTTCTGGCCGATCACCCGTTGACCGGTGGCTATCCGGTGATCGCGACGCTGCTGCCGCAGGCTTTGGATCTGGCAGGCCAGATCCCGCCCGGCGCCCGCATCCGCTTTACCGCCGCCCAAGATTTTGTCCCGATTACCCCTGCGAGGTCCGCATGACCCTTTTCGCCGCAAATACCGACGCTGCCCCCGAGCGCCCGATCAAGCGCCTGCTGATCGCCAACCGGGGTGAGATCGCCGTCCGCATCATCCGCGCCTGCCGCGATGAGGGCATCGCCTCGGTCGCCATCTTTGCCGACAGCGACCGCGATGCGCTTTTCGTGCGCATGGCCGATCAGGCCCATGCGCTGGGGGGCGAAAAGCCCGCCGACAGCTATCTGAACGCCGACAAGATCATCGCCATCGCCCGCGACGCGGGTGCAGATGCGATCCATCCCGGATATGGGTTCCTTTCCGAACGCGCCGAATTCGCCCAAGCCGTGCAGGATGCCGGCCTGATCTGGGTCGGTCCCGATCCGAAGGTGATCGAGGCCTTGGGCGACAAGATCGAGGCCCGCCGCATCGCCGAGACCGTGGGCGCGCCACTGGTCGCGGGCACGCCCGGACCCGTTGAGACCCCGGCCGAGGCGCTGGCCTTTGCCAAGGCGCATGGCCTGCCAATCGCGATCAAGGCCGCCTTTGGCGGCGGCGGGCGCGGCATGAAAGTCGCCTGGCGTCTGGAAGAGGTCGAGGAGCTTTTCGAATCCGCCACGCGCGAGGCCCTGACCGCCTTTGGTCGCGGCGAATGCTTCATCGAGCAGTTCCTTGACCGCCCCCGTCATATCGAGGCGCAGGTGCTGGCCGACAAGCACGGCACGGTCAAGGTGATCGGCACGCGTGACTGTTCGCTGCAGCGCCGCAACCAGAAGCTGGTCGAGGAGGCCCCCGCCCCCTTCCTGACCGACGAACAGCGCAGGCGCATCCACGATTCCGCCCGCGCGATCTGCGCCCGTGCCGGTTACAGCGGGGCGGGGACGGTGGAATTCCTGCTCTCGGCCAATGGCACGATCTCCTTCCTCGAGGTCAACACCCGCCTGCAGGTCGAGCATCCGGTGACCGAGGAAACCACCGGCATCGATCTGGTGCGCGGCATGATCCGGGTGGCGCAAGGCGCACGTCTGACCGACGAAACGGTGCCCGAACCGCGCGGCCATTCCATCGAATTCCGTATCAATGCCGAGGACCCGGCGCGTGGCTTCCTGCCCGCGCCCGGCCCGATCGAGGTCTTTGACGCGCCCTCGGGTCCGGGCATCCGGGTGGATAGCGGCGTGGTCTCGGGGTCGGTGGTGCCGGGCAGTTTCGATTCCATGATGGCCAAGCTGATCGTCACCGGCGCGACCCGTGCCGAGGCACTGGCCCGCGCCGCCCGTGCCCTGCGCGAATTCCGCATTCAGGGCGTGGCCTCGGTCCTGCCTTTCGACCAACTGGTGCTGGAGCAGCCGGATTTCCGTGCCGAGGATGGCGATTTCCGCGTCCATACCCGCTGGATCGAGACCGATTTCGCCGACACCCTGACCGCCGCGATGGCACCCCATGCCCGCGTGACCCCGGCAGCCACCGCGCCGATGCTGCGTCTTGCGGTTGAAATCGACGGCAAGCGGGTCGAACTGGGCCTGCCCGCGAACCTGTTGGCGGCGTTGCCCGCAGGCGGCGGCGCACTGCCGGTCGCCGAAACCGAGACACTCGACGAGGCCGCCGTCACCGCCCCGGTCGCAGGCACGCTGACCCTGTGGCAAGCCGAGGAAGGCGCGCAAGTCGAGGCCGGGCAGGTCATCGCCGTCATCGAGGCGATGAAGATGGAGACCCGGATCGAGGCGCATCGCGCCGGTCGTCTGACCCGTCTGGCCGAGGCCGGGACGGTGCTGGGCTTTGCAGCAGCACTGGCCCGGATCGTCTGAAATGCCCCGGCCCGTCATTCGGGCCGGGATTTCGTCACGGCCAGGGGTAATCGGCGATCCGATACCCCTCGGACATCAGCTTGGCCGCGACGTCGCGGCGCAAGGCCACGACATCGGCCACCGGCACAGCTCGACGGCGGGTGACTTCGGCGGCGGTAAAGGGCTCGGCCTCTCCCGGTGCCCATTCGCCCAGCACGTAATTCATCACCTCGGCAATCGCGGCATCGTCAAGCGAGGCCGAGACCACCCCCGGCACATGCATCATGTAGGTGCGGCCCAGATCATCGGCGGCGATCACCCCGACCGAGCCGGGAAAGGTCGGGATGCCGCCCTCGACCGTGCCCACGCCGTCCATGCCGTGGCAACCCGCGCAGCGCAGGATGTAGTCGCGATGCGCCTTGCCATCTGCAGCGGCGACAGGGGCGGCAAGGGTCAGCAACATGGCGGCCAGCGAAACGGGGCGCAGCATCAGCCTTCGGGCCTCATGGCGATCAGGTCATGGGCGGCAGGGGCGGCAGCGCGGGTTGCGGTGATCAGTTCTGGCGTGACCTTGGGGCCTGCGCCCGGCGCATCGCGGCCCGCCTCGAGCAGCACCCAGTTGGAGACGCTGGCGGCCTCGATGTCACTCAGGCCCGATTGCGGTGGCATGATCAGCCCGGCATAGGTCTCGTCCCCGGCAACAATCGTGCCCATCAACCCCGAGGCGATCACACCCGCAAGGTAATCCGGCCCCTTGTCGGCAAAGGCATCCCAGAAACCCGGACGGTTCAGCGCCGGCGCAAGGCCGGGATTCCCCGCACCGCCCTCATTGTGGCAGGCGGCGCAGTGATCGGCGAAAAGCTGGGCACCCGTCGCGTCCTGCCCCAAAGCCGGGGCGGCAAAGGCCGCCACCAGCAGGGCCGGAACCGCCATCGGGCGAATTCTGGCAAACCGCGTCACTCGGCCATCCCGACCACGACCGAGACGGTGCAATGGTAGCCCTTGTCGGTATTGGCCATGCACCAGTTGATGTCGTTATACAGGCCCATGCGATAGCCCGGACGTTCGCCCTTCGAGGTGTAGCAGAATTTCGCGGAATTGACCTGAGGCTTGCCGCAGCAGTCGTTGTAGCTGACCAGATAATCCTTGTTGTCATCCGGGTTGGTGCAGGTCCCGACCCATGACACCGAGGATGCCGACGATCCCGGCGGGCAAGTGGTCAGCGACCCGCCCGAGGTCGAGCACAGGTTGCCGTCCAGCGCACAGTGCTTCCAGTAGCCGCAATCATCCTCGGGCAGGGGGGTCGCTGCATTGGCGCGGCGGTCGAAGGGCAGGATCGGGGTCGCGGCTGCGGCACCCAACAGGGTGATCCCGGCCTTGGCCAGAAAGCTGCGGCGGCCATGGGTCCGGGCGGCGCCGCGGACACGGCCCTCGGCGGCCTTGTCGATGGATTTGAACAGGTTGTCGATGAAACGGGGCATGATTGCTCCTTGAAGGGGTGTCAGGCGGCGGCGTTCAGGCCCATCGAGGCCTGAAGCGAGGGCACGCCGGTTTCAGATGCGGTAAACAGGCTTTCGAGCTGCTCGCGCGAGTTCACGAGGCCCTTGGCGCGGACGGTTCCGTCCGGCCCGATCAGCACGGCAAATGGCAGTTTCGCGACCTTGAAGCTCATCCCCAGCTCCGAGGACAGGACATAGGGAAAGTCCTGCAGGCGCTCTGTCTCGATCAGGCGACGATGCAGGGCCTCGCGCCCGTCCGAGGCAAGGATCACGTCCAGCCAGCGGCCTTCATCCTCGCGGATCCCGGCCAGCACGGGCAGAAGCACCTTGCAGATCGGGCAGGTGGTGGACAGGAAGAACACCAATTGCGCCTTGCCCGAATTGCCCAGTGTCAGGCCGGGGCCGTTCAGGTTCGGCAGCGCCAGCGCCGGCACCGGGCTGCCCAGTTCCGGCCCGCTGCCCGAGATCATCGCGCCGACCGGCGAGACGCGCTCGAACAGGATGCCGATCTGGCGGGCAAGGATATAGGTCAGGGCCAGTTGGACCAGCACCACGACCCAAAGCGCGATCAGGGCGAATGTCATGATTTCCATTGCTTTTCCTTTCTCAGCTTGCCCGGCGGATATTCGGCAGATGCGCGGCCAGACGTTCGGCCACGCCTTGTAGCGCGGCGAAGGTCAGCCCCATGGCAATGCCGGTCAGCACCGCCAGCGGCCCCAGCCCGCCCGAAGGCAGGAGGGCAATGCCAAGCCCCAGCGCGGTGAAACCCGCATTGCGCCCCAGCGTCAGGCCCGAGATGCGCTGCGGTGCGCCACCGCATCCGCAATCGATCCGGATCTGGCCACGGGCCAAGGCCAGCGCCATCAGCAGACCATATCCCGCGAAGATCCCCGCAGCCGCCCAGCCCGCCCATGCGTGGGTGCCGGGCATCAGCAGCCCAAACACTGTGGCGGCCTCGACCACGGTCAAAGCGCGGATGATGGCGGGTGTCCAAGCATCGGGGACCAGCCCATAACCCTGCGCAAAGCCGACCGTCTCCAGAAAGGCATGGCTTTTATGCCAGACCGAACGGATCAGGATCAGCGCCACGAAGGTCGAGCAGGCAACCGCCGTGATCGGGGCAAGCTGCGTCATCATCAGAAATCCGTGGTGATCAGCGCCGGGAAGCTCGACAGACCTTCGAACTCGCCAGCCTTGGTCAGCGTCACCTCGCCATCGGCCTCGGCATAGGCGTAGCGGGTCAGGTTGCCTTCCTCCGACGCAGCGAACAGAACGGGCGCGTCGCCCTTGCTGACCGCCAGCGTGTTTTCGTGATGCGCGGGCGAGCGGCCGACGACCTTCTTCGAGGCCAGATCCACGGTCCAGATTTCCTGCGCGGGGTCCTTGTGGCTGCCTTCCTTGGCGCCGGAATGCATCAGGATGAACAGCTTGCCGGTGGCGGCATTATAGGCGATGGCCTCGGACCCGCCCGGTGCCCATTTGCCGATGACGCCGTCGGTCAGCTTGACCGTCTCGGCCAGAACCGGGGCTTCGCCGCTGTCGTCGATGACATACAGGTTGCCGTTGAAGGACAGGTAGATCAGCTTGCCCTCGGCCCGGACCGGGTTGGCGAAAAGCGCGTCCGCGTCGGGATCAAAGATCTTGGCGGATTTCTTGGGCTCGGCAAAGCTGCCGTCAGCGGCCCAAGCGTAGCTGGCCAGCGTGCCGTCGCCGCAGATCGTGGTGAATTTCATGCCCGTCGCGGGGATGGCGGTCCAGCAACCCGGCGTCGGGATTTCGGCAATCGCCTTTTCCGCCTTGAGGTCGATGACCGAAACCGAGGTCGCGGGCGTCGCGTTCTGGGCCAGCAGATAGGCTTCGTCATCGCTGAGCGCGAACAGGCCGGGCTGGCTTTCGACATGGGCGAACTTGGCCGGGATTTCGAATTCACGCTTGCGCGACAGGGTGGCCAGATCCCATTCGTGCAGGATCACCGTGACCGGGCCATAGACGAAGCGCTGCATATAGACCGAGCCGGTATAAAGCGACTTGCCGTCGCGGCTCAGCACCATCTGGGCGGTGGTGCCGGGGCCCATGTTGCCCTTCATCTTCAGGCCCTCATCGGCACCCAGCACGTCGATCTTGCTGGGACCGTTCCATGACTGGTCAAGGACAAGGACGTTCGGCCCCTCGGCAATATGGGCTTCGACGCCCAGCTTTTCGGGCGTGAAGGTGTCTTGCGCAGCCGCAGGCAGGGCAAGGCTTGCCAGGATGAATGGCAGGACCGTGCAGGATCTCATTTACTGCTCCTAGAATTGACTATCTCGATCCAGAGCAGTCGCCCGTTCGATTTTCATCCATGGCGAGGGGGCAGAAGACGCAGAAAAACACGCCTGCCATACCAGATTGCAGCCTGCTGCCGGCAGTGGCGTGTGCTGCCACAGTTTTCGCCATCCCAAGATTGCCGGACGCCGCGCGGTGAAATCCGCTTGGTCGTGCGAAAACCGGGGGCGTCCACAGCGAATTGCCGCCGCAGTCGATTATTTTCGCTGAACTTTGCGCCGGGATCAGCTATCACAAGGGACATGAAAATCTCTGTGCATTCCGACGCCCCGCCCGTCTTTTCGACCCATTCGACGCGCCGCATCCATGGCTCGATCGCGGATTGGCTGGGCCGCCAGAT
Source organism: Paracoccus sp. PAR01 (assembly GCF_014851995.1). Taxonomy (NCBI): domain Bacteria; kingdom Pseudomonadati; phylum Pseudomonadota; class Alphaproteobacteria; order Rhodobacterales; family Paracoccaceae; genus Paracoccus; species Paracoccus sp. PAR01. The sequence continues at coordinate 147,021 of NZ_JACVAW010000007.1, forward strand.
CGTCTCGGGCGCGCTGGCCGTGGGTGAGCCGGTGCCGAAAGAGATGGAGTTCGGCGAACATGCCGGGGTCTCGCGCGGGGCTTACCGCGAGGCGCTGCGTCAGGTCGCGGGCAAGGGCATGCTGATCAGCCGCACCCGCAGCGGCACCCGTGTCGCCCCGCGCGAAAACTGGACGCTGCTGGACCCCGACGTGGTGCGCTGGTTCTTTGAATCGGGCACGCCGCCCGACTGGTTCATCACCTCACTTTACGAATTGCGCGCCATGGTCGAACCACCTGCCGCAGCGCTGGCGGCGGGACGGCGGACCGAACAGGATCTGGCGACGTTCCGCACCGCGCTGCATGCCATGCGGACCTGCGACATGACGGAAACAAGCTGGCATCAGGCCGATGCCAGCTTTCACCGCTCACTTTTGCGCAGTTCGCACAATCCCATTCTGGCAACGCTTGAGGCTGGAATTTGTGCGGCGGTGGCCTTCACCACCGCCTTCCGTTACCGCGACATGCCCAATCCCCACACCCGCAATCCGGTCGAGGAGCATGCCGCCGTCTTTGAGCGGATCGAGGCCCGCGACGCCGAGGGGGCGCAGCGCCTGATGGCCGAACTGGCCGATACGGCGCTGCTGGATACCTCGGGGCGGACCGTATTCGACCTGCGCCAGCTTACCCCTTGACGCCCGACGAGATCATCACCGCCTCGGTCACCCGCTTCTGGAAAATCAGATAGGCGATGGCGACCGGGGCCGCGCCCAGCAGCGCCACCGACATCAGCCGCGCATAGGCCACGCCAAAGGCGTCGTTCACCTGCGTCAGCCCGACAGGAATGGTCATCATGTCCTCGGTCGTGATGACAAGGAACGGCCACAGAAAGGCGTTCCACGAGGAAATGAAGGTGATGATGGCCAGCGCCGTGGTGATGCCCCAGTTCAGCGGCAGATAGACCTTGAACAGCATGGTGTAATCGCTGCCGCCATCCAGCACGACTGCCTCTTTCATTTCCTTGGGCACGGCGTCGAAGAACTGTTTGTAGACGATGATCACCACCGGCACGACCAGCTGCGGCAGGATGATCCCGCCCCATTTGTTGATCAGGCCCAGATCGTTCATCAGCATGAATTGCGGCACCACCAGCACCTGCGCCGGCACCATGAAACTGCCCAGCACGACGCCGTAAAGCAGCCGCCGCCCCGGAAAGTTCATCTGGCTGATGGCATAGGCGCACATCATCCCGGTCAGCAGCACGATGGCGGTGATGATCAGGGATGTCCCGATCGAGTTCACATACCAATGCACCAGGCTCGAATTGAACAGCGCGTCGTGATAGGCGCTCAGATTGAATTCATCGGGCAACAGCCCGGCCTGATCCGACACGACCCGGTTTTCCGTGCGGATCGAGGTCACGAAGGCCCAATACAGTGGAAAGATCCAGATCGCGCCCGCGACCAGCGTCAGCGCGGTCAGCGCCGCGTTCTCGATGCGTTTTTGAGCGGTCATTTGCGCCCCCTGATGCGCAGAAGCTGATATTGCAGGACCGAGACCGTCACGATCAGCAGGAACACGACCAGCGAGATCGCCGCCGCATAGCCGCCGTTGTTCTGCTGGAACGCCTCGCGATAGACCATCAGCAGCAGGACATAGCTGGAATTGAACGGCCCGCCTTCGGACAGCAGGTAGACCTGATCGAACAGCTTCAGTTGCAGGATCAGTTGCAGCGTCAGCACCAGCGCCACGACCGGCCATAGCAGCGGCCAGGTGATGCGGGCGAATTGCTGACGGCGGTTCGCCCCGTCCAGCGCCGAGGCCTCGTACAGGTCCTGCGGGATATTGCGCAGCCCAGCCAGAAGCAGCAGCACGTTGAAGCCGTTGGTCCACCAGATCGTCACCAGCGCGACCATCGGCATGACCCAATGCGGGTTCTTGAAGACCGGGATGGGCTTGCCGGCGATCAGTTCAAGCACCGGTTGCAGCACGCCGAACTGGAAATCCAGCATCCATGCCCAGATCTGGGTCACGACCGAGACCGGCAGGATATAGGGCAGAAAGAACAGCGCCAGCGCCAAGGCCTGCAAGCGCCCCGACAGACGCTGCACCATCAGCGCGATGCCAAGCGCGATGGCGGTGGTCGGAATCACTGTAAGAAGGACGAAATAGCCGTTGTTCTTCAATGATGTATAAAACAGCTTGTCGGACAGAAGCTCGCGGTAGTTCTGCAGGCCCACCCATTCGCCGCCGCCGATCAGCGTGGCATTGGTGAAGCTTAGCCGGATGACCTCGACGATCGGATAGGCAAAGACCAGCGAAAAGATCGCGACAAAGGGCAGGATCAGGGAATAGGCGACAAGCCGGTGGCGTCGCTGGTTGCGTATCATCGCCATGAAGGGTCCTTTCCGAAGGCGCGCGGCCCCCGGAGCGATGTCCGGGGGCCGCGAGTGTCGTTACTTCATCGCCTTTTCCAGCTCGGCGCGCAGCTGGTCGACGGCGTCAGTGGCGGGCATATAGCCGTGGATCGCCGGCGCGATGATATTGACCGCCGCGTCATAGGTGGGCGAGGCCACGCCCGCGACCGGGCTGCGCGGATCATAAGTGGCGCGGTCGGCCAGGCCCGCATAGTTGGAATTGGGCTTCATCGCCGCAAATTCCGGCGAGGTCGCCACCGGCTTATAGGCCGGGATATGGCCCGCCGCCGCCCAGTCCAGCGAATGCTTCTCCATCCAGCCGATCAGCTTCATCACGGCCTCGCGCTTTTCCGGGGCCATTTCGGCTTTGCCCTGGATCGGCACGGCCCAGCCATGGCTGTCGGCCCAGTTGGTGTGCTTCTCCAGCAGGGTCGGGATCTCGGCGACGCCCCATTCAAAGCCCAGCTCATTCTTGGCCGACAGATCGACCATGGTGGGAACCTCCCACGCGCCATTGAAGAAGAAGGCCGACTTGCCCGAGGTGAACAGCGCGACCGAAGCCTCGTAAAGCGCCTGTTCCGGCTGCCAGCCATTTTCGGCCCATTTGGTCATGATCTCGACGGCGCGCACGGCCTTGTCGGCGCTGTCGCCGGGCAGGACCTGCCCATCGGCCGAGATCAGCTCTCCGCCCTGTTGGGCCAGCAGGGTGTAGAAGACGCGATAGACCCCGCCATCGTCACCGGTTGCGTAGGAAATCGGCGCGGTCGAGCCATTGGCCTTGGCGGCGGCAAGGGCGGCCTCGAACTTCTCGAGCGAGTCGATGCCGGTCAGGTTGCCCTCGGCATCAAGGAAGGGCGTCCCCTTCAGCAGGTTCTTGTTATAGAACAGAACCGTCGAATGGATGTCGAACGGCACGGCGTAAAGCGTGCCATCCGGACCCTTGGCAGCTTCCAGCGCAGGAGTGTAGAAATCGTCCTTCGCCAGACCCGCTACCTGCAGGTCGGCGTCGGTGATCGGGGTCAGGATGCCTTCCTTCAACCCCATCGGCAGCCGGGACAGGTGATAGGTCATCACATCCGGGCCTTGCCCCACGGCGGCCGAGGTCCGCACCTTGGTATAGAAGGGTGTACCCCATTCCAGCGTGGTCGCATTGACCTTGATGTCGGGGTTTTCGTCGTTGAACTGCTGGATCAGCGCCTTCATCCGCGCGCCGTCGCCGCCGGCGAAGAAATCCCACCAGGTGATCGTCTGCTGCTGCGCCATGACCGGCATCGCACCCGACAGCAGTGCCGCCATGGCCAGCGAGGTAAACAGTTTCATTTTTCTTCCCTCCTCCATTGGCCGGACCTCCCAGTCCGGTTCAAATCAGCGCAGCCGAAGCCCCTCGGGTGCGAAGCAGTAGATCTGTGACGGATCGGCCGAGAGGCGGACCCGCTGCCCGTCCAGCCGGTCGCGCAGCCCACGCCGCTCGAACACGATGTCCGCGCCCGAATTCAGGCGGCAATGCACATAGGCGTTGCCGCCCAGTTCCTCGGCCATCTCGACAGTGACCGGAATCCCGCTTTCGGCCGGGGCCAGATGTTCGGGACGGACGCCAAGAATGACCGTGGTGCCCAAGGCGGGAGGTTCCGTAAGGTGTGCTTCCAGCGCACCTTCCTCGCTTGCCACCAGAATGCCCTGCGCGCTGTGCCCGGTCACGGTCCCGCTCAGGAAGTTCATCGACGGCGAGCCGATGAATCCCGCGACAAAGCGGTTGTCCGGATCGTCATATAGTCGCAGTGGAGCGCCAGATTGCTGCACGACGCCGCCCTTCAGCACGAAGATGTCGTCGGCCAGCGTCATCGCTTCGACCTGATCATGGGTCACATAGATCATGGTCGCGCCGATCTGGTTGTGCAGGCGCGACAGCTCCAGCCGCATCTGCACGCGCAGTTCCGCGTCCAAGTTGGACAGCGGTTCATCGAACAGGAAGACCTCGGGTTCGCGCACGATGGCGCGGCCGATGGCGACACGCTGGCGCTGCCCGCCCGAAAGTTGGGCGGGGCGTTTCTCCAGATGATCGGTCAGTTGCAGGATGCGGGCGGCCTCGCGCACCTTCTCCTCGCGTTCGGCCCGCGATTTCTTGGCCAGACGCAGGGAAAAGGCCATGTTCTCGGCCACGGACAGATGCGGGTAAAGCGCGTAGGACTGAAAGACCATGGCGACCCCGCGCCGCGAAGGCTCGACCGCGGTGACATCGCGGCCACCGATCTCGATCGCGCCCGAGGTCGTGTCCTCAAGCCCGGCGATCATCCGCAGCAGCGTGGACTTGCCGCAACCCGAAGGGCCGACAAAGACGCCGAACTCACCCTTCTGCACGGTCAGCGACACGTCCTTGATGATGTCGACCGCGCCGAAGGATTTCCGCACATTGCGCAGGACCACGCCCGACATCGGCTCAGACCTTCAGCCGGACGACGTGATAGGACAGGGGGGCCAACTTGCCGCCCAGTGTCCCGTCGTCGACCGCCAGCCCCTTGCCGTCGGCGGGGGCAATCGGCTCGGCATCCGGGCCGTTCGTCGCCATCAGGTCATGACCCTCGATCACCTTGTGGAACTCGATCGAGGCATCCTTGTAGCCGGTCAGCGACAGGCGCAGGTCCAGTGTCTCGGTCAGGTGGCGGTTGACGATGAACACCGTCACCGTGCCATCATTCGTAACTGCGCTGATGTCCAGGAAATCGACATCCGAGGCGACCTCGCAATCGTATTTCGGCCCATCCACCGCGACCCGCAGCGCGGTGCCACGCCCGTAAAGCGAGGCCAGCTGATAGGGCCAGTAGATCGATTGCCGCCAGGCCTTGCCGCCCCTGTCGGCGCGGATCGGGGCGATCACGTTCACCAGCTGCGCGATGCAGGCGATCTTGACCCTGTCCGAGCGACGGATGAATTCGTTCAGCAGGCCCGCGACGAACAGCGTGTCCTCGAAGGTGTAGTTTTCCTCCAGCAGATCGGGGGCCTCGGGCCAGTCCCATGTCCGCCAGCGCCGAGAGTCCTCTTCGCGGCGATGATACCAGACGTTCCATTCGTCAAAGCAGATATGGACGTCGTTCTTGGCCCGCTTCTTGGCCTTGACGAAATCAATGACGCCGCCAATCGCGTTGATATAGCGGCCGGTCTCTTCGATCTTGCCAAAGAAGTTCAGCGTATCGCGCGAGGAATTGCCGAAGTATTTGTGTAGTGAGATGTAATCGACATGCTCATAGCATTCTTCCAGCACCGAGCGTTCCCATTCGGGATAGGTCGGCATCTGGTCGTTGGACGATCCGCAGACGATCAGCTCGGCATCCGGCGTCATCGCACGCAGGGCTTTCGCGGTCTCATCCGCCAGACGGCCATATTCGCGGGCGGGCTTGGCACCGATCTGCCACGGGCCGTCCATCTCATTGCCCAAGCACCACATCTTGACGTTGTAGGGCTTTTCCACCCCGTGGCTGCGGCGCAGATCCGACCAATAGGTACCACCGGGATGGTTCACATATTCCATGAAGTTGCGGGCTTCCTCGATCCCGCGCGAACCAAGGTTGACCGCCAGCATCATGTCGATGCCCAGATCATTGGCCCAGGTGGCGAATTCGTTGATCCCGACCTGATTGGTCTCTTTGCTGCGCCATGCAAGGTCAAGGCGCACCGGGCGGTCCGCCTTGGGGCCGATCCCGTCTTCCCAGTTATAGGCCGAGACGAAATTGCCGCCCGGATAGCGGATCGCCGGGATTTTCAGATCGCGGACGAACTGCGCCACATCGCGGCGGAAACCATGCTGGTCGGCCTGCGGATGTCCCGGCTCATAGATGCCGGAATAGATGGCGCGGCCCATATGTTCGATGAAAGCCGCATAAAGCCGGTCATCAATGTTGGAAATCGCGAAATCGCGATGGATGGCGGCGTTAACCCGCATGCTCACTCCCCCTCTATTTGTCCTACAAATAGAAAGCGGCCCGAGCGCTGTCAAAGGGAATCTGACGATGAGGAAAAAGAAGCGGCCGGCACGATCATGGATCGGCCGGCCGTCAGTGGAATTTACAGTTTGATTAGATAGTTAGCGGCTATATGCGATCTCGCCGCCGATGATGGTTTGATCGACCTTGGTGGCGTGGACATCGCGCAGCGGGACCTCGAAGGGATCTTTTTCGACCACGATCATGTCGGCGGCTTTGCCGACCTCAAGGCTGCCGGTCAGGTTCGACAGGCCTTTGCCGCGCGAGGCACGGATCGTGTAAAGATCAATGGCTTCCTCCAGCGTCACCGCGCCAGCGGCTGCGAATTTCTCGGCGCTGCCGCCCTCGACCTCGCGCGTCACCATGGTCTCGATGCCGATCCACGGGTTGACCGAGGGGATCACCGGCCAGTCCGAGCCGGGAATGACCAGCGCGCCGGTATCGATCAGCGCGCGCACCGGCCAGGACTGGTTGGCGCGATCAGGGCCGACCGCCGTCATGATGCTTTCATTGATCGGGGCAGGGGCGAACAAATAGGGCGAGACATCGAAGGTTGCGCCCATGGCCTTGGCGCGGGCCATATCCTCGGGCTTGACCAGATTGCTATGGGCCACGTCATGCAGCGTGCCGCCAAAGCCGTTCGCTTGGCGCGCCGCCTCGATGGCATTCAGCGCGGCCCGGACCGAGCCGTCGCCCGCTGCGTGCATCTTGACCTTCAGCCCCATCGCGTCGAAGCGCTTGACCAGCGCGGTCAGCTCATCTTGCTCGATCAGCAGCATCCCATGCGTCCCGGCATGGTCATGGGCTTTCGGATCGGCATCGGCATAGGGTTCCAGCATGGCGGCGGTGTGACCCTCGGTCGGCACGCCGTCGAGGAACAGCTTGACGCAATTGGGCGAAACCTTGTCGCGGGCATAGCGGTTGCGATGCGCCAGCAGCGCGTCCGAGGCTGCGGCCTCGGCGGGATGCCAGTTCAGGCAAAGCTGCGCGCGCTGCTTCAGCACGCCGCTATCGGCGGCTTCGGCCCAGGCGGCAAGCTCGGCCTCGCCACGCTCGGACCCGGCCGAGGCTTCGGTGAACGAGGTGATGCCATAGGACAGCATCTCGTTCAGCGACCATTTCAGCGCGGCGGCCAGTTCTTCGCTGTTCGGTGCCGGAACCAGACGGTCGACCAGATAGCCCGCGCGTTCCAGCAACATGCCGGTAGGCTCGCCATCGGCGTCGCGCTCGATGATGCCGTCCTCGGGGTTCGGCGTGTCCTTGGCATAGCCCGCCAGTTCCAGCGCCTTCGAGTTGACCCAGCGGTTATGGCCGCTGGTGTCGCGCAGCACCACCGGGTTGTTCGGCGCGACGCTGTCCAGATGCGCCCGCGTTGGTTTCTCGCCAAGCGCGGGTTCGTTCCAATAGCCGCCGACGATCCATTCGCCTTCCTTGCGGGTCTTGGCGCAATCGGCAACGGCCTTCAGCACGGTTTCCACCGTCGCATCGGGGGCGAAATTGCAGTTCCGACTTTCGATCCCGGCAGAGAGCGAATGGACATGCATGTCATGCAGGCCCGGCATCACCGTGCGACCGTTGAGTTCGATGACCTTGGTCGCGGCTCCGATCACGGGCGCGATTTCGGCATCGTCCCCGATGGCCATGATCTGGCCACGCGCATCGACGGCAATGGCCTGTTCGACACCGGCGGGGGTGTGGACGCGTCCACCCTTCAGGACCAAAGCCGCTTCCTCGGCTGCCATGGCAGCCAGCGGCGCAAAGCCAATGACCGCGCCCATGGCCGAAGTCAAAAATGCGGCCCGAAGGCGGGATGGCGAGATCATGGATAATTTCCCTGAAGATGACGTTTTGACGACATGAATGCCGATCCTTGGGCCAGCCGTCTTGGACTGCTGCGTCACTGCCTTGGCTCCATGCGCCATCCGGATGGAATGGAACGGCGCCGTGCCGCAGCGTCATGCGGCCTACCCTGCAAACGGGTCCATATCGGAAGGGGTGTGCTTCGGCGGTTACAGCCGGGCGTGACCTTTTTCCAAACGCATCACACGCTGATTTTCGCACTATATTCAGGTATCATAGGAGGCGGCACCAAACGTCAGCCCGGAATCCACAACTCAGGCGTGGCACCGCAAGCTGACCGTGGCTCACAGAAACGACACGCGCATATCCGGTCCCTTCGACCCGGCGACAGCCAAGGCCCGGACCGTCCTTGTTCAGAAGTTCCTCATGTTGCGAGGGAAGCCGTGATTTCACCTTGCAGGGGCAGGGGATGCCCGCCCTCGGCAAGGCGATGACATCAGAAACGGAGAACAGTGATGCAGAAGAAGCTTCTTATACTTGCTCCGGGTCTCTGCCTTGCCGCGCTGCCGGGCTGGGCCGAGGACCTGACCTTCACCCATCCCTCGGGCGCGACCGCGACCTTCTATGGCCAGTTGAACCTGACCTATCAGCGCGTCGATGATGGCGAGGAGTCCTTTGACGATTTCGTCGACAACGGCAACTCGGTCAGCCGTCTGGGCTTCTGGGTCGACGTGCCGATGGGTGAAAACAAGCTGCGCTTCAATTTTGAAACCGGGCTGGGCTTCAAAACCACCTCGGATACCAACCAGATCGACGATCCCGACTGGATCGACTGGCAAAGGACCGATCTGCGGAAATTCGAGGCGGTCTATATTGCGAACTTCGGCTCGGTCTGGATTGGTCAGGGCAGCATGGCCACCGATGGCGTGGCCGAGATCGACAATTCCGGCACCAGCGTTGTCGGCTACGCCAACCTGCCCGATACCGCCGGTGGCTATGAATTCCGCGATGGCGATACCCTGTCGGGCATCTCGATCGGGGACACCTTCAAGGATTTCGACGGCTCGCGGCGTTTCCGCGTCCGTTATGACACACCCGAGTTTTCCGGCTTCACCTTCTCGGCCGCCTATGGCGAGGAAATTCTGGCCGAGGATGACGACGCCACCTACTACGACGTGGCTCTGCGCTATGCCTATGACACCGACGTCTACAAGGCCGCTGCCGGGATCGGCTATGCGTGGAAAAGCGACGATGACGACGATACCGAACAGCTGGTCGCCTCGACCTCGATCCAGCATCTGCCGACGGGCCTTAGCGCGACGCTGGCCGCCGGGGACGGACGGGATGACAATGGCAGCTATGGCTACATCAAGCTGGGCTGGGCGGGCGACCTGATCGATTACGGCAGCACCGCCGTGTCCATCGATTATTTCGACGGCTCTGACTACGTGATTTCGGGGTCGGATTCGAAATCCTGGGGCATTCAGGCCGTGCAGAAGTTCGACGATTACAATCTCGAGGCCTATCTGGGCTATCGCGAATACCAATTCGACGACGATACCGGCGCAGACTATCAGGATATCAGCGCGTTGCTGCTGGGAACGCGTTGGAAATTCTAAACGCGCCCCACAAGGAGACGCCGGTTGGACAACCCAAAGGACAGGCCGGAGCAGTTTGACGCGCGGGTGACCGATCTGGTCATCCGCTTGGTCCTGCTGGGGTTTTTCACCATACTGGCGCTGGCGATGCTGCGGCCATTTCTGCCGATCATCATCTGGGCGATCGTGCTGGCAGTGGCGCTGGCCCCCTTGCATGTATGGCTGGCTCGGCTGCTGGGCGGCAGGCGCAAGCTGGCGGCGATCCTGCTGACTCTGGCCGCTTTGGCCATGGTCCTGGGGCCGGTCGCCGCGCTGATGGGCAGCCTGTTCGAGACCGTCCACAAACTGGTCGAGGGCTTCCGCACCGGCAGCCTGCACCTGCCTAAACCGCCGCAACGGTTGCTGGACCTGCCGCTGATCGGCGCGCAGATCCGCGAGTTCTGGGGCCATGCCTCAACCGGCCTCGAAACCTTCCTGGTCCGCTATCGCGAATTCATCGCGCCGTTTGGTGCAAGGGCGATTGGCCGGGTATCCGAGCTCAGCTTCGATCTGATCAAGTTCATCATCTCAATCGTGATGGCCGGGCTGCTGCTGGTTCCCGGCCCCGAACTGGCGATCTGGGGACGACGCGTGGCGCGCCGCCTTGTCGCCCCGCGTGGCGACAAGTTCGTCGATCTGGCTACAGTGACAGTTCGCAACGTCTCGCGCGGGGTGGTCGGGGTGGCGATGGTGCAGGCCAGCCTTATCGGGCTGGTGTTGCAACTGGCGGGGCTGCCCAGTGCCGGGCTTCTGGCGCTGGTGATCCTGATCCTGTGCATCCTGCAGCTTGGCCCGGCGCTGGTCGTGCTGCCACTGCTGATCTGGGCATGGTTTTCGTTCACGACGGGACATGCGCTGCTGTTGACCGTCATCCTGCTGCCGCTGACCTTTCTGGACAATGTGCTCAAGCCGATGCTGATGGGCCGAGGCCTGTCCACGCCGACATTCGTCATTTTTCTGGGGTTGGTCGGCGGCACGCTCAGCTTTGGCCTGACCGGGCTGTTTCTGGGTCCGGTGGTACTCGCGGTCTTCCACGACCTGTTGATGACCTGGCTGCAATATGAGCCAGAGGATGGGACAACCACACATTAAATGACTTTTGAGTGGCGATTTTCACAACTAACGCATTGATATTTATAATACTGCATTCAACATAATTTATTTTTTCTCCACATTTCAAATGCCTACCAAAAGGGTGGCCACAAAACGAAAGAAGCCGCCCGAAGGGCGGTCTTCAAGTGATGTAGCTCGTCAGTGGGTCGGACAGACTTGCCAGCAGCCGGCATGCGGAAAATATCGGTTGCGACCGTTCTCAGATTAGCGTTGCAGCCTGATAAGTCGGATATTCAGGCTTTGGCAGAAGTCACTTGATAGACGCCCCTTGGTGCCGCGATGCTGCGGTCTGCAGGCAACGCAATATGCCCCGCCGAGCATAGTTCTCGCTTCGATTGCATTCGAACGCGGCTTTCGAATGCCTCGGGGGACTGTCCCGCGGTTCGAGCGGGCCGCGTCGCGACGTCTATCGAGTCTACGCTGAAGTTCGCGCTGGACGATCTGATGGGTTGCGTTCATCACGCCGACGAACTCAACATTCTGACCTGACCGCTCGCTGTGATCCTGACAGCAGAGATCGAGGCGACGTCCCGTTCTGTCTCAGATTGGTCGTCGAAGTGACCCCGCTGCCGAACTCGGCGATAATTCCCAGCATTTCAGCTGCGCGGATGGCTGCATCAAGGGCTTGAGTATCGAGCCATGCCAACCCTTGGTGTCGCCCGAGCCGCCGGATGACGTAGTTCTGAAGGAGCGACACCGGTCGTTTCTTTAAACTGGAGGCCATCATCCGAAGCTCGCCACAACCATCAGTAAATTCCTCAGTGAGATTCCCGGGCGCATTGAGGCCGCCCGCGCCTTTCGCCGCGTGATGAGCGACAAGCTGTGCCGGAAGCAGGTCCGAACTGTTGCGATCCACCAGATCAGCAGATCGCAGCGCTGCCGAGTAACCCGACGCGTCATCGTCTGCCAAGCATAGAGGGCAGACACGGCTTGGTTGGGCCGACGCAGGTTGCATCGTAATCTCTTTTAGCCAACCTTCGCCATGCGCCAATCCGACCGATCGAGGGTGTTGTTAAAAATGTCCTTCGGCGATTCACCGTTAAGTTGGCGGAGATGGCCAATTTCATATGGGTCACCGGCGCGAAAGGTTTCCGGCTCGATGTTGAAGTCGAGCAGAAAGGGTTCCAGCGGGTCCCGGATGTGAAACGCTGTAAGGCGTGTGGCCCATGAGACTGAGGTTTCCCCACAACGATACCAAGCTACACGCCGTCACCCACGCCGAGGGGGCCTCAGTCTGGTTCTTCATATCTGCCGACCTGGTTGGCGACGACACCGGCGCGGAGATTCCTCTGGAAGCGTGCCGAAGGCAGATTAGTTCTTGGCAGATCGTGGTTATCACACCGAATGACCGCGGAAAGCCTTGAAAGAAAAAGAGAAAAGTTTGCATCCCCGATCCGAAAATCCCGCAAGAAACCCTTGAAATATGACAAACGACTCTACAAAAGGCGCAGCCGGATCGAGATCATGTTCGGTCGCTTGAAGGACTGGCGACAGATCGCCACCCGCGACGATCAATCGTTTTCAGCCGTCCCCCTCGCTGCCACCCTCATGTTCTGGCTCTGAAATTCAATGAATCTGAAGCCTTGCCAAAAGCGTGGAAACGCCCTGCCAATTCCGCGCGATGGCCGCGATTTTCAAAGCGTTTCCGGTGCGGGGGGAATTAATTGGACCGGGGCGGCTTCAGAATCTGGCCCCGGTCTGACCATGGTGCCCGTGCGGGTGATGGAGGGGGCGCTCGGGGAACCAAAAGCCCGTTTAAGCGGCTCAATTTGACGCCCGGCGACTGCAACGACGCGCAAAGGCGGCTGCTCTGGCCACACATTCCGCAACCTTACTGCACCGCGCTGTCCTTTGTCGTACTCGCACAGAAAGTCGGCAACAATCATGGGCTTCACCAAGACGCGCCGCCTGCGAGCCGTCTTGCCATGGCTCCTTTTCGGCCAAAGGACCGGACCGAGCCGCGCCAACCTAGCATATGCTCCACGCTCCGGAAGCCGCTGACGCTTATTTCGACAGGCAGGAAAAACTTTTTTTGCTTATATTTTAGCTTTTTAATTTTGATCATCACATCTTCGGTCGCTCGCCTCTAGCGCGATGTTAACTTTCTCGGTAGGGGGAGGGGGTCAAGCTATCCCGATTGTCCAGCTAGACCGTGTCATACGACCAGGGAAAGTTGTCATATCCCTGTCGTCCTAAGCGTCCATATGTAAGAGGTCGACGACCTCGTTTATTAGTATGTTGTTTTTAATGGAATATATTATGCACAGAGAGTTGGAATGCCTACGTTCATCGTCGATAGCCATGCGCTGGATCTTGCTCGTGGCCTTCTGCCCGAAAACGTCGAGATTGCAGCGCTCGATCTGAAGCGCGATCAGGAACAAATTGCGTACCCGGCCAGCGGTGCGGTGACCGGTGCAATCGCACTGGCCGGAAACACGGAAAAGTTGCGCGCGGCCTTGGCCGATGGGCCTTTTGCCAAGCTTGGGTTGGTGGAACTCGACCCCGCCCAGCCCGATCTGGCGTCAGGAGCATTGCTACGGCTGCTGATGAACGAATTGACCGCCTCGCATCGCGAGGTCGGCGAGGCGCGGTCGATTGCCGCGCAGCTGCGCTCGGAGAGCATCGGCGTCAAGACGCGCCTGCGCGAGATCGAGAACCTGCTTTACAGCCTGGGCAACCCGCAGCTGTCCAATGCTCTGGCCTGGCAACCGACCGGCAGCATGCTGGTGTTGGCCAAGGGGCAATCGGCTTTTCAGGTTCTGCCGATCAATGCGGTCAGCCTAACCGCTGTCGATCTGTGGTTCCCGCATCTTGTCCTGCCTGTGATCGATGAGCTTGAGGTCACGCTTGAGGATGCCGCAGGCCAGATCTACCCGATGCAGGCCGTCAGTCCCGACATGGGGATCGAAACCGGCTGGATGCGCTTCGCTCTGCCCGAGCCGATTGCGGGCGCAGGCCGGGACTGCCGTCTGCGGCTTGTCTGGACCGGCAGCGGCACCATCACCCTTGGGTTGGGGCAACCCGTCCCGGATTATCGTTTCCGGGCCACGCTGAACTCCGGGACTTCGCCCGATTCAACGCTTGCGATCCGGGTCTGGCAGTCACTTGGCGGCGTGCGCCTGCCCAGCTGTGCCCCCGCCTATTCAAGGGGCCGCGGCCTGTCCATCCGCGAGGCCGAGTTCGTCGGGCCTTCGGCATTGCCAGTGCCCGAGCTATTCGCCCTGCCGATGATGGCAGCGGATCATGTTTCAACGGCTTTCTGGGAAAACGAGGATGCAATCCTTGTCCACCCGTCGCGCAGCGGGCCGGCCTGCGCGATCATCCGTGGCGTCGAATTGGCGGGATTGTCGCATATTTCGGCGCTGGTGACCGTGGGCCATGTCCGCGCGCCCAGCCTGAACTTTGCCGTCGGCGTCGCCCCGCACGGGCTGGTCGACGAGGACGGTTTCTGGCAGCGACGCATGGGGTCGTGGGTGACGGGCATGCCGCCCCGCGGCTGGGGGCAGGCGCATTGCATCCCGGTCGAGCCGATCACCGGCAAGGCCGATATCCTGCTGGCGGTCTCGCTGGCGACCGATGTGCCGAATGATCTGAGCTGGGGTCTGTTCCGGGGCTTCCGCTTTTCACGCGGCGACCAGGCAAGCGCCTGGCAGCAGCAGGCAACTCCAGCCTATGCGGGGCAAGCATGAGCCGCGGCAAACGCACTCTCAGTTCGGTCAGTGCGGCGGGCAGCCGCAAGGGAACGGCCATCAGCGTGGTCATCCCGATCAAGGGCCATCCGGTGCTGCTCGACGATGCTATCGCATCGGTGCAGCGTGATATTCAGGCCGGAACCATCCAGCGGCTGATCGTCGTGAACGACGGATGCAGCTATGCCGAAACGCTGGAGAGTCTGGCCGCCTGGCAGGCCTTGCTGGGCAAGGGGATGCAGGTTCTTCACTGTCGTAACGCCGGACTGAGCGCGGCCCGCAATCGTGGGATTGACGCCGCGCTGAAGGCCGATCCCAAGCTGGACGCGGTTTTCCTGCTGGATGCTGACAATATCCTGGCGCCGGACGCCGGAGAGGCCATGCGTCGGCTGCTCAAGAGCCACCCGCAGGCCGACTGGTTCTATCCCGATTTCGATTTCTTCGGGCAGAATGGCCACTATATTACGGACCGCAATCACGAGCTGCTGTTTCACGCCCAGATCAACATCTGCGAGGCGGGCAGCCTGATCCGCCGCCGGGTCTTCGATGCGGGCATCCGTTTCGACGAAGATATGAAGCGCGGCTACGAGGATTGGGATTTCTGGCTTTCGGCGGCGCGGGCCGGGTTCAGCGGCCAGTCCGCGGCCCAGCCCCTGCTGCTTTACCGCAAGCGCCCCGTCAGCATGCTGAGCAACTCGCATGATGCCGATGCCGATCTGCGCCGCTATCTGGAACAGAAACATGCGTGGCTGTTCAACACCCCGAAGCTGCTTGCACTCGAGGCCGCGCGTTTCCCGCGCTTCGCGGTGATCGAGGGCCACGGAAGCACCGTCCGACTGCAGACCGATCCCGACCAGAGCCGCGAGATCACCCCGCAAGAGCTTGAGCGCCAGATCATGGCGCATTTCGCCGAGCCTTTTGCCAATCACGCGCCCGCCTACCTGGTCTTCCTGCGTGAGGGCGTCTCGGCCCGGCTGCTGGAAAATCGGCTGCTGCACAGCTTCTTCTGGAATGCCGAGCGTCGCTGGGCGAGGGCCGAGAAGCGGCCCAGCTTCGATCTGTTCTATCTGGAGACCTCGGCCAGCGGCCATCGGATCAGCAATGACCGCGGCACCCCCGACCGTCTGGCGGACGGGATCGTGATCGACCTGAATGCGGTCTATGACCTGTTCATGAGCTCGGACGAAGAGGCGCTGCGGCGCATCGATCAGACCTCCTCGGGCTTCCGCGTGCGCAGCTGGTCGATGTCGCTTGAGCATATGGCGCGGCTCGATCTCAAGTCCGCGAGCGGGCCAGAACTGTTGCGCAGCTTCATTCTGCAGCTCAGCCGCAGCCGGTTCCGCAATGCGCTGGGGCAGCGCTGGGAATGGCGCGAGCAGGGCGGTGCCATTGATCGCGGCACGGCGGTCCAGATCCCGCGCAAGATCTCGGGCGGGGGCGTGGTCTTTCCGCTGCTCAAGCGGCCCGGCATACGCGACATCGCCTTTGTCTTGCCCATCTTCGATTTCGGTGGCGTCGAAAAGGTCGTGGCCTCGATGGCCCGCGAACTGGCGCAGAACGGCTATCGCTGCCATCTGGTCGTGGTCAGCGACCGGCCGATCCATCCTGATGGCTGGGCGTTGCAGGCGTTCACCACCGTGAACTGGATGCCCGATCCCAGCGCCATCGACTGGACCGGCACCGAGTTCCTGGGGACCTCCGAGCCCAGCTGGGGCAATGGGGATGAAAAAGCCGATCTGATGGGGCTGCTCTCGTCGATGGATGTGGTGATCAACGCCCATTCCGGCGCGCTGCACAAGGTGGCCGACCACTTGCGCCGCCGCGGGATCACGATGATCGATCACGAACACCTGCTGGAACGCAGCACCTATGGCCGAAGCTATGGTCCGCCGAAACTGGCCCTGGCCTATGAATATGCCTATGACCTGATCATCACCTGCTCCGAGGCGCTGCGGATCTGGATGCATGGCCACGGCATCCCGCGCGAGAAGCTGATGGCGGTGGTCAATGCGCCGGGCTATCCGCTGCCCGCTGGCACCGCCCGCACGGTCATGGCGGATCGCGCCAAGCGTGATCCCGAGGCCCCGCTTCGCGTCCTGTTCATGGGCCGGCTAGACCCGCAAAAAGGCGTGCACCGCCTGTCGGCGATCTATCACGGGCTGGCGCTGCATGCGCCTCAGATCAGCCTGACCATCGCCGGCGGCTCGGTCGTCGATACGGCCGAGGCCGATTTCTCATTCCCGCATGAGACCCAGATGCTGGGTCCGGTACGTGGTCAGGAGGCGCTGACCCGGCTGCTGGCCGCGACGGACGTGATGGTTCTGCCCTCGCATTACGAGGGCCTGCCGCTGTCCGTTCTGGAAGCCCAGCGTTGCGGGGTCGTGGTGCTGGCCACGGATGTCGGTGCCATGGATGAGGCGATCCAGCATGGCAGCACGGGATTCGTCCTGCCCGAGATCGGATGCGAAGACAGCTTTGTCCATATGATCATGACCCTGGACGAGGACCGGTCCCTTCTGGGGCAGGTCTCGCAGAATGCCTCACGCATGGCGCGCGATTGGTCACTGGCCGTCGCACCCTTGCTGGCCTGGTTGAAAAGGCAGGAGGGCGGTTTGACCGCCGAGAGGGACGAGATGGGAGAATTTGATGTTTGCAGGAGTAAGATGTAATGACCCTTTATGAAGCCGCGATGCGAAACTTCCAGGCGGCCGCAGATATTCTGGAAGCACTTCAATCCACACGTCTCGACCTGGTCGGCGAGGCCCGCAGCGGCCTGATCGGTCGGCCCCGTCTGGCCCTGAGCGGGGGCTACAACGACGTGACGCCGACATTCGGTGCCTGCCTGCCGACCAATGGCCGGGCAGAATTGCTGATCGCCGACAGCGGCGCCGGGGTCGAGCTGCGCTGCACCGGCATCGACTGGCTTACCCTTGAGGGAACGCTGGCCGAGCCGGTCCCCGCCGAGCTTTGCTACATCGAAATGCAGGTCACCTCTGATCGGCCGCAGATCGCAGACGTCTTCCTGCGCGAGTTCATCGAAGACGGGTCGGTGCGCGACTCGGGCCATCTGGAATGCCATCTGGATCTGGACGCGGTCTCGGTCTGCAAGCTGCCGTTGCCCGAGATCGAGGATGACGTCACCAGCCGCCGCGTGATCATTCACCTGCGTCAGCCTGCGGCGCGCCTCATCCTCGACCGTCTCGCCATCACCCTGACCTGACCGGTCCGATGCCGACAGCGACAAAGACCTTCTGCAACGCGAAAGGCTTTCAGCCATGCAGATGAACTTGGATTTCTGCTTCATAGACGATGCACGCATCGTGGCGGTCGCGGGCTGGACCACCCAGCCCCGGCCCCATCTGCGCCTGCATGTCGATGACAAGGTCCTGACCCCGATCGCGGTCACGCGGCATGTCCGCCGCGATCTGCGCAGCAATGAGCCGATGGGACTGGTCGCGCTTTTCGACCTGTCCCAGCTAAGCGGGGGAAACGGCTTCGAAGAAGCCAGCATCCACTTGGCCGACGGCTATGACTTCACCGAGATCCGCCATCCTCGGCTGATCGAAGATGCGTCCCATCTGGTCGAAGTCGGCGTGGACGAAGTGTTCTTTGCGCTATTGCGCCTGATCGCCCAACGGCGATTGGTGCTGTCCGATAAACAGCTCGGGCGCGATATCTGCGCTCGCCTGCGCGTGGCCCCCTCGGCCGCGCGCGAAACCGACAAGCATGTTCTGGCGATCGATCGTTGCCAGATGACCGCATCCGGGCAGGGCGCGGTCATCGGCTGGTTCCTGCCGGCAAACGCCTCGGTCGAGCCGCTTTGCGCGCTTGCCATCGAGGACGAAACGATTGTGCCCGTCGATATGTTGCCCGGCAGCATGGCGCGCGCCGATCTGTCTGCCTACGCGCCGCGCTATCGTTTCAGCGGCCATGACGGTTATTGCGGTGGCTGGCGATTCCCCAGCCCTCCCTCGGGCGCGGCGCGCCTGCTGCTGATGGTTCCCGGCGAGGATTTCCTGCCCGGCGTTCTGGTCCCGATCGAAACCGTCCCTGCCGCCGATCTGGCCCAGCATGTGACGCTGGCCACGCTGGGAATCGACGACATTTCCGATCGCGATCGGCTGCGCCGCGCAATGCTGCCTCATATGCTGTCCATGCCGCGTCCGACTGAGACGGAGGACGACAAACCGGGCGACGGCGAGACCCTGCTGATCCTTGACCATGATCTGGCCGACGGCGATCTGCGCGACGTGCTGCGCCGCATCGGGCCGCATCTTCCCGGCCGGTTGAGCCTGCAACTGTTGCGCCCGCGCCTGACCGGCGTGTTGCAGAACGCCATCAACGGCGCTGCGCGCGAGATCTCCGCCGGGTTGGACCTGCAGGAGGTTTCGCTGAACATCGCCCGGCCGGAGGTGATGCCCGACCGCGTCGTCTTTGCGCGCAGTTCGGTGCTGTTCCAGTTCGACCTGAAACCGATCTTCGCCCGCGAACCCGTATGCGCGCGCGTCACCTTGCTGGACCCGATCGGCACGGTTCTGGCAACCCGCACCGCTCAGGCCGAGCGCTTTGCCCGCGATCTGCTGCCCTTCGCCCTGTCGATGCCCGCTTCGCAGTTCTTCGCGCAGTTGGATCAGGTCCCGGAATGCTTCCTGACCGAAGAGGCGCGCTTGCGTCTGCTGGCCGAGGCGCTGGTCCTGCAGGGCGCGGCCGAGCTCTCCCGCGCTGATATCTATCGCTATTTCGAGGGAAAATCGGGCCCGCATTGCGAAAACTTCGTCGATGGCCGTGACTGGCATGCCTTCGACGCCCATAGCCGCCAGCTGATCGAGGAGGCCAGCGCATGAGCCGCACGGTCATCGTGTCCCATTCACATCCGAACCTGCGCTATGGTGGGGGCGAGGTTGCAGCCTATCGTCAGTTCGAACACCTGCTGGCGCAGGACGAGGATGTCATTTTCGTCGGCTCGACCATTGGTCCCGAGGACAGCGCCAAGTTCTTCGGGCCCAGCCAGCAGGTCCTGAGCTTCGGTCCGCGCGATTTCTGTCTGCGCGGGCGTGGCATGGATTCCTTTACCATGGAACATGCCGAGGTCCGGGACGAGGACTGGATCTTCGAGTTTCTGCTGGCGCTGCAGGGCGATGTCTATCATTTCCACCACTTCTGGAACATCGGCGCGGGCACCATCCGCCGCCTGCGTGCGGCGCTGCCGAAGGCGAAGTTCATCTGCACGCTGCATGAACTGACCGCGATCTGCGCCAACCACGGCCAGATGGTGAAGCGTTCCGGCGAGCTTTGTTACGCGTCCAGCGAGGTTGCCTGCGCCGCCTGTGTCGCGCGTCCGCCGATCGATTTCGTCCTGCGCAAGACGCGCATGCTGGAGATGCTGGGCCTGTTCAACCACCTGCTTTCGCCCAGTGAATTCCTGCGCGAACGCTTCGAGGATTGGGGCGTGCCCAAGGGCCGGATCGCTGTGATCGAGAACGGTCTGGACCACCATGCCAGCTTCCGTCCCGAAACCGAGGCCGAGCTTCTTGCCAAATCCGGTCGCTTCGCCTTCTTCGGGCAGGCGACGCCGACCAAGGGTCTGGATGTCCTGATCCGCGCGGCCGCACTGATCGAGGCACGGGACGAGGCCCCGGAATTGCCACTGAGCATCGAGATCCACGGCGTGGACAAGGACAGTTTCACCCGTATGTGGCCCGATCTGGAAATTCCCGATTGCATCCACTTCCGCGGCCGCTACCGCCCGCAGGATTGCGTCGACATCATGCGTGGCTATGGCTGGATCATCATTCCCTCGGTCTGGTGGGAAAACTCGCCGGTGGTGATCCAGGAGGCCCGCGCCGCAGGTACGCCCATGATCGCCTCGGACATTGGCGGCATGGCGGAAAAGACCGCAGGCTGGGGCCTGCAGTTCCGTGTCGGTGACCCGGCCGCTTTGGCCTCGGCCATCATGTCGGTCCATGGCCAGCCGGATACGCTGCTGGTCCACAAGTCCCGCATCACACCACCGCTTGGACTGGAGGAATTCGCCGCAGAGTGGATGGAAGCGTGCGAGTTGCGCAAGTCAGTCAAAGCAAGAAAGCTCGTCGGGGCCTGAAATCTTTCGGGCCCCACGGCAGCAAAACCCTCAAAGAAGTTAGCGCTCACAGCACTTAGTAAAAGGAATGCAGGTTCATGAAGATCGGACTACTCTGGGAAAGCAAGGATTGCGGTCTCTACTCGAACGCCGCCTTTGACACGCTTTATCGGCAGATTGGCCATAACAACGGCAATCTGGCATTCGTGCATGCTGTGCGTAGCCAGATCCAGGCAGAGATCCAGTACTATCCCTGGCATGTCAGCCCGAAAGTGCTGAATGAAAACGTCGATTTCGTGGTCATTCCCTGTGCGAACCAGCTGGGTCAGCATACCGATCTGGGCGGGCTGGCGAAAAATCTGGCGCAGGTGAACAAGCCGATCGTCGCAATCGGTCTTGGCGCTCAGGCGAAGGGTTTCGACTCGGACGTCGAACTGACCGAGGGGACGCGCGCCTGGCTGGACGTGCTGATCGAGAATGGCCAGCGCTTCGGCATCCAGAACATCTATACGCGGGGGCCGTACACCTCGGAGCAGATCCTGAAGCTGACCGGGGCGCAGACGGTGGCGAATGGCTGCCCGTCGCATTTCATCAACCCCCGCGCCGATCTGGGCAAGCGCATCGAGGCGAACTGGAACGCCAATCCCCTGCCGCAGCGGATTGCCGTCGCCGGTGGTCACGAAGCCTGGCGCAACACGCGCGAGATCGAGCAACAGCTTATCTCGATGATGATGGACCCGCAGTTCCCGGGCGTCTACATCGTCCAGTCCATGGGCAACATGATCAAGATCTCGCGCGGGTTGTTCGACGAGATCGAGCCCGAGGCGCTGGACCGTATCCACAAGCATACGGTTCCGCATTACTCACTCGACCAGTTCAAGGCCTGGGCGCTGAACTATGCGCGCTCCTACTACGACGTCGCGACCTGGATGGACGAGCTGCGCCGCCACGATCTGCTGATCGGTCCGCGCTTCCATGGTGCGCAGCTGGCCATCCAGGCCGAGCGCATGGCCTGCACGATCACCATCGACACCCGCACCGAGGAAATGTGCCGC
This sequence comes from Paracoccus sp. PAR01, assembly GCF_014851995.1. NCBI lineage: Bacteria > Pseudomonadati > Pseudomonadota > Alphaproteobacteria > Rhodobacterales > Paracoccaceae > Paracoccus > Paracoccus sp. PAR01. Next base: position 168,766 of record NZ_JACVAW010000007.1, read on the forward strand.
GAAACCGGCATTCCCTTCCTGCGCGCCGGTGATCTGAAGGAGCCGCTGACCCGCACGCGCCTGCGGCAACTGATCAAGTTCGACGGTGCCGCCTATGACCAGCATCGCGCGATGAAATGCGCGCGCTATGTCGAATTCCTGCGGGGAACTGGCCTGAAACCGGCGGATTACCTGCTGGAAATCAGTGCAGGTGCGGGCAACGCCGACGCTCCGCAGCTTGTCGAGGCTGAAGGCTGAGCACCTGCGTCAGGCATGGGATCACCCGGCGCGCCATGACCGGAAAAGGCGTGTCATGAGGCTAAGCCTCATGCACGTCTACCTATGGCGTGGCCGCAGATCTGACACATAAGCCAAAGTCCGGCGCAGATCAGCTGCGCCGGGCCAAAGCAGGATCGCGGTCTCATCCTGGCACCAGTCTTGTCGAGGCGAGGCCGCGCTTCACTCCATCAAACGGCAATTCGCGGATGCCCTGATGTGACAGGACGCGCAAGATGCCGCGAACCGCTGTTTTCAGCCTGAACCGCCGCAGATGGCGAGTTCCAGCCGGACAAGACGTCCGGGGCCTGTCTTCCAAATGAAATGCAGCGTTAGCGTGGCCGCGATCGTGTCGGGGCTTGGGCCACAAGCTGCTCGGGATCGCCGTCTGGCGCTATTCCGGATCGCCTTGCCGGTTGCCCGCGCTGTCCAGCCACCAGCAGGTCACCTTACCTTCGGGGCGGAACCGGTCGCTTTCCGCGATGGGCGGATAGGTCAGGGTCCGGTGGCAGGTAAAGCCAGCGATCTCGATCTCGCCGTAAGCACCGTGGCCAAGACGGGCCGACATCACCTTGTCGATCAGCCAAGGGCTCAGCTCCTCGGGGCGGGCGCTGGCGGGGTCGGCGATGATCTCGGTCAGACGCAGGCGCTGGGCGTCCTCGGATGCCCAGATCCGGGCGACCTCGGCTCGGAATTCGTCTTCCGTGGCGATATAGGCGTCCAGCGCTGGCAGCGGCTTGATGCCCGGTTTTTTCAGCTTGAGATGCCCGCCCTGATAAAGCGCTTTCAGCACGCGCGCTCCGATGGGCGAGGTCAGCTGCACGGTTGCATCATGAAAGGCCAACTCCCTGTCCTCGGCCGAGAGCCGCAGCGTCGCCGGGCGGCCTTCCTGCACCGCGCGTCGCAGCGCCGCCAAGGCCGGGGTGCGATGCACATGCGGGATCAGGTCGATGATCGACAGGGCCGGCTTCATGCGGGCCCGGATATCCCATAGCATGATGTCGGCTCCTTTGCTCACGGCAGGGTGGCGGTGCTCATAGCGCTGCTTGCCATCCGCGTCCACCCGGGCGTGCATTGTTTGCGAATGCAGACCTGACAGATCTTGCATCACCCGGCGCGGGCGCGCATGCAACGGAACATGAGCATTGTCCCACACCAGCCTGCACCGAACCTGTCCGACCTTGGCTGGACGGACTTCTTTGACGACCAGTTGACTGCCGAGGAGACAGGACTTGCGCGCATGCGCGTCGCCACCGTCCATCGCGCAAGGATGACGGCAGAATCGGGGCAAGGCCCGGTGCGGCTGCAGCTTCCGCCCCAGACCAATACCTCGGATTATGCGGTAGGGGACTGGGTGCTGGTCGAGCCCGACTCGGGCCTGCTGACCCGCAGGCTTGACCGCAACACCCTGCTGCAGCGGCGCATCGAAGGCGGGCGCGCCCCGCAATTGATCGCCGCGAATGTGGACACCCTGTTCATCGTGACCTCCTGCAATGACGATCTGAACCCGGCGCGGCTGGAACGCTATCTGGTGCTGGCGAATGAGGCCGGGACCGTGCCGGTGATTGTCCTGACCAAGGCGGATCAGGTGGCGGATGCCCGACCCTATCTGGACCGGGTGTCGGGATTGCAGCGCGGTTTGCAGGCGGTGGCGCTGAACGCCAAGTCGCCCGAGGCGGCTAAGACGCTGGCTCCATGGTGCGGTGCCGGGCAGACCGTGGCGCTTGTCGGTTCGTCCGGGGTGGGGAAGTCCTCGCTGTTGAACACGCTCGCCGCAAAGCTGCCCGAGGATGCGCAACTGACCGGCAGCATCCGCGAAGACGACGCCAAGGGGCGGCACACCACTACCTCGCGCTCGCTGCACCGGATTTGCGGGGGTGGTTGGGTGATCGACACGCCGGGGATGCGCGCGCTGCATGTCAGCGACATCTCGGTCGGGTTGGACCTGCTGTTTGCCGAGATCGCCGAGCTGGCCCCCGGCTGCCGGTTCCGCGACTGCACCCATGCCCATGAACCGGGATGTGCGGTTCAGGCGGCTGTGGTCGCTGGCGCGCTGGACCCTGCGCGGCTTGCACGCTGGCGCAAGCTGCAGGAGGAGAACCTTGACAATACTCCGGTCCAGTCCGGCCCGCGCGGCAACAAGACCACCAAACCCCATGGCAAACGCCGCTGACGGGTGCATTTGCTTCGGCGTTGAGGGGTTTGAGCCCCGGCTGCGGCGATCATCTGCGCGCCATGTCCGGCCTTCAGAGTCCGCTGGCGGCGCTTGAGGGAGAGGTCCGGGTGATCGGCGCGAAATATCCCGCAGGCAGCCCGGAGCGTCCGACATATGCAGGCAACATCCTGCTGGTCAGGCTTGTGACGATGGATCAATGACAGGGTTGCGGCGGCACTTGGCGGGGGGCATGAAGTGACGGGCATGTATTCCGTATGGGGCCGTTGCATGTTCGAACCCTATCTGCAGCGCTGGAATCTCGTGCCCGACGGGTCGCCGATCCAGACCCGCAGCTCGCGCCTGTTGCCGGTGCTGCAAGGCACCCTGCCAGCGATGCTGAAGCTGCCCTTGGTCGAAGAAGAGCGTCGCGGCGGACGATTGATGGCGTGGTGGAGAGGCGAGGGCGCTGCCCGCGTCCTTGAGCATGCGGATGGCGTGCTGCTGCTGGAGCGTGCGACAGGTGTCAGATCCTTGTCCGACATGGCGCGCGGCGGAGCGGACGATGCGGCCTGCCGCATCCTTTGCGCGACCGCATCGCGGCTGCATGCGCCGCGCCGGACACCACCGCCCGAACTTGCGCCGCTTGCTTGCTGGTTTCAGGCGCTCGGCCCGGCGGCGCGGACTCATGGCGGTATGTTGTCCCGTTCGGCCGCGGCGGCCGAATTCCTGCTGTCGACACCGCGAGAGATGGCGCTGCTTCATGGCGACCTGCACCATGGCAACGTCCTCGATTTCGGCGATCAAGGCTGGTTGGCCATCGACCCCAAGGGCATTCTGGGCGAACGCGGCTTTGACTTCGCCAATATCTTCACCAACCCGGATCTGGCCGATCCCAGCCAGCCTGTAGCTGTCGATCCACATTGCTTTGCGCGGCGGCTGGCGACGGTCACCATGGCCGCCGATCTGGACCGCGAGCGTCTGTTGCTGTGGATCGTTGCGTGGTGCGGGTTGTCGTTGGCGTGGTCTATCGAGGACGGAAATCCTGCCCCGGTCAATCTCCGGGTAGCCGAGCTGGCCAGTGCCGAACTTGATCGTTGATGCGACCTGACCGGGTATCGCGGCAGGGTTCGGAATTGGGATTTGGTGTTTTCCCCGGTTTTGGCGAGGTTGGGGCATGAAGGTAGTCCGGATCAGTTCCTTCTCGTCGCTTCTCGTGGTGGCCGAACTAACCGCCCCGTTGCTTGTGCAATCACCGACGGGCGATCTTGGAGCGGGGGGGGCGAGCTTGGTTTGGCCGTGTACATCTCGCGCGGTCATTCTGGACGAGCAGGCGATCCAGTGCGGGGATATGCCGCCGCCCCCCGCAGTACCCCGCTGCAAAAGGCTATCCTGTTCGTGAATGGAAACAGATCGCGGTGACTTATGTCGAATGGGCGGGCATGCACTCGCAGACGGTGGCGATTACCTGAACGCTGATCGACAGTGCTGCAGCCGCCAAGGCCGGCGGCTGGCGAGAAAGATTGACGAAATCTCTTCAAGATCAGCCTGCCGCACGCCACCGTCTTGGGAATCGTATCGGGACGCCAGCGCCTTTGTTTTCGGCTTAGTCAGCTGGGAACGGAAGTTCTGAAGGAAGGGTGCGCAGACGCTTCTCAACGTCAGGCAGCGTCATCTTCTGCAGGCCGAGTTGGGCATCCGCGAACGGAATTCGGGCGGGGTGGGGTTTCCTCATTTGCATGGCGGTCTCCTTGGGCAAGGCTTCGCCGTTCGGAAAAGTGCAATCCGTGGGCTTTACTAGAAATCAGGTGTTCCGAGGCCCTCTGGCTGTCATCGCAGGAGCAGGACGTCGCGGTGTGAGGGAAGCAATGCCGAGAAGAAGGAGGGGAGTCGACCGGTGGCAGCAAGCGCCTAAAACCGCCGTGACGGTGAGCCCAGAACCCTAAATAAGAAGCTGAAATTTAACAACTTTGAACGAACCGCTCCGTGCAATGGTCAAGAATCAGGGCGGAATGGACATTTCAGGCTAGTAGTTACAACAATTCTACTTTTGTTCTACAAGAGTTTGCATGATAACCGAAGTTATGTAACCAATCTACGCATCCGACCAATCATCTCGACAGAACCCAACCGCCACGGCAAGATCGCCCCGAACAAGGGAGAATTGCAATGTCGGAGAAGCATCCCGAGGTCGAGGCATGGTTTGCCGGGCTGAGCCTGTGGCAAAAGGAACTAAGCGCCCTGCGGGACATCCTGCTGCAAAGCGGCCTGACCGAGACCTTCAAATGGCATTTCCCAGTCTATGCCTGCGCGCGCGGCAATGTCGCGATCATCTGGGACTTCAAGGATCGCGCGGCGCTGGGTTTTTTCAAGGGCGTGCTGTTGCCAGATCCCAAAGGCATTCTGGAAGCCCCCGGCGAAAACTCGCGATCGCAACGGGTCGTCAATTTCACCTCACTTGAGCAGGTCGAACGGTTGCGACCCATCCTGATGAACTATCTTCGCGATGCGATCGCCATCGAGATGGCCGGGCAAAAGGTCGATCTGCCCAAGGACGATCTGGAATATCCGGCTGAATTGGTCGATCACCTTGATACGGATACGACCTTTAGAACCGCGTTCGAGGCACTCACGCCCGGGCGTCGGCGCAGTTGGGTGCTGCATTTCTCGCAGCCGAAGCAGGCGGAAACCCGTACCTCGCGCATCGTCAAGGCCACACCAAAAGTCCTTGCGGGCAAGGGAATGAACGACCGCTGACAATGCGTGGTGACCGTCACGCGATGTTGGCCGGGACTGCACCATTGCAGATCGCGACGGGCGTTATCGCCGGCGGCTTGTCGCTGCTGTCGCAGAATCCGTGAGGCCCTGAACTGGGGCCGCTTCCCTATCTCGTGGCGCGCGAGTGCGTTCGCCCCCTCCGCAGCGACCCGCGCTGCTGGTTGCCGATGCCCGCGGGCGGATATGGCAGAGGGCACGCGCTCGCGCGCGTCCTCAATCACAGACAGCAGAACTGACACGGGGCCTGATCGATTTGCTGACGTTTGTCCAACACTGAACGAGACGACACCGAACTTTCCGTCGGAATGCTGTCCAATGCAGTGACGACCGCCACGATGATCATGATCCGGAAAGTGGTGGCCGAGCTTTCGGGCGCGATGCTCCGGCAATAGTCCGGCACATGCGATCGCGCTGGGACGGATAGCAAATTCTGCGCCGGCCAATCCCGACCGGCGCAGAGCCATAACTTAGTGATTGTGCCGCGGCGGGGTCGACGAGATGCGCTGGAAATCCTCGGCACCGCGAATGGTCGCGCCGTCCTGCAACTGCGTCACCGTCTCGCGATAGATGCGCTGCCATGGCGTGCGCGAGGGCGGCACGGCAGGGATGCCATCGGCCTTGCGGCGGGTGATCTCAGCCTCATCGACCAGCATGTCGCAGGTGCCCGCGTTCAGATCCAGACGGATGATATCGCCCGTCCGAATCCACGCTAGACCACCGCCAGCAGCGCTTTCAGGCGAGGCGTTCAGGATCGATGGGCTGTCCGCCGTTCCCGATTGCCGCCCGTCGCCCAGCGTCGGCAGGCTGGTGATGCCGCGCTTGATCAGGTGATCCGGCGGCTGCATGTTCACCACCTCGGCCGAGCCCGGCCAGCCCAGCGGACCCGCGCCCCGGATGACCAGAATCGAGCGTTCGTCGATGTCCAGCGCCGGATCGTTGATGCGGGCGTGGTAATCCTCGGAGCCGTCAAAGACGAAGGCCTTGCCCTCGAAAATGCCTTCGCGGCCCGGTTCCGACAGATAGCGGGCGCGGAAATCGGCGGAAATCACCGAGGTCTTCATGATCGCGAAGTCGAACAGGTTGCCCTTGAGGACGAAGAAGCCCGCACGCTCCATCATCGGATCGGCATAGGGCTTGATCACCTCGCGGTCGGTCGACTCGCGGCCTTCGAGGTTTTCGGCCATGGTTTGGCCGCTGACCGTCGGGCAAGTGCCGTTCAGCTTTCCGGCCTGCAGCAACTCCCACATGATCGCCGGGACGCCGCCTGCGCGGTGGAAACGCTCGCCCAGATAAGCCCCGGCGGGCTGAACGTTCGCCAACAGCGGAATGTCATAGCCATGGGCCTGCCAATCCTCGGGACGCAGATCGACGCCGGCATGTTTCGCCATCGCCATGATATGCGGCTGGGCATTGGTCGAGCCGCCAATGGCCGAATTCACCCGGATCGCGTTCAGGAAAGCCTCGCGCGTCAGGATGTCCGAGGGGCGGATGTCTTCCAGCACCAGTTCCACGGCGCGGCGGCCGGTGCGGTAGGACATCTGGCCGCGCGAACGATAGGCGGCGGGGATCGCCGCGCAACCGGTCAGCGACATGCCAAGCGCCTCGGCGATGGCGTTCATGGTCGAGGCCGTGCCCATGGTGTTGCAATGGCCGACCGAGGGGGCCGAATCCAGCGCCGCGTCAAGGAATTCCTCGCGGGTGATTTCGCCCGCCGCATATTTCCGGCGCGAGCGCCAGATCACCGTGCCGGAACCCACCAGCTCGCCATCATGCCAGCCATCCAGCATCGGGCCGCCGGACAGAACGATCGCCGGAATATCCACCGTCGCCGCCGCCATCAGCGCCGAGGGCGTGGTCTTGTCGCAGCCGGTCGTCAGCACGACGCCGTCAAAGGGATAGCCGTAAAGCAGTTCGACCAGACCCATATAGGCAAGGTTGCGGTCCAGCGCCGCCGTCGGGCGCTTGCAGTTTTCAAACAGCGGATGCGAGGGGAACTCGATCGGAATCCCGCCCGCATCGCGGATGCCGTCGCGCACGCGCTTGGCCAGATCCAGATGGTGGCGGTTGCAGGGGTTCAGATCGCTGCCCGATTGCGCGATGCCGATGATCGGCTTGCCCGAACGCAATTCCTCGGGCGTGGTGCCGTAGTTCATGAAGCGCTCAAGATACAGCGCGGTCATGTCGGCATGGTCGGGATTGTCGAACCAGTCCTGCGAGCGCAGGCGGCGTGTGGGTTGGTCCGAGGTCATTTGCTCTCCTCCGCAGGGATGGCTGCGTTCAGTCTTTCCAGATGCAGCAGTAGCCCGCTGTGATCGGTATCGCCATGGCCTGATGCCACAAAATCGGTGAAGGCACTGCGGACAACCTCGGTCAGGGGCAGCGTCAGATCGGTGGCGGCCGCCAGATCGGCCACCGCGTTCAGGTCCTTGAGTTGCAGCCGCGACGGGCCGCCGGGGGCAAAGTTCCGTTCGACCATCCGCGCGCCGTGCAATTCGAGGATGCGGCTTTCCGCGAAACCGCCCCGGATCGCATCGCGGAACTTGGCGCGATCCGCACCTCCGGCCTGCACCAGCATCATCGCCTCGGCCACCGCACCGATGGTGACGGCGACAATCTGCTGGTTCGCCAGCTTGCAGACCTGCCCCGCACCGGACGGACCGACATGGGTCAGGCGGCCCAGCGGCGCAAAGACCTCGGCCAGACCCGCGATCACATCCGCGTCGCCCCCGGCCATCAGGGCCAAGGTGCCAGCCTGCGCGCCGACAACGCCACCGGAAACCGGGCTGTCGACATGGGCAATGCCCAGTTCCGCCAGCCTTGCGGCATGATCGCGCGCCATTGCGGGGGCAATGGACGAGGTGTCGATGACGATGGCGCCGGATGCCAGCGCGCGCGCCACCCCCTGTTCAAACAGCACATTAGCGACGGCGTGCCCATCCGACAGCATGGTAAAGACCACATTCGCCCCGGTCACCGCCTGCACCGGATCCGTTGCGACAACCGCACCGTCGGCGGCCAAGGCCTGCGCCTTTTCCGAGGCGCGGTTCCAGACCGTCACCGGGAACCCGGCCCCGAGCAGGCGGCGCACCATCGGTGCGCCCATCAACCCGGTCCCCAGAAAGGCGATCTTCACCCCGCTCACAACTGGCCGCCCAGCTCGTCCTCGACATGGACGCGGATGATCTCGTCAAAGCTCGACTCGGCGGTGAAGCCCAGTTCGCGGGCGCGGGTGGCCTCAAAGCCGGGGGCCCAGCCTTCGCACATGCGGATGATCATCGGATCGGGCTCGCGGCGGATCAGGTTCACGGCCTTGTCGCCGGCGATGCGGCGCAAAGCTTCGATCTGTTCGCCGACAGTGGCGCTCAGGCCCGGCATCGACAGGTTGCGGCGCGGGCCGACCAGATCCACGTCAATGGTCGCGGCATGCAGCATGAAGCCCACCGCCGAACGCGGCGAGGCATGCCAGTGGCGGATGCTTTCGGGAACCGGCAGCACCGCTTCCTGACCGATCAGCGGCTCGCGCAGGATGTTCGAGAAGAAGCCCGAGGCCGCCTTGTTCGGCTTGCCGGGGCGGATGCAGACCGTGGGCAGGCGGATGCCGATGCCGTCAAAGAAGCCGCGGCGCGAATAGTCGGCCAACAGCAGCTCGCTCATCGCCTTTTGCGTGCCATAGCTGGTCAGGGGCGTGGTGTGGAAATCGTCCGGGATCGGGAAAGGCAGCGGTGCGCCGACCACGGCGATCGAGGACGCAAAGACCACGCGCGGACGGTAGCCATCCACCGCCTGCGCCAGCCGGATCGCCTCGAACAGCGCGCGCGTGCCGTCGAGGTTGATGCGGTAACCCTTTTCAAAATCAAGCTCCGCCTCGCCCGAGACGATGGCGGCAAGGTGATAGATCACGTCAGGCCGCGTCGCGATCAGTTTTTCAGCCGTGCCCGCATCGGACAGGTCGGCGGTCAGACGCGTCACCTTGCCAGTAAAGCCCGCGGGGGCATCGGGCTCGACAACATCAACAAGGGTCAGCGCGTCGATAGCGCGTTCGGCCAGACCGCCCTCGGCGACCAGTTTTTGCGTCAGCTTGCGACCCACCATGCCGGCCGCGCCAATGATCAGAATATGCATCTGGTCTCCTCCTCGAAACCTCGCCGCTCCGGCACCGCGCCGCCGAGCGGATTTATATGGTTGTCTGATAACCTGATCTTTGTATGATGCAAGGTGTTTTCACGCCGAAGCGCGACCAGGGAGGGTCTGGCGACATGGATCGACATATTCAGGAGGCGGGCCGCGCGGCCCTTGCCGCCGACAGCGACGCATTGGCCGCACGTCTGCGCGACAGCCTTGGCACGGATGTGGTCCTGACCGGACCCGAGACGGCGCGTTATTGCAGCGACTGGCATGGCGATGTGCATAGCGGCGCGGTCGCGGTGCTGCGTCCGCGCGACACAGCCGAGGTCGCGGCCTGCATGCGCGCCGCCGTGGCGCTGGGGTTGGATGTCGTACCGCAGGGCGGCAATACCGGGCTGGTGCTGGGCGCGACCCCCGACGCGCCTGCCGCGCAGGTGATCATTAGCCTTGAGCGGATGACCCGCATCCGTCGCATCGACGCCGATGATTTCTCGGCAGTGGTCGAGGCAGGCGCGGTGCTGGAAAGCTTCAAGGATCAGGTGGCGCAGGCCGGGCTGTTCTTTCCGCTCGCGCTTGGCGCGCAGGGCAGCTGCCAGATCGGCGGCAATGTCTCGACCAATGCCGGGGGCGTCAATGTCCTGCGCTACGGGATGACGCGCGAACTGGTGCTGGGACTGGAAGTGGTGCTGCCCGATGGCACGGTCTTTGATGGGCTGTCGACGCTGCGCAAGGACAATCGCGGGCTGGACCTGAAGCAGCTGTTCATCGGGGCCGAAGGCACGCTGGGCATCATCACCGCCGTTTCGGTCAAGCTGCTGCCCCGGCCCGAACATGTCGCGACCGCCCTGCTGGCGCTGGACAGCCTGCCCGACGCGATCGAGCTTTACCGCCGCGCCCGTCGCCAATGCTGCGACCTGATGTCGGCATTCGAATTCATGCCGCCCCTGGCCCTGACATTGGCGCAGGAGGCCATCCCGGATCTGCAGATCCCGATTCAGGCTGACCATCCGGCCTATGTGCTGATGGAAATCTCGGGCTCGGGTCTGGTCGATATCGACGATCTGATGGCGCGCTTCCTTGAACTGGCGATGGAGGAAGGGCTGGTCGTCGATGGCGTCGTGGCCCAGTCGCAGGCGCAGGCCCAGAATCTGTGGTTGATCCGCGAGGGCATGAACGAAGGTCAGGCCAAGCGCGGCAAGCATCTGCGCACCGATGTCTCGGTCCCGCTGTCCAAACTGGCCGATTTCGTGGCCGAGGCCGAGGCCGCCATCGCGCAGGACATGCCCGCCGCCGTCTGCGTGTCCTATGGACATGTCGGCGACGGCAATGTGCATCTGAACGTGCTGCCGGATTTTGCCCAGGGCCCGGACAGCCTTGATGCGCAGATCCTGAAGTCGAAAAAGATCGTGAACGCCGTGCTGGACCGCTTCCAGGGCTCGATCAGCGCCGAACATGGAATTGGCCGGCTGAAGAAGCCCGATTTCACCGCCCGCCTACCGGAAACCCGCCGCCGCCTGCTGCTGGCCATCAAGGCCGCCATTGACCCCGAAGGGGTGATGAATCCGGGCTGTCAGATCGACCGGACCTGATAAGAGATGGATCAGGAAAGAAAAAAAAGGCTCGATCAGAGATGACACAGGGATTTGGACAGATATCGCGTAACGAACATCTGCCGGCGCGGATCGCGTCGCAATTCGCGGAACGCATCCACAGGGGCGACATCAAGCCCGGCGACAAGCTGCCGACCGAACATGCGATGGCGCAGACCTTCGGCGTCAGCCGCACCGTGATTCGCGAGGCCATCGCGCAGCTGCGCAATGAAGGGCTGGTCGAGACCCGGCAGGGCGTCGGCGCCTTCGTGGTCGAACGGCAGGCTCGCCACATTCGGCTTGGCGATGGCGAGCAGATGAACAAGCACGACTTCACCGACCTCTTTCAGCTGCGCGTGCCACTGGAAATCGAGGCGGCGGGGCTGGCTGCGGTCAACCACACGCCGCAGCAGCTGGAATCGCTGGACGCGGCCCTTGCCCGGATGTCGCAATCGCAGGACTGGAACACCGAAGGCGTCGCCGCCGATCTGGAGTTTCACCGCATCATCGCGCTGGCAACGGGGAATGCATATTTCGACCAGTTCATCAGCGCCATCGCCGACCGGGTCGGCCATGTCATCATGGCCGCTCGCGAGCAGATTTTGTTCGATGAAATCATGGCCATCACCATCGATGAGCATATGGCCATCCGCGACGCCATCCGTGCCCGCGATCCGTTAGCCGCACGGCGCGCCATGCGCCAGCACCTGACCGGGTCGGCCAGCCGGGTCGGCATGGAGCTGGAATTTTTCAACTGAAACAATCCTCTGATCCAAAGTTTGGCAACAAGACGATTGGCGGTGGACAGAATCTTACCGCAGCGTTAAGGATCAGGTCATAATGTTGTCTGACACCTGATGTCAGCACGGCGCGTGGAGGCGCCGTGAAAAAACGGGAGGTTGCATTGGTTTCAACTCATGCGTTGAAAGCGGTCGGGATTTTGCCCGATGACGCGGATCGCGCCATCCTTGTCGGCCGTGTCTGGTCCAATGACGCAGGCGGCCCCTGCCCCGTCACGCTGCGCAATGGCCGCGTGCTTGACCTCAGCAGAATTGCCGCGACGGTCTCGGGTCTTCTGGAACTTGACGATGTGGCCCAGCGTCTGGGCGCCGCCGATCTGCCCGATCTGGGCCATCTGGACGAATATCTGGACGGAAGCCGTGGACGGCTGCTGGCCCCGATCGACCTGCAGGCGGTCAAGGCCGCTGGCGTGACTTTCGCCGACAGCATGTTGGAACGCGTGATCGAGGAACAGGCGCGCGGCGATAGCGGCAGGGCGCAGGAAATCCGCGCACGTCTGGCCCCGGTGATCGGGGAAAACCTGCGCGGCGTTCAGGCCGGGTCTGAAAAATCGCGTCAGGTCAAAGCCTTGCTGCAGGAGATGAACCTGTGGTCGCAATATCTGGAGGTCGGTATCGGCCCCGACGCCGAGATCTTCACCAAGGCCCAGGCGATGTCTTCGGTCGGCTGCGGCGACAAGGTCGGGCTGCACCCGATTTCCGAATGGAACAACCCCGAGCCGGAAGTGGTCATGGTCACCCGCGCCGACGGGACCATCATCGGCGCGACCTTGGGCAATGATGTGAACCTGCGCGATGTCGAAGGTCGCTCGGCCCTGCTGCTTGGCAAGGCCAAGGACAACAACGCGTCGTGCTCGATCGGGCCGTTCATCCGGCTGTTCGATGGCGAGTTCACGCTGGAAGTGGTCGAACAGGTCGTCGTCTCGCTGCTGGTTCAGGGCGAGGACGGGTTCGAGATGACGGGCGAAAGCCCGCTTGCCGCCATCAGCCGCAAGCCCGCCGATCTGGTCGGGCAGATGCGCAACCGTTCGCACCAATACCCGGATGGCGCGGTGCTGTTCCTTGGCACCATGTTCGCCCCGGTCAAGGACCGTCGCGGCAAGGGTCAGGGCTTTACCCATGAGATGGGCGACCGGGTCGAGATCTCGACCCCGCGTCTGGGCCGTCTGGTGAACTGGGTCGACCGCTCGGACGCCTGCCCGGAATGGGATTTCGGCACGCGCGAGTTGATGCGCAATCTGGTGAAACGCGGATTGGGGGAAAGGATTTGAGATGGTCAAGACCGTAATCAACCTGTTCTACCGCCTTCTGGACTATGTGCTGGTCTGCCTGATCGGCGGCATGGCTCTGATGGTCTTTGTGAACGTCGTCATGCGCTACACCATGAACTCGGGCATTCCGGTGACCGAGGAACTGTCGCGCTTCTTCTTTGTCTGGCTGACCTTCATCGGCGCGGTCGTGGCGCATCGCCACAACCTGCATATGGGCATGGAAACCTTTGTCGCGATGATGGGTCGCAAGGGCCGCATGCTGATGATGGGTCTTTCGGACCTGCTGATCATCGGCTGCTCGTTCGTGTTGTTCTGGGGCAGCTGGAAACAGCTTCCGATCAATATGAGCATGCTGGCCCCTGTGTCCGGCATCCCGATGGGCTGGGTCTATGGCACCGGCTTGTTCACCGCGACCTGCATCATCCTGATCACGCTTGAACGTTTCATCCGCCTACTGACCGGTCGCGTGACCGAAGCCGAGATCGCCGCCTTTGCCGGTGAGTTCCACAGCGTCGAAGAATTGGCGGAGCGCGGCCTATGACCCTAATCGTCTTTATCGTTTCCCTGATCGGGGCCATGGCCATTGGCGCGCCCGTCGCCTTTGCCCTGATCTTCTGCGGCGTCATGCTCATGACCTATATGGGCATGTTCAACACCCAGATCATCGCCCAGAACATGATGATCGGCGCCGATACCTTCACGCTGCTGGCCATTCCCTTCTTCGTCCTTGCGGGCGAACTGATGAATGCCGGTGGCCTGTCCAAGCGGATCATCGACTTCTCGATCGCCTGTGTCGGCCATATCCGCGGCGGTCTGGGCATCGTGGCCATCGTCGCCGCGATCATCATGGCCTCGATCTCGGGCTCGGCTGCGGCCGATACTGCGGCGCTGGCCGCGATCCTGATCCCGATGATGGCCAAGGCCGGCTATGACGTGCCGCGCTCGGCCGGGCTGATCGCCGCCGGTGGCGTCATTGCGCCGGTCATCCCGCCGTCGATGGCCTTCATCGTCTTCGGCGTCTCAGCCAACGTCTCGATCTCGAAACTGTTCATGGCGGGCATCGTGCCGGGCGTGCTGATGGGCGTCTCGCTGCTGATCACCTGGCTGATCGTGGTCCGCAAGGACAAGATCGAAAGCCTGCCGCGCGCCAGCTGGCCTGATCGCGGCCGCTCTGCCGCGCGTGCGGCCTGGGCACTTGGCATGCCGGTCATCATTCTGGGCGGCATCAAGATGGGCGTCGTCACGCCGACCGAAGCTGCCGTTGTCGCCGCCTTCTATGCACTGTTCGTCGGCATGTTCGTCTATCGCGAATTGAAGCCCGCCGATCTGCCCAAGGTGCTGCTGTCGGCAGCCAAGACCACCGCTGCGATCATGTTCCTCGTCTGCGCCGCGCTGGTTTCGGCCTGGCTGATCACGGCTGCGAACATCCCGAATGAGATCACGGGCTATATCGAGCCACTGATCGACAACCCGAAACTGCTGATGTTCGCCATCATGGTGCTGATCCTGATCGTGGGCACGGCACTGGACCTGACGCCGACCATCCTGATCCTGACGCCCGTGCTGCTGCCGATCGTCGTCAAGGCCGGGATCGACCCGATCTACTTTGGCGTCATGTTCATCATGAACTGCTGCATCGGCCTGCTGACCCCGCCGGTGGGCGTCGTGCTGAACGTCGTCAGCGGCGTCGGCAAGATCCCTCTGGGTAAGGTCATCACCGGTGTCTGGCCCTTCCTGATCGCCGAAACCATCGTCCTGTTCCTGCTGGTCCTGTTCCCGCAGATCGTGACGGTCCCGGCGAACTGGTTCTACTGATCAAACTTCAACCGTTTTCTGAATTCCTGGGAGGAACCACATGAAAAACCACGCAATCAAAGCCGCGCTGCTTGTCTCGACCCTGCTGGGTGCCGCAACGCCCGCCCTTGCCGATTTCCAGGCGCGCAACTTCCGCGTCTCGAACGGGATCAACGAGGATCACCCGGTCAACAACGGCATGAAGGCCATGCAGGTTTGTCTGGATGAGAAGACCGGCGGCCAGATGAAGATGACCGGCTTCTGGGGCGGCGCGCTTGGCGGCGACCTTCAGGCGACCCAGGCGCTGCGTTCGGGCGTGCAGGAAGCGGTTGTCACCTCGTCCTCTCCGCTGGTCGGCATCGTCCCCGCGCTTGGCGTCTTTGACCTGCCCTTCCTGTTTCGCAGCAACGAAGAAGCCTATGCCGTCATGGATGGCGAGTTCGGCGACTTCCTGAATCAGAAGCTGGACGAGGCCGGGCTGGTCAACCTTGCCTATTGGGAAAACGGCTTCCGCAACGTGTCGAACTCGAAGCTGCCGATCACCAAATGGGAAGACTTCGAGGGTCTGAAGCTGCGCGTGATGCAGAACAACATCTTCCTCGACAGCTTCGCCAACTTCGGCGCCAACGCAACGCCGATGGCCTTTGGCGAGGTGTTCTCGGCGCTGGAAACCAAGGCGATCGACGCGCAGGAAAACCCCTATGTCACGCTGGACACCTCGAAATTCTACGAGGTGCAAAGCTATGTCAGCGAGACCAAGCACGCCTACACCCCGTTCCTGTTCCTGTTCTCGAAGGCGATCTTCAACACCTATTCGCCCGAGGAACAGCAGGCCCTGCGTGACTGCGCCGCCGTTGGCCGCGATGAGGAACGCAAGGTCATCCAAGAGCTGAACAAGGCCTCGCTGGCCAAGGTCGAAGCTGCCGGGCTGAAGTTCAACACCATCACCCCGGAAGAGCAGGCCCGCATGCTTGAGAAGTCGCAAGTGGTCTATGAAAAGCACAAGGCCGATATCGGCGAAGACGTCGTCGACCGCGTGCAGAAAGAACTGGCCGCGATCCGCGGCAACTAAGCCACAAGGTCGCGCCGTCGTCCCCCCCCGGGCGGCGCGGCCGAAACTGCGGCGCCGCCATCGCGGCGCCGGTTTTTTTCAGCGAGAGGCCATGGTGAAGATCACGCCTATTCGTGACCACCACGACATTCGCACCATTACTGTGATGACTTAGACCGCCCGCCTCCAAGCCTCGATCTGCCCATCGACCGGGCTCGTCGGAAAAGCCATGTTGGTGCGTGTCAGTCCTTTTTCTTTCTGAAAACCAGATCGAGATAGCTGTCGCCGGCACGCAGGACATGGGCCTTCATCGCGACTTCTGCGGCATCGGGGTCGCCGGCGATGACCGCGCGGCCGATCTGCCGATGCTCGGCCAGCGCCTGCTGGCGTTCCGCCGGATCGGAATGGATCACCCGCCTCGCGCCGCTGTCATAGACATCCTGCCGGTCGTTCAACAGCCGCAGGTAATTCGCCCGCGCGACCGAGCGGATATGGCCGTGAAAGACTTCGTTCAGCTGCACCAGTTCCTCGGCGCTGCTTTCGGCAGTGGCGCGCTGCATGTCGTCAAGGATCGCCTGCAGCACCGGCTTGTCCGGCGCGGTGATGCGCTGCGCGGCCAGCCGGGCGATGGTCGATTCGATGGCGGCGCGGGCAAGGATCATTTCCTCGGCCCAGGCGAAGTCGAAATTCACGATCACCCCGCTGCGCGGCTTGGTGCGGACCAGACCGTCGGCTTCCAGCAGGCGCAGGGCCTCCTTCACCGGGGTGGTGCTGACGCCCAGTTGCTCGGCGATGGCGCGTTCGTTCAGCCGCGCGCCCGGCTCGAATCCGCCCTGCAGGATCACCTGACGCAACGCGCGGTGCACATGCTCGCGCAGCCCGACAAGGGCATGAGGGTCCAGCGGCGCAAGGGCTGCTACGGGCAGAGGCATGGGGTTCTCCGATGCATTGAATGTCGGATGCGGAATACGGTCGCGGGATCAAACCCGCGCGTCGTGTTCCAACACCATACGCGCGGTCAGATCGTCGGTGATCAGAATATTGGCCAATCCCGCCCGAAGGGCCGCGCGAATGATCGCGACCTTATGCGGACCGGCTGCGGCCAGCACACGTTCAGGCGTCTGGCGCAAGGTTTCCAGATCGATGCCGATGGTGCAATCGTCCAATGCCGTCCTGACCTGCTGGCCCTGCCCGTCCAGAAACCGACAGACCACATCCCCGATCGCGCCCGCATCGGTCAGGTCGCGCATGCCAACCTCGGATGGAAGGCCGGTGCGGATCAGATAGCTGCGTTCGGAAATGTCGCTGGCCGTCAGGATCGCCACGTCCAGCGCCGTCAGCTTGTGGAAATGTTCGGTAAAGATCTCCTGCGCCAGAAAGGCGGCGCGGTCGATCTGCGGCGCAAGAAAGATCGGCGCGGCCAGCAGCGAATAGCGCGCCCCAAGCCGCCCCGCCAACCCCGAGGCGATACCGAAGGCATTGAGCGAATCGCCCCGGCTGGTTCCCCCGATCATCGAGATCACCTCAAGCTCGGGCAGGCTTTGCTGCATCATCCGGTTGATCGCGCTTTGCAGCGTCATCCCCCATGACACGCCGATGCGCCGCCATTCGCCTGCCTGCAGCCGCTCCGCCATATAGGCCGCCAGCGCAGCGCCGCAGGCATTGTGATAATCGTAATGTTCGGGATTGGCCGGGGCCACCAACGCACGCGCCAGCCCGAAGCGTTCCTGCAACTGGTCCTGCAGGTCAAAGCGCGGCAGGAAGGGCGAATCGATCTCGACCTTGACCAGCCCCAGGGCGCGGGCGCGCTGGATGGCCTGATTCACCCGCAACCGGGTCACGCCCATCGCCTTGGCGATCTGGGCCTGGGTCAATTCATTCACGAAATAATGCCAGCAGACTTCGACGGTGAAGGCATCGGCCTGCGGAAAATCCTTGTTCAACATGGGCGCATCTCATCGGGCGGGAGGCGCTTGTCAAGCATCGGAAATCCCGCCCCGTTTACAACTGTATTTTTAGAAATACATTTGCAAGTTTTTCTTGCGCGAAGCTTGGCGGATTTGCCAAGATGCCCATGGGACGAGGAAGGCCGGAGCGGCAACGACAGTTTCCCGCCGCACCTCGCCGATCAGGGAGGATGGTTGATGAACAAGCTAGTCAGGCTGGGCGCATCCGCGCTTGCGCTGTCCCTTGTGGCGGGCAGCGCCTTTGCCTTGGACGAAGATTTCTACAAGAAGGCGGGGACCGGGTTTTCCGGCGTGACCCTGCGCGGGGTGACGGAATCCACCCCGGCCTCGAACTATGTTCGCGAGGTACTTGCGCCGAAATTCGAGGAGCTGACCGGGATCAGGGTGGATATCGAAACCACCTCATGGGACCAGATGTATGACAAGGCGATCAAGGACATGGAGGCCGGGACCGGCATCTATGACATGGTCTATATCGAACAGGACATCGTCTATGCCTATCTGGCGCGGAACTTCCTGGTCGATCTGACCGCCAAGCTGAAGGAAAAGCCCGAGCTCCAGGCCCCCGATTTCGACGAGGCCAAGCTGACCACCTTTGCCAATTACTTCCGGGGCGAGAATGGCGACCTGTTCGGCATGCCGATGGAAGCCTTCATCAAGCCCTATGTCTATCGCACCGATCTGTTCAACGACCCCGAGATCAAGGCCGCCTTCAAGGAAAAGACCGGCCGCGACCTGGCCCCGGCCAAGACCCATGAAGAATATACCGAGATCGCGGATTTCTTCACCCAATGGGGCAAGGATCACAAGCTGGACCTGTGGGGCTCGACTGCGCAGGCCCATACCGGGCATCCGGCCTCGTGGTATGAATTCTTTGAATCCGTCGCGCCGACCTTTGGCGTCTACAACTGGGGGATCGACGCGGCCAACAATTACGGCGCCACGGTCGAACATGGCGGGTTGATGAACTCGCCGCAGGCCAAGGAAGCGATGAAATGGTGGCTGCATCTGCGCGATATCGGCCCGCCTGAATCGGTCCAGTCGACCTGGTCCGAGGTCGCGACGACCATGGCCGCGGGCCGCGCCGCCCAAGGTCTGGTCTATGGCGAGAACGTCGCCTGGATCGCCTCGGACCCGAACCAGTCCAAGGTGGTGGGCAAGATCTCGGTCGCGCTGCCGCCGCTGTCGGAAGGCGTGCTGAAGGCAGCCGAAGAGGGCAAGGGCTATATCGGCTATTACGATGGCGGGGCCTTTGGCCTGCCGGTGACGTCGAAGAACCCGGATGCGACCGCCCTGTTCCTGCAATTCCTTGCCGAGGAAGACCTGCAGCCCGACTGGGCCGTCGCCGGATCGCGCATCACCACCACCGCGACCTACGATTCACCCAAGGTCACCGAGCTGAACGACAAGCTGGGCAATTACTTCGGCATGCTGCGCGATGACGGCAAGCTGTTCGGCGGTGCCCCGCCCTATCCGTTCCACGCCCAGCTGCGCGAGGCGACCGCGCCGATCTTCTACGACATCCTGACCGGCAAGGTCGATCCCGATGCGGGTCTGGACCAGATGGCCGCCAAGGCCGAGCAGGAGCTGACCGATCTGGGCTACCGGAAATAAGCGTTCCTCCCCCGGTCGCCGCGGGAGCAATCCCGCGGCGATTGGCAAGCCGCGCGCATCTCCGCGCATTGGACGGGAAAAGCCATGCAATCCAAGTTTCTGGGCTGGGCCTTGCTGGCCCCCACGCTGCTGATCCTGGCGCTGTTCGGGGTCGTGCCCTTCATCTATGTGCTGTTCGTGTCCTTCCACCAATGGAACCCGTTCGGGGCCAATCCCGACATGGTGTTCAACTGGGCCGACAATTACCGCAAGCTGGTCTTTGACGCGCAGTTCCTGGCCTCGCTGGGGGTGACGGCGGCCTTCGTCTTCTTCGCGGTCCTGTCCGAGCTGATCCTTGGCTATTTTCTGGCGCAGGCCTTGATGCGGGATTTTCCCGGCAAGACGTTCTTTCGCACCATCCACACCCTGCCCTTGATCATGGCTCCGATCATCGTCGGCTCGGTCTGGAAGCTGATGACGACGCCGTCCATCGGGATCATCCCGAACCTGCTGTCGAACTGGCTGGGCTATGACCTGAATATCGGCCAAAGCGCGTGGCAGGCCTTTGCCACCACCGTGGTCATGGACATCTGGCACTGGACGCCGCTGGTCACGCTGACCCTGATCGCGGCGCTGGTGTCCCTGCCCGCCGATCCGTTCGAGCAGGCACAGATCGACGGCGCGAACCGGCGACAGATCTTCTGGCACATCACGCTTCCGATGATCCGCCCGGCGATCCTTGCCACCGTCTTCATCCGCATGATGGACGCGATGCGTACCGTCGATGAGGTGTTGATGCTGACCGGAGGCGGCCCCGGCTCGGCCACGCGCTATGTCGGCGTGCATATCTTCAAGGAAGTCTTTCCAAGGACGAATTACGGCTACGGCTCGGCCGTGTCGGTGATCGTCCTGTACCTGACCATCGTCACCTGCTGGCTGATGTATGTCGGCCTGATCGCACCCCGCAACAAGGGAAAGGGCTGATCCATGCGCAAGGGCAATCCGTGGCTGTCGGTGCTGTTCTGGGTGCTGATCAGCTTCCTGACGCTGTTCCCGATCTATTGGCTGTTCGTCATCTCGGTCAAACCGGCAATCGAGCTGTTCACGACCCCCTCGGTCTGGCTGTCGGGCGATCTGTACTGGAAGAACTACACCGACGTGCTGAACGATCGCACCTTGCGCGGATACATGATCAATTCGCTGGTCATCTCATCGGGCAATGCGATCCTGTGCACCACGCTGGGCTTTCTGGCCTGCTACGCCCTGTCGCGCTTCGACCTGCCCGGCAAGGAAAGCGTGTTCTTCTGGACCATCACCAACCGCATGGCCCCGCCTGCGGTCTTTCTGCTGCCGCTCTATCTGCTGATGACGCAGATCTACACCATCGGAGATTTCAAGCTGGCCGACACAAGGATCGGGATGATCCTTGTCTATTGCACCTTCAACCTGCCCTTCGCGATCTGGACCCTGCGCCCGACGCTGGACGCCATCCCCAAGGAGCTGGACGAGGCCGCCTTTGTCGATGGTGCCAGCCCGTGGAAGGTCATCAGTGAGGTGGTGTTTCCGCTGGCCCGACCCGGCCTTGCGGTGACGCTGATCCTGACCTGGGTCTTTGCCTGGAACGAATACCTGCTGGCAGCGACGCTGACCAATTTCAACGCCCGCACACTGACCACCGGCCTGTCCGAATATGTCACCACCACCGGCACCAACTGGGGGATCATGGCGGCGATCTCGGTCTTTACGCTGATCCCGGCGCTGATCGTCTTCAGCCTTGTCCAACGCCATATCGTCGCCGGCCTGACCTTTGGCGCGGTGAAAGGATAGACCATGTCTCAGGAACGCACGGGCTTTCTGCCCATCGAGACCAACTGGTTCGACCGGCTCTTCATCAGCGTCGTGCTGTGGGTGGCGCTGTCGCTGTTCTGGCTGCGCTTTCTGGAACCGCTGGGTCTGTCGATCTGGATCGGCGTGGCGATCTCGGTCGTGCTTGCCGCCATCATCATCCGAAGGGGATAGTCATGCAATCGCTGGTGCTTGAACGGCAGGGGGAACTGTCCCTGCGCGATTTCCCCCAGATCGACCGGGACGAGGAAGTGCTTGGCCCGCGCGACGTGCGCATCAAGCTGCATACGGTGGGGATCTGCGGCTCGGACGTGCATTATTACACGCATGGGCGCATCGGTCCCTTCGTCGTGAATGCCCCGATGATACTTGGCCATGAGGCCTCGGGCACGGTGATCGAGGTCGGGACCGAGGTCACCACCCTGAAACCCGGCGACCGCGTCTGCATGGAGCCGGGCATCCCCGACCCGAACAGCCGCGCCACCCGGCTGGGCATGTATAACGTGGACCCGGCCGTGCGCTTCTGGGCGACGCCGCCGGTCCATGGCATCCTGCGCCCGACCTGCGTACATCCCGAGGCCTTCACCTTCAAGCTGCCCGACAATGTCAGCTTTGCCGAGGCCGCGATGGTCGAGCCGCTGGCCGTCGGCATCCATGCCGCGACCAAGGCCCGGATCAAGCCCGGCGACAATGCCGTGGTCATGGGCGCGGGTCCCATCGGGCTTGTCACCGCGCTATCGGCACTGGCGGCGGGCTGTGCGCGGGTGTTCCTGACCGACATCGCTCAGCCCAAGCTGGAGATCGGGGCCAGCCTTTCGCCCGCGATCACCCCCGTCAATGTCGCGCATGAGGATCTGGCGGCGCGCGTCCTGCGCGAAACCGATGGCTGGGGGGCCGAGGTGGTCTTTGAGGCGACCGGCTCGCCCAAGGCGGCGGCGGGGATCTTTCCGCCGCTCGCGCCCGGCGGTTGCGTGGTGCTGATCGGCGGACAGCCCGACCCCATCGCCTATGATGCCGGGGCGGCGATGGTGCGCGAGGCGCGGGTCGAGAACATCTTTCGCTACGCCCATGCCTTTCCGCGCTGCGTGAACATGATCGCCTCGGGCGCGATTGACGTGAAACCGCTGATCACCCGTCGATTCGACTTCAAGGATAGCGTTCAAGCTTTTGAAATAGCGGCATCCGCACCTGCGGGCGACGTCAAGATGCAGATCGAGTTACCAGGGTAGGGGGACGGGCATGGCACGGGTCAAGATCGACAAGGTTTTCAAGCGCTACGGCGCGCTGCAGGTCATGCACGGGGTCAGCGTCGATATCGAGGATGGCGAATTCGTCGTGCTGGTCGGCCCCTCGGGTTGCGGTAAATCAACCCTGCTGCGGATGCTGGCCGGGCTGGAACAGATCAGCGAGGGCACCATCTCGATCGGGGAACGAGTGGTCAATGACGTGCCGCCCAAGGAACGCGATATCTCGATGGTGTTCCAGTCCTACGCGCTGTACCCGCACAAGACCGTGGCCGAGAATATCGGCTTTCCACTGAAGATGGCCAAGCGTCCCAAGGCCGAGATCGCGGAAAAGGTGCGGCACGCGGCCTCGATCCTTGACCTTGCACATCTGCTGGACCGCTACCCCAAGCAGCTTTCCGGCGGTCAGCGCCAGCGCGTTGCCATGGGCCGCGCCATCGTGCGCAATCCGCAGGTGTTTCTGTTCGACGAACCGCTGTCGAACCTTGACGCGAAGCTGCGGGTCAGCATGCGGGTCGAGATCAAGGAACTGCACCAGCGCCTTGGCACGACCATCGTCTATGTCACCCATGACCAGATCGAGGCAATGACCATGGCCGACAAGATCGTCGTGATGCGCGACGGTCAGGTGGAACAGATCGGCGCGCCGCTGGAACTGTTCGACCGGCCCGAAAGCGTCTTTGTCGCCGGTTTCATCGGCTCGCCTTCGATGAACTTCCTGCACGGGCGGGCGTCCCAGCGGGACGGGCGGTTCGTCTTTGTCACCGATGGCGGGCTGGAGCTGCCCTTGCCACAGACCCCGCTGGTCGAGGGCCACCCGCTGACCTATGGCATTCGCCCCGAGCATATCAACATCGGCCCCGAAGGCGTGCCCGTCGATGTCGTGGTCACCGAACCCACCGGCTCGGAGACCCAGGTCTTTGCCCGCGTCGACAACGACCTGATCAATGCCGTGGTCAAGGATCGCATCCATGCCCGCCCCGGCGAGCGTATCGGCTTTGTCATCGACCCCAAGAATGTCCATCTGTTCGACCGTCAGTCCGAACGCCGCCTGTGAATCAAGGGAACCGCATGACCCGCCTTTCCAACGCGACCCTGCCCGACCTGCCCGCCCAGATCCTGCGCCCGACCTATGACCGTGCCGCGTTGCGCCCCGGCATCCTGCATATCGGGCTGGGGAATTTCCACCGCGCCCATCAGTCATGGTACCTGCACCGGCTGATGCAGCAGGGTCTGGCGCAGGACTGGGCGATCATCGGCGCGGGCGTGCGGCCCTATGACAGCGCCATGCGCGACCGGCTGGCCGCACAGGACTGGCTGACCACCCTGATCGAACTGGACCCGGCGGGCCGCTCGGCCGAGGTGGTGGGCTCGATGATCGGCTATGTCCCGATCGAGGAAGGCCACGCCCCCCTGATCGCCGCCATGGCCGATCCGGCCATCCGCATCGTGTCTCTGACCGTGACCGAGGGCGGCTATTATCTGAACCCCGACAAGGGGCTGGATGTCACCCATCCCGATATCCACCATGACGCGGAAAATCCTGCCCGCCCCCGCACCGCCTTTGGCACCATGGTCGCGGCGCTGTCGCTTAGGCGCGCGGCAGGCCTTCCTGCGTTCACCGCGCAAAGCTGCGACAACCTGCAAGGCAATGGCGCGATCCTGCACCAGACCGTCGTGGGCCTTGCCCGGCTTTCCGACCCCGCGCTGGCCGACTGGATCGAGGCGAATGGAGCCTTTCCCAATTCCATGGTCGATTGCATCGTTCCCGCCACCGGCCCCGCGGAACTGGAACTGGTCCGCGACCTCGGGATCGAGGATGCGGCCCCCGTCACCCATGAAAATTTCCGCCAATGGGTGATCGAGGATGCCTTCTGCGCCGGTCGCCCGGATTGGGACCTTGTCGGCGCGACCTTCTCGGACCGGGTGCATGATTATGAGCGGATGAAGATCCGGGTGCTGAACGCTGGCCATCAGGTCATCGGCAATGTCGCGGACCTTCTGGGCATCGTCACCATCGCCGAGACCATGGCCGATCCCGACATCGCCGCCCTGTTCCGCCGGGTCGAGGAAGCCGAGATCCTGCCCCATATCCATGCCGTCCCCGAATACACGCCCGCCGCCTATCTGGACCTGATCGAGCGCCGCTTCGCCAATCCCGCCATCCGCGACACCACGCGGCGCGTTGCCTTTGACGGGTCAAGCCGGCATCCGGGATTCGTGCTGCCCTCGGTCCGGGATGGGCTGGCCGCGGGTGCGCCGGTCACCGGGCTTGCGCTGGTCGAGGCGTTGTGGGCGCGCTACTGCACCGGTACGCGCGAGGACGGCTCGGTGATCGAACCAAACGACCCCGACTGGTCCATCCTTCAGGATCGCGCCCGACAGGCGGCAGCCGATCCGCGCGTCTGGTTGATCCCCGCCCTTTACGGCGAGCTGGCCGATGCCGCCCCCTTTGCGGATGCGTTTGACGGATGGCTGAGGCTCATCCACAAAGAAGGGGCGCGAGCGGCGCTGACCCGCTATCTGGCAATGTGATGCAATGAGTTTCCTTGGAATCGATCTGGGCACGTCGGGGCTGCGCGCATTGCTGGTTTCCGATGACGGCACTCCCATTGGCGCAACCGAACGGCATTATCAGGTCAGCCACCCGAGATCGGGCTGGTCCGAACAGGACCCCGCCGACTGGATCGCAGCCTTGCAGGGCGCCATTGCCGAGTTGTGGGCGGAATATCCCGAATTTGCCGGATTGCAGGGGATCGGGGTCGCCGGTCACATGCATGGCGCGGTGCTGCTGGATACCCAGGACCGGGTGATCCGACCCTGCATCCTGTGGAACGACACCCGCAGCCATGCCGAGGCCGCGCGTCTGGACGCCCTGCCCGCCTTTCGCAGGCTTTCGGGCAATATCGTCTTTCCCGGATTCACCGCGCCCAAGCTGGAATGGGTCCGCGCACATGAGCCCGAAAACTTCGCCCGTATTGCCCATGTCCTGCTGCCCGCCGCCTATCTGAATCTGTGGCTGACCGGGGATCATGTCGCTGACATGTCGGACAGCGCGGGCACGTCCTGGCTGGATACCGGGCGGCGCGACTGGTCCGCCGAATTGCTGGCGGCCAGCCACATGAGCCGCGACCAGATGCCCCGGTTGATCGAGGGTTCGGCCACCGCGGGTCGGCTGCGTCCGGATCTGGCACGGGAATGGGGGTTGAACGGCCCGGTCGCGGTGGCAGGCGGCGCAGGCGACAATGCCGCCGCCGCCTGCGGCATCGGCGCGATGACCGAGGGGCAGGGTTTCGTCTCGCTGGGGACATCGGGCGTGCTGCTGGTGGCGCGCGACGGCTATCGTCCGGCACCCGAAACCGCCGTCCACACCTTCTGTCATGCGGTGCCGGAAAAGTGGTACCAGATGGGGGTAATGTTGTCGGCGACCGACAGCCTGAACTGGCTGTCGCGCATCACGGGGGCGAAACCGGCCGAGCTGACCGCAGGTCTGGGCGAGGCGCTGCGCGCCCCCGGCCCGGTGCGTTTCCTGCCCTATCTCTCGGGCGAGCGGACGCCGCATAACGATCCGCTGATCCGGGGCAGTTTCACCGGTCTGGGCTCGGATACCAGCCGTGACGACCTGACCCGCGCCGTGCTGGAGGGCGTGGCCTTTGGTCTGCGCGACAGTCATGAGGCGCTGAAGGCCACCGGGGCGCGGACCGACCGGCTGCTGGCCATCGGCGGCGGCGCAAGGTCGCATCAATGGTTGCGGATCATCGCGACGGCGCTGGATGTGACGCTGGCCTTGCCCAGCGACGGCGAATTCGGCGCGGCCTTGGGCGCGGCGCGATTGGGCCGGGTCGCCTCGGGCGCAGGCAGCGTCGATCAGGTGATGACGGCCCCGGAAACCACGGTCGAAATCAGCCCAGACCCTGCCTTGCGCGATGCCTTTGACGCGGCCTATCAGGACTTCCGCGCCGCCTATCCGGCGATCCGCAGGGTGCAGTGATCAACGCAGCGAGTAGCCGCCATCGGCCATCAGCACCTCGCCGGTGATGATGGCGGCATCGCTTGATGCCAGAAACCGCGCTGCCGCCGCGATTTCCCGTGGCTGGGCAAAGCGGCCCACGGGAATGTCGCGCCGGGCTTTCTCGCCCTTTTCCCCGGCCCAGCCGACCAGCGCCATCGGCGTTTCCACCACGGTGGGCGCGATGGCATTGACGGTGATGCCATGCCCGGCCCATTCCACCGCCAGCACCTTGGTCAGCAGGTTCAGCCCGGCCTTGCTGGCCCCGTATGCGGCATGTTCGTCGATCGCGACCACCCCCGCCTGAGACGAGACATTGATCACCCGCCCCCGCCCCGAGCGCTTCAGCCAAGGCAGCGCCGCCACCGCCATCAGCCATGGCGCGCGCAGGTTCACCGCCATCGTCGCGTCCCATGCCGCGACATCCGGCTGGTCCGCCGGAAAGACGATGCCCAGCCCGGCATTGTTCACCAGCACGTCGATGCCCATGGCCGCGCCGATTTCGGGCACGACACTTGCGATGGCCGCTGGATCGGATAGGTCCAGCGTGAAGGCGCGATGCCCCTGCCCCAGTTCCGCCGCCAACTCGCCCGCATCCAGCCGGTCGACCAGCGCCAGCCGCGCGCCGTCGCGGGCAAAGCCTTCGGCCATAGCCCGGCCAATTCCGCCCGCAGCGCCGGTGACCAGCACCGTCAACCCGTCGAACTCGCCCATCGCACCCTCAGATGTCGAAGTTGGTGGGTAGGACGATCACGTCCCGGATGGTGACATTGCGATTGCGGGTCAGCATGAACATGATCGCCTCGGCCACCTCCTCCGGTTCGATCAGGCTGCCGGATTCCTTCGCCTTGCGCAGGTTCTCCTCGGGCCAGTCCGCCAGCAAGGCCGAGATCACCGGACCCGGAGAGACCTGCCCGACCCGGATGCCCTTGCGATTCAACTGCCGCCGCATCGCCTGCACGAAACAGGTGATCGCCCATTTCGAGCCGGAATAGACCGGTTCCCACGGAATGGCCGAATGCCCGGCGACCGAGCAGGTGACGATGATGTCGCCGCTGCCGCGCTCGGTCATATGCGGGATGACGGCATGGACATTCTTCATCACCGCATTGACGTTCAGGTTCAGCATGCGGTCGATGGTGGCGGGATCGGTCTCGGACAGATCGCCGCCGATATAGGTTCCGGCATTGCAATGCAGGATGTCGATGCGCCCGGTCTTTTCCAGCGCCTGCGGTACCATCGCCGCGCAGCTTTCCGCGTCCAGCAGGTCGGTGACCTGTGGAATCGCCGCCGCGCCCAGATCGGCCACCAGCCGGTCCAGCGCTTGCGCATCGCGGTCGGCCATGATGACCCGCGCCCCTGCCCCGATCAGCGCCCGCGTGGTCGCCAGCCCGATCCCCGATGCCGCGCCGGTGATCAGCGCAACCTTATCCTTCAGGCTTTCCGCCATGTCCTCGTCCCCCCTGTTAGTGCGTGGTGTAACCGCCATCCGCGACCAGAACCGCCCCGGTCACGTAGCTGGCCGCATCGGATGCCAGAAACAACGCGCAGGTCGCCATTTCCTCGGGCTGAGCAAAGCGGCCCATCGGCGTGTTCTCGGTCCAGATGCGGTTCCAGTCGGCATTCGCAATCCCGCCCGCCGTCATGTCCGACACGACATAGCCCGGTGCCAGCGCATTCACCCGGATGCCCCGTCCGGCATATTCAAAGGCCATGACCGTGCTCATCTGGTGAACCGCCGCCTTCGAGGCATTATAGGCGACCTGCAATTGCGGCTTGTTCGCGACATGGCCCGAGATCGAGCCGATATTCACGATTGCCCCACCCCCCTGCACCAGCATCGGCCGCACCGCAGCCCGCGCGATGCGGAACGGTGCCATCAGGTTCGTGTCCATGATCGCCTTCAGCCGGGCGTCGTCGAAATCGTGGAAGTCGCCGTTATCGGCAATGCCCGCATTGTTCACCAGCACGTCAAGACGACCGAAACGCTCCAGCGCCGCCGCGACCATGGCCACGGGCGCGTCATCAGCGGTCACGTCGGCCTGAAACCATGCGGCCGCCTTGGGGTTGTCGGCCAGCAGCGCGTCCAGCGCAGGCGTCCGCGACCGGCTGGTCAGCAGGCATTTCGCCCCCGCCTCAAGGAAAGCCGCGGCAATGGCCAGACCGATCCCGCGATTGCCGCCGGTGATCAGCGCGACCTTGCCGTCCAGTCGGAATTTCTCAAGCGCCATTGGTGTCATCCCCCATTCACCACGCGTTTCATGAAGCAAGGGCCTGCAACTGCCGCTTGGGCCAAGCCCTTGACTGGCATGACATGCAGACTCGCCCGCTGTGGCTGCGTCGGGGGTGATATTACATTTGTATCGCCATCTATCCAGATGTTTTTACCGATGCAGATGCAATGCGGCCACGCTTGTCGCAAGGCACATGCCGGGCGTATCGTGACGCCAACGGGCATGAACTCGTACGGCGTGCTAACTCAGCAGGAGGGCAAGGAAATTGGCCACTGGAAGCGACGCGACCAAATTGCTGCATCCCGAGGCGGTGCCTCATCTGCCGGGCTTCATCACCTTGCCCGGACAAACGGACTGGCTCATGGTGGGGATGGCGGGTTTTCTGATCCTGTTCATCGTCGGGATCGGGGTGTTCTACCTTAGACTGCACGCCCTGCCCGAGCACATGGCCCATCGCGGTCAGAAGGTGCAGCTTGAGCTGGTCGCGGTTCTGGCGCTGATCGCTCTGTTCACCCATAACCACGCCTTCTGGATCGCGGGGCTGCTGCTGGCGATGGTCCCGGTTCCCGATTTCAGCACGCCGCTCAGTTCGATGGCGCAGTCACTGGGCCGCATGGCCCCGCCCGCGCCACCCGAACCCGAACCCGCACCCACGGCCGAGGCCGACAAACCGGCGGAGGTCTG
>NZ_JACVAW010000080.1:0-1077 GCF_014851995.1 Paracoccus sp. PAR01
ATGCCGATACGCTGGTGGTTAGGTCGATGTCTGCCCTTGCCCATCTGGACCTGCATGGCAATATCGCGGCAGCGGTTGATGATTACATCGTGCCTTTCCCGAAGAAAATCGCGACACGCCGGGACAAATTGGGGCTTGGTCCGGACAGTTCCTATTTCAATTCGGGTGTGATCCTTTTTGACTGGCAGTCCTGCCTGAAATCCGACCTGCTTGGACAGGCGCGGCACAATGTTGAAAATCGGCATTCTGCCTATCACGCGCTGGATCAGGATGCGCTGAACGCGGCGCTGGATGGAAAATGGGCACGACTGCATCCGAAATGGAATGCCCAGACCGGATTTTTGCCAGACATCCGCGATCCGATTATCGTGCATTTCACCGGACGGCGAAAGCCATGGCAAAACGGCGCAGCGTGGGTCCATCGGGGATATTCACGAAAGTACGCGGAATATCTGGCGGGAACGGATTGGCCCGGATTTTGCGCGCACACGGCGATTTCGGGAAAGCTTGCCAAATATGCCCTGCATCTGGGTAAGAAGCTTGAGGGCCTGCCCAAGGCCGGCAAGATCCGCGCCTTTCTGAAGGCCAGCAGCGATGCCCGTATCTGGAGAGGCGATGACATCTGAACTGACCTTCAGCGCCGAGGAATGGCGCGGCGTCTTCGCCCCCTATACCGACATCGTCCTTGTCGCGAATAATGACGAAGTCGATGCCGAAGAACTCGCCTCGACCTTCCCCGAAACGACGTTGTTCATCTTTTTCAACAAGGTCTACAAGGGTCTGCGCGCGCCCTTCCGGCGGCCCGCACTGCTGGCTTGCCGCAGCGGAACCATGGGCGCGAATGTCGTCCATCGCCGCGAGGTCGCGGATGTCTTGGGCTATTTCGACCCGGCCTCGTTTCTGGGTGTCGTCAATGTCGCCATCATGGCGACCGAGCGTTTCAGCCCGGCCGAGGCTTTCGGCGGCGTTCCGGTCCGTCATCTGCATCTGGGTCAGATGATCCTGGGCTATTACCCCAAGGACAAGTTCCCGACGACCGGCTTCGGCCTGTGCATGTGGCTGCAATCCTTGGAACTG
>NZ_JACVAW010000081.1:0-1077 GCF_014851995.1 Paracoccus sp. PAR01
CAGATCCAAGGATTGCAGCCACATGCACAGGCCGAAGCCGGTCGTCGGGAACTTGTCCTTGGGGTAATAGCCCAGGATCATCTGACCCAGATGCAGATGACGGACCGGAACGCCGCCGAAAGCCTCGACCGGGCTGAAGCGCTCGGTCGCCATGATGGCGACATTGACGACACCCAGAAACGAGGCCGGGTCGAAATAGCCCAAGACATCCGCGACCTCGCGGCGATGGACGACATTCGCGCCCATGGTACCGCTGCGGCAAGCCAGCAGTGCGGGCCGCCGGAAGGGCGCGCGCAAAACCTTGTAGACCTTGTTGAAAAAAATGAACAACGTCGTTTCGGGGAAGGTCGAGGCGAGTTCTTCGGCATCGACCTCGTCATTATTCGCGACAAGGACGATGTCGGTATAGGGCGCAAAGAAGCTGCGCCATTCCTCGGCGCTGAGGGTCAGTTCAGATGTCATCGCCTCTCCAGATACGGGCATCGTTGCTGGCCTTCAGAAAGGCGCGGATCTTGCCGGCCTTGGGCAGGCCCTCAAGTTTCTTACCCAGATGCAGGGCATATTTGGCAAGCTTTCCCGAAATCGCCGTGTTCGCGCAAAATCCGGACCAATCCGTTCCCGCCAGATATTCCGCATATTTCCGCGAATACTCCCGATGGACCCACGCCGCGCCGTTTTACCATGGCTTTCGGCGTCCGGTGAAATGCACGATAATCGGATCGCGGATGTCTGGCAAAAATCCGGTCTGGGCATTCCATTTTGGATGTAGTCGTGCCCATTTTCCATCCAGCGCCGCGTTCAGCGCATCCTGATCCAGCGCGTGATAGGCAGAATGCCGATTTTCAACATTGTGCCGCGCCTGTCCAAGCAGATCGGATTTCAGGCAGGACTGCCAGTCAAAAAGGATCACACCCGAATTGAAGTAGGAACTGTCCGGGCCAAGCCCCAACTTGTCCCGGCGTGTCGCGATTTTCTTCGGGAAAGGCACGATGTAATCATCAACCGCTGCCGCGATATTGCCATGCAGGTCCAGATGGGCAAGGGCAGACATCGACCTAACCACCAGCGTATCGGCAT
>NZ_JACVAW010000082.1:0-1050 GCF_014851995.1 Paracoccus sp. PAR01
GGCCTTGTTGCGCAAATGCGGCTAGGGATTCACTGCGCGAATCCAGCATGATAGCTGGCGGCCATGAGCAGACCGGCGAAGACCACGTACAAGACCACCAACTGGCATAGCTACAATCAGGCGCTGAGGCAGCGCGGATCGCTGACCGTCTGGTTCGATCCCTCAATGCAATGGGAAGCGGCGCATTCCGGGCGTCGCGGCCGCCAGCAGGCATACAGCGACGCGGCGATCCAGGTCTGTCTTACCATCAAGGTCCTGCTCGGGCTGCCACTCCGGCAAACTACTGGTTTCGTGGCGAGCCTACTGGAGCTGTCCGGACTCGGCTGGGCTGTGCCGGACTTCAGCACCCTGTCCCGGCGGCAGAAGACCTTGGACGTGACCATCCCGTATCGCGGCTCCAAGGGCGCGCTTCACCTGCTCGTCGACAGCACCGGCATCAAGGTGGAAGGCGAAGGCGAGTGGCACACGCGCAAGCATGGCGGCTCCAAGCGGCGCGTATGGCGCAAGATCCACCTTGGAATTGATGAGGAAACGCTGGAGATCCGAGCGGTCGAGGTCACGTCCAGCAATGTCGGCGACGCCCCGACTCTGCCGGACCTGCTCGCCCAGATCCCGGTGAACGAGGACATCGCCGCCGTCACGGCTGACGGTGCCTACGACACACGCGCCTGCCATGATGCCATCGCGGCCCGTGGAGCAGCAGCGATCATTCCGCCCCGCCGGAATGCCCGGCCTTGGAAGCCGGATACGGCAGGAGCCCGCACACGCAACGAGATCCTGCGAGCATCGAAGCACCTGGGCCGGGCGCTCTGGCGGAACTGGAGCGGCTACCACCGGCGCAGCAGGGTCGAGGCGAAAATGAACTGCGTGAAGCTGCTCGGCCAGCGGCTGATGTCCCGTGATTTCGACCGCCAGGTGGCGGAGGTCCAGATCCGGGTGGCGGTCCTCAACCGCTTCACGGCCCTCGGCATCCCGGTCACCGTGGCATTGGGATAAGTGTGTCCGGGGAAAGGGGAACTGCGGTCATCAACTGATTTGTACAACAGCGCC
>NZ_JACVAW010000083.1:0-1029 GCF_014851995.1 Paracoccus sp. PAR01
TATTGTAGACCTGCTCGATGAAGACCGGCAACCGGCGGGCGACATCGGCGAAAGTTTCGTATCCGGCGAGATAGACCTCCTCGACCTTCAGGGTCTTCATGAAACTCTCGGCCTGGGCATTGTGATAGGGGTTCCCGACGCTGCTCATCGAGCCCAGCAGACCAGCAGCGTCCAGAGCTTCGCGATAGAGCTGGGAGACGTATTGGCAGCCCCGATCCGTGTGATGAATGCATCCCGGCGGCGGCCTCCTGCTCGTGACGGCTGATTGAAGCGCGGCCAGCGCGAGCGGTGTGTCCAGGCGCTGCGACAGGGCATAGCCCACGACTTTGCGACTGCAGGCGTCGAGGAACGAGACCTTTTCGCCATTGGTTCAAGAACAATGGTCGAGTGCGAGGTAGCAGACGCCCTGGGAGACCCGAATGTAGGTAAAGTCCGCCACCCAGACCTGGTCGGGCCGCTCCGGGATCCTGTTTCGATAGAGGTTAGGATGGATCGGCTGGTCATGGCGGCTGTCCGTCGTGCGTATATAGCGCCGCCGCGGTTTGACCCCCAATCCAGCCAACCGCATGATCCGCGCCACTTTCTTGTGGTTCACGATGAGCCCTCGGCGGCGCAACTCATGCGTCACACGCCGATAGCCGTAGCGTGGGAACTCGTCCTGGATGTCTTCGATCAAGGCGATGATTTCCGCGTCCGTCGGCCCGTTCTCAGCGGACATCGCGCGATAGTAGAAGGTGCTGCGCGGCAGGTTCATGGCTTGGCACCCCCGCCTGACGGAGCAGTGTCGGGGGCCGCTGATCACGAAGGATCTCTCGCTGCCGTTCGCGGTCGGCATCCGCGGTGTTTTTTGGCAAGATCCAACTCCATCGTCAGTTGACCCACCTTCCGCCCGAGCGCGGCGACGCGGGTTTCATACTCGGCGATAACGCTGGCCTCGGCCTCCTCATCGTTCAACTCACCCCGATCAAACTGCGTCAGCCACAATTGGATGAGGTTGGCGGAGATCTGGTGCGTGCGCTGCGCATCCCG
>NZ_JACVAW010000084.1:0-994 GCF_014851995.1 Paracoccus sp. PAR01
AGCAGATCCTCAGGGCGCTCAACACCCTTCAGCAGTTCATCCAGAAGTTCCTTGGAGATCGTCATGCATGCTTCCTTTCGGTGAAGCATGGACCGGATCAATCATACACAGAAGATCGGACACTCTCCCACCCAAAAAAACGATGCGCAAGACGAGGGCAGAACGCCAGAACTGATCCGCTGGTCGATCCAGGAAATCCGGCGCATCGCGAACCGCATGGCCCAGCGTCAGATCCAGGAAACTCAGATCATCGCCTGGTCAATCTGGAGAAGAACCCATCAAGCCGCCGCAAGGCTCGCACATATGCGTCTAAAATTGCAACCGTAATGCTAGCGACCGCTGCCGGTGGTTAATGTCCCGCTTGACAGAAAGCGCCACATATAAATCTTGCTCGCAACGTCAGTTCGCCGATCTTCGCGTGCAGCGTTTTCACGTCGATCACCGGCTCTGCCGCAGGCTTTGTAGCCTCGCCAAAGACGCCGGTCGCACCTTCGAGCAGCTGATCCCGCCATTGCTTGATCTGGATGGGGTGAATGTCGAACTCCTGCGAAAGCTCGATCATGGTCTGCTCGCCCTTGATCGCGGCAATCGCCACTTTTGTCTTGAACACCGGGCTGTGGTTGCGGCGCGGTCGCTTTGCCATGGTCTGTCCCTCGCTGGCAGCATCATGCTGCGTTCGCGCGGAAAATCCACTTACGCTCGCTGTTCAGTTTTCTGGGACCGCCTCTGTGGCCACCATTTTACTGCTTCTGTCGCAGAAAATGCGCAAGAATGGCGTCTGTCTTGTCGGATCGCGGCCCCAGGCTTCGGGTCGACCTCACCTTGTTTCTGGTCGATTTGCGGTACAGGTACTCGCGTGGCTCGCGTGGTAGCGTCCGTCAAGGTGGTGTAATTTCCGCGATGGCCTGAGGTCATGATCAGGCGGCTTTCGTCGTGATACTGAGGATGGGGTCGATCTCCTCCTTGTCGATCTGGGCGAAGACCTCGACCATCA
>NZ_JACVAW010000085.1:0-989 GCF_014851995.1 Paracoccus sp. PAR01
TTCATCGGCCAGCAAATCGCCGAAGCCATGCAAAAAGTTGGCAACGAGGGTGTGATCACCGTCGAAGAAAACAAAGGCATGGAGACCGAAGTCGAAGTCGTCGAAGGCATGCAGTTCGACCGCGGCTACCTGTCGCCCTACTTCGTCACCAACGCCGACAAGATGATTGCCGACCTGGAAGACGCCTACATCCTGCTGCACGAGAAAAAACTCTCGTCGCTGCAGCCGATGGTCCCGCTGCTGGAAGCTGTCATCCAGTCGCAAAAGCCGCTGATCATCGTCGCTGAAGACGTCGAAGGCGAGGCTCTGGCCACGCTGGTCGTCAACAAGCTGCGTGGCGGCCTGAAAATCGCTGCCGTCAAGGCTCCGGGCTTCGGCGATCGCCGCAAGGCCATGCTGCAGGACATCGCGATCCTGACCGGCGGTCAGGTCATCTCGGAAGACCTGGGCATGAAACTGGAAAACGTCACCGTCGACATGCTCGGCCGTGCGAAGAAAGTTACGATCAACAAGGACAACACCACCATCGTCGACGGTGCTGGTGAGAAAGCCGAGATCGAAGCCCGCGTTTCGCAGATCCGTCAGCAGATCGAGGAAACCACCTCGGACTACGACCGCGAGAAACTGCAAGAGCGCGTCGCCAAACTGGCCGGTGGCGTTGCCGTCATCCGCGTCGGCGGCATGACCGAAATCGAAGTCAAAGAGCGCAAAGACCGCGTTGATGACGCCCTGAACGCGACCCGCGCTGCGGTTCAAGAAGGTGTCGTCGTCGGTGGTGGCGTGGCTCTGGTTCAGGCTGGCAAGGTCCTTGAAGGCCTGACCGGTGCGAACTCGGACCAGGACGCCGGCATCGCCATCGTCCGCCGCGCTCTGGAAGCTCCGATGCGTCAGATCGCTGAAAACGCTGGCGTCGACGGCGCTGTCGTTGCCGGCAAAGTCCGCGAGTCGAACGACAAGGCCTTCGGCTTCAACGCCCAGACCGAAGAATA
>NZ_JACVAW010000086.1:0-936 GCF_014851995.1 Paracoccus sp. PAR01
GGGGTGCTGGTGCTGATGGTCTATGCGATCTTCGGCCTGACGCTTTACGTCCTGCCGCCCGCGCAATGACAACCGACACGACCCGCGTCCTTGACCCGGTTTCGCGCGCGACCGAGATCCTGTTCGGTCTGATCATGGTCCTGACCTTTACCGCCTCGCTGAATGTGACCGAGGCAAGTCGCGCCGACGTGCGGCTGATGCTGATCGCGGCGCTTGGCTGCAATCTTGCCTGGGGGCTGATCGACGCGGCGACAGGCGGGCCAGGTCGCACCTTCACGCATCTGCGGAAGGGGCTCCTGCCCTGGAAATGGCAGAAAATCTGAAAATCAACGGCAGTCACGCCGGACGGATACGTTCTATCGGCTTTGTTGCGCAGATGCGTTGAAGGATTCACCTTGTGAATCCAGTTTGTTAGTTAAGCTGCATGAGCAGACCGAAGCCCCGACCTACCGCACCATGAACTGGCGTGACTACAACGCGGCGCTTGCGCATCGTGGGTCACTGTCGATCTGGTTCGATCCCGAGACACAGTGGCTTGCCGCACCGACTGGCAAGCGCGGACGGCAGCCGGTGTTCACCGACGCCGCGATTCAGGCCTGCCTGACGCTGAAGACGCTCTTCGGATTGCCGCTTCGGCAAACGACCGGGATGGTGGCGATTCTGCTCGATCTTGCCGGACTGGATTGGCCGGTACCGGACTTCAGCACCCTTTGCCGCCGCCAGAGGACTCTGACCGTCCACATTCCCTATCGTCCCAGCACCGGTGCCTTGCACCTATTGATCGACAGCACCGGCCTGAAAGCCGAGGGGAGATATGGGCAAAAGTTGGTGACGCGTGATCAGGCGGCGGCTTGAAGTTGGCGGAGGCCGTCGCGGAACTCAACCCCCTGGATGATCTCCGGCAGGCGGTTCTGGCCATCGAGTTTGCGCCATTTC
>NZ_JACVAW010000087.1:0-823 GCF_014851995.1 Paracoccus sp. PAR01
GGCCTCGAAGACCCGCGCGATCGCTCCTTTCAGTCCAGAATGGGCATCGCTGATCACCAGCTTCACGCCCTCGAGCCCGCGGGCTTTCAGCGAGCGTAGAAAATCCATCCAGAACGTCTCGGCCTCGGATGGCCCCAGCCCCAGACCGATGATTTCCCTGCGACCTTCGGTGTTGGCGGCGACAGCGATTATCGCCGCCACCGAGACGATCCGGCCGCCCTGGCGCACCTTCAGATAGGTGGCATCGAGCCAGACATAGGGCCATTCACCGGTCAACGGCCGGTTCAGGAATTCGCCGACGCGCTCGTCATTCGCCATGGTCGCTTGGACCGATGGCGCGACATGGCTCATTCCTTGCACAGTTTCGACACCGTGCTTTTCGAGATCCCGCTCAGCCCCATGGCCTGCACAAGATCATCGACGCGCCGGGTCGAGACGCCGCTGATCCAGGCTTCCTGGATCACAGCCACCAAGGCCTGCTCTGAGGTTTTGCGCGCCTCGAGAAAGCCGGGGAAGTAGCTACCCTGCCGCAGCTTCGGGACCCGCAGGTTCAGCGTCCCGAGCCGGGTATCGAGCGCACGCTCGCGATAGCCATTGCGCCAGGTTGAACGCTCGCCGCTGCGCTCATGCCGGCCGGCGCCGATGAGGCCTTCGACATCGGCCTCCATGATCTGCTGAAGAACGGCCTCGGCGATGCTGCGCAAAAAATCGCCCTGATCCTGCTTTGCCAGAAGCTCGGACAAGTCCATGTTGGTCTTGGTCATCGGGGTCTCCGTCTGGTTCGTGGTTGAAGCGTCGAAACTCCACCTCGACCATACACCTC
>NZ_JACVAW010000088.1:0-768 GCF_014851995.1 Paracoccus sp. PAR01
AGGGATCGGGGTCGAATAGACCACATTGCTGTCATAGGTCGGGACATAGACCACGCCGGGATCTGCCGGGGCGATCTGGATCTTGTCATTGACCTTTTCGACCTTCTGGACCGGGCTATCGGCAAGATAGCCCATTTTCTCGGCCTTGCCCCGCAGGCGCTGGATCGAGGCCAGCACGTCGTCAGTCTGTCCGACCACCGCCTCACCAGCCTGCTCGGTCCAGTCCATATTGTCGCTCATCCGGGTGATGACATCAGGAAAGCCGGCGGCAAGTTCGCGCACGCTGTCATCCCAGGACTCGGCCGAAGCCAGTTTGGCGCGTTCCTTGTCGGGGGTGTCGGCATTGTCCTCGACGAAGTTTCCGGCTTTGGCCACGTCCAGCGGAAAAGTCGTGGCAACCAGAGTTGGGGTCAGCAATGGGTCCGGGAACAGCGCGACCGGCCCGAAAAGCGTGTCGAGTTCGTCGGGCGAAAGCGTTCCCTCGGCCGCGATCGCGGCCTGCATCGCCGGTGAGGGCGTCGCACCCTGCGCACCGCTGGCGCAGGGGATGTTCAACGTCATTCCGACCGCAAGGCTTTCCGGTTTGCCGCCCAGCACATCCCGGTTTGCATCAAGGATGAGGCCGTAAAGATTGGGGTCGCCATAGGCGCGGGTCGCAAGCTTGCTCAGCGTCTCGCCGCTGGCAACCACATGCGGGTTGCCGCAGGTCAGGGCGTCCTGTGCCAGCAATGGTGGGGCGGTTGCAGACAGCATCAGGCCTGCCGCAAG
>NZ_JACVAW010000089.1:0-688 GCF_014851995.1 Paracoccus sp. PAR01
AGGAAGCACCTCCGGGCCAAGCGAACCGGCGCAACGGCTCGTCGACCAAGGTCTTGAAGGGCCAGGACGGCGAACTGCCGGTGGCTGTGCCCCGTGACCGCGACAGCAGCTTTGAGCCGGAGCTGGTGAAGAAAGGCCAGACCCGCATTGACGGCATGGATGACAAGATCATCGGGCTCTATGCCGCCGGGCTGACGGTGCGCGACATCCAGGCGCATCTGCTCGATCTCTACGGCCTGAAGGTTTCCCCCGACCTGATCAGCCGCGTCACGGATGCCGTTCTGGACGAGGTTCGGGAATGGCAGAGCCGGGCACTGGACCGAATGTATCCGATCGTGATCTTTGATGCGCTGCGGGTGAAGATCCGCGATGCCGACAGCCGCACGGTCAAAAACAAGGCTGTCTACATTGCCCTTGGCGTCACCCGCGACGGCCTGCGCGAGGTCCTGGGCCTGTGGATCGCCGAGAACGAGGGCGCCAAGTTCTGGCTGTCGGTGATGAACGAGCTGAAGAACCGGGGTGTTCAGGACATCCTTATCGCGGTCGTGGACGGGCTGAAGGGCTTTCCTGAGGCGATCACCGCCGCCTTTCCGGACGCCATGGTTCAAACCTGCGTTCGCCAGCGGGCTCGGACCGATGGCGCCTTCGCTGGCTCACTGCATCTGGTCCGCCACAGCCTGAACTTCTG
>NZ_JACVAW010000008.1:0-191650 GCF_014851995.1 Paracoccus sp. PAR01
TCGCCTACCTTAAGGCCACGCTCACCGCCATCGCCAACGGTCATCCGCAAAGCCGCCTCGACGACCTGCTGCCATGGAGCTTCAAGCCGTCAAGCTAAGACGACCGTGATGACCTGCGAACGCTTACGGATCTCCGTCAAGGCGTCGGAGATTGTCGGATGAGCGAATGTCCATTTGCTCCCGGAGAGCTTCAGGAACGAACCCTTCAGTTCGGCGAAACAATCCTGGATGCGCGTCAGGGTGAAGCCCGTCAGCTCGGCGACGGCTTGCGCGGCTGATGGATCATGATCGTTCGGGACAAAGCCCGCTTGATGCACATAGACGAGGATGAGAGCAGCCTGGAGGTGGTCGTCCAACGCGTTGACGGTGTCGACGAGATGCTCGCGCGGTTCCTTCATGAACTGGACGAGCGCGCTTTCGCGGGGCGCCAGGCTTTTCGTGAAGTTTGGATCCCCCATGCGTTCGGCGATGCCCGGAAGGAACCCGGGTACGGCGGCGACCGCCTCGAGATGAGGCTTCACGCTCGACCGCCAACTCTGGGTCTGGGTGCCGAAGTTCACGTGATTATAAAGGATTTGCGTCTTCTCATCGATCGTCAGTTCACCGACATCGACCACCGCGCTTTCGTCGGCAAACTGCGGAAGGTTTCGCTGTCCTAACCGCCGCCGCGCCGCTTCGTAGATGTGCTTGCGCGAGGTGAGAAGAAAGCGGTTTCCGTGCGCGACGGCCGCGCGGAGCTTTGAAAAGGCGGATGCCCAGTCTTGGACATAATCGTCGCGCAAGACGTTCGAGCCGAACGCGTCGTCTATCCAGAAGAAGCGACCAGGATCGTTGGGATTCCATCCGGCTTCGAAGTCACGGGGGCTGGTCAGAGCAAGGACGGTATTGTCAGCATTTTCCGAGGCGATCGTTGAAACGATAGCGCCTATTGCCGACTTTCCGCTCGATGGATTTCCAAGCAGCAGCACCACGCCATGTTTCGATATGGCATGCACAGCGTCGCGATGGGCTTTGGTCGGGACATAGGTGCGTAGTTTTGGAATCCAGCTATCCAGCAGCGCACGGGACTGTTCACTGAGGCGTTCATCAACGATCGCCGTGAGATCCCCCAGGCCATACACCTGTGGAACCAATGCACGGAGGCGCGCGCTGCTCCTGATGACCCGAACGATATGCTGCCGGCCAAAAATATGCGCTTTGCGCACGCCGAGCGTCCGCAGCTTGGCACGCGCGGCGACCGCCACTGGCGCATCCACGCTCATGTTGGTCATGAAGATGTATGTGTCGGCCTGACCCGCTTTGACCAATTCCTCGACGTTTTCCAGCTCAGCGGTCAGATCCGAAACTTTCAGCGCCTTGCCGGCGTCCGACGTATGTTTGCATTGGACCGTGCCGATCGGCGAGGCCGTGGGCTCGGAGGGGATGAGAAACACGGCGTCCTGTCCGCCATCATTGGCTTCCCGGAAGATCTCAACAGGCCGGCCAAGCACGACCTCGCAAACTTGCGAGCAGAGATCCTGGAATGCGCGCCATCCGATTGTGTGGAGCGCCAGATCGCTCCAGGGACCATGTGCCCGACGCCCGTTCAACTCGGTCTCAGCGCTCATGCAGAATTCACGCCTCGCAGAACACCGACAGGCATCGGGTAGATCTCTCGCTCCATGACGACGCTCGTCGCCCCCAAAGGTCCGAGCTCGATATCCACACGGCGGCCGCCTTGCGTGGCGGTGCTGATCAAGCGTCGGCTCAGAAGATCGGCAAGAGCGGGATCCTCGACGGCACAAATGATCTGGCGCCCATCGGAACGCAGGGCAGCAAGCACCTCGACGAGATGAAGCGCCCTGAAATCATCGATGTGTTGAACGGGATCGTCCAGCAGGAGCGATCGCAGCGGCGTCCATGCGCGAGCCAAGTGGACAGACAGCAGAAACGCAAGACCGGCCGCGCGGCGCTGGCCACTGCTGAAAACAAACTGGGGATTCAGGCCGTCACCCACCTTCAGGCTTAGAAACCGGCGAACATCACCGCGAATGCTGTAGTCGATCGTGCGCCAGTCGGCGTGCGGACGCAGGCGCTGATACAGTTCGTTGAGCAAGGGGCTGATCTGAGCAAGCCGCTCATCAATGATCTCTGCGCTCACACGCCTGACTGACCGCTCGATTTCCCGGGCCGCAGTGACGGCACTCTGCGACTGGCCAACCGCCCGCGCCAGTTTCTCGATGTCATCACGCAGTACCGCGATATTGCTTTCGACCGATGACATCCGGGAAACCGCCTGCGACGCCTCCAGCACGAGCAGCGCTCGCTCAAGGTCGATCAGCCGGTCTCGTTCAGACGCTACGGCCAGCTCAAGGCCCTCGGGGTCTTGGATATAGGCGCGATCGAGCTTCCAATGGTCGTAGAACTCGACATGCGCCGCTTCCTGTGCCCGCAGACTTCGCAAATCGTCCGAATGGGCCTGAACCGTGGCGGCGGTCTTTTGCAGCATGAGCCCCGGCTCGCGTGCATTCGCCGTTGTACTCGCGAGGTTATTGCGGGCAGCCTGAACGCCCGACGAGAGCGACGCCACCCTCTTGCGTGCTATCGCGAGACCGGCCGCAAATTCCTCGGAAGTACGATTAGCCGCACACAGCGGGCAGTGATCGTCATGCAGACCCAAGCTCTCGCCGTGCTCGACCAGAAGTGCGAGCGAGGCCGCGACCGCATCCATTTCTTCTTCACGTGCGAGGCGTTGCTCGGCGTCCGAGACTGCTTTTTGTGCCGCTTCATTGTCTCGCTGCGCCGCCTCATGGGCGGCGGCCGCCGCTGCGCGGGCGGCAACGGCATCCGGATTGTTATAGACGTCCTGTGCGGCTGCCATATCCCGACCGAGTTGGACGGCCTCGCTCATGCGCCCCAACCTGGCGCGCCCGTTCGCGAGAACAGCCCGCGCGGCAGATAGTTGTGCGGTCAGCTCGGGCGGCGCACTCGGCGCTGCCGCAGCGACGACTTGCAGGGCCGAGGAAACGTCGCCAGATCGGGTCAGGGCAGTCTGTAGCTCCGACTGCTGTGTGAGCCGATCGGCAAGGCGCGCGCGAGCCGTCTCATAGGCCGTTTCATCCTTGGTGTGATTGGCTTCGGCA
This sequence comes from Paracoccus sp. PAR01, assembly GCF_014851995.1. NCBI lineage: Bacteria > Pseudomonadati > Pseudomonadota > Alphaproteobacteria > Rhodobacterales > Paracoccaceae > Paracoccus > Paracoccus sp. PAR01. The sequence goes on from NZ_JACVAW010000008.1 coordinate 3,123, forward strand.
GCGGCGACAACCTCCTTTGCCCTGCTACCGGCTTCGGAGCCTTCCATCGCACCAAGCGCAGCACGGACGAGGTCGAAACGCTCTGTTTCGGTAAGGTCCAAACTAAGTGCAGCAATCCACTCGTCGCGGATGATTGACGTGCGGGTGAGCTGCTTGAGTGCGTCATCAGGCACTGGCCCGCTACACAGCGCAGCTTCAATATCTTCAGGAGATCGATCGCACCCGGATTCCCTAGTCCGCGTGATCGTGAATGGCTTGCCGTCGTCATCGACGAAAGAGGCTATAACGTAGTGCGCTTCGGGCACACCTTCGCCGCGCCACCACAAATAATCGCTCAGGCTTTCCTTTGCGGCTTTCTCAACAGAATATTTGTCGATGGAGCCCGTTATGGCGAACTCTACAGCGTCACAGACCGTGCTCTTGCCCACGCCGTTGCGGCCCGTGATGACCGTGAAGCCGCGACCAAAGGTTATCCGGGCGACATCCCTGAACCCGCGGAAACCACATATCTCGACGAAATCCAGCCTCATGATTTCGCTCCCAAGATGCGAGCGACGTCTGCCGGCGTAGCTTCATTGAGGAAGGCTGTAACACCATCGGGAGAGATTTCTTTGAGCCTGGTGCGCAGTCTCGTTTCAAAGTTGGCGGCGCCGAGCAGTGGTTTTGATCGAATGGATAGCAGCGGCAGCAAAGCCATCTCGATGTCATCGGCCGTCCTGATCGAGGCTCGCGCTATCTTTCGGGTCAGCGAGAAGTCTTCTTCTATGCGCTCAATCTCACGGCCCCTGCGCGCATCTGAATCGTCGGTCAGGAAGAGTGAGTAGACGTTCCAGGCCTTGGCGCCGGCGCTGCGCAGGAATGTCGCGTGTCGAGCCAGCGCGAGCTTCTGCCGTTCTTCCCAGGAACCAAGGAGCGCATCTGCCGTGGCGAAGACATGCAGAAAACCCATTAGCGCGGCGTTTTCAAAGCATGTTACCGGCCCTGACGGCCCGGTCCATGTCCAGGTGTCATATTGTGCATCGCGAAGAAGGATTTCAGATTGGATGTAGATGTCCATCATATGCCCAACGCAGCTCTTGCCCCAGCGAGGTCGTACCATTCGCCACCCGCATCTGGGCGGATGAGATCGCCCGCCCGTCCGCTACGAATGACATTGTCGGGCACACCCAAATCCGTCGCGCCGACGGCGACGACGATGTCGGCTTCCATTGCTGCCGGCGGCTCGACAAACCGACCGCGCAGTGTGCCCAGCACTGTTTGCGCTCCATTGACGACGCGAATGCTCCGGCCATTGAAGTCGTAGCCGCCCGCGCTTTGCACTGCCCCAGCCTGACGTAGCAACAAGTGGAAGAAGCCAAGCGCCTCCGGATTCGCAGGACGCAGGAGCGTCGCAGGGTCCGCCGCCGAGACGCCTTCGGCATCCCGCCGCAGCCCGTACAAAACCTCGCTATCGAAAGCCGCGACTTCGAGCCAAGCAGCGTCACATTGAACGCCGGTGGCCTGCTCGAAGACGGCCCGTCCGGCATCCAGCACCTGGCGAAGATAATTGGATGAAAATGCCCGTCGCAACTCGTCGAGCGCAGCAGCGCCGGACTCCTGAACGTGTTCGAAAGTCACGTTCTGAGCGTGGGCGATTTGCCAGAGCTGTGGCGCCTTTTGCTCAAGGGAGTCTGTGGGCGACAGGTCGATCACGGTGACGGACAGCGGCTGAACATCGATCAGGGCCTCACCTATAACCGCGTTGAGGTATTCCCAATCCGACCAGAATCCGACGACGAGGACATCCTTTTGTCGGATGTTGGCAGCCATCCAAACCTTGCTACGGGCGATGCGTGCTGAAATCGTCGGATCGTCGAGCTGTGACGGAGCCCAGACCGTGGAGGGACGATCTCGGTGGGCGCAGCCATGAAACTTCAGCAACGGTGCCTGTCGAACGGTGTCGGCATTGGCTTCGTCCCCATTGAGCGAGCCACGAAAGTCGGCACCATAGTCCCAAGCACGTCTCTCAATCAGCGTGTCGTAGTTGCTCGATATGCCGGCTACGGCGGCGCGTGTTATGAGGAAATCAGCGATAGCGGCATGCCCCGTGTTAGAAGGCCGAACAAAAGACGACCCCGGAACGAGGTGCTCGATGAAGACAGATTGCAGGGTGTTGAGGCCAGCGAAGTGCTCTGCCAGCGCCTCTAGGTTTTCGCGCAGTCCGGCGTCGCAATTGGGATCTGACTCAAGTCGGTATTTGTCGAAACAACGCTCCGCTACTGCTCGTGCGGATGGAAGGCTGCTTGGGGGAGCCATGGAAAGGCCGGCACCGCAGACCACCAACAGACGACCTGCGTTCATCGATGCCAATAGCCGAGCGACTGTTTGCGGCGTCAAGCAACCCTCCCTCTTTCATCAATTTGCCCCGTATAGGTGTTAGTTGAACGCATTGACGCCTGACAAGTGCAAGGGACGGGAAGCGATTCAAGGTATCCCGTGAGATCGTTGGTCCGTTGCAGATCAATGACAAGTATCGAGGTGGCCTCCTCGGTGTAGTTGCCGCGCTATGTGCTCAATTTATCTTATGTGATCGCGACCACCGTAAGTATCCCTCCGAACAGAGTCGGCGATTTGTCGAACATCATCGGGGCCATGTGTCGGCAATCGGCCCGCAAAATCTTTGATGCGCGCCTCATTAGGCAGGAGCTTCAAAGCTCCTGGCCGCGCAGTATCGTAGGTGGGGTGAAAACGAGTGCCCGACTTCCGAGATTGCTGCGATTGCCATGCCGCAGAGCCGAGAGGCCAAATTCTGCCCGTTACGGGTGGCACGGCAGGGTAATCGCTGCACCGTGAACGAACGACCGCTTTCCTAGGCTCGCCGCGACCGCAATACCGCGCTGCCGTCAGACCGCTCTCTGCCCAAAATGTCGATGTCGTGCCAGCTCAGACATCCACCTGCGGTGTGAGAACTCTGCGGATTTGCTGCCCGTCCCGCCCGGGAGGCGATCCGAACAGACGACGATATTCTCTGCTGAACTGTGACGGGCTTTCATAGCCGATCTCGTAGCCGATCAGCGCGACATCGGCATTGTCGGAAAGCAGCAGGCGGCGCGCCTCCTGCAATCGAAGCTGCTTCTGGTACTGCACCGGCGTCATCGCCGTTACTGCTTTGAAGTGGCGGTGGAAGGTGGCAGGGCTCATGCCTGCGACATCGGCAAGCTGCCGTACATTCAACTGATCGGCGAAGCTTTCGCGGATGCAGGCGAGGGCCCGGCCGATCCGCGCCATGTGGCTGCCTGCAAGGCCGATCTGGCGCAGCGCCGGCCCCATCGGGCCATTCAGCAGAAGCCAGGTGATTTCCCGCCGGATCAACGGCGCGAGGATCGTGATGTCGCGCGGTCGCTCGCACAGAGCCAACAACCGGCAGAGAGGATCGGCAAGCTCCGGCCCAAGGGCATGTACCGCCAGTGCCGCACCAGTGGGGGCGTCGTCAATTCCATCCAGTTCCAGCAGCAGATCGGCGATCGTCGCGGGGTCCAGAGCAAGACTGAAGGCCAGATAGGGTTGGTCAGGCGTAGCGCGCGTGATCTGTGCCCGGATCGGCACCTCCATCGAGGCGATCAGGCATTTCCCTGCGTCATAGCGATAGGCGCGATCGCCAAGCATGCTGGTCTTGGCACCCTGCGCCACGACGCAGAGCGACGGGCGGTAAACGGCATGGATAGGACCGGTCGGCGCCGTGACCGAGGTCAAAAACAGCCCATCGATCGGGGTTTCCCGGCCATGCGCCTGCCATAGGCGGGCCAACAGCTCTTTGAGCGGGGCGAGATGATCGTTTTCCATGCCTCGCAATCTAGGGTCTGTGCACGTTGTTCATAGCCCAGAATCGATGCGAATGAGAGGATCGTGCAAGGATTTGCGAGGATCGGCGTGGCGAGCCAAAGTGCGGCAACCCTATCTTTGCCCTAACCCGGCGGCATTCCGCCCTGGCGCCCACCCGGCATAAAGGAACATTCCATGCGTTACCGCACTCTCGGCCCGAGTGGCCTCCTCGTCTCCGAACTTTGCCTCGGCACGATGACCTTCGGCGGTTCGGAAGGCATGTGGAGCCAGATCGGCCAGCTGCGTCAGGAAGAAGCCGACACGCTGATCAAGACGGCCGTCGACGCCGGCATCAACTTCATCGACACCGCCAATGTCTATGCGGGAGGCGAGAGCGAGCGGATCCTCGGTCACGCCATCCGCAACCTCGGCATCCCACGCGACGACGTGGTGATCGCGACCAAGGTTCTTGGGCCGATGGGCGAGGGCCCGAACGCTCGCGGTGCCTCGCGCGCCCATGTTTTGGCGCAGGCCAAGGCCAGCTTGCAACGGCTGCAAATGGATCACATCGACCTTTACCAGATTCACGGCTTTGATCCGCTGACCCCGATCACCGAAACGCTCGAATCGCTCGATACGCTCGTGCGGCAGGGATATGTGCGCTACATCGGCCTGTCGAACTGGGCGGCCTGGCAGATCGTCAAGGCGGTCGGTATCACTGACGCAAGAAAGCTCGCGCCGATCCTTTCCCTGCAGGCCTATTACACGCTGGTCGGCCGCGATCTCGAACGCGAGATCGTGCCGATGCTGCAAGCCGAAGGCATCGGCCTGATGGTCTGGAGCCCGCTGGCGGGTGGTTTCCTCTCGGGTAAGTATAGCGACGGCAGCACCGCGGAAGACAGCCGCCGGGCAAGTTTCAACTTTCCGCCGGTCGATCTGGAGCGCGGCGATGCCGCCATTGCGGTGATGCGCGAAATCGCATCGGCCAAAGGGTGCACCGTGGCGCAGGTGGCGCTCGCCTGGCTTCTGCATCAGCCGGTGGTGACCAGCGTGATCGTCGGCGCCAAGCGGATCGATCAGCTGCAGGACAACATCCGCTCGACAGAGGTGGCCTTGTCGGCCGAGGAGTTGCTGGCGCTCGACACGGTGACGAAGCTACCCGCCGAATATCCGGGCTGGATGCTGGAACGTCAGTCGCAATATCGCGCGCCGTTCGCCTCATAGAGGGGCGGACATCCCTGCGGTGCCCCACCCAAATTTATGGGCGGGGCCGATGACGCCAGTGCTAAGCACCGACCTAGGCTTTGCTGCGCGCAGGGGTGGTGATGCCTCGGGAAGCTGGTGCGCGTATTGGGGGGCTGGCGCAGGGTGGCATTGCTACGGTGGGGCAGCTGCAAGTGTAGCGGCTCGTCATCGGTCTGCCGGTTGCAGCGACGCTGCTGCACCAGCTTTATTCGCCCGCAGATGGCTGCTGGTGACCCTTGCCGTGATCGGCTGCATACTCGGCGTGCGGCGCTTCGCACGCTAGCCTTCGTCAATAATTCTCGCGATCCCGCCGTCCACGACCAACAACGAGCTTCCGGAATGCCCAGCTCCGGGTTGGCGGCCTTCTGGCCATCGGATGGGGCAATTGCCACTATCGCCGAATAGCGGCGCGGTCGCGGCTCATTGGGTTCGACCCTTACCGAACAGCGAATGTTCGATTTCGGTACCTTCGCACTGACCGCGCCTGAAATCGAACCGGGTAAATGTCGCAATATTTTTAATAATAATAACAATTAAATAACGTCGTTTCACCGAAATCAGCAGAGTCAACAGCTTCGGAGAAAATGGCGCCTAGAGAACGCTTTTGGGGTTCGTGACGGCAAAACAGGTGTAACGCCGCACACGCATAACCCTCGAAAACAACGATAAAATATCGCCGTCTCTAGCCCTGGAGAATTGTTTTGCTAAGCCAAGTGGCGGAGGAGGTGTCTTACACTGGCATTGATAATACTAGGTAAATCGTCAGAGCCACGTCCCGGCCCACGCTGGCAGGGCATTCGGGCGGGGTCAAGTGGCCCCATGCCACGGCTTTCGGTTCGATTCCTAATCAATCCGCCATGCCCGTAAACTGACCCGCCCCGTGTTGACCCTTGGCTCTTAATGCGTTGCGGGTGGCGTCCTGCGGCACCGTCAAACGGTGGAACAATTATCAGAATGCGCGGCAGTCAGTTGAGGCAACAGAACCGGATGCGGCAGAAACCTGCTCATGCCCCGGCCCTGCCACTTTCGGCACATTGACCCTGCACCGATCCACTTAGATCATTTAGAGGAATTCGTTCTCATAAGGCGCGCGCATGACATATTCCGAATCCGAAGATGGACGACCCCTCGGTATTTCGGAATGTCTCGGGATATTGGCGCGCATCTGGTCAGGTGAGGATGGAGTCGCCCCCAGCCCCTTGGCAGAGCGGCTGCTGAATGGGGAGTCGCCGCTGCTGGCCTTTCGTGACCATTGCGGCCTGACACGCGAGGAAGTGGCAACGCGGGCCGGTATCGGTCACGATCAGGTCGCGGCAATCGAAACCGGCGTTGATTACGTCCCCGCCGATGTACTGCGCAGGATGGCCGTCGCTTTGGGCCTGCTGCCAAGTGATCACGAGGCCATGCCCCGAACTTAACGCGATAGCTGCCCCGCTGCCTGCCCCTCGCCCCTTCCCTGCCACTACCTAGTGTTCCACACCTGACGTAAGGTTCCCGCCCTTCCTAAGGTGCGCCCTTGGCTGCCGAGGCGAAGGTCCGGGGTCAGCTATGCGGCCCTTCCGGCTGCCAGGTTGTCAGCGGAAACCTATGCTTCCACAAACTCCTTCGTCCCTTTGTTAGGCGTCGACCGACGCGAGCGCGAGGTCGTTGATGCGTTGCACACGTTCGATATGGCGCAGCCCTTCAATGAAGCCGGCAGACAGGAAGATGACCGTGAGATCACGCTCGGGGTCGATCATCCATGCCGTGGAGGCACCACCGACCGCCGCGATACTTTGCGGTGATGCCGTGTGCCCGGTCGCGTTCAGGATGTGCCCCCTCCCGCGGACATAACCACCGAGCAAGGTGAAGTGCGCCGGGAAATCGTCGAGGCCGCGCTCTTCGACCTCGAAGACGGTCGCATCGTTAATCAAGCCCGTTGCGTGGTCTTGCCGGGCGTAGTCGAAGAGCGCGGGCGAGAGAACGCGCTGACCGTGCGCCGTCCCGCGACCGCGGAAGACTTCTGTGAATCGAAAGACATCATTGATCGTAGAATACGCATTTCCGCTCGGCATTTCCGCTTCGCCGTCAAGGAATTCGTTAAAAAAACGCAGAAGCATCGGTGTGGTAGGTCCCACATTCGCTTCAGTAAACGACACTGGAACTCGCCGAGGATCGTCGATCGCGCACGCGAAGCTGCTGTCCGCCATGCCCAACGGTGCAAACAAATCCTCTTGGGCAATGTGATTGAAGCCGCGCTTTTTCGGATCGGTATTGACGAGGATCTGGCCCAGCAGATCGTAGCCCAAGCCGGAGGTATAGAGGCATCTGGTGCCGGGACTGTAGACCGCAGGCAATGCGCACATCGCGGCGGCTTTGACGGCGAGGTTGCCGACCTTGTCTAGGCCCAACGGAGGGGGGACGAGACCGAACGGCAGCCCCGCGGTGTGCGCCAGCAACTGTCGCAGGGTCGCCCGCTGCTTGCCCAGTGCGCCAAAGCCGGGAACGAGGTCCGCGATGCGTGTATCGAGGCCGAAACGGCCTTCATCAATTGCTTTGAGGACGAGCGTTGCGGTGTATGCCTTCGACATCGACATGAGCAGGTATCGGTCGTCACCTGATGGAGCGCGACCCGGGGCCACCTTTCCGAAGCTCGCTTGATAAGCCACATGACCGTGACGAGCGACAAGGATCGAAGCACCAAAGTGCTTCCCGCTGTCGATGTCGGCCTGAATAGAGGCACCAAGCCGGGCGAGCGCATCCTTATTCAAACCAACCGAGGATGGAGTGGGATCGGGGTTCATTAAGGTGCCTACCTTTGATTATTGCAGGCCATAACTGTTGATTTCACCCAGAACTGAGCCACCTCTGATCATAAATTTTGTCTCATGTTGAGGTCAAGGCTGGGTTTGTCTCCTTCTTTTTCTTGGCTGCGGATGCCACCCCAGAACTTGCCTTGAAGCGGAAGCACGCGGCTTCAATCTGTGTAGGGGTCGCGTTCTCTGCCCGCAGGCCGGGCAATCGCTCCTGACGAAAGGCGCGGGCCACACGCAGGTAATCGGTCTTGGTGGCTCGAAACCTGCCGCTGGTCGGGTCACGGGTTTCGTGGGTGGCCCGTTGCGGGCTTCGGTCGTCCAGCATGGGCGGGCTCCCAGATCGGCTCGCGTCGGTCAGCGCGCCAGTTGCGACCGCACGTCGGCCAAGATCGGCAATACCTGCGCTAGATCATATTCTGTGATTTCAATCCGTCCGTGGCCTTCCATCGCCGCAATGATGCCTTCCAGCGCCTGCGCGACAGAATCCTCAAGGTGCTCATGCAGGTCGGCGGCGGTGGGTGCCTTGCCTGCGGTCAGGTCGCGGGCCATGCGGGCCAAGGCCCCGGACGGGTGCCCGTAATGGGCCTGCAATGCGGCCCGAATGAACGGCTCGGGGGGCACACGGCGCAGGATCGCGACTGCACGCCCGATCAGGGCGCGGTCACTGATGGGGATGTTGATTTGCGTCATGCTGATTTCCTCGCGTGTAGGTTCAAGCGGGCCTTGGTCAGAGCCTGCGATGCGGCGTCAAAGGGAACGAAAAACTTCAGGCGCGGCAACTGGTCGAGGTCTGCGGCGTCGATCTTCCGGACCAGTTGGCAAAGCCGCGCGACACGCGCCAGCCCGATCCCGGATTCGAGGCACTGCACGGCCCGGACAATGACAGCAGGGGTCGCAGGGGGCCCGTTCCAGCGGGCCGCTAGGTCGAGGTCTTCGGCGCTTAAGGCCGCGTCCCGGAAGACGGCGGAGCGTGCGTGCGCATTGTCCGACAGCAAGACCGGCACGGCCCGCTCTAATGCAGCGCAGGGGCCAACGGCCATCAATTCCGAAGCCTGCGCCCTGACGTGCTCGGGCAGGCCATCCGGGGATAAACCAAATTCGCCGTAGGCCGATGCAACGTGAAAATGGCACTTCACCTGATCGTAGGTCTGGCGGTCGATCCCCAATGCGACCAGCGCGACCCCGCAGGCCAGCCCGTGGCGTAGTTCGTGCAGCGCGACATCACGGGTCATGACTTCGCGTCCCCCAATGCAGCCGCGATCAGCGGGCTAGCCGTGCCGCTGACCAGTGTCGCCCGTCGCAATTCGATGTGGTCGCTAACGGCCCGCAATGCGGTCAGATTTGCGCTGAGTAGCTGACCGAAAACACCTCGCATCAAGCCTGCGGAATCTTTGCCCTCGGCCAGTTCCTTCAATTCCGCAAGGCGAGCTTCGACCCAGCGGCGTTCTTCAGCCAGCGCATCGCCCGTCGCGAGCAAATTGATTTCGCTCGTGGCAGCGACCCGCGCCTTGATCAAAGTTTCGATATCCGGCAGGTTTCCCCCAGACAAATTCAGATTGGCGTTTGCACGATAATGCGCGCGGATCGTTTTCGCCCGCGCTTGCAGTTCGGCGGTCATGACGCGGCCCCTTCCCAAATCTGTGCTGCGGCGGTCGTCACTTCGGCCAATGCGCGGGCTTGCCGAGCGCGTTTTGCCCGCTTGTCGTCGCCTGCCTGCCCTCGAAGCCAATCGTCGGCAGCGTGTCGCGCCGGGGCGTCGCCCCTCGCCAATGCCGCATCTAAGGCGGCTCGCAGATCGGCTGGCACCTTGAAGCGATCCGCGATCGCGATTGGATCACTGGCCGGGCAGGCAATGGCTTTGGCCGTGCAGCGTTGATGCAAGTCGGTCAGGCTATCGGCCTTGCGACGGGCTGCTGTGGCATCTTCGCGCAGTAATTTCGCCGTCGAACGCAGGACCCGAGCGGTCTCGGCCACGTCGGCCAGTTCGAGGCCCGGATCGGTCAGCAAGGCGGCATCGGCCTGCGCACGTGCGGCCAGTGCAACATCGACGAGGGGGCCGGTCTCGGTCGCAATGCCCGTGTCTAAGACGCGGGCGGCATCTTCGAGTTCGCCTGCGATCCGCTCGACCTGCGGAACGAGTTCGGCCAACTCGCGCGCGTGCCTGTGCAGCATGTTGAGCCCGGCCACTAGCTGCCCCGAGGTCATGGCCTCGCAGCTTTTCTGGAAACCGTATGCGGCTTCGGTGGCGACCCCTGCGACCCGCGAGGTGAATTTCGCGGAAATGCTGACGGTCGCGCCTTCGAGGCGGATGGTCGGCGGGCTCAATTTTCGGGCGATCATCGGGCGGGCTCCGGGCTGGTCGCCATGCCTTGGCGGGCTTCGAACAAGCCTATGCGGCCCCGCACGGAAACGATTTCCGACAGTGCATCGCAGTTGACAGGGGAAGGCCGATCAGAGCGCAGGGTCACCGTGATGGTGACAGGTGCGGCTTTGGGGGGCGATGCGTGCCACATGGCGACGATCCTCAGACGGTTGACCTGTGGATAAGTTACCCTGCCAAGAGTGATTCTACAACGAATTTATATTATTTATCAAAAGTGTATTACTGTTAGCTAATGTAAATTGGACAATCCGTAATACACTTTGTCATGCGACGCGCGACTTTTGCCCATAAGGGCGGATCGTGTGTAGGCAGCTTTCGAGTTCAGCCGGATCGGCTTCGCGGCCCAGCAGGATCGCGGTCAAGCGGCCCAACGCCTCGCGGTCGCTGGGGCCGATGCGCCCGGACTGGCGCAAATTGTCGGCGGCAGATTGCCCGGCGGCGAATGCGACCGATGCCCACAAGGCACGGCAGGCAGACAAGTCGAGGTCGCGAGGCGGGACAAGCCAACAATTCAAGCAAGCAAGCAAGTCATGCAGCAGGGGCGCGGCCATGTGCCGGGCCTCGGTCAGGTCGTGCAGCAGTCGCCATGCCCATTCGAGGCTGCTCGGCTGAATACAGCCTGCGGGACAGGCCGCATGGGGTCGGGTCGTCAGAGGCGGGCGTGCGGCAAGCTCGCCTTCGACCAGTGCGACCAATCGCTCGATCTGCCGGGGGCTGGGCAGGGCCGCAGGTCGGTCATCTCTCATATGACACCGGCCCAACGTGATTTGCCGACATGGGCAATCGTCTCGCCATCCAGGGCAGCGGCTCCCGCCCTTCGGACGGCTCCGACGCCTCGACGATCACCGCTGAGGCCCAGATTGGCGAGGGCGGATCGGGCGGCGCGGCCTTCGCTCTGTGCCAGCCTCGTGAGTGCCAGAAAGACATCGCCATCAGCGCTGCCAGCGGCCCGGTCAGCCAGATCGCGCGCACGCTGCTCTCCCGCGAGGGCACGGACAGCGGAAATGATAAGGCTGCGATCCACAGAAGTGGCGCGGGTCCGCAATGCGATCACCTCGGCCAGAAAACTCTGATGCGTGCGGTGCCAACGCGCGTCGAGGCCGCGTAGCTCCTCAGGAACCGGATCGGGCAGGGTTTCGACGGGCTCGGGCTTGGGTGCCTTCGGGGTGACGCGGGGTGCCATCGGATTTTCTCCGGTTGGGTTTGGGTTTTTACCCGTCAAATTAAATGAAAATTGGCGAAATCCGGGGCGGTTTTGCGGTCCGGTTTTTCGTGCTGAAAGTCCCCCGGCACGGCGGGGGCACCCCCACCCCTTTCGTGCGGAATGTGCCCCCCTGAGGGTTGACACCGCCACAAGACGGCGCATGACGCGAATCGGTAAGGCGATTGCGTTCCGATTGATCGAGGTGTTGGGGGCTAGGGCGCTGGCACTGGCGGCGCAGGTCGGGGCAGATGATCGCGCGAATATCCCGCAAGATCAAGGTTTATGTCGGGCGGGCTGGAATAGCCAAAGGGGTATGTTCCAAGCATTCTCGGCTATCTGCCGCATCGACCCGAGACTTGAAGTCCGAGACGCTTCGCGGCACAAGTGTCATCGGCACGGAATCACTCGTCCGTCGCTGCCGATCCGCCCGAACGTCCTTTGCTCGATCCCGGAGAATGTGATCTTGCGGCTTGCCTATCAATACTTCGAACGGGCGGCTTGTGATATTGTGTTGATGCCGGGCAAAAAGTGCGCTGGACAGAAGCCTTGTGCATCGTGCTGGCATTCTGCCCGCCACAGATATGGTAGTGTGGCAACGACTGTGGCGAGCAAACTGAAGAAAGGAATCGAAGATGCCCATCTTCAGCTTCACTCTTCTTCCACCAGATCAATTTACAATTGTGGACAAAGACGGGTTCGACCGGGAATGGGCGCTCGATTCCGTCTCGGGCGAGTTCCTTCCGGGCAGCACGCTGACCGTTGCTGGTGATGCCACGACAACCCCCCTCTCGGTTACGGATGATGATGATCAGTTTGAGGATGACGACACCGGAGACGGCTACAACGACAACGGTGCTCCGCAGCTTCTGACGAGCGCTTTGACCGTCAATGGGACAACCTGGCCCGTGGGATCGTTGGTCGAAGCCGAGTACACGATCACTGCCCTGGACCCCGCCACAGGCGACACTTATGAGCTGTTTGCCATCAGACTTCGTCTTTCGACGGAGTCGCGGATCGAGGGCCAGATCGTGGGCTTCTCCTTTGGCGGTGACATCCCCCTGGATGTTCCCCTCACAATTGTTTCCAACACTGACAGTCAATTATTTCCGCCCGTGGCGATCGAAGTTCCCTATGAGGAGCTTGTCGTCTGCTTTGCCTCTGGAACGTTTATTGAAACCGCCAACGGCCCGGTCCCGGTAAACAATCTTGTCGTTGGTGACCGCGTCCTGACGGCCGACAACGAATTCCAAGAAATTCGCTGGATCGGCTTCCGCCAACTGGACCGCGCGACGCTTGAACGGAATCCCAATCTGTGTCCCGTGCGAATCAGAGCGGGTGCCCTGGCCCCGGGTCTGCCGGAAACCGATTTGATCGTGTCGCCCCAGCACAGGGTTCTGGTCACGTCCGAAATCAGCCGCCGCATGTTCGGTACCAAGGACGTGTTGGTCGCCGCCAAACACCTGCTTGCGGTGAACGGCATCGATATCTTGACGGATATAGATAGCGTCACCTATTGGCATTTCCTGCTGAACGCACATCAGATCGTAATGGCGAATGGGGTCGCCACAGAGAGCCTGTACACCGGACCACAGGCATTGAAATCGATCGATCCGGCAGCGGTGAGCGAGATTTTCGCGATTTTTCCAGAACTCGCTGATCCATCTTATGTTGCGGTCCCGGCGCGTCAGATAATTGGCGGAAGAGGTGCACGTCGGCTGGCAGACCGCAGCGTTGCAAATCGCAAGCCACTCGCGGCGAGACAGTCATTTTGATCTGAATGGCCGCTTCAAAGAAACGTCGCTGCGCCGTTAACTGCACTGAACGACGGCGTTGTCCGTAGAGCGGACATTGGAGTCATGCCGCTCGACCACAGGGGCAGGAATGCGCCTCGCTCAGATCACGCGCGGTGCCGATCCGAAGATCACCCGGGACTGTGGCATGCCGTCAGGATGCGAAGAGGCGAAGCGCGCGAAGGCTGACCTTGGCGCGCGTCACCGTTCTTCATGACGCTCCCGGGTTGCCCGGAACGATCCGGGTCAGTTCACGGCGACCAGAAGCTGATGGTTGGTTTCGTGCCGATGGGCCAGGCGGCGGCCTTGGCGGCCGGATGTCAACAGCCGGGCGGGCTCAGGCGCAGCCTCAAGATCTCGTAGCTGCGGGAACAGCGTAAAGATCTCCTCCACCGCCGCCTTGCCCACCGATTTCAGCGCTTCCGGACCGGGATAAAGCGACTCTGTTTCGGCGCCGTTCGACAACACCACCTCGTGGCGGTCGAACAGCATGTGGAAATACTCGACCTCAGCGACATCCGTCGCGATGTCTATCCCGTCGAGCAGCACCAGTTGCTTGGCGGCAACCAGGACTTCCTGCGCCCCAAACATCTTTTGCGCGATGCGCGAGCGGACCAGAATGCGGTGTTGCGGAGATACCAGCAGGTCGGCAACGGGAAGCCCATGACCCAAAGCGCCCTTAGCGATACGGATCGGGCGCATGTTCGGGTTGGCCGCCAATGCTTTTCTGTCCAGCTTGGCCGAACCAATCCAGCGGATCGCCTGCGCGCCATGGTCCCGTGTGATGGCCAGATCGCCTGCCCTCAGGTCTTCGATCGCCAGCGGGCCACGCGATGTCTCGATGCTCGTCCCGCGGGCAAAGCACGGCGCCCGGGGATCGGTCAACGATTGGTTGTCCGAATCTGCGATACTGACAAAGGCGCCGGTGAGTTCCACATGACGCCGGGCGAGGCGACCGACATTGTGGCCCCGCTTTCGCAGGCGGTCATCCTGCGATGTTCTGCCAAGCCGCATATGCCTTGGCGAGTGTATCCTTGCTCGGATTGCTGTTCGGGTGCAGCGCCTTCACGATGGCCTTGCGGTCGGACTCGGTGATCTTGGAAGTGGTTGTGGAATGGCGCAGCTGTTCCAACTCCAGCAAATATTGCCCGGCGCGTAACTCCCATTTCCGGGCCTCGTCCTGCGCGGCGATCATCTGATCGACATATTCCTTTACCGCAGCGATCATGTTCGAGGGGATTTCGTCCTTGCGCTTGCGGTGCGCCATCACCCGGCAGGACGGGGAACAGTATTCCGCGCGGGTGTTCTTGGTCAGGATCGGCTTGCCGCAATGGGCACAGGGGCGGTCGGGCATGTTCGGCCTCACGAGCGTTAATTAACGCTAGAATGCTGGACGCCGTGGCGGCGCACAATGGTTAAGTGTTAATTAACGCTTCTTGCTTGGCAGGTTATGCGGTGGCAGCGTGGCGGGCCACGAGGGCGGCAGGGATGAGGCGCAACCGGACGGAACGGCGGAAGGGGCGAGGGATGCCGCCGACATCCATCAAGCCAAGTTGCGCGAGGCAACAGGCGGCGAGGTCTTGGGCGGTGATGTCCAGCCGGTGCCGCAGGGTCTCGGAAAAGGTGACGCGGTGAAAGATGAGTTGGCCGGGTTCGACCGAATGAACCAAGCCCGCGATGCCGCAATCGGCCTCGCCCCATTGCAGGACGTGGGCGCAAGGCAGGTGCCCGACGTGGCGGATGGGCTGGCCGGTCGTGCGTTCCACGGCGGCGGCGAAAGGATCGATGATCTGCGGCACGGCGGTGTGGATCATGGGGCTATCCTCCCTGTCCGGGAATCTTCGCAGGCGGGGAGTCTGCGCGTCAAGCGCGGGGGCCGAAAACCGCAAGCTGGGCCTGAAAACAGTCTAACCAACGTGGTTTTTGCAAGTGCGGACAGTGCGGCTTGCGCGCGCGCGCGATGAGCGTGTGCGGCCAGCGGGGGCTTTAATAGAAAAAAGAGTGTTATTTACACAGATACGCGCGCAATCGGCACTGTCCGCACTTTCTGGCACTCGTTCTGCAACTATCCCTACCCAAAAGGGAATTCACCCTCCCCACGATGGTTGAAGTGCGGACAGTGCGGAAACGGGCATCCGCACTGTCCGCGCTTATCCTCACTTTTGACGGGCAAAGGCGACTTGCATCCCTTCCTTGGCGCGCTCGATCCTCTCAGCCTCGATCCGGGCGCGATCTTCGTAAAGCTCATGGACAGCAGGATTCACCGTCCATTCCCTTGAATCCCGTCGCGGCCCGTCAACAGGAACCAGCCAGCCGAACTGCACCAGCGTTGCCATCACGTCCTCAGCTTCCTTTGGGGTCTTAAGGTTCTTCAAGGCCCGAACATTGCTGCGGGCTTCCCGCAAGGTGATCCGGGGCAGCTTCTTGGTCAGAATATAGGATGCGACCGCCTGCGGTCCTTCAAAGCCCTGCCCGAGGTCGAGTGTGCTGCCATAGAACGCGATGGCCTGCGGCAGGATGAAGCGCGCCATGAAATCGCCCACACGGCGGGCGGTATCCTCGGTGACCTGTGCCGCGAGGGGCGTCTTCATCGGATGCTCGACCCGCAGATGTTCGAGGCAATGCCAGATGATGCAGAGCCGCGCGAACATGCCGTCATACTTGCCAATATGCTCTGCCAGCTTGTTTGAAAGCTGATCCAGCGCCTTTAGCTTGTGGTGCCGCAACGCCAGTTCTTGCCGGATAGCCTGCGCGTCTGCGTCAAAGCTCAGGAATGCCAGATCGGGCGGCATCCTCAGCAGGTATAGGCCGCCGACAGCATTGTCATAGGCTTCCGTCTCGGGACCGCTGGGGATGTCCTGATCCACGCCCGACGACCCCATGACGACGGGAATCATGCGCTGGACGAGGCCATTGTCTTCCGTGTTCATGGCGACATGGCGGATGACCTCGGGCTGCACGGCACCCAGCATCGACATGGACAGCTTCGGCACCACGATATGCCCGCGACCGACCCGGTTCGCGCTGAACTTCTTGCCGTCGTAAGCCTTCGTCCAATATCCCCGGTCTGCACCCTTGCCGCCCTTGAACTGGTTCATGGAGCCGAAGAAGCGCGACATCTCGTCCTCGACCATGAACAGGCCCTTGGGCGCATTCATGAATAGTTCCTGACTGGCCTCGGGGGTGGCATCCTTGAGGATCAGCCATTGCAGCGGTGGTTTCGGCGTCGTCGCCCTTTCGTCCTTCGGCAGGGCGTTCCATTGCGCCAAGTTCGTCGCATTGTTCCCCATCAGCCGGTCGTGTTCTTCCTCGGCACGCCATGTCGCCGCATCCAAGACGGGCGACTTCCTCGCACTCGGATCACCGACCAGCATCACCCAGAGCCGCGCGCTTTCCTGCCACTTGGCGTCATGAACCTTGGGCCGCAGGATAATCTTGTCGTCCAGCACGGCACCGCAGCAGGCCAGTGCCGCCATGGCGAAGGCTCCCGGCTCGATACCCTTCAACCTGCCCTGTGACAGGGCGAAATCCTCGATCACCTTGGGCAGCAGTCCAAGGGGCAGGTCCGGGGCCTCGAAGCTGCCCCACAGGTCCAGCGGCGGCGCGATTTCGTTGTCCATTGCCTCGCGCATCACCGCTTCCTCGATGCCGCCTGACATTTCGCCCGGTTCAAATCCGTGCCGCCTGCAAAACTCGGCATATTGCGGATCGTCCCGGTCCAGCCGGGCAGTCTCGCGCTGCTGCAAGGTGCGGTCCTCGGCCCCGGATTCGATCACCCTGGACTCGGCCTCGTCCGGCTCCGCTTTTTTCGCCTGCATCCGTTCCTTGACCTCACGGCGCTGGCCCTCGGTGACCTCTGGCGGTTTCTTTGGTCCCAGCCCGATGGCCTCGGCATAGCCCCGCACCGCAGCCTTGAAATCGCCGCCATGCTCGTAATGGACGAACAGGTCGAAGGCATCGCCGTGGCAGGCCCCGCCCTGCTTGGTCGCGGGTCCGACTCCGGCCTTGCGGTCGGATTCCGACTGGCTGATCCAGTATTGCGAGGTCATGCCTTCGTAGACGCGCGTGGCGTAACTGCCGCTCGTCTGGTGCGGGGACCGCCAATGTTCCGAGGTCGGGCTTTTCCGCTGGTATCCGAACCGGGCCAGCAGGTCTTCGACCTCGTGCGCTTCGTTGTAGGCCCCGATCACGTCCTTGCCCGCGCCGCGCTTGCTGGCCTGCTTCATCCGCGCGACGGCCCGCTTGGACAAGCTCAGCTTCACCTCGTCCTCGATCAGCCGCAACTGCTCGCGGCGGATGCTGATCGGGTGGTCCTCGGTCAGGTTCAAACCGACGATGGTTCCTGCCGGGTCGATCCGATATTCGTAATGTTCGCCCCGGTTCGGCAGGAACATCACCTGCCCGGTGCTGTGCAGCTTCTCATCGGGGATCAGCAGCCCGCTAGAGACCGTTTCCAGCAGGTCGTTGTAGGCTTCCACCGTCAGCCGCCAACTGGCCCCCGCGACCGGCTCAGCCAGCGGCACCAGCACGCGGGATTTCGGCACCTCGGGGCTGCTGCCGTGGGTGCTGTAACCGACCAGTGTAGGGCCTTCCCCGATCACTGTCCGAACAAGCTTCATGGCCACGTCCAGCGGCGGGTTGCCTGCGTCCAGATCAAGGGGCAGCAGCCAGAGCTTGCCACGCTCAGCCTGCACCGCGTGGGCGCGGGCGTCGGCTTCCCGGTAATCCGAGGGGATCACCCACAGGGCACTTTCCTTGGGCACCTCTTGCGGGTTCTCTGCCAGTTCCACGATCTCGTGGAAGGTGACGCCCGAATAGACCGCGCCCTCGCGGTCCTTGAGCGTGTCGGAAATCCCGAGGCCGCAGCACAGCGGAACGTCACCAAAGTTGACCGCCACGGGGGCGGGATGTAATGCTTTGTTCATCACGAACAGTCCAACTTGGGGATGGCGCTTCTCGTCGGGCGTCATCCCTGTTTCGTGCCTCTTTCCTTTGGGTAGTGCGCTAAACGCCGGGGGGCATTTCCCGACAGGACCCGTTCGGATGTTCGCCATCGTTGGTATCGCGGGGCCTCCGCGTCCGGGGCGCTACCCCGGATTGCGCTCAGTAGTCGTAGCCGCCTTCGGCGTGCAGATACGCCTCGACCTGTTCGACACTAGGCACTCCGTTCCTCAGCAGAAGGTCGCGGGGATAGAATGTGATTTGACGCCAGATGCCGCTGAGGTCGTCCAACCTGACTATGGTCAGCGCTACCGCCTTCTCCCTCGCGAGCGCGCGTGCCATCAAGTCGTTCGGCGCGGCAGGCAGATGGAGGCGGACATACGGCTGCCCGCCTGAAGCCTTTAAGGTAGCATGGTCGAGTTTATCCAGCATCTCGCGGTGCAGGTCTCTCATGCCACCACCCGTTCGATTGCGATCTGCTGCTTTTCCAGTTCCGACAGGCGGTCGGCCCGCGCCAGCATGTCCCCCGGCACCGTCACGAGCCTGCGGCGCGGCGGCCCGTTCGGCTGCTTCTGGACAAGGATGGCGATCCGGTCCCCCGTCTGGGCGCTGCGCCGTGCTGCCTCGGCCAGTTCGTCCTGCGGCCAGTCGTCCAATTCGCTCCAATCGACCGCGCGCAGCAGGTAATGCGACTGCCGCGCGGCCATGCGGGCGAAATCCCCCTGTCCCGGCAGCAGGGGCTTGCGGGGCCGTTTGGACGGTTCACCCATTCCGCCCCAATTGGTGCGCACTATGGATTTCGGCATTGGCTCACTCCCTCGTTTCAGTTTCTGCTGGACGCGGGGGTTTTGACTGGACTAGATTCCAATCTGACCGCCCCGCCCGGCAGTCTAAGAAGCCGTCGCCTAACCGCGACGGCTTTCGACATTTTCAGCCTAGCTCAACCTGCGAATGGGAGTCACCTAGATTCCGTTATATCTCGACAGACATAACGGTAGGCTAACCTGCTGTTCTGGACTCATAAATCCGTAATACGATAGAGCCAGATTTCCCCGGACCATTTCTGGTAACCCCGCGTCCCTTATCCTGCGGAAAACCGCGCTCCATTCTCGGAATAGACATTATCCGTAATACGTTTTGATGAGGGGATATAATCGTATTACGGAAATAAAAAGGGCGGGAATTAATCCCGCCCTTTCTTCTCCTTGAAATATGCGGTCCTGAAACTGTTCCACGCCATTGACGCGGCTGCCTTCCTTTCCTTGCTGACCTCGCCTTCGGGAAACAGCACTGCCGCGATGTTCTTCGCCTCTGCCTCGGTCAGCAGGGCCGCGCCTGCTTGCTGCATGCGGGCGATGACCCGGTTCAGTTCGTTGATCTTGGTCTGCCTGCCCTTGGCGAGTTTTTCCCATTTTGTCGCCTCGAACACTTTCGCTTCGTCGGCCTGCGCGACGGTGATCGGGACAGCCTTGAAGGCTTTCAACTCCTTCTTGAACATGTCCAGCAGGTCGTTGGCTGCGTTCCTCTCCCCCAGCATGTCCCGGTAACCTTCGCGGAGTTTCTTCTGAACAAGCCGCAGCCCCTCGTTCTCGGCTTCCAGTTCCGCGACCTTGGCCCGCAGCGCCTCTAGCTCGCCCGCTGGGGCCGTCTCGACCTGTGGGGGTGGTGCCGGGCTGGCTTCGACCACCTGCGCGGCTCGGGCAGCCTGTGCCGGGATCGTCCTCGGCGGGGAAAACCACCTGTCCATGTCGTCGGGCGTGATGGGCCTGCCTGCCTCGGCCTGTGCGACGGCTGCCGCCTTCACGTCCTCGGCTGCGTGGGCCAGCTTGTAACCGTGCTTGCGCCCGATCCGCGCGGCTGTGGACAGGGGCAGGTGCCCAAACTCCCGCGCAAATGCCATGTAGTTGCTGGCCGTGCGCGTGTTCAGGTCGGCCAGCGGGGTTTCGGAAACCGTTTCCGAAACCCATTTCCCAAACCGTTGGTTCGGGTTGCTGCCCGGAACGCCGCAATCCGGGTTCTCGCAATGCGCGCGGCCTGCATTCAGGGCCGTGCCGATTTCCAAGGTAAAGATCAGTTCTTCGTCGGCACGTCGCGAGATGGACGCGCGGATGACCTCGCGCAGTTCGGCCAAGGACATGCCGGACAGTTGCGGGGTGATGATGTCGGTCATGGTCAGAACCCCCGCTCCGGCACGCCGATCTTAACCGCGCAGCACTCGCGGTCGTAGCTCGGGCCGTAGCTGCCGACGGTGGCCACCAGCAGGCCCATGCTGACCACCGCGCAGACGGTGATCAGGGCCAGCAGGGCGGTCACGTGCCACGGCAGCCTGATCACGGCCACAGGGGCTGCCACAGCCCCGCTGGGGGCCTGTGCGGGGGTATCGGCAGGCCTGCGCGGCTTCCGGGCATATTCGGCGTTCAGGGACTTGAGAAAGGCGCTGTTCAGGTCCTCGCGGGTTTTCCGGTCGGGTTCGGTGCCGGTGGCCAGCGCGTGAAAGTCCAGTCGGGTGCCATTGGCCGAATGGGCATAGGCGTTGCGCCCGGTGTGATACTACCAGTCCCCGGCGGCAGGTCGGCCATGACGGGTGGCATAGGCGGATTGCACCACGTCGGGCACGTCGGAGTTCGGAGTCAGGATCGGGTTCATTGCAGGTATTCCGTTTCGTGGTTCAGGGGTTCGTCGGTCAGCGTGGCGCTGATCCGGGGTTCGGGGATCGGGGCCGGGTTCTCGGCCTTCCGGCCTAGAAGCTCCTCGGAAAGCCTCTGTCGTTTCTCGATGCTCAAAGTCTGCTTGGGAATAGGCTGGGGGTTATCCACAGCCTCGCGTTCGCCCACGCCTTTTTTGTTCTTTGACTGTTCAAGGACAGTTAGGGGGTCACCGTGAACCCGGTGGGGGTTCACCCTGACCCCGGTGGGGGTTCGTCCTGAACCCGGTTCACCCTGAACCCGGTTCACTGTGCCCCCCGTTGTGGATAACTCGCGCTGCGGTTTCCATGCGGTCAAGGCGGCAATGGCTGGCAGGTCGAGGGCGTAAACGACCGTATGCCCATGGCTGCAAGCGCGCATTCCGTCTTCGCGGATCAGCCCTGCGGCGATCAGTTCCTTGATACTGCGCTTCACCGTGGCGAGGCTCAGTTCGGTGCCTGCCGCAATGCTGTACTTGCTGATGAAGGCGCTGGTCCCATTATCATGCGCAGCGTCGGCAAGCGCCATCAGGACGGCCTTCAACGCGGGGGTTCCAACCACGCGGGATCGGACAAGAGCGGATAGTTCTAGGCTCATCTTTTGTTGCCCTGCTGGTCATCGGCAAGCCGGGTCCGGTCACGAAAGGGATTCCTTTCGCGCTCGGTCTGACCTATACCGAATCCATTATTCGTTGCAGTCATAACTAGGTCTAGTTAAGACTGACGGCAAGAGGATTCATCATGGCGCGTGACCAGCTAATACGCATCACACTGACCCCTGCGGAAAAGGCAGAGGTTGAGGCAGCAGCCGAACGCGCGGGCCTGCCGCCCGCGACTTGGGTTCGGGTGATGGCCCTGCAAGCCGCCCGGTCGGGCAGGCCCAGCCAGTAAGGCGAATGATGAAAGGGCCGCGCCATAGGCGCAGCCCCTCAGCCGGTTCTCACCCGGCGCGTTCGCGTCCCGATATAGTCCCTCAGATCGGATAACCGCCAGTTGGTCCGACCGGGTGAAATTTCGACAGCGGGGAAGTGCCCGGCATTGTGCAAGCTGTAAACAGTCTGGCGGCTGACCCCGAGGTAGCGCGCGGCTTCCTGACTGGTCAGCAGGCGGTCATCGGGCAGATTGCCCGCGTCTTCGATAGTGTTCATGATGCTCTCGGCATGAATGAGCGGGTGGCTGTCCTGCCACCTTGTTTGAGGGACCGCTCGCGCCATGCCATGATTCATCGCTCGGTCATGCGATATAGTCTGGATCGGGACCGTTGGTCCCGGACTGACCAGAGAAATCTAGCGGGTCGAATCTGTCAGGGTCAAGGGCTTTGATACCCATCGCCCAGCAGGAACGACGCCCAAGCCACCATCATAGGCCGTCGGGCTTCCAGCATATCCGCATCGCGCAAATAGGCCTGTTCAACGTCGTTCAAGGCCAATGTGTGAGCCAACGCGCTTTCAGCCAGATCGCGCGACCAGCCGTTGAATGCAGCCCATTGCCGGAAGGTGGACCGCCAGCCGTGGCACGTCGCCTCGATGCCCTGCCGCTTGTGGACGGCGGCCAGCGTGGCGTCAGACAGGGGCCTGCCACCTGATCCGAAAAAGATGGTCTCGGCCAGCCGCTCGCGGTCCAGCAGGGCGCGCATCGGGTCGGTGAGCGGCACGCGGTGTCGCCGACCTACCTTCATGCGCTGCCCCGGTATCTCGATGCGGTCGTCGTGCAGGTCGGACCAGCGCAGGCCCCGGACCTCGCCCGGACGGAACGCCCCGAGGATCAGCAGGCACAGGGCGGCAGCCCCTTGGCCATCGTTGCGCCGTTCCCAGATGGAACGAAAGACCGTCGGGGCGTCCTCGACCGGGACGGCGGCGAAATGCGTCTTGGCCTGCCTTACCTTGGGCAGGCCCTGCTTGATGACCGACAGGCTGGCCGGGTTCGGCCCCGCGTCCCGGTGCCCGTGCGCTACGGCGTAGTCCAGCACCATTTCGATGCGGCCCCGGACCCTGCGCGCGGTCTCGGGCGTGCTGGTCCAGATCGGAGTCAAACAGGCCAGCACGTCGGCGGTGGTGATCGTGGCCACGGGCATCTTGATCAGCTTCTTAGCATGCGTGCCGATGGTCGATTGCCATTGCGCCCTGTGCTTTGGATTGCGCCAGCCCGGACTGTTCGCCTCGAAATACTGATCGAAGACCTGCCCGAAGGTGGTGGGCCTCCCTGCGCCGTGCATGGTGGGGGCAGGGGGCGCGCCCAAGGGGTCGATACCCTGTGCGACCAGTTCGCGCAACTCAGCCGCCTTACGGCGGGCTGCGGCCAACGGCAGGCTGTCCGCATTTCCGAGTCCCATTTCGCGCCTGCGGCCCGTTCCCGGTTCAGAATAGCGGAACGCCCATGACCGCGAACCGGGTCTGACAGACAAATACAACCCCGCGCCGTCAGGGTGAAAGCCCGGCCCGAGGGTCTTCACGGCATTGGCAGCTAGTTTGTGAATCGGCCCACGCGCCAAGAAACTGTCCTCCGAACCCACGTCCCGTCCCACGTAAATAACGCGACAGGCTGGAATTGATCCAGACAGATTCGACCGTTGTGGTTTGAATTTTCCTAGGTTTTGCAGACATTCTGGGCAGTCTCGACTGTCTGCTGGCGGAGGAGGTGGGATTCGAACCCACGGTGGAGTTACCCCCACGTCGGTTTTCAAGACCGGTGCATTAAACCGCTCTGCCACTCCTCCGACGCGCATGGGACTAGCGCGAAGCCGACATCTGGGCAAGGGGGCGCAATGAACGCCCCCCAAATTATTCTGCGGCCTGTGCCATGGGGTTGTTGGGATGCGTCGTCCAGTTTGCATAGGGGCGGACGGGTTGGCCGGTGCGGGCGTCGATCTCGCCTACGGCCAACACTCGCATGGTGATGCAGTTCTCGACCGGGCAAACGTCCAGGCACAGGTTGCAGGCGACGCATTCCTCCTCCTTGACCGAGAAGACGCGGCCCGGACCCATGGCGATGGCCTGATGCGAGGTATCCTCGCAGGCGGCATAGCAGCGGCCGCATTTGATGCAGGCGTCCTGATCAATGACGGCTTTGGTCGTGTAGTTGAGGTTCAGATATTGCCAGTCGGTGACATTCGGGACGGCGCGGCCGATCAGGTCGGTCATCGCGATGTCCTTGTCGTCCAGATATTCGCGCAAACCCGAAATCATTTCCTGCACGATCTTGAAGCCATAGGTCATGGCCGCAGTGCAGACTTGCACCGTGCCCGCGCCAAGGGCCATGAACTCGGCAGCGTCGCGCCAAGTGGTGATGCCGCCGATGCCGGAAATCGGCAGACCGTAGGTGGCGGGATTTCGGGCGATTTCGGCGACCATGTTCAGGGCGATAGGCTTCACCGCCGGACCGCAATAGCCGCCATGGCTGCCCTTGCCGTCGATGGTCGGCTGCGGCGAGAACAGGTCCAGATCGACGGAAGTAATCGAGTTCACGGTATTGATCAGGCTGACCGCATCGGCCCCGCCGCGCATCGCAGCCTCGGCGGGTTTGCGAACATCGGTGATGTTGGGCGTCAGCTTCACGATGCAGGGCATGCGGGAGTGCTGTTTGACCCAGCGCGTGACCATCTCGATATATTCGGGGACCTGACCCACGGCCGAGCCCATGCCGCGCTCGGCCATGCCATGCGGGCAGCCGAAATTCAGTTCGACCCCGTCGGCACCGGTATCCTCGACCTGTTTCAGGATCGCGCGCCAGCTTTCCTCGTCGCAGGGGACCATCAGGCTGATGATCAGAGCACGGTCGGGATAGTCGCGCTTGACCGATTTGATCTCGCGCAGGTTCACTTGCAGCGGGCGGTCGGTGATCAGCTCGATATTGTTGATGCCAAGGACGCGGCGGTCGGCGCCGTAGACGACGCCATAGCGCGGGCCATTGACGTTGACGACGGGCGGGCCCTCGCTGCCCAAGGTCTTCCAGACGACGCCACCCCAGCCGGCCTGAAAGGCGCGGCGGACGTTGACCTCCTTGTCGGTGGGCGGGGCGGATGCCAGCCAGAACGGGTTGGGGGATTTGATCCCAATGAAATTCGAGCGCAGATCAGCCATGAGCGGCCTCCATCAGTTGCGCGTGGATGTCCTCGGCCGCGTCGCGACCTTCGGCGACGGCGGTCACGGTCAGGTCGTCGCCACCTGCGGCACAATCACCCCCAGCCCAGATGCCGGGGATCGAGGTCCGGCCCGGCCCGTGGATCGCGATCTTGCCGCCCGACATGGCAAGGTCGCTTGGCACGCCATCCAGTTTCTGGCCGATCGCGCGCAGAAGCTGGTCGGCGGGCAGGCGGAAGCGTTCGCCGGTATCTTCCAGTCCGTTCGGACCTTCGCGGGTCAGCATGAATTCGACCTCGCGCACGGTGCCATTGCCGTGGACCTTCAGCGGCGCGGCATTGCAGATGATGCGGACGCCGGAGTGGGTGGCATGGTCCTGTTCATGCTGGCTGGCCGACATGCGGTTCTGGCCACGGCGATAGACGATGGTGACGTTCTGCGCGCCCAGCAGTTTGGCCTGAACGGCGGCGTCCACCGCGGTCATGCCGCCGCCAATCACCACCACATCGCGTCCGACGGGCAGGGCGGAAAGGTCGCCCGACTGGCGCAGCTCGCGGATGAAATCCACGGCATGAGTGACATGGGTGCGATCCTCGCCCTCGGTACCAAGGGCGCTGACGCCCTGCAGGCCAAGGCCAAGGAAAACGGCGTCGAAATCGGCGGAGAGACCCTCCAGCGTGATGTCGCGGCCAAGCGCCTTGCCCGAGGCCAGTCTGATCCCGCCGATCCCCAGCAGCCAATCGACCTCGCGCGCGGCAAAACCGTCCACGGCCTTGTAGCTGGCGATGCCGTATTCGTTCAGGCCGCCGGGCTTGGGGCGGGCGTCGAACAAAGTGACCTCATGGCCCTTGGCGGCCAGACGATGTGCGGCGGACAGGCCTGCCGGACCCGCGCCGACCACGGCGATACGCTTGCCGGTCGGGGGGCCGCGACGGAAGGGGTGGTAGCCCTGCGCCATCAGGTGGTCGGTGGCGTAGCGCTGCAGCGCGCCGATCTCGACCGGCTTGCCCTCGGCCTCCATCCGCACGCAGGAACCTTCGCACAGGTTCTCGGTCGGGCAGACGCGGGCGCAGATGCCGCCAAGGATATTCTGGTGAAAGATCGTCCGCGCCGCCGCATCCGGTGTCCCTGTCGAAATCTGCCGGATGAACAGCGGAATATCGATCGAGGTGGGGCAGGCCGTGACGCAGGGCGCGTCATGGCAGTAATAGCATCGGTCGGCAGCGACCTGTGCTTCGTGGCGGTCCAAAGGCGGTGCGACATCCGAGAAATTAGCGGCGTAGGAATCCGCTGGCAAACGGCCGGGCAC
This sequence comes from Paracoccus sp. PAR01, assembly GCF_014851995.1. Taxonomy (NCBI): domain Bacteria; kingdom Pseudomonadati; phylum Pseudomonadota; class Alphaproteobacteria; order Rhodobacterales; family Paracoccaceae; genus Paracoccus; species Paracoccus sp. PAR01. The sequence goes on from NZ_JACVAW010000008.1 coordinate 29,353, forward strand.
GACTCCAGGCGTGAGCTGGCTGTTGGTCATCGACGTGACCTCCCTGCTTGCTTGTTCTTATAAGAATCAGGCTGACACAGGAGTGTTTTTTTATCAAATGGTAAAAAAACTGCGTCGATCTTTTGCGTATATTTCGGGCAGGCTCAGGCGGGCAGGATCAGGCTGGCCGCCAATCCGCCAAGTCTGGCCCGTTCCAGCCGCAAAGCACCGCCATGCAGCGCCGCCAGATCGGCGACGATGGCAAGACCCAGACCCGAGCCGGGCGGGCCGGATTCGTCCAGCCGTCCGCCGCGCGCCATGGCAAGGGCGTGGTCCTCGGCGCTCAGGCCCGGGCCGTCATCCTCGATGGCGATGAACAGGCGGTCGCGGCCCTCGGGGCGGGCGGTGATGTGGATGCGGGTATTGGCCCATTTCACCGCATTCTCGACCAGATTGCCGATCATCTCTTCAAGATCCTGCCGCTCTCCGGCAAAGGCCAGGGTCGGGGGCAAGTCCAGATCGACTTGCAGGCCGGATTCCGTGATGGGACCGCGCAGAACCAGCAGGATGTCATCGACCACTGGCGTCACCTGCGTGCGCTGTCCAAGGGCGCGTGCCGTGCCCGAACTGCGTGCGCGGCGCAGATGCCAGCCGATCTGACGGTCCATGCGGGCGACCAATGCGCGGCCGGGATCGTCCTCGGGCAGGGCATTGTCCAGCGCCGCCAGCGGGGTTTTCAGCGAATGGGCAAGGTTGCCGACATGTTCACGGGCGCGGGACAGGACCTGACGGTTCTGCTCGATCAACCCGTTGATTTCCGAGGCGAGCGGACGCAATTCCGCGACACGGGGCAGGGGCAGCGTGTCGGCCCGCCCGGCGCGGATCGCCCGCAAGTCGCGGCCCAGACGGTCAAGGCTGCCAAGTCCCGCCGCGACCTGCAGGGTGCTGGCCAGCGCCAGAACCACCCCCAGCACCGAAAGCGACACAGCCAAGGGGCGGCGCACCCGCGCAAGGCTCGCATCGATTTCCTGCCGGGGCGCGGTCACCACCACGGCAAGGGTCGAGTTGGAGTCTGGCAACGAGAATTCATGGCGCAGCACCCGCAGCGGTGCACCATCTGGCCCGGTGCCCTGACCGCCGACGAAATCGGATGCAGGAGGGGACATGACATTGTCATAAAGCGAGGCGGATTTGGCGACGACGCGCCCGTCCTGCTGAAGCTGCCAGAACCAGCCTGACAGCGGCATGTCGAAGCGCGGATCGATCGGCGCTCCGCCCGCGACCAGTCGACCGGACGCGTCGATCGAGGCCGCAGCGATCAGCGCATCGGCGGCTGCCTCGGCATCGGCGTCGAAACGGTCGGTGACAAAGCGGTCAAGGATCGCACCGATCGCCATGTAACCTGCAACCAGCGCCGCGCCGATCAGCAGGGCGGCAAGGCCGATCAGCCGGGCGCGGATGGAGTCGCGCAGGATCAAGGGCTGCTCCGCAGGACGTAGCCTTCGCCGCGACGGGTTTCGATCAGGCCTTCGCCGATCTTCTTGCGCAGGCGGCCGATGACGACCTCGATGGATTTGAAATCCCGGTCGGCGGCGGCATCATACAGATGGTCGGACAGTTCGGTCCGGCTGACGATGCGGTTCTGGTGGTGGATCAGGTAGGACAGGATGCGGGTCTCGAACGCGGTCAGCTTCAAGGCCATGCCGTTGCGGGTGATGACACCCAACTGGCTGTCCAGCCGCAGCGGTCCGGCCTTGATGATGGCCTGTGCATGACCCGCCGCCCGGCGCACCAGGGTCTGGGCGCGGATCACCACCTCATCCAGACGAAAGGGTTTCACTGCATAATCATCGGCTCCGGCGCGAAAGCCCGCAACCTTGTCGGTCCAGTCGCCGCGCGCGGTCAGGATCAGCACCGGCATCGAGATCCCCGCCTCGCGCCAGCGGGTCAGGACATCGATCCCCGGCAGGCCCGGCAGGCCCAGATCCAGCACCGACAGGTCGTAACTTTCGGTCGAGCCCAGATATTCGCCCTGCACCCCGTCATGGGCCAGATCGCAGGCAAATCCGCCTTCGGTCATTGCCTGTTCCAGTTGGGCGGCAAGGACGGGGTCATCCTCGACGATGAGGCATCTCATTTTCTGTCCTCGTGACGGCGACGGGCCTCGGTCAGACCCGAGCCCCGAACTTCAAGAAAGGCCCCGGTGCGCGCGTCCAGCCGGATCAGCAGGACATCGCGGCGCTGGGTCAGCAGGCGCAGCTCATGCACCAGTTCGACCCCGCGCGCACGTTCATCCGGGGTCGGCGGTCGCAACCTTGCGGCGATCAGGCGGCCACGGAAGCGGTCTGTCGCCAGTTCGGCGGCCTGCTGAAGCGGGATGACGCGAAAATCCGGGTGCTCCATCAGCTCGAACTCGTCCTCGAGCTGGTCGTGTTCAAAGGCGGGATGATCGTCACGCGGGGCGGCGCTGGGGTGAACATGCAGGCCAAGCACCAGCAATCCGGCCAGTCCGGGGACGGCCAGCCAACGCGACAGCAGGGATTTCAAACCGGGTTCCAGCATGCGATCAGCATATTGCCGCAAATCCAAATGAAACCCAAACGGGCTGTTGGAGATTGGTTGGTGACGGGGCGGCTAGAGATGATTCTCATGGGGCCGCTGCCCCGTTCATGAAGATGAACCAAGGAATTGAACAGATGAGCAGATATTTCACCTCGTCGGTCGCCGCGACCGCCCTGATGGCCCTTCTGGCTGTCCCGGCGCTGGCGCAGGACAATGCACCGGCCCAAGCGCCCGCCGAGCATGCCGCCGCCGAGGCCAAAGCCCCCGTCGAACTGCCGCAGGTCCTGCGTGATCTGGGCCTGACCGATGTGACCGCCAAGGGCACGCGTCACGGCCAGCGCGTTTCGGGCAAGCTGCCCGATGGCAGCTGGCTGAACGCGATGCTGGATGATGGCGGCGAACTGCGCGGCCTGCGTGCCGGCAAGGATGCCAGCCTGCCCGCGACCCTGATCGAACGGCTGGTCCCGCAGGCCGTGCGCAGCCAGCAGGTCTACGGTGAACTGGGCCAGATTGACGCCATCTTCCTTGGCGACAAGTCCGTGATGCTGTCGGGCGAGGATGCCCAGAAGAATGAAGTCCGCGCCGCCTTTGCCGAGGATGGCACGCTGCTGCGCTTTGGTCGTGGTGACGATCGCGGTCCCAAAGGCCACGGCAAGGACCATGGCCGCGACCACGGCAAGGATCGCGGCGACCGTGACGACCGTGACGGCAAGCATCGCGACAAGGACCACGGCGATCGCGAAGCCCGTGGCCCGCGTGACGACGGCCCGCGCGGCGACATGCCTGCGCCCGCCCCGGATCAGATCCGCGCCAATCTGACCGAGGCTGGCTATACCGAGATCGGCCAGATTCTGCAGCAGGGCCCGATCACCATCGCACAAGCCACCAACCCCGAGGGAGAGCCGGTTCTGGTTGAGCTGGGTCCCAAAGGTCGCGTTGTGCGCGAGTTGAACCGCTAACCTGCCGGTCACATTGCCGCAGCGGTGACCTGAGGGTCACAATTGCTTAAAATCAGCAAGAAAGGGCGTAGGGTTGATCCTGCGCCCTTTTTTATTAACCTGTTTTCGACGAAGAATTGGCAAGGGCTCGCCGCTCGGGGGGAAAGGGCTTGCCTGATCGTCGCCGCAATGCCAAATCGCACCAAATTTCCGGCCCTTCTGGGCTGAACACTGGGAACAGTCGATGCATCGTCGTGTATTTGTCAAATCTGCCGGAGCGGCCCTGACGGCCGTCAGCGCGCTCACCTCGGGTCTGGGCGCAGCTTTCGCGCAACAGACCACCGCTGAACCCGCCGCCGGTCAGCCCGTCGATGCTGCCCCGGTCAAGCCCTTCGATTTCGAGGATGTGGCGGCGATGGCCAAGGAACTGGCCTCGAAGCCATATGCCTATCGCGATTCCGATCTGGCTGGCACCTTTGCCAACCTGACCTATGACCAGTATCGCGGCATCCGCTTCCGCCGTGACCGCGATCCTTGGGCGGGCAGCCGCGATTTCGCGCTGGACCTGCTGCCTCCGGGTGCGATCTTCCATGAGCCGGTCGATATCAGTCTGGTCGATGACGGCGTCGTCATTCCGGTGAAATTCGACCCCCATATGTTCGAATTCGATCCGACCCTGTTCCCCGACGGCGTAGATTACGAAACCATCGGCAACATGGGCTTTTCCGGCTTCCGCCTGCGTGCGCCGCTGAACCGTCCGGACGTGATGGACGAATTCTGCGTCTTTCAGGGGGCAAGCTATTTCCGTGCCGTAGCGCGTGGCACGCTTTACGGCATCTCGGCCCGTGGTCTGGCCATCGGCACCGGCAGCGCCGAGGGCGAGGAATTCCCGCTGTTCCGCGGCTTCTGGATTCACAAGCCCGGCGCACAGGAGCGTTCGGTACTGATCCATGCGCTGCTGGACAGCAAATCGGTCTCGGGTGCGTTCGAATTCCGCGTGACGCCGGGGGCCGAGACGGTCTTCGACACCCGCGTCGCCCTGTTCCCTCGTCAGGACATGAGCAATGCGGGCATCGCGCCGCTGACCTCGATGTATTGGTTCGGCCCGACCGACCGCACCCGCGTCGACGACTATCGCCCGGCGGTGCATGACAGTGACGGGCTGCAGATGCTGACCGGAGGAGAGCAGCGCCTGTGGCGGGTGCTGTCGGGTCACAGCACGCTGCAGATCTCGGCCTTCCTTGATCAGGACCCGCTGGGCTTTGGTCTGGCGCAGCGCGCGCGCAGCTTTGACGCCTATCAGGATGCGGAAGCCCGCTATGAAAAGCGCCCCTCGGCATGGATCGCGCCGCAGGATGGCTGGGGCAAGGGCTCGGTCACCTTGGTCGAGATCCCGGTCCAGAACGAGTTCAACGACAATATCGTGTCGTACTGGCAGCCCGGCGACGTGCTGAAGGCCGGTGAACGTTACAACTTCAACTACATGCTGAGCTTCGCGCCCGAGCCGCCGGACAGCGCCCCGATTGCCCGCGTGGTCGAGACCATGTCCGGGGCGTCGGTGAACAATCCCACGGCCCGCAGCTATGTCATCGACTATGGTCTTGACCTGTTCGGCTCGGACGATCCGGTGCCGCAGATCAAGGCATCGGCGGGGTCGATCGGTCACAGCTACCTGCTGCGCCTGCCCGAACAGGGGCGGATGCGGCTGGCCTTTGAATATATTCCCGAGGGCGGGAAACTCGCGGACCTCTCGGCGGTTCTGAATGGGCCGGAAGGCCCCCTGAGCGAGACTTGGATCGCCCGCTGGACGCGCGAGTGACATTGTGACCAAGACCGATCCGACTGACCTGCCGCACGCTTCCGCCGACGGCGAGGTCGACCTTCCGCTGTCCGAAGAGGGCGAGTGGGCGGCGCTGGATATCGAATTGACCGGCGGTCCGGCGACTCCGGCCGAAGCGCCTTTGGTAATGCCCGAACAGGACTTTCGTGCGCGTCCGCCGCACGGGCCGGATAGCGGCTGGCCCAGCCTGCGCACCATCGCGGCGCGGCTGATCGCCTTTGGCGGGGCGGCGGCGATTGCTTGGTACGGGTTGCAGCAGATGATGCAGGTCTTTGGTGACAACGTCACCTACCTGCAATTGGTGCTGCTGGTCCTGTTCGCGATCACCTTCACCTGGGTGGGATTTTCCTTCACCTCGATGATCGCGGGCTTTCTGGCACCCCGTCTGACGACGCCGACGACCCAGAATGACGCCAAGGTCGCGGTCATCATGCCCGTCTATCACGAGGATGCGGCGGCCACGGCTGGTCTGCTGGCCGCTTTGGCGCGCGATCTTTACCGTGTCGGCATGGCCGACCGGACCGAGATTTTCGTCCTGTCCGACAGCCGTCAGCCCGGCTCAGTTTTTGAAGAAATGATTGCAATCAGCCGGTTGCGAGACATTTCTCCGGTGCCGATCTGGTACCGGCGGCGGCGCAGCAATAAGGGCCGCAAGGCCGGAAACGTGGCCGAATTCGTCATGCGCTGGGGTGGCCGTTACGATCAGATGGTCGTGCTGGACGCCGACAGCGTCATGGGGGCCAGCACCATCAAGGCCCTGTCGGCGCGGATGAATGCCGACCCGGCGGTCGGGCTGATCCAGACCATGCCGATGCTGGTCGGCGGCCAGACCATTTTCGCACGCCTGACGCAATTCGCGGGCCGCATCTATGGTCCCGCCATCGCGCGCGGCGTTGCCGCATGGTCGGGCGACAGCGGCAATTTCTGGGGCCATAACGCCATTATCCGGGTCAAGGCCTTTGCCCAGTGCTGCGGTCTGCCGGAACTGCCGGGCAAGCCGCCCTTTGGCGGCACCATCCTTAGCCATGACTTCGTCGAGGCGGCACTTCTGCGCCGCGCCGGCTGGAAGGTGCGGCTGGATCACGACCTGCGCGAAAGCTTCGAGGGTAGCCCGCCGACGCTGCTGGACATGGCGGTTCGTGAGCGCCGCTGGGCGCAGGGTAACCTGCAGCATTCGCGGCTGCTGTTCTCGCGCGGGTTTGCGTGGATCAGCCGGGCGCATTTCGTGATCGGGATGCTGGGCTTCCTGATGTCGCCGATCTGGCTGGCGATGATCCTTGTGGGTCTCGCGCTGTCCGCGAATGTGCTGCTGTCGCGGCCCGACTATTTCCCGCAGACCTATCAGTTGTTCCCGGAATGGCCGACCTTCGATCCGGTCCGGATGCTGTGGCTGTTCGTGGCGGCGATGTCCTTCCTGCTGGTGCCCAAGTTCATCGGCATCTTCCGCGCGTGGCTGCGTCCGCTGGCCAAGAATTCGGGCGGCAAGGGGCGGCTGATGGCCTCGGCCCTGTTCGAGATCACGCTGTCCGCGCTGATCGCACCGGTGCAGATGCTGATCCAAACCCGCCAGATCTATGAGATCCTGCGTGGCCGCGATTCCGGCTGGGAGGCGCAGGTCCGCGCCGGTCAGATGCCGCCATGGAAGGTGGTCCTGCGCCGTCACAAACTGCATGTCACGCTGGGTCTGGGTACGCTTCTGGTGCTGGCGGTGTTCTCGCCGGGGCAACTGGTCTGGCTGTCGCCGATCCTTGCCGGGCTGATCCTGTCACCTGTGACCTCGCGCTGGTCGGCCAGCCCGGTATTTGGCCGCTGGGCCCGGTTGCACGGTCTGCTGGTCACCCCCGAGGAACGCGACGCGCCTGAAATCCTGACCGCCGCCAATGCGCTGGACTACCGCATCGCGGGCAGCCTGCCGCGTGACGGGCTGGCGGCGATGGGTCGCGATCCGGCGATGCAGGCGCGCGTGGCCTCGCTGCTGCGGGCCGGTGCGCCGGTCGGGCCGGCGGCGGCGCGGCTGGATGCGATCTCGGCCGAGGCAAAGCTGGCCCATGCCGCGACGCAGGCCGAGGCGCTGTCCTTCCTGACCGAATCCGAAAAGCTGGCCATGCTGGAAAACCGCATGCTGGTGGATGTGTTTGCGAAGTTGCCGAAATGAAACGTATCGAGTCGCTGGACATGCTGCGCGGTTACGCGCTGGTCTGCATCATGCTGGATCACATGCCTCTGGGCGTCATGCGCAACCTGACGCTGGCGAATTTCACGGTCTTTGACGCGGCCGAGTTGTTCGTGCTGCTGTCGGGTTTTCTGGTCGGCATGGTCTGGGTCAAGGTCGAGGAACGCCAAGGCCGCCGCGCGGCACAGTGGCGCTTCCTCAAGCGTGCGTTCAAGGTCTGGCAGGCGCTGGTGATCGGGGCGGTGCTGCTGGCGCTGTTCTCGCACCTGCTTTTCGAACTGAAGATGAACCACACGGCGGTCTGGTTCCAGTATTCGCGCTGGATCGTCGAAAATCCCTTTGGCTATATCGCCACCGTCGCCCTGATGTGGATGCAGCCGAACCTGCTGGACGTGCTGGCGCTTTACGTGCTGCTGATCGCGACGGCGCCGGTGACCGTACCCTTCCTGCTGAGGATGCCGTTCACCGCGATGGCGGTCTCGGTCGCGGTCTGGTGGCTGTCCGGGCCGCTGAACACGATGATCCCGAACCAGCGCGAAGGGCAGGGGCTGCTGTTCAACCCCTTCGGCTGGCAGTTGCTGTTCTTTACCGGCGTGGCCATCGGTGCCTTCCGCGACAAGATCATGCCGGTGCTGCGTCCCAGGACCGGCGTGCTGAACGGGATCAGCGCCGCGATCATGCTGTTCGGTCTGGCGATCATCATCTGCTGGCGGATCGGTGAGCCTGCGCAGGCGGTCGCGGACATGCTCAAGCAGGTCTATGGCTCGATCGACAAATGGTCGCTGGATGGGCTGCGCTTGGTCTCGATCCTGGCCGCGACGTGGCTGGTCGCCGTCCCGCTGGCTCCGGCATTCAACTGGATGGCTCGGACCGCATTGGGCCGCGATCTGGCCGAGATCGGACGCGGCGGCCTGTGGTCCTTTGTCACCTGCGTGCTGCTGTCCATGTGGGGCGATGCGTTGGACATGACCGCGCCTGCGGGCTTCAGCGGATGGTTGCTGCGGCTGGCCATCGATGTCTGGGTAATCATGGCGCTGTGGATCTCGGCGGCGTTGTGGTTGCGCCGCGATGAATGGATCGGGCAAATTCGCGCCAGACTGCCCCGTTGAAGGACAAGGAACCCCATGAAATCCGACATCGAGATCGCCCGCGAGGCCAAGAAGCGCCCGATTGCCGAGATTGCTGCCAAGCTGGGCATGGGGCCGCGGGATTTCCTGCCCTATGGCCATGACAAGGCCAAGATCACGCATGAATTCATCGCCGGGCTGAAGAACCGCAAACAGGGACGTCTGGTGCTGGTCACAGCGATCAACCCGACCCCCGCGGGCGAGGGCAAGACCACGACCACCGTTGGTCTGGGCGATGCGCTGAACCGGATTGGGCGGCGCGCGACGATCTGCATCCGCGAGGCCAGCCTTGGCCCGAATTTCGGCATGAAGGGCGGCGCTGCTGGTGGCGGCATGGCCCAGATCGTCCCGATGGAGGAAATGAACCTGCATTTCACAGGGGATTTTCACGCCATCACCAGCGCCCATAACCTGCTGGCCGCGATGATCGACAACCACATCCACTGGGGCAATGCGCTGCGCATCGACCCGCGTCGGGTGACTTGGCGGCGGGTGTTGGACATGAACGACCGCGCCTTGCGCGAGACGGTGATCGGCCTTGGCGGCCCGGCGAACGGTCATTCGCGCGAAAGCGGCTTTGACATCACCGTGGCCTCGGAGGTCATGGCGATCCTGTGCCTTGCCTCGGATCTGCATGACCTGCAGGAGCGGCTGGGTCGGATCGTCATCGGCCAGACCTTTGACAAGACCCCGGTGACCGCCAAGGACGTGGGTGCTGATGGCGCGATGACGGTGCTGCTGCGCGATGCCTTGCAGCCGAACCTTGTTCAGACGTTGGAACATAACCCGGCGCTGGTCCATGGCGGGCCGTTTGCCAATATCGCGCATGGCTGCAACTCGGTCATGGCGACGCGCACCGCGCTGGCGCTGTCGGACTATGTCGTGACCGAGGCTGGCTTTGGCGCCGATCTGGGTGCGCAGAAGTTTCTGGATATCAAGTGCCGCCTGTCGGGGCTGGTCCCGGATGCTGTCGTGCTGGTGGCGACGGTGCGTGCGCTGAAGATGAACGGCGGCGTCGCCCGCGCCGATCTGGGGGCGGAAAACGTCGCCGCCTTGCGCGACGGCTGCGCCAATCTGGGCCGCCATATCCAGAACCTACGCCAGTATGGCCTGCCGGTGGTCGTGGCGATCAACCATTTCACCTCGGATACCGAGGCCGAGATCGAGGCCGTCCGCACCTATTGCGCGCAGCACGACACGCAGGCGATCCTGTGCCGTCACTGGGCCGAAGGTGGGGCCGGGGCCGAGGATCTGGCCCGCGCTGTCGCCCATCATGCCGAAGCGGGCCAGCACAGCTTTGCCCCGCTTTACCCCGATGACATGACCCTGTGGGAAAAGATCGAGACCATCTGCAAGCGCATCTACCGCGCCGACCATGTCGAAGCCTCGCCCGCCGTCCATGACAAGCTGGCGGAATGGCAGGCGGCCGGGCATGGGCATATGCCGGTCTGCATGGCTAAGACGCAGTATTCCTTCTCGGCCGATCCGCATCTGCGCGGTGCGCCGACGGGCTTCACCATCCCGCTGCGCGAGGTGCGCCTGTCGGCCGGGGCAGGTTTCGTCGTCGCCATTTGCGGCGAGATCATGACCATGCCCGGACTTCCGCGCGAACCCGCGGCCTTGCGGATCGGGCTGGATGAGCAAGGCCGGATCGAGGGGCTGTTCTAGCCGATGCGGGCCGGGCTGCCGCTTGCGCTGCCGGGAATGCGGATCGGGCTGCTCGGCGGCTCGTTCGATCCCGCGCATGAGGGGCATGTCCATATCACCGAACAGGCGATGCGGCGGTTTCGCCTTGATCGGGTCTGGTGGCTGGTCAGTCCCGGCAATCCGCTGAAACCACGAGGACCGGCACCGCTGGAGGAACGTCTGCGCATCGCGGCAGATGTCATGCGCAATCCCCGTGTCGAGATCACCGCGATCGAGGCCCGGTTGGGCACGCGGATGACCGCCGACACCATCGCGGGCGTCCAGTCGCTTTATCCATTCGTTCGTTTTGTCTGGTTGATGGGGGCGGACAACATGGTTCAATTCGATCGCTGGGACCGTTGGTCGCAGATTGCCGCAAGTGTTCCCATCGGTGTCATCGCCCGTCCCGGGTGGCGGATGCCCGCCAGATTTTCCCGTGCCGCGCGCGGATTATGGCGGTATCGTCTACCCGAGGGGCAGGAATTCCGGCTTGCGGATTGTGCCCCGCCCGCTTGGGCCCTAATAAACGTGCCCATGAGCAATATGTCTTCTACCGCAATCCGTGCACGCAAGGCCGGAGCCAGAACATGAGCCTTTCACGTCGACAGCTTCTGGCGGGATTTGGGGTGGCGCTGCTGCCCGGTCTGCTGCCAACCCTCCTGCGTGCCGAAGGGGCGATGCCCGCCGTATCTGGCGCGCCCGGTCCCTTCTTTGACCCCGAACCGCTGATCGCCAAGGCGAAGCTGGGCGGCGAGGTATCCTTTGTCGTGACCGATGCGTCGGGCAAAGTGTTGAGTTCGCGCCATGCCGATCAGGTGATGGCCCCGGCCAGCACGCTCAAGATTGTCACCGCGCTATATGCGCTGGAAAAGCTGGGCCCGGATCATCGCTTTGTTACCCGCGTCTGGCAGGATGGCGACACGCTGATCCTTGCCGGTGGGGGCGATCCGCTGCTGGACACGGACGGTTTGGCAAAACTGGCCACAATGGCGGCAAAGGCCTGGCAGGGTGCCGCGCCGAAGCGCTTCGTGGTCTGGGGCGGGGCGTTGCCGCAGCTAGAAAGAATTTCGTCTGAACAAGACGAATATCTTCCTTACAATCCAAGCCTTTCCGGGATGATCCTCAACTTCAACCGGGTTCATCTGAATTGGCGTCAGGGGCAGATGTCGCTGGAGGCGCGGGGACGCAGCCAGTCGCCACGGGCCTATACGATCAGCGTCGGTGCAGCGGATCGTGCCAAGCCGATCTTTACCTATGACGGAAGCGGCAAGACCGAAGCCTGGACCATTGCGCGTGGCGCGATGGGCAAGTCGGGCTCGCGCTGGCTGCCGGTGCGCCGCCCCGAGCTTTATGCCGGTGACGTGTTCCAGACCCTGTGTCGTGCCAAGGGGCTGGTTCTGCCCACGCCCGAGGTTGCTACTCTGGCCCCGACTGGTGCCGAGATTGCCCGGCTGGAGAGCGAGCCGCTGTCGGGTATCGTCAAGGGCATGCTGAAATATTCGACCAACGTCACTGCCGAGGTGATCGGGATTGCTGCCAGCGGCGCGGCCTCACCCACGGCATCGGCGGCGGCGATGGGGGATTGGCTGCGCGGTCTGCTGCCGGACCAGCAATTCACCTTCCATGATCATTCCGGGCTTTCGGCCCAGAACCGGGTCAGCGCGATGACCCTCGCGCGACTGGTTGCACAGGAAGGATCGAAGCGCGGTCTGGATGACGTGCTGAAGCACATCCCGCTGCGCGACGAGAAGGGCAAGTCCAAGGAAAGCCCGATCGAGGTTCTGGCCAAGACCGGGACGCTGAACTTCGTCTCGAACCTTGCCGGATTTGCGCGGACCTCGGACGGACGCGAGGTGGTCTTCGCCATTCTGACCGGCGACGAGGCGCGCCGTGCCGCGACCGAAGGGCAGGAACTGCCCGACGGGGTCAGCACATGGACGCGACGGTCCAAGGTGCTGCAGCAGGGGCTGATCGAGGGCTGGATCGGTGCGCTGCCGGCGCAGATTGCCGCGCCGGCCGTGACCTCGGAAACGGTGATCCGTTAAGGCTTACAGGACGCGGTGGCGAGCGCTGGTTGCCAGCTCGATCGCCGCCGCGTGCAGGCGCGAGATGTCCAGTTGATGGCGGATCTCGGCCAGCATCTCGGCCTCGACTTCGCCCAGACGGCCATCGGATGCCGCAACGTCGCAAGCCAGCAGATAGGCCGTGTCGAACATCTTTTCGGGCAGCGAGGCCCGGACAAGACCGAACAGCGCGTCAAGCCCGTCCTCTTCCTCAAACAGCGACATGACCGTCTGCGACACGGCGCGGATGCGGTCGATATCGTAATTGGCAAAGACCGGCGTGTGGTTTACGGCGCGTTCGATCGCGACCAGTTCCGCCGTCCGCAGGTTCTGGTCCGAGGCCGAGACCCCCACCATGACCGCGACAAGAGCGTCGCAGGGCGAAAACGAGGGCAAGGTTTCGGACATGTCATTTCTCCGCAGGGTTTTCGGGTAATTATTGACCATTTCGCCCGGTTTCAATACGGGGAAACCCTCAGCAATGGAGACCCGAAATGACCACTCTGCGTGACGCCGCGATGAAATCCAAGGCATGGCCCTTTGAGGAGGCCCGCCGCGTGCTGAAACGCTACGAGAAGAAGGACCCGGAAAAGGGCTTTGTCCTTTTCGAAACGGGTTACGGTCCCTCGGGTCTGCCCCATATCGGCACCTTTGGCGAGGTCGCGCGCACGACGATGATCCGCCGTGCCTTCGAGATGATCTCGGACATTCCGACGCGGCTGTTCTGCTTCTCGGACGACATGGACGGGATGCGCAAGGTTCCCGAAAACGTGCCGCAATACGACATGCTGCTTGAGCATCTGCAGGAGCCGCTGACCACCGTTCCCGACCCGTTCGGCGAATATCCGAGCTTTGGCGATCATAACAACGCCATGCTGCGCCGCTTCCTCGACACCTTCGGGTTTGAGTACGAATTCATCAGCGCGACCGAGTTCTACAAGTCCGGCCAGTTCGACCAGACCCTGCTGCTGGCCGCCGAGCGCTATGACGCCATCATGGACGTGATGCTGGCCAGCTTGCGCGAAGAGCGCCAGCAGACCTATTCCTGCTTCCTGCCGATCAGCCCCAAGACCGGCAAGGTGCTGTATGTGCCGCTGAAGCATGTCGATGCGAAAAACGGCACGATCACCTTTGACGACGAGGACGGGCAGGAGCTGACCCTGCCGGTCACCGGTGGTCAGGTGAAGCTGCAATGGAAGCCCGATTTCGGCGCTCGCTGGGCCGCGCTGGACGTTGACTTCGAGATGTATGGCAAGGACCACTCGACCAACACGCCGATCTATGACCGCATCTGCGAGATCCTGGGTGGCAAGAAGCCCGAGCATTTCACCTATGAACTGTTCCTGGATCAGGACGGGCAAAAGATCAGTAAATCCAAGGGCAACGGCCTGTCGATCGACGAGTGGCTGACCTATGCCGCGACCGAGAGCCTGTCCTATTTCATGTATCAGAAGCCGAAAACGGCCAAGCGGATGCATTTCGACGTGATCCCGAAGGCGGTCGACGAATATCACCAGCAGCTGCGCACCTATCACGACCAGACCCCGGATCAGCAATTCGCGAACCCGGTCTGGCACATCCATGGCGGCGATGTTCCGGCATCCGATATGGTGGTGCCGTTCCAGATGCTGCTGAACCTTGCCTCGGTCGCAGGGGCCAAGGACAAGGGCGGGCTGTGGGGCTTTATCAAGCGCTATGCGCCGGAAGCCAGCCCCGAGACCAACCCGACGCTGGATCAGGCCGCCGAATTCGCCGTGCGCTACTTCACCGATTTCGTCGCACCGACCCGGACCTTCCGCGCGCCGACCGATATCGAGCGTCGTGCGCTTGAGGATCTGGCCGGGCGTCTGACGGCGTGGGATCAGCCGGCCGATGCCGAGGCACTGCAGACCATGGTCTTTGCCATTGGCCGCGAGCATGGTTTCGAGCCGATGAAGGACTGGTTCCAGGCGCTGTATCAGGTGCTGCTGGGTGCCGATCAGGGCCCGCGTTTCGGCGGCTTCATCGCCCTTTACGGCGTCAACGAGACCCGCGCGCTGATCGAGCGTGCGCTGGCGGGCGAGCTGGTTTCCGAACCTGCCGTCTGATCGTCCTGACCGACATGTTGCGCGCAGCCCCGTTGCTGCGCGCGCATGGTTAACGCCCGGTTAACGCCGGATTGCCAGAGTCTGACCCGACCGCGCGGCCTGTAATGGCTCGCAAGATCCGGGAAAGGGAGTTTCTGGCATGGCAATTGCCGTAGTGGGTAGCAAGGCGCTGATGCCGCGCGAGTTTCGGCTGGGGCTGAATCTCTGGTCGCGGACCAATGGCACGGCAGGTTCGCCGTCATGGGCCGGGCAGCCCAACGCCGCCATCGTTCCGGCGGATGAGGATTTCGGCAGTTGCCTTGAAATCCTGAAGCTCGAAAACACGACTTCGTTGCGTTACATGCGCCAGACCCCGATTTCGCCGGGCTGCTATCTGCGCATCTCGACCCGCGTCAAGGCCATCGCGGGCAACATTCCGCAGGTGCGGATAGCGGGCTATGCGGGCAATTCCGCCGGCAATGTCGCGGGTGTGCTGCAGGTCGGGCCGACCACGACGATTTCGGGCTATGGCAATGTGGTCGAAGTTTCGGCCATCGTCGGAACCGGGAGGCGCGACGGCGTTGACCTGCCATGGGGCAGGGCGACGACATTCGGCTATCTGGGGCTGGACCTGCTGGGCGACAATAATGGCTCGATCCGCATCGAGAATTTGGTGATCGAAGACGTCACCTCGGCCTTTGTGCCGGGGATGCTGGACTGGGTAGATGTGCGCGATTTCGGTGCGGTGGGCGATGGCGTCACCGATGATCGCGCAGCCTTTGTCGCGGCGAACCAGGCGGCGGGCAAGAACCAGTTGGTCGTGCCCGAGGGCAGCTATTACATCGGCTCGGACCTGAACCTCAGCGCGCCGGTGCGGTTTGTCGGCACGTTGAAGATGCCCCGTTCGGCCCGTCTGTCGCTGACCGGCAAGTTCGACTACCCCACCTATGCTGCCGCTTTCGGGGATGAGACTGAGGGGATGAGGCGCGCGCTGCAGGCGATGTTCGGTTTTGTCGATCACGGCTCACTGGACCTGTGCGGGCGCAATGTCCATCTGTCCGAACCGTTGAAGGTTTCGGATTACGCGCCGGGTCTGACCACCTTCTCGAACCGGCGGGTGATCACGAATGGTCAGATCTCGATCACGCCGGGTAGTGCCTGGACGACGCGCAGCGTGACTGCGACAGGGACCTACAGTCCCAACAACCCCTTGGTCCTGACCGGGGTCAGCAATATCGCCAATATCGAGATCGGCGCGCGCATCACCGGCAATGGTGTCGGGCGCGAGGTCTATGTCGCCGCCAAGAATGCGGGTGCCGCCACGCTGACCTTGTCGCAACCGCTTCACGGCGGGGCGGCGACGCGCAACTATACCTTCCTGCGCTATCGCTATGCCTTTGACTTCTCGGACATGGAGCAGCTGAGCCGGTTGAATTTCGACGATGTCGAATTCCTGCTGGATGGTAATGCCAGCGGCGTCATGCTGGCGCAGACCGGCTCAATGACCTGCTTCCGCGACTGCTACTTCACCCGGCCCAAGGATCGCGGCATCACCTCGATCGGCTCGGCCTGTCAGGGGATGCGGGTCGACGGTTGCGAGTTCCTGTCGAACGAGATGGGCGATCTGGCGCAGAACCGCACGACCATCGCGATCAACGTCAACAACAACGACACCAAGATCCGCCACAACCGCTTCGTGCGCTTTGGCCATTTCATGGTCGCGGGCGGCGGTGGCCACATGATCGAGGGCAACCACTGGTTCCAAGGCGACTCGGCGCAGAACGGGGTACGCTTCGGCGGGTTGATCCTGACCCAGACCAACGTGCAGGCGAATATCACCGGCAACTATGTCGACAACTGCTCGATCGAATGGACGAATGAGCATGACGCCAAGCCGAATTTCGAGGGGAGCGCCTTTTCCTTCGGCGCGCTGACGATCACCGGGAATACCTTCCTGGCCTCGGATACCACGCTGGGATTCAACTGGCTCGTGGTGAAGCCCTATGGCACGGGCCATTTCATCCATGGGCTTGCGGTTCTGGGGAACGTCTTCAAATCCCTGAACAACAAGGTCACCCGGATCGAGAAGGTCGACACGACCTTTGCTGATCTGGACTACACCCGGATGCGCAATATCCAGTTCCAGGGTAACATGTTCAACGGCGTGCTGAACTATGTCGCGAACCCGGTGGACATCAACTTCAGCCAAGCCTCGGCGGCGGCGCGGTGGGCTGTTCCGATCAATGTCGAACTGCCCTTCAACGGCTGGGCAAAAAAGGTCGAATCCGTGGTTGCGACCTCGGCCATCACCAATGCGTCGAATGCGCGGGTGTCGGAAATGCCATGGATTCAGGCGCAGCAGGGCAGCAACAAGAAGCAGGTTGCCGTCAATTGGAGTACACCGGCCAAGGGCGCCATCGCCCTGCGGGTGCGGATGGACAGTCCCGACTGATCGGGGCTGTCGCGTGATCCAAGGCCCCGGTCGCCCTCAGGCGGTCGGGGTTTTCAGCATGTCATCGGGTGTCAGGCGGAAGGCGCGGCCGAAACCGCCATTCAGCAGCCCGGATTCCGGCACCAGCCGCCAGAAGCGGAAATCGGGCAGGTCGATATAGACCTTGGCCTTGGGGTCATGAGCCAACCAGCCGTCGCGCAGAGCGGGCGTGGTTTCGATCTGCTCGGCGCGGGCTAGGATCGACAGCCGGGCATGGGTCATCGCGTCGCCCTTGACGGCCTCATCGTCCAGCACCAATAGGCCAGCGCGGGTATCGGCCAGCAAAGCCCGCGTATGCGCGGCAAGGCCCGAAAGCAGCGCGACCGGCGCGCCGTTATCATCGGTCTGAACGGCGATGCGGGTGACAAGGGGGATGCCGGTCTCGGGGTCGATGGTCCCAAGGACGGCATGGCGCATTCCGGACAGCAGGCGGCGGGCAAGGGCGCGCGCCTCGTCATCGGTCGGGCGGATGGGTTCCTGTTTCATGGCGGCAAAATGGCGGAAGGGCCGCCGCTGTGCAAGATCTGCGGTGCTTGTGAATAATTTACAAATTGACGCAGGATCTAGTGAATAAATTAACAAAATTTCCTTTGATAAAAAACAGTTTACCGGAATGACGCGCTTGTATTAACCTCGCGGCAGCCTAACGATTACAACCTGCCTGGCGCGAGGGGAGATGCGCGCCCGACAGGCTTCGGTGAAGGAATGGAGGAGGTCCGCAATGTCCGTTGAAAATACAGCCAAACACCCGATTCCATCAGGTTTCGAGGATGCCCTGCTGAAGCCGGCCGATTACCAGCGCCTTTACGCCGAATCGATCTCTGATCCGGAAGGTTTCTGGGGCCGCGAGGGCAAGCGGATCGACTGGATTCACCCCTACAGCATCGTCAAGAACACCGATTTCTCGATGGGCAAGGTCTCGATCAAGTGGTTCGAGGACGGCATTCTGAACGCCTCGGTGAACTGCATCGACCGTCATCTGCCGGCCCGTGCCAGCCAGACCGCCATTATCTTTGAGCCCGACGACCCGGCGACGCCCGCGCGCCACATCACCTATGCCGAGCTGTCGGAAAAGGTGAACCGCTTCGCCAATGTGCTGTTGAGCCAGGGCGTGATGCGCGGCGACCGCGTCGTGATCTACATGCCGATGATCCCCGAGGCCGCCTATGCGATGCTGGCCTGCGCGCGGATCGGCGCGATCCATTCCATCGTTTTCGCGGGCTTCTCGCCTGATGCGCTGGCGAACCGCATCAACGATTGCGGCGCGAAACTGGTCATTACCGCCGATACCGCGCCGCGTGGCGGCCGTCGCACGGCGCTGAAATCGAATACCGATGCGGCGCTGCTGCATTGCTCGGACCGGGTGCGCTGCCTTGTCGTCAAGCATACCGGCGACCAGACCACCTGGATCGACGGCCGCGATGTCGACGTGCTGAAGCTGATGTCCGAGGTCAGCCCCGACTGCCCGCCGCGCCCGATGAATGCCGAGGACCCGCTGTTCATTCTGTACACCTCGGGTTCGACCGGAAAGCCCAAGGGGGTCGTGCATACGACCGGCGGCTACATGGTCTATGCCTCTATGACGCATCAATACGTCTTCGACTACAAGGAAGGCGACATCTTCTGGTGCACCGCGGATGTGGGCTGGGTCACGGGTCACAGCTACATCGTCTATGGCCCGCTGGCCAATGGCGCGACCACGCTGATGTTTGAGGGCGTGCCGAACTTCCCCGATGCCGGGCGTTTCTGGGATGTCTGCGACCGCCACAAGGTCACGCAATTCTATACCGCGCCGACGGCCATCCGTTCGCTGATGGGGCAGGGGCCGGAATGGGTGGACAAGCACGACCTGTCCAGCCTGCGCGTCCTTGGCACCGTGGGTGAGCCGATCAACCCGGAGGCATGGGTCTGGTACGACAAGCATGTCGGCAAGGGCCGCTGCCCGATCGTCGATACCTGGTGGCAGACCGAGACCGGCGGCCACATGATCACCTCGATCCCCGGCGCGATCGAGACCAAGCCGGGCTCGGCGACGCTGCCTTTCTTTGGCGTAAAACCCGAGATTCTGGATGCCGCGTCTGGCGCCATCCAGACCGGCAATGGCGTCGAAGGTGTTCTGGCGATTGCCGACAGCTGGCCGGGCCAGATGCGGACGCTATGGGGCGATCATGAACGCTTCATGGAGGCCTATTTCCAGCAATATCCCGGCTATTACTTCACCGGCGATGGCTGCCGCCGCGATGAGGATGGCTATTACTGGATCACCGGGCGCGTCGATGACGTGATCAACGTTTCCGGCCACCGCATGGGCACGGCCGAGGTCGAATCCGCCCTCGTCGCCCATGAGAAGGTCGCCGAGGCTGCCGTCGTCGGCTATCCGCATCATCTGAAGGGGCAGGGCATCTACGCCTATGTCACGTTGATGAACGGCGTCGATCCCAGCGACGATCTGAAGCGCGAGCTGGAAAGCTGGGTCCGCACCGAAATCGGCCCCATCGCCAAGCCCGACCTGATCCAATGGGCCCCCGGCCTGCCCAAGACCCGTTCGGGCAAGATCATGCGCCGCATCCTGCGCAAGATCGCCGAGAACGACTATGGCAGCCTTGGCGACATCTCGACGCTGGCCGAACCCGCCGTCGTCGACGAACTGATCGAGAACCGGATGAACCGGGCTTGATGACTGCGGCGCAGCGGAGGCCATAACCCGCTGCGCCCCGCCGGTTAACAGACCGGCCGACGCGCCAGAACGGCGCGTCACCACCAGAAGGCCCGGCCCGGATGGGAGGTTTCCGGACAGGGAAATTTGGAAGGCCGCCCGGATAAGGGCGGATTTCAAGCATCGGGGAAGGCTGGACCTTTCGCTGAACCTGCAAACTTGCGTTTGCGGGCGCGGGACCCGGCTTGCCCCGACAACCGCCAGCTTCAAGCTGGCTACAGGGGAGGAGCCTTATGGCATATAACCAGACGGAAGTGGCGGGGACGCGTTCCCGCCCGATGACCGCGGAAGAGAAGAAGGTCATTCTTGCTTCTTCGGCGGGGACCATCTTTGAATGGTATGATTTCTACCTTTACGGTTCGCTCGCGGCGATCATCGGCGCGCAGTTCTTCACCTCGTTCCCGGAAGCCACGCGCAACGTCTTTGCGCTGCTGGCCTTTGCTGCGGGGTTCATCGTTCGCCCCTTCGGTGCGCTGGTCTTTGGCGCGATGGGCGACCTGATCGGGCGGAAATACACCTTCCTTGCCACCATCCTGATCATGGGCTTCTCGACCTTCCTGGTCGGCCTGCTGCCCGGATATAGCAGCTGGGGCGTTGCTGCGCCGATCATCCTGATCGCACTGCGAATGGCTCAGGGTCTGGCGCTTGGCGGTGAATATGGCGGTGCCGCGGTCTATGTGGCCGAACACGCCCCCGCGAACCAACGCGGCTATTTCACCTCGTTCATCCAGACCACGGCCACGCTGGGCCTGCTGCTGTCGCTGATCGTGATCCTGCTGGTGCAGGGCTATGTCAACGGCAACTGGGAACCGACCCCGGTTCTGGACGCGGCGGGTGCTGCGGTGATGAATGCCGATGGCACGCCCAAGATGATCAAGGCCTTTGATCTTTGGGGCTGGCGGATTCCGTTCCTTGGCTCGATCTTCCTGCTGGCGATTTCGCTGTATATCCGCCTGCAGATGAACGAAAGCCCGGCCTTCAAGAAGATGAAGGAAGAGGGTGCCCAGTCGAAAGCCCCGCTGAAAGAGGCCTTCGGTACCTGGAAAAACGGCAAGATCGCCCTGATCGCCCTGCTGGGCCTGACCGCCGGTCAAGCCGTGGTCTGGTATTCGGGTCAGTTCTACGCGCTGTTCTTCATCCAGAACGTGATCAAGGTGGACAGCTTCTCGGCCAACGTCTTTGTGGCCTGGTCGCTGATCCTCGGCACCGGCGGCTTCCTGTTCTTCGGCTCGCTCTCGGACCGGATCGGGCGTAAGCCGATCATTCTGGGCGGCTGCCTTCTAGCCGCGATCACCTACTTCCCGGTCTTCCACGCCCTGACCCAGACTGCCAACCCGGCGCTTTATGCCGCGCAGCAGACCCCGGTCACGGTCACGACCGATCTGTCGACCTGCTCGTTCCAGTTCAACCCGACCGGAACCGCCAAGTTCACCTCGCCCTGCGATATCGCCAAGGCGACGCTGGCGAAGTCCTCGGTGAATTACACGACCGTCGCGGGCACGCCCGCCGCGGGTGCCGAGATCAAAATCGGCGACACGGTGATCCCGTCCTATGACGCAAGCGCGTTGGCCGGCCCGGAACTGGCCGCCGCGAAAACGGCCTTCGAGAAAGCCGTGAATGAGGCACTGAAGGCCGCGGGCTATCCGCTGGTCGCCGATGCCAATACGACCGTCGCCAAGGCCAACAACTTCTTCGACATCTTCACCGCGCAGAAGCTGAAGATCGTGGCGATCCTGACCTATCTGATCATCCTCGTGACGATGGTTTATGGCCCGATTGCGGCCATGCTGGTCGAACTGTTCCCGACCCGCATCCGCTACTCCGGCCTGTCGCTGCCCTACCATATCGGCAACGGCTGGTTCGGGGGCCTGCTTCCCGCGACCGCCTTCGCGATCTCGGCGCAGTCTGGCAACATCTATGCCGGTCTTTGGTACGCGATCGTCGTCGCGGTGATGACCGTGGTGATCGGGACGATCTTCGTGCCGAACAACACGCATAAGAAAGACATCTTCGCGGATTGATCCGTGCATCGTCGGGCCCGGTTCATCCGGGCCCGGCATCCCTGCCCAAAGGTGAGACGATGGCGAATATCCTGATTGTCGAGGACGAGGACAATATCGCCGTCGCGTTGGAATTTTTGCTGGGCCGCGCGGGCCATGCCCATAAGCGGCTGGCCAGCGGTTCGGGCGCGGTCGAGGAAATCCGCCGCAACCGTCCCGACCTTGTCCTGCTGGACATCATGCTGCCCGACATTTCCGGCTATCAGATCGTCGAGGAAGTCCGCGCCGATCCCGGCTTGCGTGACGTGCGCGTGCTGATGATGACGGCGCGCGGCTCGGTGGTCGAGCGCAAGCGCGGGCTGGAACTGGGCGCCGATGGGTTTATCGCCAAGCCGTTCGAGCTGGCCGAGCTGCGGGCCGAGATGGCGCGGCTTCTGGCCTGATCACTGCGCAGATGTGAAAACGCCCCCATCTGGGGGCGTTTCGCATTTCATATCAGGCGCTTTTAGCCAACTCCTCAGGCATCAGCTTGCCGGGGAAGTGGCAGGCGCACAGATGCGCGCCGCCTTCCAGCACGGGCCGCTCGCGGGCACACAATTCCTGCGCGCGGGGGCAGCGGGTGCGGAAAACGCAGCCCGAGGGCGGGTTCATCGGCGAGGGTAGCTCGCCCTTCAGCGGGATCATCCGCTTTTGACGCTCAAGCTGCGGATCAGGGATTGGAACCGCTGACAGCAAAGCCTGCGTATAGGGGTGGCGCGGATCGGCATAAAGCGATTCCGCCTGTGCCAGTTCCATCACCCGGCCCAGATACATGACCAGCACGCGGTCGCTGATATGCTTCACCACCGACAGGTCATGCGCGATGAAGATCAGCGCCAGCCCCAGATCGCGCTGCAATTCGGCCAGCAGGTTGATGACCTGCGCCTGAATCGAAACGTCCAAAGCCGAGACCGGCTCATCGCAGATCACCAGCTTCGGCTGCACGATCAGCGCGCGGGCGATGCCGATACGCTGGCACTGCCCGCCGCTGAACTCATGGGGGTAACGGTTGATCTGGTTCGGCAGCAGGCCGACGCGATCCATCATGTCCTTGACGCGGCGCTTGACCTCATCGCGGCTGAGGCCCTTGTGATGGGTGGTCAGCGGTTCCGCGATGATCTGGCCCACGGTCATGCGCGGGTTCAGGCTCGCCAGCGGGTCCTGGAAGACCATCTGGATCTCGCTGCGGTATTTCAGCATCTTGCGAGGGCTAAGGCCGATCAGGTTGGTGCCGTCCTGCCATGTCGCCTGACCGGTGGCCGGAACCAGCCCGATCAGCGCCCGGGCCAGCGTCGATTTCCCGGAACCGGATTCCCCGACGATGCCCAAGGTCTCGCCCGGCATCAGGTCGAAATCGACCCCACCCACCGCATGCAGATGGCGCGGCGGCGTCCACGGCATCCCGCCCGAGGGCAGCTCAAAGGTCACGCGCAGATCGCGCGCCGAGATCAGGGGCTTAGTGGTCATGGGCGCTCTCCTGCATCTCGTCCAGATCGGCGGCGGCGGGTTCGGGCAGGTCGGGCTGCGGCGCATGGCCCTTGCGGACCACATCCAGCGAGGCATAGCAGGCCCGCTCGCGCCCCGGCGCGAAGGCATCCAGTGGTGGCATCGTCTGACCGCAGACCGGCATGACATAGGCACAACGCGGGGCGAAGGGGCAGCCCGCTGGCGGATGGGTCATGTTGGGCGGGCTGCCGGGAATGGCCGACAGCTGATCGCCCTTCTGGTCCACGCGCGGGATCGCCGCCAGCAACCCTTGGGTATAGGGATGGGCCGGATCGGCAAAGATCGGATCGACCGGAGCGCGCTCCATGATGCGCCCGCCATACATGACCATGACGCGTTCGCAGGAACCGGCGACAACGCCCAGATCATGGGTGATCAGGATCATCGCCATGCCGAACTCGCGTTGCAGATCGGCCATCAGCTCCATGATCTGGGCCTGAACGGTCACGTCCAAAGCGGTCGTCGGCTCATCGGCAATCAGCAGATCGGGGCGGCACAGCAGCGCCATGGCGATAATCACCCGCTGCCGCATCCCGCCCGAAAACTCATGCGGATACAGCCGGATACGGCCCTTGGCATCGGGGATTTTCACCGCGTCCAGCATCCGGGCGGATTCCGCCACGGCCTGCGCCTTGCCCATGCCCTTATGCAGCATCAGGACCTCGGCCATCTGGTCCGAGACCCGCATATAGGGGTTCAGGCTGGTCATCGGGTCCTGGAAGACCATGGCGATACGCTCGGCCCGGATCTTGTTCAGAAGGGGTGCCGGGGCGTTCAGGATCTCGGCCCCGTCGAAACGGACCGAGCCATTGGCCCGGCCATTCCGCGCAAGCAGTCCCATGATCGAGAAGGCCAGCTGCGATTTGCCCGAGCCGGATTCGCCGACGATGCCCAACGTCTCACCACGGGCCACGTCCAGATTGATCCCATTGACCGCCGAGACTTCGCCATCGGTGGTGGCAAAGCGCACGTTCAGGTCGCGGATTTGCAAAAGGCTCATCTCAGCGATCCTTCGGGTCAAGGGCGTCACGCAAGCCGTCGCCGACGAAGAAGAAGGCGAAAAGCGTGATGCAGAAGAAGAACAGCGGGAAGATCAGCTGCCAAAGCGTGCCGTAATTCATCGTGCCCGCACCTTCGGAAATCAGCGCGCCCCAAGAGGTCAGGGGCTCCTGCACGCCAAGACCGAGGAAGCTGATGAAGCTTTCCGAAAGGATCATCAGCGGCACCAGCAGCGTCGCATAGACCGCGACGACGCCCAGAAGGTTCGGGACGATATGGCGGATGATGATCTTCCAGCCCGGGACGCCGGTGGCGCGCGCGGCCTCGATGAATTCTCGGTTCTTGAGGCTAAGGGTTTGACCTCGAACGATTCTGGACATTTCCAGCCATGAGATCAGCCCAATGCCCAGAAACAGCATGGACATCGAGCGGCCAAAGATCACCAGCAGCAGGATCAGCACAAACATATAGGGAATGGCCAGCAGGATATCGACGACGCGCATCATGATCGCATCCGTCCGGCCGCCGACATAACCGGCAGTCGCGCCGTAAAGCGTGCCGACGATCACCGCGATGCCCGCGCCGATCAGCCCGACCATCAGGCTGACCTGCGTGCCCTGCACGGTGCGCGAGAACAGGTCGCGCCCCAGATCGTCGGTTCCGAAATAGTGGCCATTGGCAAAGCTGGGCATGCCCATCGTGGCGGCATTGCCCATGACCTCGAAATCCATTTCCTCGTTGGACCATCCGGCCAGCGAATTGCCGAAGATCGCGAACAGCGCGACAAGGATCAGGATGACAAGGCTGACCATCGCCGCCTTGTTCCTGCGGAAGCGGCGGCGGGCATCGGCCCAGGGGCTGCGGCCCTTGACCTCGGCCTCGGTCATGCGCGCGGCAAGGGATTGCATTTGTTGAGTGTCGATCATGGCTCAGTACCTGATCTTGGGGTCGATCCATGCGTAAAGCACGTCCACCACGAGGCTGAAGAGGATGGTCAGCGCACCGACAAGGATGGTGATCCCCATCATCACCGCATAGTCGCGGTTCAGCGCTGAATCGACGAAGCTGCGCCCGATGCCGCCGGTCGAGAAATACATGTCGACCACGACCGAGCCGGTGATCATCGTCACAAATGCCGGGCCAAGATAGCTGATCACCGGCAGCAGCGCCGGTTTCAGCGCGTGGCGCAGGATGACCTTGCTTTCCGACAGGCCCTTGGCGCGGGCGGTACGGATATGGTTCGACCCCAGCACCTCAAGCATCGATGAGCGCGTGATCCGCGCGATCGAGGCCATGAAGCTGGTCGAAAGCGCCACGACCGGCATGATCCAGTAAATCGGCCCGCCCCAGCCGCCACCGGGCAACCAGCCCAGCCACAGCGTGAAGACCAGCACAAGGATCGGGGCCATGACGAAGTTCGGCAGCACCTGCGCGCCGATCGAGGTGCCGACGGCCAGATAATCGACCCAGCTGTTCTGCCGGATGGCAGCCGAGACGCCCAGTGAAACGCCGACCAGCACTGCCGCGACAAAGGCGATGCCGCCATAGGTCAGCGTGACCGGGAAACCGGCTGCGATGATCTGGTTCACCGTGCGGTCGGGATAGACGAAGCTAGGCCCGAAATCGAAATGCGCGACGATGCCCCAGACGTAATTGATGATCTGGCGCCACAAGGGCTCATCCAGACCGTATTTCGCATTGAGGTTCGCGATGATCTGCGGGGGCAGGGCGCGTTCCTGCGTGAAGGGGCCGCCGGGGGCCGCATGCATCAGCAGGAAGGAAAGGACGATGAGCAATAGCAACGTCGGAATGGCGACAGCGAGCCGCCGAAGGATGAATCCGAACATGTTCAGGTTCCCGCGTAAGGTGCCGGACAGTTTCGGCAGGGCGGCCCCGCAACGGGGGCCGCCGCCAAAAGGTTACTTTTCGATCCGGTAGATGTCTTTGGCGAGCCAGTCGTTCATGACGTTCTCGGTCGGCAGGCCCTTGATCGCGTCGCTGATCATGTCGACCTTGGCGTACTGATAGATCGGGACCAGCGGCATTTCCTCGGCGATGATCTTTTCAGCCGCGGTGTACTGAACATTCGGATCGGCCGAGGTTTTCGACTCGTCCAGCAGCTTGTCGAACTCGGCATTGTTGAACTTACCGTAGTTCATGCCGGTCGAGCGGAAATAATCGAGGAAGGTCGACGCCTCGTTATAGTCCGCGCACCATGCGTAGCGGGCCATTTCGAAATCCTGCGATTGCAGGCGGTCGGTATGGACCTTCCATTCGACGTTGTTCAGCTCGATCTGGACGCCAAGCTGCTTGTAGAACTGCTGGGCTGCCACGGCGATCTTCTTGTGGTTTTCGTCGGTATTGTATTGCAGCGTCAGCTTCAGCGGCTTGTCGGGGCCGTAGCCAGCCTCGGCCAGCAGGGCCTTGGCTTTTTCCATGCGCTCTGCCTGGGTCCATGCGGCATAGTCGATTTCCGGCATCTGGAAGCCTTCGATCGCCCAATGGGTCCAGTTGTAGGACGGTTTCTGGCCACCTTGCAGGATCTTGTCGACGACCACGTCGCGCTGCATCGCATAGGACAGCGCCTTGCGGACGCGGACATCCTTCAGCGCTTCGGGGCCCTTGTCAGACAGGTTGAACAGATAGCCATACGAGCAGGAATAGGGAATCGAGATCGCCTGATCGGGGAATTCCTTTTCCAGGCTCGGATACTGGCCGGCCGGGATCTGCACGCGATCAAGCTCGCCGGCCTTGTAGCGGGTCAGGGCGACGTTGTTGTCGTTCACCGTCAGGCCCTTGATGTGCTCCATGACGACATTCGCCGCGTCCCAGTAGTTCGGGTTCTTGTCCATGCTGATCTGGACGCCCAGATCGTGGCTGGTCAGGGTGAAGGCACCGTTGCCGACCAGCTTGCCAGCTTGGGTCCAGTTGTCGCCCTCGGCCTCGACGACCTTCTGCGGCACCGGGAAGGTCGAGCTATGCGTGACCATTTTCGGGAAATAGGGGGTCGGCGCGGTCAGTTTGACTTCCAGCGTGTGGTCGTCGATGGCCTTGATGCCCAGTTCTTCGGGCTTCTTCTCGCCCTTGACCACGGCAGGTGCGTTTTCGACGTTCATCAGCTCCATGAACCACGCATATTCCGAGGCGGTAGCCGGATCGGCCAGACGACGCCAGCTGTAGACGAAGTCATTCGCGGTGACCGGATCGCCATTCGACCATTTTGCCTCGGGGCGCAGGTGGAAGGTATAGGTCAGCTTGTCGTCGGACAGATCGAACTTGGTCGCGACGCCCGGAATCGGGGCGCCCTTGGCGTCCTCGTTCAACAGGCCTTCGAACAGCTGGCGGATCACGTCCGAGCCTTCGACATCCGAGTTCTTGTGCGGGTCGGTGGTCTTGATCGCGTCGAGCAGCCAGAAAGTGTAGGTCTGGTTGGCGGCAAGCTTTTCGCCGGGGGCGGGCGTGACGGCCAGCGCGGGCACAGCCAGACCCAGTGTCAGGGCCGTGGTCAGAAGCAGACGATTCATGGATTTCACCTCTCTGAGTATGTTCTTGGCGCGTATGTCGGGGTCCTCCACCCGCGCGCGAATGCGTAATCTGTTGCGCGAAATCTGTCTGACAGCAAGCAGGATTTCGGACTTTTGTCGCAGCCACGGCTGTGCATGATACAAGGCATGGAAACTGCCCAACACATCATCATGGTCACCGGAGGCGCCCGTTCGGGAAAGTCTGCGCTGGCGGAATCAATGGCTTCGCGCTTTTCGGGGCCGCGCGTCTACATCGCCACGGCCGAGGCCTGGGATGACGAAATGACGCAGCGTATCCGGCTGCATCAAGACCGTCGGGGCGAGGGTTGGCAGACGATCGAGGAACCGGTAGACCTGCCCGGTGCCCTTCAACGCAGCGATGACGGGCAGACGGTGCGACTGGTCGATTGCCTGACCTTGTGGCTGTCGAATCTGTTGGCGGCGGGCGATCCCGCCCCGCATATTCGTGCCCTTGGCGATGTGTTGCGCAAACAGCGGGGCCCGGTAGTTCTGGTCACGAACGAGCTGGGGCTGGGCATCGTTCCCGACAATGCGCTTGCGCGCCGCTTCCGGGACGAGCATGGCTGGATGAACCAGGCGGTTGCGGGAATTGCCGACGAGGTCTGGATCTCGGTCAGCGGTCTTCCCCTGCAACTGAAACCGCAAAGAGGGACGCCTTGAAACCATTCGATGAATTGGCCGCTGCGGCCGCCCGCTCGCGTCAGGCCGAGCTGACCAAGCCCCCCGGATCGCTGGGGCGGCTGGAGGAACTGGCCGTGTTCATGGCGGGCTGGCAGGGCGCCGAACGCCCCAGGATCGAGCGCGCGCAGGCGCTGGTCTTTGCCGGAAACCACGGCGTGACCGCGCAGGGGGTGAACCCGTTCCCGGTCGAGGTTACCGCCCAGATGGTCGCGAATTTTCAGGCAGGTGGGGCTGCGATCAACCAGCTATGCCGTCTGGCCGGGGCCGAACTGACGGTGATCCCGCTGGATCTGGATCAGCCCACGCAGGATTTCACCCAAGGCATGGCGATGGAGGTTGCCGATCTGGTGACCGCGATCCAGATCGGCAAGAACGCCGTCGACACCGAGGCGGACGTGATCTTGCTGGGCGAAATGGGCATCGGCAACTCTACCGTCGCCGCAGCCCTTGCCGCCGCGACCTTCGGCGGCAGGGCCGAGGATTGGGTCGGGCCGGGCACCGGCGCAGATGATGATATCATGGCCAACAAGATCCGCGCGGTGAATGCCGGGCTGGATCGTCACAAGGGCGCGGCCACGGCGGCCTCGATCCTTGGCTCCTATGGCGGGCGTGAGCAGGCGGCGATCTGTGGCGCGGTGATCCGGGCGCGGGAACTGGGCATCCCGGTGATCCTTGACGGCTTCATCTGCTCGGCTGCGGCGGGCACTCTGCTGGTCAATGATCCGCAGGCGCTGGACCATTGCCTGATCGGCCATGAAAGCGCCGAGCCGGGCCATCGCCGCCTGATCGCCGTGATGAAGAAAAAGCCGGTGGTCATGCTGGACATGCGGCTGGGCGAGGGCTCGGGCGCGGCAGTGGCGCTGCTGATCTTGCGCGCGGCGCTGGAATGCCACAACGGCATGGCGACCTTTGCCGAGGCAGGCATTGGCTAGGCTTTGGCCTCAGGCGGTAACTGCGCTGGTCTGGCTGACGCGGTTGCCGCTGGGTCGGTTCCTGCCGCAACCACCCGTGCCCTTGTCGCAGGCGGCATGGGCATTTCCCGTGGCCGGGCTGGCGATCGGCACGGCTGCTGCGGCGGTCCTGTTGCTGGCCGATGCCCTTGGCCTGTCCGCCGCCATCGCCGCGATCCTGGCCATCGGCGTGCAGGTCTGGCTGACTGGCGGCCTGCATGAGGACGGGTTGGCCGATTACGCCGATGGCTGTGGTGGCGCGACCCGCGCCCGCAGCCTTGAAATCATGCGCGATTCCCGCATCGGCAGCTATGGCGTGCTGGCGCTGCTGCTGGTTCTGGGGCTGCGCGCGGCTTGCCTGACACAACTGACGGGACTAACGCCCATTCTTGCGGCAATTGCCCTGATCGGGGCGGCGATGCTGTCGCGCGCGGGCATGAGCGTGGCCTTGGCGATGATGCCGCCCGCCCGCGAGGACGGTCTGGGTCGCGCGGCGGGCAGGCCGTCGGGCAAGGCTGCGGTATCCGCCGTAGCTTTATCGTTCATACCATTATTTATATTTACTATTTCCGGAATCATTCCGTTTGCGGCCGCCGTTTCCCCCCCACTTGCCTGCCTTGGCGCTCAGGCGCTGCTGGCCCGTCAGGCCCATCGCAGGCTGGGCGGACAGACCGGCGACGTGCTGGGTGCGTTGCAACAGACGGGCGAGCTTGCCACGCTTCTGGCCCTGCTGGTTGCTGCATTGCCGCACGCTGCTTGACCGGCTTTTGGCGTTCCTTCATACGAAAATAGAAGACCGGTTAGACCGGCGGGCCGCACTTTGGAGGGGCGGCTGATTGAAAAGGGGAGGTTTTTGGCATGGGTGGCCTTTTGGGCCTGTCACGCGGCATTGACCGCGTCAACACCATCATCGGCAGGGCAGTGACCTGGCTGATCTTGGTTGCAGTTCTGGTAAGCGCGGGCAACGCCATCATCCGCAAGGTGTTGAACGTATCCTCGAACGCTTGGCTTGAACTGCAATGGTATCTTTACGGAGCGGCCTTTCTGGGCGCTGCGGCCTACACGCTGAAGGAAAACGAGCATATCCGCATCGACATCATCTACGGGATGTGGTCGCGGCGCCGTCAGCACTGGATCGACCTGATCGGCCACTGCCTGTTCCTGATGCCCTTCGTCACCCTGATGATCTATTACCTGACGCCCTGGGTCATGCGCAGCTATCACAGCGGCGAGGTCTCGACCAACTCGGGCGGGCTGATCCTGTGGCCGGCCAAGGCCATGCTGCTGGCCGGTTTCATCCTGCTGTTCTTTCAGGGCATTTCCGAAATCATTAAGAAGATCGCCGTGATGCGCGGCATCATTCCCGATCCGAACCCCTTCGTTTCGCACCACGCCGCCGCCGCTCTTGAGGGCGAGGCGATGGCCCGCGACATGGAAGCCGCGCTGGAAGACGAACCCGGCCGCGAGGAGAACCGCAAATGATGGAGTTCATTGCGCAGAACATGGCTCCGATCATGTTCGCCTCGCTGGTCCTGTTCCTGCTTTACGGCTATCCGGTCGCCTTCGCTCTGGCCGCGAACGGTCTGCTGTTCTTTGTCATCGGTGTTGAACTCGCGCCGCTTTCGGGCGGATCGATCAACCTCAGCTGGCCGCTGCTGAATGCGATGCCCGAGCGGCTATGGGGGGTGATGTCGAACGAGACATTACTTGCCATTCCATTCTTTACATTCATGGGCATCGTGCTGGAGAAATCCGGCATGGCCGAGGACCTGCTGGACACCGTGGGTCAGCTGTTCGGCCCGATCCGTGGCGGTTTGGCCTATGCGGTCATCATCGTCGGCGCGCTGCTGGCGGCCACGACCGGGGTCGTCGCGGCCTCGGTGATCGCCATGGGCCTGATCTCGCTGCCGATCATGCTGCGTTACGGCTATGACCGGCGCATTGCCTCGGGGACCATCGCGGCCTCGGGGACATTGGCGCAGATCATTCCGCCGTCGCTGGTGCTGATCGTTCTGGCCGACCAGCTGGGCCGTTCGGTCGGCGACATGTACAAGGGCGCGCTGATCCCCGGTCTGGTCCTGACCGGCCTCTACATGGCTTATATCTTTGTCATGTCGATCATGCGGCCGCATCTGCTGCCGGCGCTGCCGAAAGAGGCCCGCACGCTGGGTTCGGGCGTGACCTCGCTGTTCGTGGCGCTCGCCGCGACTGGGCTGATGGGCTATCTGACCTTCAAATGGATGTATCCGACCCACGGCAAGGATGCCGACATCCTTGCGCCTGCGCTGGCGATCATCGTGATCTATGTCGCGGCGCTGCTGGACAAGTCGCTGAAGGTCAACCTGATGTCGCGCTTGGCGCAGCAGGTCATCATCGTGCTGATCCCGCCGCTGGCGCTGATCTTCCTTGTTCTGGGCACGATCTTCCTTGGCATCGCGACGCCCACCGAAGGCGGCGCAATGGGCGCGGTCGGCGCGCTGCTTCTGGCAGGTCTGAAAGGTCGCCTCAACCTTGAGGTGATCCGCGGGGCGCTGCTGGCGACGACGCGGCTGTCGGCCTTTGTCATGTTCATCCTGATCGGCGCGCGGGTCTTCTCGCTGACTTTCTATGGCGTGAACGGGCATATCTGGGTCGAGCATCTGCTGACCTCGCTGCCGGGGGGCGAATATGGCTTCCTGATCGCGGTGTCGGTGCTGGTCTTCCTGCTGGCCTTCTTCCTCGACTTCTTTGAACTGGCCTTCATCATCGTTCCGCTGTTGGCTCCGGCTGCCGAGGCGATGGGGATCGACCTGATCTGGTTCGGCGTCCTTCTGGGCGTCAACATGCAGACCAGCTTCATGCACCCGCCCTTCGGCTTCTCGCTGTTCTTCCTGCGTTCGGTGGCCCCCAAGGCACCTTATCAGGACAAGGTCACGGGCAAGACGATGGATCCGGTGACCACCGGGCAGATCTATCGCGGGGCCATTCCCTTCGTGATCATCCAGCTGGTGATGGTTGGCATCGTGATGGCCTTCCCCGGACTGGTCATGCACTACAAGGGGCCGCCGATCGACACATCGAACGTCAAGATCGAGATCCCGGCCGGTGGCGGTCTGGGCGGTCTGGGCGGCGGCTTGGGCAATCCGTTCGGTGCACCGGGCGCAGCCCCCGGCACCGCGCCGGGTGGTCTGGGTGGAGTGCCGAATTTCGGCGCGCCCGCACCGGCACCCTCGACGGCCCCGGCACCTGCGACCCCGGCCCCTGCTTCGGGTGGGATCGATCCGCTATCGGGTCCGCCTCCGGGGCTCAGCGCCCCGGCGACCCCGCCGGCAAACTGAACGACAAAAGGCGGCCTTCGGGCCGCCTTTTCTTTTCCTGCACTGTGTTTGGGCGGCCTAGATGCTGCCCTTCTGTTTCTGGATCATCATGTAGGTGTCGTAGGTGTAATCCGAGATCTGCTGATACTGGAATGACTTGCCCCGAAACGCCGCAATCGAGTCGTAGATCTTCTTGAAGGTCGGGTTTTCGGCGCTGATCTCGGCATAGACCTGCTGGCTGGCGGCGAAACCGGCATCCATGATCGCCTCGGACATCGGACGCAGCTGCGCGCCCGCGCCGACCAGACGCAGCAGGGCGTCGGGGTTCTTCCAGTCGTAATTCGCCATCATGTCGCAGGTCACGGCCTGAGACGCGACCTTCAGCGCGGTGCGGTAGGATTCCGGCAGGTCGTTCCATGCCTTCAGGTTGAACATGGCATGCAGCGTCGCGCCGCCTTCCCACCAGCCGGGATAGTAGTAATAGGGCGCGACCTTGACGAAGCCCAGCTTGTCGTCGTCATAGGGGCCGACCCATTCCACCGCGTCGATCGTGCCCTTTTCCAGCGCCGCATAGATGTCGCCGCCGGGGATGTTCTGCGGCACGACGTCCAGACGCTCCATGATCTTGCCCGCGAAACCGCCGATCCGCATTTTCAGGCCCTTGAGGTCCTCGGCGGTGTTGATTTCCTTGCGATACCAGCCGCCCATCTGCGCGCCGGTATTGCCAAGGGGCAGGCCGTACAGGTTCTGGGTGGCATAGAATTCGTTCATCATGTCATTGCCACCGCCGTAATAGAACCATGCGTTCTGCTGGCGGGGGTTCAGACCAAAGGGGATGGCGGTGGGCAGCGCCCAGACCGGGTCCTTGCCCCAATAGTAATAGGACGAGGTATGCGCCGCCTCGACCGTGCCATCGGCCACGGCATCGGCAGCTTGCAGACCGCCCACGATCTCGCCGGGGGCAAAGACCTGAATCTCGAAATTACCATCGGTCATGCCGCGGACATATTCCGCCAGCGTCACCGCGCCTTGGTGGATTGTATCCAGCGATTTCGGATAGCTCGAAGTCATGCGCCACTGCACCTTGGGCGCGGCTTGCGCAATGGCAGGGGCGGCTAGGGTCGTGGCCGCAACCGAACCGACTGCGCCAGTGCGCAGGAACGAACGTCTGTCCATATATTTCCTCCTCCGGAATGGGGGCGAAGATAGCGGCGGGTTCATTCCGGGAAAAGATGTGAAAACGTCGCCGCAGGGTCTGGCCCGCGGCGACGTTTCGTCATTTTTACAGATGCTTACAGCAGGCTGTTGCGCTGCTGGATCATCATGAACGTGTCATAGGTGTATTCGGCGGTCTGGTTGTACAGATACCAGTTCGCGCGCGACTCCTTGAGCGAGTCCCAGATCTTCTTGAAGGCCGGGTTCGAGGCGTCCAACTCGGCATAGACCTCGTTGGCGGCCTTGAAGCAGGCGTCCAGAATTTCCTGGCTGAAGGGACGAAGCTGTGCGCCAGCGGCGACCAGTTCCTTCAGCGCGATCGGGTTCAGGTGGTCGTATTTCTGCAGCATGTTCGCGTCTGCTGCCTGCGCGGCAGTGTGCAAAAGCGATTTGTAATGGTCCGGCAGCGACTCGTACTGCGCCTTGTTGAAGAAGAAGTGGACCGTCGGGCCACCTTCCCACCAGCCGGGATAGTAGTAGTAAGGCGCGACCTTGTAGAAGCCCAGCTTCTGGTCGTCATAGGGGCCGACCCATTCCGAGGCGTCGATCGTGCCTTTTTCCAGCGCCGGATAAATGTCGCCGCCCGCGATCTGCTGGGGCACGGCGCCCAGACGCTCCATGACCTTGCCGGCAAAGCCGCCGACGCGGATCTTCAGGCCCTTCATGTCGCCTACGGTGTTGATTTCCTTGCGGAACCAGCCACCCATCTGGGCACCGGTATTGCCGCCCGGAAGGCCGTAGATGTTATAGGTCGCCAGGAATTCGTTATACAGGTCGATCCCGCCGCCATGATATTGCCAGGCGTTATGGGCGCGCGCCGACAGCGCGAAGGGCACAGCCGCGCCAAGCGCAAAGGTCGGGTCCTTTCCCCAGCTGTAATAGCCGACGGTGTGGCAGGCTTCGACCGTGCCATCGGTGACGGCATCCTGCGCCTGCAGGCCGGGAACGATCTCGCCGGCGGCGAAGACCTGGATCTGGAACTTGCCGCCGGTCGCTTCCGACAGGTATTTCGACAGCACTTCCGCGCCGCCATAGATCGTGTCCAGCGATTTCGGGAACGACGAGGCCAGACGCCACCTCACTTCCGGCATTTCCTGCGCGATTGCAGGAGCGGCGAGGGCGGCGCCGGCCGCGGCGGTCGCACCGCCGACAGCGGCACGGGTCATAAAGCTGCGCCGGTCAAATTTGCTGTTTTTATTCATGTTTTCCTCCGCGTTGGTCAACCTCTCCTGGCGGTTGACGCGGGCATGTTGCACGGGCTGACGCGTTGTGTCGAGATGTGCGGATCAGGAAAATGTGTCGCATGCAAAATTCCTGTCTGGCCTATCTTGTGGCCAAATCTGCGGGCTACCCAAGCAGTTTGGCTATGCCTATACTGGCTGAGGTTTGGGCAAATCAGAGGACAAGGGATGCGCTGTCCGTTCTGCGGAAATGTGGACACCCAGGTGAAGGATTCGCGTCCTGCCGAAGACAATGTCGCGATCCGTCGTCGCCGGTTCTGCCCGGCCTGCGGCGGGCGCTTCACCACCTATGAGCGCGTCCAGCTTCGCGATCTGGTGGTCGTGAAGTCAAGCGGGCGGCGCGAGGATTTCGACCGCACCAAGCTGGAGCGCTCGATCCGCATCGCCATGCAGAAGCGCCCCATCGACCCCGAGCGCATCGACCAGATGATCTCGGGCATCGTGCGGCGGCTGGAAAGCATGGGCGATACCGACGTCCCCTCGAAGGTCATCGGTGAGATCGTGATGGAGACTCTGGCCCGGATCGACACCGTTGCCTATGTGCGCTTTGCCAGCGTTTACAAAAACTTCCAGGCGGCGGACGATTTCGACAAGTTCGTCTCGGAACTGCGTCCGGGGCCGAACGACGAGTGATCGACCTGCGTCCCGCCGACCAACGCCACATGGCCCATGCGTTGGCATTGGCCACGCGGGGGCTGGGTAATACCTGGCCCAATCCCGCCGTTGGCTGCGTCATCATCCGCGATGGGCGCGTCCTTGGCCGGGGCTGGACCCAGCCCGGGGGCCGTCCGCATGCCGAGACGATGGCGCTGGCACAGGCGGGTAATGCCGCACGCGGCGCGACCGCCTATGTCACGCTGGAACCCTGCGCCCATCACGGCAAGACCCCGCCCTGCGCCGAGGCGCTGATCGCGGCCGGTGTGGCCCGCGTCGTCGTGGCCCTGACCGATCCCGACCCCCGCGTGTCCGGGCGCGGCATCGCCATGCTACAGACGGCAGGGATTGAGGTCACTCAGGGCGTGGCCGAAGCGCGTGCGCGGCAGCAGCAGCGCGGTTTCCTGACCCGCATCACGCAGGGCCGTCCGATGCTGACCCTGAAGCTGGGCAGCAGCTTTGACGGGCGTATTGCCACGGCCTCGGGTGAAAGCCAGTGGATCACCGGGCCCGAGGCGCGCCGCCATGTCCACGCCCTGCGCCTGACCCATGACGCGGTCATGGTCGGCGGTGGCACCGCCCGCGCCGACCGACCCGCGCTGAACGTGCGTGGTATGGGAACGGTCCGTCAGCCAGTGCGGATCGTCGTGTCGTGGCAGAAGATATCGGATATGCCGCCGGAGGGGCCGGAGCATGGGCCGCTCTGGCAGGTCTCGGGCGAACCCGCCGAGTTCATGGCCGAGCTTGGCGCGCGCGGGCTGACGCGGGTGTTCTGTGAGGGTGGCGGCGTTCTGGCTGCCGGCCTGATGCGGGCAGGGCTGGTCGACCAACTGATCGGCTACAGCGCCGGGCTGGTTCTGGGTGGCGATGCGCGACCCGGCATTGCCTCGATGGGGCTACAGCATCTGGCCGACGCGCCACGCTTCCGCTTGGTCGAATGTCGGCGGATCGGGCCGGATGTCATGCATCGCTGGCTGCGGGACTAGCGCCGCCAGATCCAAGCATAGCTGCTGAGCACGCCCTGCGCCTTGGCCAACACACGCAGCGCCGGGCTGCCACGCAGCTTCAGCGATGGGTCGGACAGGCGTGTCAGCGCGATCTCGGGCGGGCAGGGCAGGTTGCTGACCGGATCGTGGTAACGCGGATAGGCGATCAGCGCGGCATGGATCAGGCGGTTCAGATCGGCGCGAGTCTGGCGGCGCTGCGGGATCTGCCCCAAATCGCGGGTCAGGCCCCAGCCCGCGTAGAAGGGCGCGCCCAGCGTCGTCACCTTCAGGCCGCGCTGCAAAGCCTCGAATCCCAGGGTCGAGGTAATGGTCCAGACCTCATCCACCGCGGCCATCAGTTCGGCCGCGCTGCTGTGGCGGGCGATAACATCCGCCAGCCGCGCCACATCGGCATCGGGGATCAGACCGGGACGCAAGCCAGCCTCGACATCGGGATGCGGTTTGTAGATCACCACGGCTTCGGGGTTCTCGGCCCGGACCCGCTCCAGCAGGGCAAGGTTCGTCTGCTCAAGCCCCGCACCCAGCCGGATCGAGGCGTCATCCTCGACCTGTCCGGGCACAAGGATGCGGTGGCCGGGCGGCAGGGGCGGAAGCGCGCCGCCAAGGTTGTATTTCGTAACGCCTGCCGCGATCAGCGCCTGACCAAGCGCCCCAGCACGTTCCGCACCACCGGGCGGCAGGGGTTCGGCCATGATCCGCTCGAACCGGCTTTCGCGGGTGGGATCGTAATAGATCCCCAGATCATCAGCGACCAGAGATAGCGGTGGCACCAATTCGGCCCCCAAGCCGCGAGAGCGCAGGAATCCGTCCTCGACCCGGATTGCCTGTGGCAACCCCTCGGCCTTGCCTGCCCATGCCAGCGTCACCTTGGGTAAGGGGTGGTTCGTATAGCGCACGCCTTTGCCGCCCCCGAACACCTGCGACAGGAACGGGCGCTTCCACAGTCGCATGCCATAGGCCAGATGCCCGGCATGGTCCTGCCGCCACGCCCTTGCCTCGGCCTCGATCTGGCGCAGCGCCCCTTCGAAATCGGTCAGGCGGTCGGCGCAGGGATCATACCATGTCGGCGCAAGCAGGTGGCTGGCCGCGAAAAGCTGGGTGATTTCGGCGGGCATGCGGCGGGGAAAGCGGTGCTGATCCCGCGACAGGCCCCAGCCCGCATAGAACGGTTGGCCAAAGACGCGGGGGACGTGGCCCGCCAGCATCGCCTCATACCCCAGTTGCGATGACATGACATAGACCGCCTCGGCACCGCGCAGCAGTGCCCATGGCGAAACCGGTCCGTCGCAGATGCTTTCGCCCGCACGCAGATCGTCCGAGGTGAAATGTCCGGGTCTCAGCCCCGCCGCGGTTTCGGGATGGCTGCGAATGACCAGCGGCCTGCCGGGATTTTCGTCCCGCGCCGCATTGAGCATCGCCAGAAACTCGGCGCGCCCGGCCCCCAGCAACGAGGCGTCCCCGCGGGTCTGGTCGATCACCAGAACATAGCCCGGCGGCGGTAGGGCGGCATCCGGCAGATGCGCGTTGTATTTCGACAGATCCGCCGCAATCAGGCGTTCGATCGCCTGCGCGGCCTCAGTCTTGCAGGCCTGCGCCTTGGGCGAGGGGATCAGCGTTTCGATCAGCGACGGCTGGTCGGGTCGAAAATGCAGGCCCAGCGGGTCCATGATCAGCCCGACCGGGCCGCGCCCGGCCACCGGACCACGGGCGCGTCCGGGCAGGATTGAGCGCAAAAAGGCATCCTCGACCCGCAGCACCCCCGCGCCGCTGCGCCGTGCCATCGCCTCGCCGCGCCATGCGGTGGGGCTGGCACCCCAAAGCCCGATCACGTCTTCGGGTCCGGGCAGGCCCAGCACCGGTTTCCATCCCGACAGGGTCAGGATGCGGCGCAGCCGTGGTTGTCTAAAGAATCCGCCGTTGAAAACAAAAAGCCGCCGGAGATCTCCGGCGGCCTTGATCGTTTCGGGCATGAACTCAGAACCCGCTTTCGGTCGTGCGGATCTGGTTGACCGGGGCAAGGATCACGTTGAGCGTCTTGGTCCACTGAACCATCGGCGCTTCGGTAACATAGACGGTGTCGCCATCGCGGATCAGGAAGTCGCGGGCCATGAACATGCCGTCGGGCTTGGTCAGGTCCAGCACATAGGCGATGCGCTGCGATCCATAGACATCCGAGCGGCCCAGCACCGCGCGGGCGACCGATTGCGGCTCTTCGCGCAGGATGAAGACGCCCTTGGGATCGGCCAGCGAGGTCGAAAGCCCGCCGACCATGGCCACGGCCTCGATCGCGTTGATTTCTTCATTGCCCAGCGGAACCTTGGTCTGGCCGCCAAGCGCGCCTAGCGCGGTGAAGCTGCGCTGGTCTTCCTCGACCAGAATGATGTCGCCGGGGCGCAGGGCAATGTCATTGCGCGAGCTGGAATACAGGTCACGCAGCCAGACCTTGCCGGTGGCGCCGCCGCGCTTGACGGTGACAACCGCCACTTCCGGCTCGATCGAGACGCCGCCCGCCTTGGACAGCATTGCCGACAGGGTGCGGGTCGGGCGCTCGATCGGGAAGACGCCCTGACCGTTGACCTTGCCCATGACCGAAACGGTCGCGCCATCGCCGGCGACGCGGGTCACCATGACCTGCGGATCGGGGGTCTGGGTTTCCAGCTTCTGGGTGATGATGCGGCGCAGCTCATCGGGGCTGTTGCCTGCCGCGCGGATGCGACCGGCATAGGGCACGAAGATATAGCCGTTGCTGTCGACCTGCAGTTGCTGCAGCTGGGTCGAGCTGGAGCCCATCGAGGCCAGCAGCCCGTCATCGACGTTTTCCCAGATCGACAGACCCAGCACGTCGCCGGGGCGCACCTCATCCGCACCGACCTGTCCGGCGCGCTGGAAATCTGCGCCGAAGCCATAGGCGGGCGTAAAGTTCGCTGCCCGCGTCACCCGGTCGTCGACATTGACGATATTGGTCGAGCCACCCTTGGCGACATCGCCGCTATAAATCTGGCCACGGGTCGGGCCCGAGCGCGGCAGGCCGCAGGCAGAAACGAAAACAACCGCTCCGACCAGTGCGAATTGACCCATCCTGACGCCCCAGGAGCGGCGCGTTTGCATGGCTCCGCCGCCGCTGCTGTGCGAAAAATCAAATGTGGTCAAGCTGTTACTCCTGTCTCTCGTCCTTTTTGGGCTTTGCCCAAACATGTTTTGTGGCCAGATTAAATCAGGCTTTTGTGGTTTGCCAACAATTCGCAACCATTCATTGAGCATAATGCTCCATCTGTTGCCGATATTTCCCGCGCCCGGCCAGCAGGGCCTGATATGGGTCTTCGGCAGCAAGGATCATGTCGACGACAAAGCGCAGGGTATGGGCGCGCGAGCGCTCGGCATAAAACCCGCCGGGAACCTGGCTGCTTTCCAGCAGGAAATCTCGGAAACGCCGATAGGCCCAGGCATTTGGCGGTTCGGGATCGGCGAAAAACTCGGACAGGCTTTGGCGGGAAACCAATCCCGCCTTGTCATAGACCGCGCGGCCCATCGCCTTGACGGGCAGGCCGCGCCACAAGGCCTGCTGGGCCGAGGTCGAATTCACCGTCACCGCCGCCCGCGCCTGATTCAGCAGCCGCGCCAGTTTGCCGCCCCGGACATAATGCACGCGATCGGTGATCCCCAGTTCAGCGGCCTTGCGCGCGACGGCGGCGCGGATGCCGCCACGGCCATCCTCAAGCGGATGGGCCTTGAAGACGATATGGTGGTGGCGCGGCGCCGAGCGGGCAAATTCGGTCAGCGTCTCATCGGTGAAATCGGCCATGCTGCCATAGCGCGAATGGGCGACGAAATTCGAGTCGTGCTCAAGCTGCATGAGAACGAGGACATAGGGAAAGCCGCCGCGCTGGACGCTGGCCGTCTCGCGTCGCTGGGCGATGGTGTCAAAGGGCGTCAGAAGCAGCCGACGCAGGTTCAGCCGGAATTCCCGGAACACGCCGATCTGGCGATGCGTGCGATAGCCCGTGTAGCGGCGGTTCGCGATCAGCACGAAGAAATGGTAAAGCGCGCCGTAATACTTGTGCTGTCGCATATCGCCCCAATGGGCGGGCGGACGGCGAACCTCGCCCAGCTGACCGCGCAGGGCATTGCGCATGTCGCGCAGCGGAACGTCCATCAGTGCCGAATGCCCATTCGAGCCGCCGCGTTCATAGGTGATCCAGAAGGGGCGCAGATAGCCTTCCTCGAACACATGCAGGACGATGCCGTAACGCTTGCAGACTTCGTGCGCGGCGGCATGGACCGGACGGACATCGCCGTAAAGCACCAGATCGGTCACGCGCTTGTCGTGAATGATCCGTTCCAGATGCGCGGGCCATTCCTCGGGCGTGCCGGTATGGGCGATGAAGCGTTCGGGCACGGTCCAGAAATATTCGTCGCCCGCGTTGAAACCGACGCGCCAGACCTTGGACCCGGCCTTGCGCAGCTGCGCCGCAAGCTGATCGAAAAACGGGCCATGCGGCCCCTGAAGCATCAGGAATACGCGCTGATCGGCCGGCCGTGAGGCAAGCGCGGCCGGGGATAACGGCTCGGGCGTTCGGCTAAGCAAGGTCACATCGTCATTCCCACGGTACACTTAAGAATCGCAACAAGACGACCTGTAGTTGTGAAAAATTTAGAAATCGCAAATAACGCGTCGCGCAAAGATCAAGATAGTCCATGCATGACAATTGGGAAACTGTCACGCGCATTTCTCAACCTGGCCGGTAATCGGCGTAGCCTCGCTTGAAGATTGCGCAGCAAAGCTCTAGGTCTCGGCGCAGGATTGCGCATGAGGGAAAGATGTTCACCGGGATCATCACCGATATCGGAACCGTCAGCAACGTCGAGATGCGGGGCGATATGCGCGCCCGGATTTCCTGCCATTACGATATGGTCGGCGTGGATATGGGCGCCTCGATCGCCTGCGACGGTGTTTGCCTGACGGTTGTGGACAAGGGACCCGACTGGTTCGATGTCGATATTTCCGCGGAAACCATCTCCAAGACCAATATCGGTGCGAATGGCTGGGCGGGCGGCAAGCGCCTGAACCTTGAGCGCGCGCTGCGCGTCGGTGACGAACTGGGCGGGCACATCGTTTCGGGCCATGTCGATGGCGTCGCCATCGTCGAGGAGATGCATGATGAGGGTGACAGCACTCGCATCACCTTCCGTGCGCCTGATACGCTGGCGAAGTTCATCGCCCCCAAGGGTTCGGTTGCGCTGAACGGCACCTCGCTGACCGTGAACGAGGTCGAAGGCTCGACCTTTGGCATCAACGTCATTCCCCATACCCAGCAGGTCACCACTTGGGGCACGATCAAGACGGGCGATGCGGTCAATCTGGAAATCGACACGCTGGCGCGCTATGTCGCGCGGCTGGCCGAGGCGGGGTGATGGCCGGCATCGGGCATAATGGCGGCCCCGGAATGGGTAGCGGTTTTCGTGCCCATTGCTGGAGCGTCGCGCGCCGCGAGCTTCTGGGAGCCCGGCTTCCGGTCGAGGTCGTGCGCCTGCAAGTGCGCCGCGCGAAATCGCTGGGGCTGGACTTCAAGACCTATGCGGGTGTCCGGGCCACAACCGGACGCGATCTGGTGGCGTTTCTTTATTCCTCGAACGCGCTTGGCGTCTTTCGCCGGGGCGAGGCTGTGCCTGTGCTTGAAGCGGGCCGCATTGCCGCAGTCGCTGCGTCACCCCATCTGGGTTGTGCACCGGGCCTTGCGCCCGATGTGCTGGCGCGTCAGATCGGGGCGGTGTCGGGGCGCGAGTTGGCCGTCTTCGGGGC
Source organism: Paracoccus sp. PAR01 (assembly GCF_014851995.1). Classification (NCBI taxonomy): domain Bacteria; kingdom Pseudomonadati; phylum Pseudomonadota; class Alphaproteobacteria; order Rhodobacterales; family Paracoccaceae; genus Paracoccus; species Paracoccus sp. PAR01. The sequence continues at coordinate 71,927 of NZ_JACVAW010000008.1, forward strand.
AAGCTGGTCCGCGATGCGCGACGAAATGAAATCCTGGCTTAGGGCGCAGGGCCTGCCGGGAGATGCCGTTCTGATGATCGGCGAAACTGCGCATGAGCGCGAGATGATGACGGCGGGCGGTCTTGCGGGTTTCGTAAGCGGTCAGGCCTTCTTTGCAGGAGTTGCCGATGCAGTATGACAATCCCGGACCTGTCGAGCGCGACTGGTCGGATGCGATCTCGACCACCGAGGAGATCATCGAGGAGGCCCGCAATGGCCGCATGTTCATCCTGGTCGATCACGAGGACCGCGAGAACGAGGGCGACCTGATCATCCCGGCCCAGATGGCCACCCCCGAGGCGATCAACTTCATGGCCATGCATGGTCGCGGCCTGATCTGTCTGGCCCTGACCGGCGAGCGCATCGACGCGCTTGGCCTGCCGCTGATGAGCCCCAAGAATTCCAGCCGTCATGAGACCGCTTTCACCATGTCGATCGAGGCGCGCGAAGGCGTCACCACCGGCATTTCGGCCCATGACCGTGCCCATACCGTCGCGGTGGCCATCGATCCCAGCAAGGGTGCGGCGGATATCGCCTCTCCGGGCCATGTCTTCCCGCTGCGCGCCCGCGATGGTGGCGTGCTGGTCCGCGCCGGTCATACCGAGGCCGCCGTGGACGTGCCGCGTCTGGCCGGGCTCAGCCCCTCGGGCGTGATCTGCGAGATCATGAACGAGGATGGCAGCATGGCGCGCCTTCCCGATCTGGTCGCCTTTGCACAACGCCACGGCCTGAAGATCGGCACGATCAGCGACCTGATCGCCTATCGCCGCCGCCACGACAACCTGATCGCGGAACGCTCGCAGCGTGCGGTTCATTCGCTGCATGGCGGTGACTGGATGATGCGGCTGTTTGCGGATGAAACCACCGGGGCCGAGCATGTCGTTCTGACCCAGGGCGATCTGACCTCGCCCGAGCCGGTTCTGGTCCGCATGCATGTGCTGGACCCGCTGCATGACGTGCTGGGCATCGGTCGCGTCGATGCGGGCGAGCTTTCCGCCGCCATGCGCGAGATCGGCCGCGAGGGCAGGGGTGTCATCGTCCTGTTCCGCGATCTGGAAAAGAAATTGCCGGTTCAGGGCGAGGTTTCGCCCCATACCCTGCGCCATTACGGGCTGGGGGCGCAGATCCTGTCGTCATTGGGGCTTTCCGAACTGGTTCTTTTGACGAATTCTGCTCCGGTGAAGGTTGTCGGGCTTGACGCCTACGGGCTTTCGATCCATTCCACCCGTCCGATTCCCAAAGAGTAGAACATGGCCGCCAGCATCGAACATTATCAGTTGCCGCTGCCCAGGATCGAGGGCGGCGTCCGGCTGCTGATCGTGGTCGCGCCCTATTACCGCCAGATTGCGGATGAGCTTGTCGCCGGCGCCAAGGCTGTCGCCGCGTCGGTCGGGGCTGCCGTCGATCTGGTCGAGGTTCCCGGCGCGCTGGAAATCCCGACTGCAATCGGGCTGGCGGCGTCGCGCGGTCTTTACGACGGATATGTCGCTCTTGGCTGCATCATCCGCGGCGAGACCACGCATTACGACACGGTCTGCAACGACAGCTCTCGCGGGCTGACGTTGCTGGGCCTGCAGGGCACCTGCATCGGCAATGGCATCCTGACGGTCGAGAATTACGACCAGGCTGCCGTCCGCGCCGAGCATCAGGGCCAGAACAAGGGTGGCGGCGCGGCTGCTGCGGCGCTGCACCTGATCGCGCTGAAGCGCGGCTGGGAAGCCCGCCCGGCCGGACAGGCCGCCGATCTGAACCGAGACGTGATCCGCATTGCGGGCGAACTTGAAGGACCACGCGGCGCATGAGCGGGCAAGGTGGAAACCGGCTGAGCCCGGAAGAGAAAGCAGCCCGTCAGGCCCGCACTGCGGCCGCCCGGCTTTACGCCGTTCAGGCGCTGTTCCAGATGGAAGCTGGCGGCCAATCCGCCGATCGCGTTCTGGCGGAATTCAGCCAATGGCGCATCGGCCGGACGGATGAGGACGCAGACATGGTCTCGGCCGAGGCCGATGAAGACCTTTTCCGCCGTGTCGTCGATGGGGTCGTGAACTGGCAGTCCAAGATCGACCAGATGACCGATCGCGGGTTGGTGGCGAAATGGCCGATCGCCCGCATCGACCCGGTGCTGCGCGCGCTGTTCCGTGCCGCCGGAGCCGAACTGGTTGCGTCGAGCGTGCCGCCTAAGGTCGTCATCACCGAATATGTCCGCATCGCGCAATCCTTCTTCCCCGAAGGCCGCGAGTCGAAATTCGTGAACGCCGTGCTTGACCACATGGCCCGCGAGGCCCGCCCCGAGGCTTTCTGAGCCTCTTGGGAATTTCCCGCAAAGCGACTATCCTTCCTGCCTGATCCGGCAGGAGGGATGCCATGCCAAGGCTGATCCGGCTTTACCTTTCCAGCATGATGCTCGGGGCCGTTCTAGGCGTCATCTTCGCTGTCCTGCTGGTGGCCTTTGACATCGCGGGGCTTCGCCATCTGCTGTTTGCAAGTCCGGCGGGCCTGATCGGTTTCTTCATGCTGATTTTCTTTCACGCCGCGCTGTTTGCAGGCGTGCAGTTCGGCATTTCCGTGATGCTGATGGCTGAAGGTGGGAGGAAACCGCCGTCGGGAAGATTGGTGTTTTCCAACATCTCGCGACCGAAGGTGCTGGTTGAATCAGCGGCAGGCAACAGTGATCGTAAGAAGCTGCTACCGAATAGCCACGGGCATTAAGCGGCCTTCGATCTTGCCCAGCGTTCTGGACTGTGGCCCTATTTCCTACGCGCCTGCTGCTGTAGGCGCAGTCCTTTATCGCACGATATATATGTGTTTTTATGAGGGCTTCGAAATTAGATAAATAATTAAATTTATCTAATTGATAAATAACATTAATTGTGTGCGGAGCTCACTCCTACAGCGGCGGCAGCGCGGCCTGTGCCTTGCGGGACAGGGCCGTGCGGACCAGACGGTAGCTATGGCGGATGCGGTGGGCCAGTTCGTCGGGGGCGGCGTCAAGCGGCAGGGCGACCCAGCTTGCGTGCATATAGGGGGCACGGTCGGCGACGCCGGTCTCGATCAGGAAGGACGCCATCTCGACACTTTCGGTCTTGACGGTGACGTGTGTTCCGACGGTTCCGGTCAGGGCAAAAATCTTGCCCGCGACCTTCCAGCAATCATGGCCTCCGCCCCAGGGATCGGACCATTCGGCCCCCGGCTGTGCGGCGCAGATTTCATTGACCAGTTCGCGGCTCATGGCCTTAGTCTTGCAGCCTCTCTTGGCAGAGGCAAGGCGATGGTTTAAGGCAACGGCATGAAGCTGCACGCCGCCACCATCCGTTGCATCATTACCGGCTGAAAATTCAGGCGGGCGTTCCTTCGTGACCAATGACGCCCGCGCCGGGACAGGTTCGGGATGCCCAATTCGAGGGAAGTCATGGTCGAGATCAGACTGACGAATACCAAGAGCCGCGGAAAAGAGATTTTCTGCCCCATCGATCCGGCGCGCGTGGGGCTGTATATCTGCGGACCCACCGTCTATGACCGGGCGCATCTGGGCAATGCCCGGCCTGTGGTCGTCTTTGACGTGCTGGTGCGGTTGCTGCGCCATGTCTATGGCGCGGATCATGTGACCTATGTGCGCAATTTCACCGATGTCGATGATAAGATCAACGCGACCGCGCTGTCCCGGAAAGAGGCCGGTGCCTCGGGTACGCTTGAGGACCTGATCCGCGAGCGGACCGAGGAAACCATCGGCTGGTATCACGCCGACATGGACGCGCTGGGTGCGGCAAGCCCGGATTTTGAGCCGCGCGCCACCGACTACATCGGCCAGATGATCGAGATGATCGAGGTTCTGATCGCGCGGGGCCATGCCTATGCCGCCGAGGGTCATGTGCTGTTCGACGTGCGCTCCTATCCCGAATATGGGCGGCTGTCGGGGCGTTCGGTCGATGACATGATCGCCGGCGCGCGGGTCGAGGTTGCACCCTTCAAGCGCGATCCGATGGATTTCGTGCTGTGGAAGCCTTCGGATGACGGCCTGCCGGGTTGGGACAGCCCTTGGGGTCGGGGGCGCCCGGGCTGGCATATCGAATGCTCGGCCATGTCCTATGAGCTGCTGGGCGAGAGCTTCGACATCCATGCGGGCGGGATCGATCTGCAATTCCCGCATCATGAGAATGAGATCGCGCAAAGCTGCTGCGCCCATCCGCATGGGCAGTTTGCCAATGTCTGGCTGCATAATGAGATGCTGCAGGTCGAGGGTAAGAAGATGTCCAAGTCCTTGGGCAATTTCTTTACCGTGCGCGACCTGCTGGATCAGGGGATTCCGGGCGAGGTGATCCGATACGTTTTGATGCAGACGCATTATCGTAGTCCGATGGACTGGACGGAGGAAAAAGCCGTCGCGGCGCGGAGTAAGCTCGAAGACTACGTTTGGATGGCCGAAAAATACGCTGATCTTGCCAAGGCAAGGATGATCGGACCTCATGAGGCAGTTGTCGCGGCGCTTGCTGACGATCTCAACACCCATGCTGCACTCATGGCGCTAGATCGGATGGCCAATCAAAGCGACCTCGTGACCGATCTGGTAGCAAACCTCGATTTTCTTGGATTGATCAAACTTGATCAGATGGGAGCCCGTATTGGGGAACTTCGAGAAAAGGTTGCGGGGCTCGCTTCATATGCGGAAAAACTTCAAGCCCTCCGCGATGTCGCAAAGCAGACTAAGGACTTTGCACCAGTCGACAGCTTTAAAGAGATGCTAACCAACGCTGGCGTCGCGGTTCAGATGGGCCGCGAAGGTGTCGAGCTCGCGCCGATGGCCCACTTCGACGCTAACGAACTCAAAGGGCTCTGATGGAACGCCTTTACCTTTACGACACCACACTGCGTGACGGGCAGCAGACGCAAGGCGTGCAGTTCTCGGCCGCCGAGAAGGTCGAGATCGCGCAGATGCTGGACCTGCTGGGCGTCGATCATATCGAGGGCGGCTGGCCGGGCGCGAATCCGACGGATAGCGATTTTTTTGACGCAGCGCCCAAAACCCGCGCCACTATGACCGCATTCGGCATGACCAAGCGGGCGGGACGCTCGGCTGAGAACGACGATGTGCTGGCGGCGGTGCTGAATGCGGGCACGGCCTCGGTCTGTCTGGTCGGCAAGACCCATCCCTTTCATGTCCGCGAGGCGCTGGGAATCGGTCTGGACGAGAACCTTGAGAACATCCGCGCCTCGGTCGCGCATCTGGTGGCGCAGGGGCGCGAGGCGCTGTTCGACGCCGAGCATTTCTTTGACGGCTACGCTGACGATTCCGATTACGCGTTGGAATGCCTGCGCGTGGCGATTGACGCAGGCGCGCGCTGGGTCGTGCTGTGCGACACCAATGGCGGCACGCTGCCGGGGCGCGTGGGCGAAATCACCCGCGCGGTGATCGCGGGCGGCATTCCCGGCGACCGGCTGGGCATTCATTGCCATGACGATACCGGCAATGCGGTTGCCTGCACCCTGGCTGCCGTCGACGCAGGCGCGCGCCAGATTCAGGGCACGCTGAACGGCCTGGGTGAGCGTTGCGGTAACGCCAGCCTGACCACGCTGATCCCGACGCTGCTGCTGAAGGAGCCCTATCGCTCGACGCTGCAAACCGGCGTTTCACCCGAGGGACTGGCCGGTCTGACCCGGATCTCGCGCCGGTTGGATGAGATCCTGAACCGCGTGCCGCTGCGCGCCGCGCCCTATGTCGGGGCCTCGGCATTCGCGCATAAGGCGGGGCTGCATGCCAGCGCGATCCTGAAAAATCCCGCGACCTATGAGCATGTTGAACCCGCGATCATCGGCAATGAGCGGATCATCCCGATGTCCAATCAGGCCGGGCAGTCGAATCTGCGTGCGCGTCTGGCCGGTGCGGGGATCGAGGTCGGCCGCGACGATCCGGCGCTGGCCCGCATTCTTGATCTGGTAAAGGTGCGCGAGGATCAGGGCTATGCCTATGACGGCGCGCAGGCCAGTTTCGAACTGCTGGCGCGGGCCGAGCTTGGGACGCTTGAACCCTATTTCTCGGTCGAGCGCTATCGCACCACCGTCGAGCGGCGCAAGAACGCGCTGGGGCAGCGGATCTCGGTGTCTGAAGCCGTGGTCGTGGTCCGCATCGGCGATCAGCGCATGTTGTCGGTCAGCGAAAGCATGGATGAAGAGGGGCAGGATCGCGGCCCGGTCAACGCGCTCTGGCGCGCCTTGGGCAAGGATCTGGGGCCGTACCAGACCCATATCGAGGACATGCATCTGGTCGACTTCCGCGTCCGCATCACCGGCGGTGGCACCGATGCCGTCACCCGGGTCATCATCGACAGCGCTGACGGGCAGGGGCATCGCTGGTCCACCGTCGGCGTCTCGCATAACATTGTCGATGCCAGTTTTGAGGCGCTGGTGGACGCGATCCGCTGGAAGCTGATCCGCGACCGGGTGGCTCCGGCATGAGTCTCGATGACTGCGCAGATGCGTTGCGAGAACATGATCCCGACCGGTTCGGCATCTGCCTGATGGTCCCCTCTGCGGCGCGGTCCCGGTTGCTGACGCTTTATGCGTTGAACCTCGAGCTAGCCCGCGCGCCATTGGCCTCGAACGAGCCGTTGATCGCTGAAATGCGCCTGCAATGGTGGATCGAACGGCTTGAGGATATCGGCGAGGGTAAGGCTCAGTCACATGAATTGCTGACGCCGTTGGCCGAGGCGTGGGGCCCGCGCGCGGCAGCCTTGGCCGCGCTGGCCGAAGCTCGCCGTCGCGATTCGGCGCGCGAACCGCATGACGGGCCGGACGCTGTCATGGCTTATGTGCGGGACACGGCGGTGCCGCTGGCCCAATTCGCCGCCGAGGCCCTCGATGGGCCGACGGCGGCGACGCTTGCCATTGCCGCGCAAGCCGAGGGGCTGGGTCTGGTCAACTGGCTGGCCGCCTTGCCCGCGCTTCAGGGATTGGGGCTGGGCCTTTGGGACCCGTCGCCCGAGGCATTGTCGCAGATCGCGACCCATGCGCGGCAAAAACTGACCGAGGCGCGGGCGCAGCGGGGTCACGTGTCGCGTGCCGTGGCACCGATCCTGTTTCCCGGCGCGGGCGTCAAACCCGTCCTTGATGCGGCCCCGAAAGGGATTGAGGCGCTGGCCGTCGTCCAGCCTTCGGAGTTTCGAAAACGACTGGCGCTTGGCGCCTTCGCGCTGACCCATCGCTGGTGGATATGAAAAGGGCGGCCAATTGGCCGCCCTTTCCGCATATTCGCGTGACGATCAGCCGCGCAGGATGCTGCGCCCGGCATATTCGGCCGAAGCGCCCAGCATTTCCTCGATGCGGATCAGCTGGTTGTATTTCGCGAGCCGGTCCGAACGGGCCAGCGAGCCGGTCTTGATCTGGCCGCAATTGGTGGCGACGGCGAGGTCGGCAATGGTGGCGTCTTCGGTCTCGCCCGAACGGTGCGACATCACCGAAGTATAGCCCGCGCGATCGGCCATGCGGACGGCGTCCAGCGTCTCGGTCAGGGTGCCGATCTGGTTGACCTTGACCAGCAGCGAGTTGCCGCAGCCCTGCTCGATGCCCTCGGCCAGGCGCTCGGGGTTGGTCACGAACAGGTCGTCGCCGACCAGTTGCACGCGGTCGCCCAGCGTTTCCGTCAGCAGTTTCCAGCCTTCCCAGTCATCCTCGGCGCAGCCATCCTCGATCGACAGGATCGGGTAGTCGTTGCACAGCGCTTCCAGATAGGCGACGTTTTCGGCCGAGGTCAGGGACAGACCTTCGCCCTTCATCTCGTATTTGCCGTTCTTGAAATACTCGGTCGAGGCGCAGTCCAGCGCCAGCATGATGTCTTCGCCGGGCTTGTAGCCGGCCTTCTCGATGGCCTTCAGGATGAAGTCCAGCGCATCGCGGGCCGAGGAAAGGTTCGGGGCAAAGCCGCCCTCGTCGCCGATCCCGGTCGACAGACCCGCCGCCGACAGTTCCTTTTTCAGCGTGTGGAAAATCTCGGAACCCATACGCACGGCTTCCCGGATGCTCGATGCCGAAATCGGCATGATCATGAATTCCTGGATGTCGATCGGGTTGTCGGCATGCTCGCCGCCATTGATGATGTTCATCATCGGCACCGGCAGGATGCGCGCGCCCGTGCCGCCGACATAGCGGTAAAGCGGCTGGGCGCTGGTCTCGGCTGCGGCCTTGGCCACTGCCAGCGACACGCCGAGGATGGCATTCGCGCCCAGACGCGACTTGTTCGGGGTGCCGTCCAGTTCGATCATCAGGCGGTCGATGCCGATCTGGTCGGTGACATCCTCGCCGATCAGGTTCTCGGCGATCTCGCCGTTCACGGCGGCGACGGCTTCCAGCACGCCCTTGCCCATGTAGCGCGACTTGTCGCCATCGCGCTTCTCGACGGCCTCATGCGCGCCGGTCGAGGCACCCGAGGGCACCGCAGCGCGGCCCATCGTGCCGTCTTCCAGCGTGACATCGACCTCGACGGTCGGGTTGCCGCGGCTGTCCAGGATCTCGCGCGCGAAAATGTCGATGATGGCGGTCATGTTCCGTCCCTCTCGTGACAATGGTTGCAGGCTGTTTAGCGGCCTTCGCAGATGCAGAAAAGCGTCATTCAGCGGGGTTATCGCTCACACGGCCGGAAATCCCCGGCTCGGGTGCGGCGGACCAGGGTTCCAGCACCAGATCGGCCCAGATCGGCAGGTGATCCGAGGCGAGCCGCGCCGTCTCATTGTCCCAGACCCCGGAATCAAGCACTTCGATCCCGCGCGACACTGCGATGCGGTCGTAACGCAGGCGTGGAAAGGGCGCGGGCCAGCTGGGACCGGGGGCCAGCACATGCATCGGTGCCAGCGCCTCCAACCCGCGATTGTCGTGCCATTCGTTGAAATCGCCGGTCAGGATCAGCCGGTCATGGCCGAAACGCCCGGCCTGCGCCACGATCCGGCGCAATTGCGCGCGGCGCGAGGACCGGATCAGCCCCAGATGCACGGCGATCACCGTGACGCCGGGCAGGCGCAACGCCAATGCCCCACGCGGCTCGAATCCGGGCAAGGGCAGGCGGCGGATGGTCGCCTGCTCAGCCAGCTCCGGGCGCATCAGGATGGTCTGGCCATGCCAGCCCAGCGAGCTTTCCCCGGTCGAGACGAAATCGGCCGGAACCAGCCCGGTCGCTTCCTTGATCTGGGCGCGGGGCAGGGCCTCGGGGCGGCGGCCAAGGCGGAAGTCGACCTCTTGCAGGGCGATCACATCGGCCTTGATACCGGCAATGACCTCAAGGTTTCGCTCGGGAGCGTGCGGGCCGGTCATGCCGCGGCATTTATGCAGGTTGTAGCTGGCCAGTCTCAGCCGATCCGTGCGTTGGGGCATGGAACCTTTCTTCTCAGGTGCCGCAGAAGGTGCGCTGGACGACCTCGTCGGGCTGGGGAGGAAGGGCGAGTTTGTCCCATTCCGGGCGATCCGTAAACGGGTCTCGCAAGGCGGCGTCGAGCAGATGGAACGGGCTGTAATCGCCGGAGTCGCGGGCCTGTGCGATGGCTTCCTCGATCCGGTGGTTGCGCGGGATGCGGCGGGGATTGGCCCGTGCCATGACCTGCGCGGCGTCCGGCAGATCTTTCACGCGTGCCTGCCAGTCTACGGACCATTGGTCGAAGGAATCACGGTTCAGGAACTCGTCGCGGGCCTTGCCGTTGGATAGGCCGGCAAAAACGCGGGTGAAGTCGGCCTGTCCCTCGGCCATCAGGCCCAGCAGGCGTTCGATCAGCGCGCGGTCGGTGTCGCGCGGGGATGTGATGCCCAGCTTGGCCGCGAAACGGCGCAGCCATTCGCGCTGGTACAGCGCCGGGAAAGAATGGACGATCCGCGTCGCCTCGGCCACGGCCTCATCGCTGTCGCCCATCAGCGGCACAAGGCAACTGGCCAACTGCGCAAGGTTCCAGACGGCGATATTGGGCTGTTCGTTCCAGGCATAGCGGCCATAAGCGTCAATCGAGGAAAACACCTTGTCCGGCCGATAGCCGTCCATGAAGGCGCAGGGGCCGTAATCGATGGTCTCGCCCGAGACCGACATGTTGTCGGTGTTCATCACGCCATGGATAAAGCCCAGACCCATCCAGCAGGAAATCGTATAGGCCTGCGCTTCGACCACGCGCTGCAGCAGGTCCGCCGCACCCGAGGCGTCGGGGTAATGCCGCGCGATGACATGTTCGGCCAGCAGACGCAGCCGGTCACGGTCGCCGCGTGCGGCGTAGAATTCAAACGTGCCGACCCGGATATGGCTGGACGCCACGCGGGTCAGGACCGCGCCGGGCAGCAGGGTTTCGCGGATGACCTGCTCGCCCGTGGTGACGGCGGCCAAGGCCCGCGTGGTCGGCACGCCAAAGGCGGCCATGAACTCACTGACCAGATATTCGCGCAGAACCGGACCCAGCCAAGCCCGTCCGTCGCCCCGGCGCGAGAAGGGCGTCGGCCCCGAGCCTTTCAGCTGGATGTCGAAACGCGCACCGTCGGGGGCCACGACTTCGCCCAGCAGCACCGCGCGACCATCGCCCAGTTGCGGGGAAAAGCCGCCGAACTGGTGACCGGCATAGGCCTGTGCGATCGGTTCCGCCCCTTCGGGCAGCGCATTCCCGGCCAGCATTTGCAGGCCTTCGGGGCTTTGCAGCCATGCGGGATCAAGGCCCAGACGCGCGGCCAGTGGCAGGTTCAGGGCGACAATCTTGGGGTCGCGCACCGGGGTCGGCGCAGTGCGGGTGAAGAACCCTTGGGGCAGGCGGGCGTAGCTGTTGTCGAAGTGGATCATTGTGACCCTCCTTTCGACCTTATCTAGCCTTCATTGGCGAAATGTTAAGGGCGGCACGGCCACCTTGCGCGTCAATGTGACACAGTTGAGGAAAAGACATTGACCACGACCACGCCCGCCACGATCAGCCCAAGGCCGATGACTGCGGGCAGGTCCAGCCGCTGCCCGAACACCACCAGCCCGATGGTCGAGACCAGCACGATGCCAAGCGCGCTCCAGATCGCATAGGCGATGCCCAAGGGCATGGTGCGCAGCGTCAACGACAGGAAATAGAACGATCCGGCATAGCACAGCCCCATCATCAGCGTCGGCAAAACCTGCGTGAACTGCTGGCTGCGTTGCAGGAACGTGGTGCCGACCACCTCAAGCGCGATCGCGATAACCAGAGTGGCATAGGTGGTCAGGGGCATTTTCAGGCATCTTTCGCAAGGGCGCGGGGATGATAACCTGTCCCTTCGCCGGGGAAAAGCCACGCCGCCCTTGAACCGGACGGGCCAAGGGCGTATCCCACGCTCTGCCCCGTATTTTGCCAAGGATTGCGTTGTGAAGTTCCTCGATCTCGCCAAAGTTTATATCCGCTCGGGTGGCGGAGGCGCGGGATGCGTATCCTTCCGCCGTGAGAAGTTCATCGAATATGGCGGCCCTGACGGCGGCGACGGTGGTCGCGGCGGTAGTGTCTGGGCCGAGGCGGTCGTGGGGTTGAACACCCTGATCGACTTCCGCTTCCAGCAGCATTTCTTTGCCAAGTCCGGCCAGCATGGCATGGGTTCGCAATGTACCGGCGCCTCGGGCGACGATGTCGTGCTGACCGTGCCCGTGGGAACCGAAATCCTCGATGAGGATCAGGAAACGGTGATTGCCGACCTGACCGAACCGGGCCAGCGCGTGCTGCTGGCCAAGGGCGGCAATGGCGGCTTCGGCAACCTGCATTTCAAAAGCGCGACCAACCGCTCGCCGCGCAATGCCAATCCGGGCTTGCCGGGAATCGAGCGCACGCTGTGGCTGCGCCTGAAGCTGATCGCCGATGCGGGCCTGCTGGGCCTGCCCAATGCCGGCAAGTCGACCTTCCTGTCGGCCGTGTCGAATGCGCGGCCCAAGATCGCCGATTATCCCTTTACCACGCTGCACCCGAATCTGGGCGTGGTCGGTATCGACGCGCATGAATTCGTCATGGCCGATATCCCCGGCCTGATCGAAGGCGCATCCGAGGGTCGTGGTCTGGGCGACCAGTTCCTTGGCCATGTCGAACGCTCGCGCGTGCTGCTGCATCTGGTGGACGGAACCGCCGAGGATGTCGCGACCGATGCCCGCACCATCCTGAACGAACTCGCGGCCTATTCGCCCGCACTGGCAGAAAAGCCTCGCGTCACCGCGCTGAACAAGATCGACGCCATCGACCCCGAGGAACTGGCCGAGAAGCGCGCCGCGCTGGAAGCCGAAATCGGCGGCCCGGTTTTCCTGATGTCCGGTGTTTCGCGGGCGGGCGTGCCCGAAGTGCTGCGCGCGCTGTGGACGCAGATCGCGCCGTCGCGCCTTCCCCAGACCGAAGAGGATAACGCACCTTGGCAGCCGTAATCCCCGAATTGGGGCGAGCGCAGCGGCTGGTCGTCAAGATCGGCTCGGCGCTGCTGGTCGATGCGCAGGGTCTGCGTGCGGACTGGCTGCGCGCGCTGTGTGACGACGTGGCTGCCGCGCGGGCGCGGGGCACGGATGTGGTGTTGGTGTCCTCGGGCGCCATCGCACTGGGCCGCAAGGTTCTGGATCTGCCCGCAGGACCCCTGCGGGTGGAACAGTCGCAGGCCGCTGCTGCCGTTGGCCAGATCCGTCTGGCCCGCGCCTATGAGGAAGCACTGGTCCCGAATGGCGTCAAGACCGCGCAGCTGCTGGTGACGCTGGACGACACGACCGATCGCCGTCGCTACCTGAACAGCCGGGCGACGATGCAGACGCTGCTGGGTATGGGCGTCGTCCCCATCGTCAATGAAAACGACACCGTCGCGACGGACGAGATCCGCTTTGGCGACAATGACCGTTTGGCCGCACAGATCGCCGTGACCTGCGGGGCGGATCAGCTGCTGCTGCTTTCGGACGTGGACGGGCTTTATACCGCCAATCCGAAGACCGACCCGACTGCCCGCCACCTGCCGGTGGTCGAACAGATCACCCCCGAAATCGAGGCCATGGGCGGCGATCCCATCTCGGGGCTGAGCAAGGGCGGGATGAAAACCAAGTTGATGGCCGCACGCACCGCCGTCGCCGGTGGCTGCGCCATGGCCATTGCCGAGGGCTCGGTCCTGCACCCGCTGCAGGCGGTCGCCAATGGTGCGCGGGTGACATGGTTCCTGCCGGATACCGACCCCCATGCCGCGCGCAAGCGCTGGATCGCGGCGATGAAGCCCAAGGGCGAGGTCCGCGTCGATGCCGGTGCCGCGGATGCGCTGCGCCACGGCAAATCGCTGCTGCCTGCGGGCGTCACTGAAGTCGCCGGTCGTTTTGGCCGCGGCGACCCGGTCGTGGTGCTGGATATGCAGGGCGGCACGCTGGCCTCAGGCCTGATCCGTTATTCCTCGATCGAAGCCCGCGCCATCGCGGGGCATCGCAGCGACGAGATCGAGTCGATCCTTGGCTATCCGGGCCGCGCCGCCCTGATCCATCGCGACGATATGGTGGTCTGAGCCGCGTATCATGCCAACCGCCGCGACGGCCGCACTGTCGCATGGGTATTTGTGAAACGAAGAAAGCCTCCAGCCTCGCTTCTGGATTTCTTCGTTTCTTAAATACCCAAACATGGCATCGGCCACACGCGGTGCGCTGACGATTTCACTCGATCGGGTGCGGTTTGGTCATGGCATGGCGGACCTGCGACAGCCTGCGGATCTGCGACAGTTGGGTGGCCTGTGCCGAAGGCGGCGGAAGGTTCAGGACGGCGTCGCGCAGGATGGCGATGCCCTCCTCGCTGCGGGCGGGCAGGGATGCCGGTTGGATAGGTTGGCCTATTGTGACGGCAAAGGGTTGCGCGCCCTTGTTCAGCACCTCGTTGAACAGCGTCACGTCCCGCACCGTCGGGTGGATCGCGTCCAGCAGGTAGAACAGCGTCGAGTTGCGCGCCCGAATACGCAGGGGGATGACCGGCACGTCGAATTTCTTGGCGATCATCGCCGCACTGGCCATCCACGGGCGCTCATGCAGGGTAACACCTCGACGTTTGGCCAGCCTACCCGAGGGGAAGATCAGACCGATGCGGCCGCGCGCCAGCGCCTCGCGGGTGTAATCCATCGTGGCACGGGTCTTGGCGTGGCTGCGCTTTTCAGTGCGCCATTCCACCGGGGCGATCAGGCTGCTGCATTGCGGCAGGACCCGCATGATGTCGTGATTGGCATAGATGAACAGATCGTCCCGCACCGCCGAGATCACCGTATGCAGCACGATCCCGTCGGCGATCCCGGTCGGATGGTTCGAAACGATCAGTGCCGCCCCGGTGGCGGGCAGGTTTTCCAGCCCCTCAACCGTCAGATCGCGCACGATCAGCTGGGCCATGCGGCGCATGATCTCATCGGCGGGCAGGTCGCGGAACTCGGCGCCCAGTTCGACGGTCTGGGGATAGCGCAGCAGCCACATCAGTACCCGCCGCGCGAGGTTATGGTGCCAACGGCCTGAAAAAAGCCAAGGTGCCCGCTCGTCTATCAGCGGATCAAGGCGTCTTTTCATGTCCTCGCGGGCATCCATAGCGGCAGTATTGCCGTGCCCGCGAGGCGGCTGCAAGACCGCTTGACGCAACCTTAGCCAGCGCCGGCAAGGATACGCGTAACCATCTCGGATGTGTTGCGCGAAAGTCCCGGCATGGCGGCAATGCGTTGCAACGCGACGCGCGCCTTGGCCTGACGGCCCGCATCATAACGCGAGATCGTCTCGAAGGCCGAGCACATGCGTGCCGTGGTCTGCGGGTTGACCGGGTCGAGCTTCATCAGCCAGTCGGCAAGGAAGTCGTAGCCCGAGCCATCCGCCGCATGGAAGCCAGCATGGTTCGAGGTCAACCCCGCGATCAGCGCCCGGAAGCGGTTGGGGTTCTTCCAGTCGAAATCCGACCGCGCGGCCAGTTCACGGGCACGGACGACGGCCTGACCCGCTGCGGCGCGCAGGGGCTGGACCATGAACCACTTGTCCATGACAAGGCGGTTCTGGCGGAACTCGGCCTCAAACCGTGCCAGAGCATCCTTGTCTCGGCCTGCAGCGATCAGTTGCTCCAGTGCGCCCTGACGTTCGGTCATGTTAGTGGCACTGGCAAACAGCGCCTCGGCCCGGTCACCGCCGTCAAGACGGCTGAGATAGGCAAGGCAGGCCAGACGCAGGCTGCGATGGGCCGCGCCTTCCGCATCGGGCACATAGGGGCCCTTGGACTCCATCGCGTCATACAGCCGGGCCAGCGCCGTCTGATGGGCGGTGGCAAGCTCAAGCATCAGCGCGGTGCGGGCCCGGTGGATCGCGTCCGGGTCAGGGGTCACGCCCGCTGCTGCCATGGTGGTGGCGATTTCCTCCTCACCCGGCAGGACAAGGCAAAGCGCGGCAAAGGCCGGATCGGATTCCGCATCGTCCAGAAGCCCGGCGATGGCGCGGATGAACTCGGCCCCGCCTTCCTGCCCCTGCGCGCGGGCGATCAGCCCATCCAGCGCAAGGTCATGACCCGCCTGCCAGCGGGCGCAGGCGTCGGTGTCATGGGCCAGCAGCAAGGCCTGCTCATCCGCCGTCATCTCGCGTGCGACGGTGACGGGGGCCGAGAAGCCGCGCAGCAGCGACACGACCGGACGCGCGCCCAAGCCGTCAAAGGTGAAGCTTTGCGCGGTTTCGGTCATCTCCAGCACGGTGGTCGGCAGGACCTCGTCACCATTGGGGCCGATCAGGCCAAGGGCGATGGGAATGACACGGGCGGGCTTGTCGGGCTGGCCGGGGGTAGGGGCGGTGTGCTGGCGGAAGTTCAGGACCAGCTTGCCATCGGACCATTCCTCGGTCAGCGACAGACGAGGGGTGCCCGCATCCGTATACCAGCGCTTGAACTGCGTCAGATCGCGGCCCGTCGCGTCCTGGAAGACAGCGATCCAATCCTCGATCGTGCAGGCCTGCCCGTCATGGCGGTCGAAATACAGGTCCAGCGCCTTGCGGTAACCTTCATCGCCAACCAGCCGCTTGAGCATGCCGATGACCTCGGCGCCCTTTTCATAAACGGTGGCGGTGTAGAAGTTGTTGATTTCTTGATAGTGGTCGGGGCGCGGGGGATGGGCCAGCGGACCCGCGTCCTCGCGGAATTGCCGCGCGCGCAGGGTCTGCACGTCATGGATACGCTTGACCGAGGCCGAGCGCATGTCGCTGGTAAAATGCTGGTCGCGGAAGACCGTCAGCCCTTCCTTGAGGCACAGCTGGAACCAGTCGCGGCAGGTGATGCGGTTGCCGGTCCAGTTGTGGAAATATTCGTGGCCGATGACGCCCTCGATTCGCTCGTAATCGCCATCGGTCGCGGTTTCTGCGGTGGCAAGGACCAGCTTCGAGTTGAAGATGTTCAGGCCCTTGTTCTCCATCGCGCCCATGTTGAAGTCATCGACGGCGACGATGTTGAACACATCGAGGTCATATTCGCGGCCGTAGGCTTCCTCATCCCATTTCATCGAACGGATAAGGCTCTCCATCGCATAGCCCGCGCGCGGCTCGTCGCCCGGACGCACCCAGACGTTCAGCGCGACGTCACGTCCCGACATGGTGGTGAAGCGGTCCGAGATGGCGCGCAGATCGCCTGCGACCAGCGCGAACAGATAGGCGGGCTTGGGCCATGGATCGTGCCAGACGGATTGACCCGGCTGGCTGCTGACCGGGTTGCCATTCGACAGCAGCACCGGCTGATCGGAATGCACGGTCACGCGGAAGGGGGCCATGACATCGGGGCGGTCGGGATACCAGGTGATGTGGCGGAAGCCCTCGGCCTCGCATTGGGTGCAGAACATGCCGCCGGAAAGGTAGAGACCCTCAAGGGCGGTATTCGCCTCGGGGTCGATCTGAACCTCGGCCTCAAGGGTGAAGCTGTCGGGAAGCTGTGCGGCGGGGATGATCAGCTTTCCATCCGTCTGCGGGATCAGCGAGGGCGAAACAGCTTGGCCATCGATGCTTAGCGAAAGGGTCTTCAGACCCGCGCCGTCAAGGACCAGATCCTCGGGCGCAAGGCGGCGGAAGTCGATCTGCGAGCGCACGATCGTGGCCCTTGGGTCCAGCCGGAACTCCAGCCGGGTCTCGAGGATCTCATAGGGATAGGGACGCCAATCAGAGAGATATTGCGTGTCGGTCATGACATGGACCTTCAAAAAACTTGGCAAGTCGCGGGAACTCGCGCGGAAACCCGATTGTTAATCGCAGGATATCCGGGTCGCAACCCACCGGGCCGATTGCCATGCGGCGCAATCCCGGGCGAGACCCCTTCGAAACTTGTCCCGAGGAGAGCCAAGATGGCCAATTACGATCCGAATGATCCGAACAGGAATGATCCGGTCGATCCCGCCTACCGGGATCCGGCCAACCAGACCTATGTGGAGCCTGTGGAACGTCGCGCCTCGCCCCTGCCGTTGATCATCGGCATCCTGCTTGCATTGGCGATCGCCTATTTCGTCGTGCAATATTTCATGAACGGAAATGAGGTCACGACCGGGACCGAGCCTGCCGCCGTGACCACCACCGCCCCGGCAGAGACCTCGACCGCTCCGGCGACGACGACGGAACCCGAGGCGGCGGCAGATGCCGCCAATACGGCTGCAGATGCGGCGACCAATGCCGCCGATGCGGCAGGTGAGGCGGCCACTGACGCAGCCACCGCAGCCAAAAGCGCGGCCGACGCCGCAGGGGCTGCCGTGAACGATGCGGCAACCGACGCGGCCAATGCCGCCACGGATGCGGCCAATGCGGCGGGTGAAGCGGCCTCGGATGCCGTGAACGCTGCCGAGGATGCGGCCAAGGATGCTGCGACCGCAGCCGGAGAGGCGATGAAGGATGCCGGTCAGGCTGTCGAGGATGCCGTGACCGTTGAACCGGCAACGCCTCCGGCGACGACGACCACGCCTCCGGCCAACTGATCCGGTTTAAGGCAAAAGGACCGCCGTGCGGGTATTCCGCCGGCGGTTTCTCTATTTCTTGGGGAATATCCTTCAATACGCGCTTAATACTGGGCGCGGTTGCACGGTTGCGGGGTTTGGCATGCCACCGTATACCGAAATCACTCATGCTGTTGGAATTAGGAAGGAATCGCGATGGCGCGTGTCGAAAAGGCTGGTTTGCGGGTGGACGAGACCCTGGCCGCATTCATCAATGAGCGCGCATTGCCGGGAAGCGGTGTCGAGCCGCGCCGTTTCTGGGAAGGCCTTTCGGCCCTGCTGCATGATTTCGGTCCCCGCAACCGGGCGCTGCTGGACCGTCGGGACGAACTGCAATCCTCGATCGACGCATGGCACCTTTCGCGCAAGGGTCAGCCCGTCGATGCAGGTGCCTACCGCGATTTCCTGACCGAGATCGGCTATCTGGTTCCCGAAGGCGATGACTTCCAGATCGAGACCTCTGCGACCGATCCCGAATTCGCCAGTGTCGCCGGTCCGCAGCTGGTCGTGCCGATCACCAACGCCCGCTACGCGCTGAACGCCGCCAATGCCCGCTGGGGTAGCCTTTACGATGCGCTTTACGGCACCGATGCGCTGGGCGACATGCCGCAAGGCAAGGGCTATGATGCCGGGCGTGGCGCGCGCGTGATCGCATGGGGTCGCGATTTCCTTGACCGTTCCGTGCCGCTGGCCGCTGGCTCGTGGAGCGATGTTGCCGCGCTGAGCGTCACCGATGGTGTCCTGTCCCCGGCGCTGGGCGATGCTGCGGGTTTTGCGGGCTATCTGGGTGATACCGCGACGCCTTCGGATATCTTCCTGAAGCATCACGGGCTGCTGATCCGCATCGTCATCGACTCCTCGACCCCGGTCGGCGGGCAGGACAAGGCCGGGATTTCGGACATCGTGCTGGAATCGGCGCTGTCCGCGATCATGGATTGCGAGGATTCGGTCGCCTGTGTCGATGGCGAGGACAAGGCGCTGGCCTATTCCAACTGGCTGGGCCTGATGGACGGCACCCTGTCGGAGCAGGTCGAGAAGGGCGGCAAGACCTTTACCCGCCGACTGAACCCCGACGTCAGCTTCACCGCGCCCGATGGTTCGACCGTCACCCATAAGGGCCGCGCGCTGATGCTGGTGCGCAATGTCGGCCACCTGATGACCACCCCCGCCGTCCTTGACCGTGAGGGCAACGAGGTCTTCGAGGGTCTGCTGGACGCCATGGTCACCGCGCTTTGCGGTATGCGCGATCTGAAGCGCGATGGTGCGGGCAACTCGGTCACCGGTTCGATCTATGTCGTGAAGCCCAAGATGCACGGCCCCGAAGAAGTCGCCTTCGCCAGTGAGATCTTCGACCGTGTCGAACAGGTGCTGGGCCTGCCGCGCCACACCGTCAAGCTGGGCATCATGGACGAAGAGCGCCGCACCAGCGCCAACCTCAAGGAATGCATCCGCGCCGCGAAACACCGGGTGGCCTTCATCAATACCGGCTTCCTGGACCGCACCGGCGATGAGTTCCACACCTCGATCGAGGCCGGCGCGATGCTGGCCAAGGGCGAGATGAAATCCCAGCCATGGATCGCCGCCTATGAGGATCGCAACGTCGATATCGGTCTGGCCTGTGGTCTGGCCGGCAAGGCCCAGATCGGCAAGGGCATGTGGGCGATGCCCGACCTGATGGCCGACATGCTGACGCAAAAAATCGCCCATCCGATGGCCGGCGCGAATACCGCTTGGGTGCCCAGCCCCACCGCTGCCACTCTGCATGCAACCCACTACCATCAGGTCGATGTCCATGCCCGTCAGGCCGAGATCGCCGAGCTGAAGCGCCCGGCGCGGCTGGATGAGTTGCTGACCATCCCGCTGGCCGGGGGCCGCAACTACAGCGACGCCGAAGTCACGCGCGAGTTGGAAAACAACTGTCAGGGTATCCTTGGCTATGTCGTGCGTTGGGTCGATCAGGGCGTCGGCTGCTCGAAGGTGCCGGATATCAACGATGTCGGCCTGATGGAGGACCGGGCAACGCTGCGCATCTCGGCGCAGTCGCTGGCCAACTGGTTGCATCACGGCATCGTCTCGGAAGCGCAGGTGATGGACGCGATGCGCAAGATGGCCGCCGTGGTGGACCGTCAGAACGCCGGTGACGCCGCCTACCGCGCCATGGCGCCGGGCTATGACGGCGTGGCCTTCCAGGCGGCCTGCGATCTGGTCTTCCTCGGCCGCGTGCAGCCCTCGGGCTATACCGAGCCGGTGCTGCATGCCCGTCGTCTGCAGGCCAAGGCCGAGCGCGCGATCTGACGCAGCGAAACATCTGCCTTTGGGCGCCGGAAGCTACGCGAATTTGCGGCAGCTCCGGCGCCTTTTTCGTCGTTTTGCCAGAAAATTCGCAGAAAACGCCAAATTGACCTTACGTCAATATTCGGGATGAGTTCGCCCGTCACGCCCTTGTGAAAGATAATTTCGCGATGCTATCAACTCGCCTGTAACACGCTAACAGGGGAGGTGCCCTCGTGAAGATTGGCGCTTTGAAGGAGAGTTACGAGGGAGAGGCGCGGGTTGCGATCACTCCGGCCTCGGCGGCCCATCTGCGAAAACTGGGTCACGAGGTCTATGTGGAAAGCGGCGCGGGTGTGCGCGCAGGCTTTACCGACGCAGCCTATGCATCGGCGGGTATCACCGTCGAGCCGACCTCCTCGGCACTGGTGAATGACGTTGACGTTGTGGTCAAGGTTCGTCCGCCAAGCGAGGCCGAGATCAAGCAGATGCGCCACGGCCAGACGCTGATCTCGCATTTCTATCCGTCGCAGAATGCCGAACTGCTGGAAACCGCGCGCGAACAGGGCATCACCGCCATCGCCATGGATATGGTCCCGCGGATCTCGCGCGCGCAGAAAATGGACGCGCTGTCCTCGATGGCGAATATCGCGGGCTATCGCGCAGTGATCGAGGCTGCCAATAATTTCGGCCGCTTCTTCACCGGGCAGGTGACGGCGGCGGGCAAGGTGCCCCCGGCCAAGGTGCTGGTGGTGGGCGCGGGTGTCGCCGGTCTGGCGGCCATCGGGGCCGCGACCAGCCTTGGCGCGCAGGTCTATGCCTTTGACGTGCGGCCCGAAGTGGCCGAGCAGATCGAATCCATGGGCGCGTCCTTTGTCTACCTTGATTTCAAGGAGCAGCTTCAGGACGGTGCGGCGACCGGTGGCTATGCCGCCCCCTCCAGCCCGGAATTCCGCGAAAAGCAGCTGGAAAAGTTCCGCGAGCTTGCGCCCGACATGGACATCGTCATCACCACGGCGCTGATCCCCGGCCGCGATGCGCCGAAGCTGTGGACCAAGGACATGGTCGAGGCGATGAAGCCCGGCTCGGTCATCGTCGATCTGGCCGCCGAGCGTGGCGGCAACTGCGACCTGACCGTCCCCGATGAGCGTTTCGTCACCGAGAACGGCGTCGTCATCATCGGCTATACCGATTTCCCCTCTCGCATGGCCGCGCAGTCGTCTGAGCTTTACGGCAACAACATCCGCCACATGCTGGCCGACCTGACGCCCGGCAAGGACGGCCAACTGGTCCAGAACATGGAGGACGACGTCATCCGTGGCGCAACCGTCGCCCATGACGGCGACGTGACCTGGCCCCCGCCGCCGCCCAAGGTGGCCGCGATCGCCGCGCAGAAGCCCAAGGAGAAAGCCAAGGAGCTGACCCCTGCGGAGCGCCGCGAACAGGAAATCGCCGCCTTCAAGGCACAGACCAAGTCGCAGGTGACGCTTCTGGGCGCGGGTGCGGTGCTGATGCTGCTGATCGGCAGCTTTGCTCCGACCAGCTTCCTGTCGCATTTCATCGTCTTCGTGCTGGCCTGCTTCGTCGGCTTCCAGGTGATCTGGAATGTCAGCCACTCGCTGCACACGCCGCTGATGGCGATCACCAACGCGATTTCCTCGATCATCATCGTCGGCGCGCTGCTGCAGATCGGCTCGGGGTCGTGGCTGATCGTGATCCTTGGCGCGGCGTCGGTGCTGATGGCGGGCGTCAACATCTTTGGTGGTTTCCTGGTCACGCGCCGGATGCTTGCCATGTTCCAGAAGTCGTGAGGAGAGGGTGATGGAGTTCGGAATCACCACCGCCGCCTATGTGGTGGCCGCCGTCCTGTTCATCCTGTCCTTGGGCGGGCTTTCGGGACAGGAAAGCGCCAAGCGCGCGGTCTGGTATGGCATCTCGGCCATGGCCCTTGCGGTCGTGGCCACCCTGTTCGGTCCCGGCGCAGGCAACTGGTTCCTGTCGCTGGTCATGCTGGCCATTGGCGGCGGCATCGGCTGGATCGTCGCCAAGCGCGTCCAGATGACGGAAATGCCGCAACTGGTCGCCGCGATGCACAGCCTTGTCGGGCTTGCCGCCGTGCTGATCGGCTTCAACGCGCAATTCGAACTGGGCCGCGTGCTGCGCGCCAAGGCCGCTGACGCGAGCGCCGAGTTCCACGGCTTTGCCGCGGTGCTGGCACACAAGTCCCCGGCCGAGATCGCCATGCTCAAGGTCGAGGTCGCACTGGGGATCTTTATCGGTGCGGTGACTTTCACCGGCTCGATCGTGGCTTTCGGAAAGCTCGCCGGCAAGATCGACGGCAAGCCCAAGAAACTGCCGGGCGGGCATATGCTGAATGCGGGTGCCGCCGCGCTGTCGCTGCTGGCCGTGATCCTTTACTGCACCACCGGCGCGCCGGTGCTGTGGCTGCTGGTCATCACGCTGGCCGCCTTCTTCATCGGCTATCACCTGATCATGGGCATCGGCGGCGCCGACATGCCGGTCGTCGTGTCCATGCTGAACAGCTATTCCGGTTGGGCGGCGGCGGCCATCGGCTTCACGCTGGGCAATGATCTGCTGATCGTGGTCGGCGCGCTGGTCGGCTCGTCCGGTGCGATCCTGTCCTACATCATGTGCAAGGCGATGAACCGCAACTTCGTCAGCGTCATCCTTGGCGGCTTCGGTGGTGAGACCGGCCCGGCGATGGAGATCGAGGGCGAACAGATCGCCATCGACGCCGAGGGCGTGGCTGCGGCCCTGAACGAGGCCGATGAGATCGTCTTCGTTCCGGGCTATGGCATGGCCGTGGCACAGGCGCAGCAATCGGTGTCGGAGCTGACCCGCAAGCTGCGGGCGCGTGGCAAGAATGTCCGCTTTGCCATTCACCCGGTCGCGGGTCGCCTGCCGGGCCACATGAACGTGCTGCTGGCCGAGGCCAAGGTCCCTTACGACATCGTTCTGGAAATGGACGAGATCAACGAGGACTTCCCCAATACCGACGTGGCCATCGTCATCGGCTCGAACGACATCGTGAACCCGGCGGCGCAAGAGGACCCGAACAGCCCCATTGCCGGCATGCCGGTGCTGGAGGTCTGGAAGGCGAAGCAGGTCTTTGTGTCGAAGCGCGGGCAGGGCACCGGCTATTCCGGCATCGAAAATCCGCTGTTCTACAAGGAGAACACCCGGATGTTCTATGGCGACGCCAAGAAATCCATCGACCAGCTGCTGCCGATGATCGACTGAGGCGCAGCGACGAAACGATCAAGGCGGGCCCAGGGGCCCGCCTTTTTTCTTTGCCGCTTGGTCATGGTGGTTCAAAGAGCCCGGAGCATGGATTTGACGACTTCGGCGGGCAGCGCGGGATGCAGCGCAAGTTTGCGCGTGCGCTTTCCACGGCGCGGGATCAGCAGGGCGCAGCGTATCGCCACGGCCTGCGAACGTTCGGCACAACCCATCACAATGGCGCCGGCACGCCATTTTGACTTCGGACCGAAACGCAGGACAGATTCAATGGCCGCAGGCACATAGCCTTCGGTCTCGTCGGAATCAATCAGCGCAGCATGAATGACTGGGGGTAAATACATGGCCTTCAGCACGTGAAAAGTACCGTCAACCATTAACCTGTATGGAAGGAAGCGCCTATCTGACTATTTGAACAGGTGCTTCATTCCCCGCAAACAGGGTTTTTGCGGCCCATTTCTGGGCCGCACCGCAAGATCAGGGCAGGATGCGGATCGGGGTCCCATTGCGGACCATGGCATAGACGTCCTCGACCTCGTCGTCGCGAACAGCGATGCAGCCAGCAGTCCAATCGCGCTGGCGTTGGGACAGGACGCGGCCTTCAGGCCCTTGACCGTGGATGAAGATGTCGCCGCCCGGACGCATGCCGAACGAGGCGGCATTTGCGCTGTCCACCACGTTCGGATAGGACACCCCGACCGAGAGGTGATACTTGCTGTCAGGATTGCGGCGGTCGATGTAATACAGCCCCTCGGGCGTCTTGCCGTCGCCCTCGACCTGCTTGTGGCCGATCGGCTCATTGCCCAGCCCGATATTATAGGCCTTGAGCGCGCGGTTGCCGCTCAGCAGGTACATCTTGCGCTCGCCCTTGAGAACCAGCACCTCGGTCACAGGAGGACCGGAGTAGCGCTTGAACTTGCTTGGACCGCAGGCGGACAGCCCTGCGATCAGCCCGACGACGATCAATCCGGTCAACCAGCGTCTCATCACTGTCCCCTCGGTGGTGTTTTGCGCTATTTTGCCTGCAACCGGCGCGGGCAACAATCAGGTGACGATCACGAAATGCTGAGGCAACCCCACTGACGCGGCGAAATTCGGCCTCCGGCTTTTCTCTATGCGCCGCGAAACGGGCCTGCTAATCATTCGCGCATGAACGACCAAGCCGAACACCCGCTGCGCTATGCCCTTGTCAATGAACTCCATGCCCGGCCCTCGCCGCGGCTTGAGGCCCCTTGCACCGCCGTCTTCGTGGCCTTCAAGGAACCGCGCGATGCTGCCAACCGTGAACGGTCGCGCGATGTCGCGCATCTGGCCGATCTGTGCAGCCGCCACGGCTCGCCCAGCCCGGACCCGCAGGCGGGGCACTATGCCGCGCAACTGGGTCGTCACAAGCTGCGCTGGGAAAGCCACACCGAGTTCGTGACCTACACGGCCTTTGCCCGTGGCCTGCCGCCGCGGCCCTTCGATCCTTCGGTGGGTGAGATATTTCCGTTGGACTGGCAGCGCAACGCGCCGGGTAAACGCGTGGCGGCGGTCATCGTCCATGTCGACGTCCTGCCCGAGGACCCGAATGAGATCAAACCGCGCCTGAAAGAATGGTTCGCGGCCGAAAGTCTTGCCTCGGTCTGGGTGCTGGACGAATCCGCTGCCGTGGCCGGCGACTTCCGCATCGATCCGGCGGGCTGGATGCGTTTTGCCGTATTTGTCCGTCCCGGCACCGCTTCGGGTCGGGTCGGGCGGATCATCCAGCGCCTGCTGGATCTGGAAACCTACCGCGCCATGTCGATGCTGGGTCTGGGCCGCGCCCGCATCCTGAGCGAGCAAATGAACGGGCTGGAAGTGCAGCTGAGCGACATCCTGCAAGGCATGGCCGACGATACCCGCCCGTCCGAGGCGGTCCTGCATGACCTGTTGTCGGTTTCGACCCGACTGGAAAGCGCTGCGACCCAGCACAGTTTCCGCTTTGGCGCGACCGCCGCCTATGAGGCCATCGTGATGGAGCGCGTCGCCGCCCTGCGCGAGACCCGCTTCATGGGCGGGCAGATGCTGACCGAGTTCATGCAGCGCCGCTATGCCCCGGCGATGCGGACGGTGAAATCCACCGAGAAACGGCTGGCCACCCTACTGGACCGGGCCGAGCGCGCCGGTGAACTGCTGCGCACCCGCGTCGATGTCTGGCGCGGTGCCCAGAACCAGGAAATCATGCAGCGCATGGACCGCCGCGCCGATTTGCAGCTGCGCTTGCAGCACACGGTCGAGGGGCTGTCGGTCGTCGCGATCAGCTATTACGCGGTCGGGTTGCTGGGCTATGCGCTGTATCCCTTGGCCCATGCCGTGCATCTGGATAAATCCGTGCTGATCGCTGCGCTGACGCCGCTGGTGGTGCTGGCGGTGTGGTTCGGGATGCACCGGATCAGGGCGCGGCTGCATGATGACCACTGAACGGGCCGTGGCTTTACCCTTGTCGCCTTCCGGGCGATAAGGCGCGGCTAAAACCCCAGGAGCCTTTCCTTGAAACTTGCCCTTTCCCTGCTGGCCATTCTGGCCCTTTCCGCCTGCAACGTTCCTCTGGTGCCGCTGATCTGATGACCAAGAACCTGACCATGTACGGGCTGGCCCATTGCTCGACCTGCCAGAAAGCCCAGTCCGAGCTTGAAGCAGCGGGTTGGACCGTCGACTTTCGCGACGTAAAGACCGCGCCCTTGTCCACCGAGGACTGGCAGCAGATGATCCCCGCCTTTGGCGAAAAGATCGTCAACCGCGCCAGCCTGACATGGCGTGGCATGTCCGAGGACGAACGCGCCGCCACGCCGCTGGAGATGCTGCTGGCCAAACCTTCGCTGATGAAGCGTCCGGCAATCGTGCAGGGCGATCTGCGTCTGCTGGGCTGGACTGCGAATGTGAAACGCGCGCTGGGGGTGGCGGCCTAAAGGGCCGTGCCTTCAGGCGATGTAGCGGTCGCGGCGGTGGTTCATCGCGATCACAAGGTTCAGCACCACCGCACCCAAGAACGACCAGCCGACCGTCTGCCAGTCGCGCAGCAGCAGCGCGCAGCCGAACAGGCAGGCGTCAAAGATCATCTGCGTCCATCCGGCGCGGAAACCGGTTCGGTCCTGAATATACAGCCCCACAATCCCGATCCCGCCCAGTGAGGACCCGTGCCGGAACAGCGCCAGGAGCGCCGATCCGGTCAAGCATCCCAGCAGCACCGCCGCCACGCCGGGATGGACATGGCCGAATTGCATCTGGGCGGGCAAGAACTGCGCCATGACCGAAAGCAGCGCCACGGCGACAAAGCTTTTCAGGGTGAAGGTCAGGCCGAAGCGCTTGTAGCCCAGCCAGTAGAAGGGCAGGTTCACCGCAAAGAAGACCGGGCCAAAGCCCCAGCCTGTCGCATAGGAAATCAGGATCGCCAGACCAGCCGTCTGGCCGGTGACGAAGCCCATATGGGTCATCAGGATGACGCCGACCGCTGCCACGAAGCTGCCATAGGCCAGCCCCTGCGCATCGTCGATCAGGCTGTGTCGGAGGGTATTCTCGGTCATGGCGCTGCTCTGACCCGAGTGGCGGGAATGCGCAAGATCCCTTGGCGGAATTTCCTGTACTCGCGGACAAAACGCACTTTTCTGACCAAAGAGACAGCCCCTTTGCCGAAGAATGCTCCGCTGGGCGGATTGCGCTTCGTGGTATTTAACCTGCAGTCCATCCACTGGGGTCTCAGCCATGAAATGCGGAATTTCCGTTCTAGCCCTTGCCCTAATGCCCACCGCCCTACTTGCCGCACCCAGCGTTGAGCGCGGCGAATATCTGGTCCAGGGTCCAGCCGGTTGCGGCAACTGCCATACGCCGATCGGACCCGAGGGTTTCGATATGGCCCGCGACCTTAGCGGCCGTCTGGTCGACAAGAACCCGTCCTTCACCGCCATCGCGCCGAATATCACCCCCGCCTCGCGTATCGCGGATTGGAGCGATGCCGATCTGGCCCGCGCGATCCGCGAGGGGCTGCGTCCTGATGGCAGCCTGATTGGTCCGCCCATGCCCTTTACCATGTATAGGGGCCTCGGCGATGAGGATCTGGCCTCGATCGTGATGTACCTGCGCAGCATTCCCGCGGTCGAGGGTGATCCGGGCAAGTCGGAATATGCGATCCCGCTGCCGCCTGCCTACGGTCCTCCGGTCGCCAGCGTGACCCCACCCGCGCGCGGCGTCAGTGCGGAATATGGTGCCTATCTGGCCGGGCCGATCAGCCACTGCATGGAATGCCACACACCGATGGGACCGCAGGGGCCGATGGTCGACAAGCGGTTGGGGGCAGGGGGTTTCGAGTTTCACGGGCCCTGGGGCGTCGCCGTCGCCGCCAATCTGACGAATGGTCCGGATGGGCTGGTCGACTATTCCGATGGCGAGCTGAAGACGATGATCACGCAGGCGAAACGGCCCGACGGCACCGCAATGCTGCTGCCGATGCCCTATCCCTATCTGGCGAAGATGACGCCCGAGGATCTGGACGCGATCGTGCTGTATCTGCGCAAACTTCCCGCGCTGCCCGATCAGGAGTAAAAAGAAGGGGGGCTGTCTGCCCCCCATCCCCTGCGGGGACACCCCCCGAGGATATTTAGGCAAGAAAGAAGCCCGGTCAGTTCAGCGCCTTGTCAGAGATGGCGTGGGTCCATGCCCCTTCCGGCGCTTTCGAGATCACCGGGTCCGAGCCGCCCGAGAGCAGCGTCTCGACCGTGCGCTTGAAATCGGATTCATCCAGCGTGCCGGTCGATCCGGCGGTCAGCTTGGCGATTTCTCCGGCCATGCGGGTCTGGTGCTCGATGGTCTGGGCGCCAGTTTCGTCGTTTTCCAGAACGATCTCGGCGGCCTCGGCCGGATGTTCCTCGGCGTATTTCCAGCCTTTCATGCTGGCGCGCACAAAGCGGGTCAGCTTGTCGGCCATAGCGGGGTCGTTCAGCTTTTCTTCAAGTACGTAGAGCCCGTCTTCCAGCGTGGCGACGCCCTGATCGTCATATTTGAAGGTGACGAGTTCTTCGGGTTTGATGCCTGCGTCGATGACCTGCCAATATTCGTTATAGGTCATGGTGCTGATGCAGGCGGCCTGTTTCTGCAGCAGAGGATCGACGTTGAAGCCCTGTTTCAGCACGGTCACGCCATCGGGGCTGCCATCGGTTTTCAGGCCCAGATGGTTCATCCAACTGAGGAAGGGATATTCGTTCCCCGAGAACCAGACGCCCAAAGTCTTGCCCTTGAAATCGGTCTTGGGGTCGGCGACGCCGCTTTCCTTGAGGCAGGTCAGCATCATCCCGGATTTCTTGAAGGGCTGGGCGATATTGACGATGGGCAGGCCCTTTTCGCGGGCGGCCAAGGCGGCGGGCATCCATTCGACGGTGACATCCGCGCCGCCCCCGGCCAGCACCTGCACCGGGGCGATGTCGGGGCCGCCGGGCTTGATGGTGACGTTCAGGCCCTCTTCCTCGTAGAAGCCCTTGTCCTTGGCAACGTAATAACCGCCGAACTGGGCTTGCGTGACCCATTTCAGTTGCAGCGTCAGGTCATCCGCCGCCGAGGCCGCGCCCGCCATCAGCGAAAGCAGACCCGCCGAAATCAGGAAT
Organism: Paracoccus sp. PAR01; assembly: GCF_014851995.1. Classification (NCBI taxonomy): domain Bacteria; kingdom Pseudomonadati; phylum Pseudomonadota; class Alphaproteobacteria; order Rhodobacterales; family Paracoccaceae; genus Paracoccus; species Paracoccus sp. PAR01. Next base: position 101,017 of record NZ_JACVAW010000008.1, read on the forward strand.
TTCTTCATCACTCTCTCCACTGTTGAGGGCTCTTGGCCCCGGCTTATTGGCGCTGCGAGGGGTGCCAGAAGGTTACCCGCCTCTCGATCAGCGCAACAATTCCATAAAAGGCGGTTCCGGCCAGTGCCGCGACCAGAATTTCGGCCCAGACCAGCGGCATGTTGAGCTGGCCCACGGCGGTCGAGATACGAAAGCCCATGCCACGGGTGGGGCTGCCGAAGAACTCGGCGACGATGGCCCCGATCAGCGCCAGCGTCGTGGTGATCTTGAGCCCGTTAAACAGGAACGGCATCGCGGCGGGCAGGCGCAGCTTCAGCAAGGCCTGTGTATAGCTGGCCCCCCAGGTCGCGATCTGGTCGCGGGCCAAGGCATCGGTGGCCTTGAGTCCCGCAACCATGTTCACAAGGATCGGGAAGAAGACCATGACAACGACGACGGCGGCTTTGGACTGCCAGTCGAAGCCGAACCACATGACAAGGATTGGCGCGATGCCGACGATGGGCAGGGCCGCGACAAAGTTCCCGATGGGCAGCAGGCCCCGTTGCAGGAAGGGCGAGCGGTCGATGGCGATGGCGGTGGCGACCGCAGCGGCGGTGCCAATCAGCCAACCGGACAGCGCGCCCTTCAGGATGGTCTGCACGAAATCGCCCCAGAGCAGAGGCAGGTTGGCCCCGAACGCCGTCCAGATCTGGCTGGGGGCGGGCAGGATCACGGCGGGAATGGCAAAGCTGCGGCAGGCCATCTCCCACAGGATCAGAATGGTTGCGCCGAAGATCAGCGGCACCAGCGCCGATGGGATCGGGCCGCGATACCGCGCAAGCCATGTGTTCAGGCCAAACGCGCCCAGCCAGACCGCGATCAGGGGCAGGGCGGCGGTCATCGCGCCAGCCCCATGCGTTTCAGGGTGACACGCTCGATTCCGCTGATCACCATGACCAAGGCCGCGGCCAGTGCTGCGGCGGCGAAAAGCGCGGCCCAGATCTGGATCGTCTGGCCGTAATAGCTGCCCGAAAGCAGCCTTGCGCCCAAGCCCGCCGTTGCCCCCGCAGGCAATTCGCCGACGATGGTGCCGACCAGCGCCGCCGCCACCGCGACCTTGAGGCTGGCGAACAGGTAGGGCATGGCCGAGGGTAGCCGCAGCCGCCAGAAGGCCTGCGCGCGCGAGGCGTTCCAGCTGTGCATCAGGTCCATCTGCATCCGGTCGGGCGTCCGCAGCCCCTTGACCATGCCGACCAGCACCGGAAAGAAGGAAAGCCACGCCGCGATCATCGCCTTGGGAACCAGTCCGGTCACGCCAGCACTGGCAAAGACCACGATGACCATGGGCGCAATCGCCAGAATAGGCACGGTCTGGCTCGCAATGGCCCAAGGCATGACCGACAGATCCATGACCCGGCTATGCACGATCCCCACTGCCAGCAGGATGCCCGCAAGACTGCCAATGGCAAAGCCCGCGAGCGTCGCCGACAGCGTGACGCCCGCGTGCCAGACAAGGCTGCGCTTCGAGGTGATCTTCTGCCCCGCAACCCCGTCCCAGACACCCTTTGCGACCTGATGCGGGGCGGGCAGAACCGGGCGTTCCTGTGTCATGGTCGCGCGGATCAGCGCCGGCATGGTCAGGCTTGTTCCGGCCCGCGCCGCCTGATCGCGCGCCCAAGGCGCATTCAGGGCGACGGCTGCGACATACCAGCCAAGGATGATGCCGCAAAGCACGGTCAGAACGGGCAGGGCATGTTTCATTGCCACGCCTCAATCATAGCTGTGCCCCTCGCGCAGTCCCTCGCGGACCTCTTGCGCGATGCGGATGAATTCGGGCGTATCGCGGATCTCCAGCGGGCGCTCGCGTGGCAGGGTACTGTCGATGATGCGGGTAATGCGACCGGGGCGCGGGGACATGACAACGATCTTGGTGGACAGATACACCGCCTCGGGGATCGAGTGGGTGACAAAGCCGATGGTCTTGCCGGTCTTGGCCCAAAGCTCCAGAAGGGCGGCGTTCAGGCGGTCGCGCACGATTTCGTCCAGCGCGCCGAAGGGTTCGTCCATCAGCAGGATATCGGCGTCGAAGGCCAGCGCCCGCGCGATGCTGGCGCGTTGCTGCATTCCCCCGGAAAGCTGCCACGGGAATTTGCCGCCAAAGCCCAAAAGCTCGACCATATCCAGAACGCGGGCAATCCGTTCAGCGCGATCTGTCTTTGAAAACCCCATGATTTCAAGCGGTAGAGAGATATTCCCCGAAATCGTCCGCCATGGATAAAGCCCCGGTGCCTGAAAGACATAGCCATAGGCCCGCGCGCGCCGTGCCTCATCGGCGCTAAGGCCGTTGACGCCGATCCGGCCCGCGGTCGGGGTTTCCAGCGCGGCGATGGTGCGCAGGAAGGTGGTCTTGCCGCAGCCGGATGGACCGATGAAGCTGACGAATTCGCCTTTGCCGATGGTCAGGTCCACGTCCTTCAGGGCATGGACCGGGCCGTCGGCGGTCTGGAAAGTCAGGCTGACGCCCTGCGCCTCGATGACCGACAACTCAGACCCCGCTGGCCGGGATGCCGGAACGTTCGACCGGGCGGGGCGCGGTCAGCTCCTTCCAAGCTGATAGCGCGCGGTTGACGGCGGGCCGTGCCTCGCGGGCGACGAATTCGCCATGGCCTTCGTGGCTGTCGACCTTGCCTTCGGTCACGGCTAAGACTCCACGGGTCAGGGTGAAACGCGGCAGGCCCTTGACCTTGATCCCCTCGAAGACATTGTAATCGATGGCAGATTGCTGCGTCCCGGCGCTGATGGTCTTTTCCGCCTCGGGGTCCCATACGACCAGATCGGCATCCGAGCCGATCAGAACCGCGCCCTTCTTCGGATACATGTTCAGGATCTTGGCAATATTGGTCGAGGTGACGGCCACAAACTCGTTCGGGGTCAACCGCCCGGTCCCTACGCCCTTCGTCCACAACACCGGCATTCGATCCTCAAGGCCGCCCGTCCCGTTCGGGATCTTGGTGAAATCACCGAGCCCATAGCGCTTCTGCTGGGTGGTAAAGGCGCAATGATCGGTGGCAACGCAGGACAGACTGCCCGATTGCAACCCGGCCCACAGGCTGTCCTGATGCAGCTTGTTGCGGAACGGAGGTGACATCACCCGCCGCGCCGCATGGTCCCAATCCGCGTTGAAATACTCGCTTTCGTCCAGCACCAGATGCTGGATCAGCGGCTCGCCCCAGACCCGCTTGCCCTGCGCCCGCGCCCGGCGGATCGCCTCATGTGCATCCTCGCAGGACGTATGAACCACATAAAGCGGCACACCCGCCATGTCGGCGATCATGATGGCGCGATTGGTGGCCTCACCCTCGACCTGCGGCGGGCGGGAATAGGCGTGACCCTCGGGGCCCACATTCCCCTCGGCCAGCAGGCGCGCCGACAACTCGGCCACGACATCGCCATTCTCGGCATGGACCAGCGCGACGCCGCCCAGATCGCCGACCCGGCGGAATGACGAAAACATCTCGTCATCGTTCACCATCAAGGCGCCTTTATAGGCCATGAAATGCTTGAAGCTGGTGATGCCACGCTTCACCACCTCGTCCATCTCGTCAAAGACCTGCTCGCCCCACCATGTCACGGCCATGTGGTAGCTGTAATCGCAATGCGCTCGGCCGGATTTGTTGTCCCACATCTTCAGCGCATCCAGCAGCCCCTGATCGGGCGAGGGCAGGACGAAATCCACCACCATGGTCGTGCCGCCGGCCAGCGCCGCCCGCGTGCCGGACTCGAAATCATCGGCGGAATAGGTGCCCATGAAGGGCATTTCCAGATGGGTATGCGGGTCGATCCCGCCCGGCATGACATAGCAGCCAACGGCATCCAGCACCTTTTCGCCCACCAGTCCTTCGCCAATCGCGACGATCCGGCCGCCATCGATCAGCACATCGGCCTTGTAGCTCAGATCAGCGGTGACGATGGTGCCGCCCTTGATGACCGTGCTCATCCCTCAACCCTTCTTTCTTGCAAAAATATCCCGGGGGTGCGGGGGCAGCGCCCCCGCGATGTCACGCGACGATCTCGGCCGTTTCCAGCACCGCATGCAGCAGCACGTCAGCCCCGCCTGAGGCCCATTCCGGGCTGATCTCCTCGGCCTCGTTATGGGACAGCCCGTCGACACAGGGGCACATGATCATCACCGTCGGCGCGACCTTGTTGACCCAGCAGGCGTCATGGCCCGCGCCCGAGACGATATCCATCCGGCTGTAACCCAGCCGGTCAGCGGCAGAACGTACCCGTTCGACCAGGGCCGCATCGAAGGCCGGAGGGTCGAACTGCCCCACCACCTCTGCGGAAAATTCGCATCCCAGATCCGAGCAGATCGCGGGTGCGCGGGTGTTGAACTCCTCAACCATGGCCAGCAGCACGGGCAGCAGGTGGCTGCGGAAATCGACTGTGAAAACAACTTTTTCGGCGATGATGTTGCGGCTGTTCGGATAGACGTCGATATGGCCGATCGCACCCACGGCAGCGGGCTGATGCTTCATCGCGATCTCATGGACCAGCTCGGTCAGTTGCGCCAAGCCGCGCCCGGCATTCCGGCGCATCCGCATCGGCGTCGAGCCGGTATGCTGGCCCTTGCCGGTCACCGTGCATTCGATCCAGCGCAGCCCTTGGCCATGGGTCACGACGCCGATCTGCACCCCGTCCGCCTCAAGGATCGGGCCCTGTTCAATATGGTATTCGAACATGGCGTGGATCTTGCGATCGCCGGGCTTTTCCTCGCCCTTCCAGCCGATCCGCTCAAGCTCATCGCCAAAGGTCTTGCCCTTGGCATCATGGCGCGCATAGGCGAAATCCTGTTCGATCACCCCAGCGAACACGCCCGAGGCCAGCATGGCCGGGGCAAAGCGCGTGCCTTCCTCATTCGTCCAGTTGGTGACCACGATGGGCCGGCGCGTCCGCACGCCCAGATCACGGATCGAGCGGATGACCTCAAGGCCCGCCAGCACGCCCAGAACGCCGTCATATTTCCCGCCCGTGGGCTGGGTATCCAGATGGCTGCCGATATAGACCGGGTCCAGATCGGGATCAGTCCCCTCATGGCGGAAGAACATGTTGCCCATCTGATCGACGGTCATCGCCATGCCTGCTTCCTCGCACCAATGCTGGAACAGGCGGCGGCCTTCGGCGTCCTCGTCGGTCAGGGCCTGACGGTTATTGCCGCCCGCGATGCCGGGGCCGATCTTGGCCATCTCCATCAGGCTGTCCCACAGCCGGTCGCCATCGACCTTCATGTTGGCCGCGGGCATGACAGCCGTATCCGTTCCGCCGGGGGCAGTGGTCATCGCATCTTCCTTCCTGTCTGGCCGCCGTCTTCTGCGGACGGTCGGCGGGATCGGTCTTGGGACGTGACATGCCTGAAAGGCACTCTGACCCTTTCGTCGCAAATTATTGACCATTTGGTCAGGATCAGGCTAGCACGGGTCCATAGGCAGTCAAGCGCGGCGATGTCAGTCCTTAGTCCGATGCCGCGCCTTTCACGGAAAACCCATGCAGGAACAGCCGCGTCGGCAAAGCCGCATCCAGAGAAAGAACCGCGAAACGATCCTGACCGCCGCGTTGCGTGAATTTTCGGCACGGGGATTCGCCGGGACCACCATCGACCAGATCGCCGAGGCGGCGGGCCTGTCGAAACCCAATGTGCTGTATTATTTCCAGTCCAAGGACGCGATCCATACCGAGCTTCTGCGCGGGCTGATGGATCTGTGGCTGGGGCCGTTGCGCGATATGCGGGCAGAGGGCGATCCGGCGGACCAGATCCTTGCCTATGCCCGGCGCAAACTGGAAATGTCGCGCGACTACCCGCAGGAAAGCCGACTTTTCGCCAATGAGGTGCTGCAGGGCGCGCCACGGCTGCAACCGATCCTTGGCGGCGAACTGCGCGAACTGGTCGAGGAAAAATCCGCCCTCATCGCGCTCTGGATCGCCGAGGGCCGCATCGCCCCGGTCGATCCACATCATCTGCTGTTCTCGATCTGGGCGCTGACCCAGCATTACGCCGATTTCGAGGTGCAGGTCAGGGCCGTGCTTGGCCCCGACCACGATCCCTATGCCGAGGCAGAGGTCTTTCTTGACCAGCTCTACCGGCGGATGCTGCGGGTTCAGCCGCGGGAATAGACGTCCTCGTAGCGCACGATGTCGTCCTCACCCAAGTAAACACCGGTCTGGACTTCGATCAGCACCATCGGCACCTTGCCGGGGTTTTCCATGCGATGCACAGCACCCAGCGGGACATAGATCGACTGGTTTTCGGTCACCAGTGTCACCACCTCATTGACCGTCACCCGCGCTGTGCCGCTGACCACGATCCAGTGTTCGGACCGGTGGAAATGCGATTGCAGCGACAGCGCCGCGCCGGGATTGACGACGATGCGCTTGACCTGGAAGCGGTCGGCCAGGGCCAGCGTCTCGAACCAGCCCCACGGACGGTGATCGCGCAGAAAGGTCTCGGCCTGACGCGCGCCCTTGGATTTCAGCGCGCTGACGGCCTTGCGGACCTCTTGCGCGCGGTCCATTCCGGCCACCAGCACGGCATCGTTGGTGGTGACGACCATCACGTCCTTCAGCCCGATGCCGACGACCTCGATCCCTTCATCCTGCGAGCGCAGCAGCACATTGTCGCAATCGATCGCGGTCGAGCGGGTGTCGGTGACATTGCCGCGTTCGGTGGTGGCATCTTGCGCCTCGCGCCAGACCGCGTCCCAACCGCCAAGGTCGGACCAGTGGCCGGAAAAACGCACGACGGACAGGTTGTCGGCCTTTTCCAGCACCGCATAGTCGATGGACAGGTCGGGCAGGCTGTCCCATGGCGCGGCGGCTAGCCGCAGGAATCCCAGATCGGTTTTCGCCGTTCCCAGCGCCTCTTCGACCGGGGAAAGGAATTCCGGGGCATGGGTGCGGAAAGCCTCGATCATGGTGCGGGCCGAGAACAGGAAGATGCCCGCGTTCCACAGGAAATTGCCCTGCGCGATCATCGCTTCCGCGGTGGCGACATCGGGTTTTTCGACGAAGCGTTTCAGCGTCACCGGACCTTCGCCCGCGCCCGCCGCCTCCATGTAGCCATAACCCGTCTCGGGGCGGGTCGGGGTGATGCCAAAGGTCACGATCTGGCCCATCTGCGCGGCAGACACGCCCAGCTCGACCGCGCGGCCAAAGGCCTCGGCGTCGGGCACGACGTGATCCGAGGGTGCGACCAGCAGCAGCCCTTCCGGGTCGGTCCGCGCCACGGTCAGGGCGGCGGCAAGGATCGCGGGGGCGGTGTTCCGGCCCGAGGGCTCGATCAGGATGGCCGAGGGGGCAATCCCGATCTGGTCGAGTTGCTCGGCCACGATGAAGCGGAAATCGGCATTGGTCATGACCAGCGGGGCGCCAAAGCGCGCACCCGACAGCCTGCGGGCCGAGGCCTGGAACAGCGATTCCTCTCCGACCAGCGGCGCGAATTGCTTGGGAAAGCTTTTGCGAGAGACCGGCCAAAGCCGGGTGCCCGATCCGCCAGCCAGAAGAACAGGGGTCATCACCATGCCATCACTCCATGGGGGTCGTTTCGTTATTGTCCGCCAAGCTCTTTATCCGCCGCGAATTTCCGGGCGGCAAGTCGCAACCTTAGTAACCGCGCATGCGGTCGACACGGTAAAGCAATGCCTCGTCCCGCATGGCGCGGCGCAGGTTTTCCGCGGCGACCAGCGCAGCTGTCGCCGGGCGGGTCTCGGCGGCGATATGGGGCGTCACCGTCACGCGGGGATGCGACCAGAACGGGTGGTCCGGCGGCAACGGCTCGGTCCGGAAGACATCCAGCACGGCATGGCCGGGGTGGTTGCGATCCAGCGCGGTCAGCAATGCCGCATCGTCGATCAGCGTGCCGCGACCGGCATTGATGATCGTCGCGCCTTCGGGCAGCAGGGCAAGGCGGTCGGCATCCAGCAGGTTGCGGGTTTCAGGCGTGTCGGGCAGCAGGCAGATCAGGATCTCGGCCCGCGCCAGTGCCAGTTCCAGCTGATCTCCGGCAAGGACCGGGATGCCCTCGACCGGGCGACCCGATTGCGACCAGCCGGCGACATCAAAGCCAAGCCCGGCCAGCGTCGCGGCCACGGCGCGACCCAGTTCGCCCATGCCCAGCACGGTGACTTCGCGATCCGAGGCCAATGGCGGCGTCATCCCTTGCCGCCAGACCCCGTCCTGCGGGTAATTGTCCATGCCCAGATGGGCGCGCATGGCCCAGCCGGTGCAATATTCGACCATGCCCTGCGCCAGCCCCGGATCGACCATGCGGCACAAGGGCTGGGTCAGTGTCGGGTTGGTCACGATCCGCTCGACCCCGGCCCACAGGCTTTGCACCACGCGGGCATTCACGAAGGGGCTGAAGTCCAGCTCGGTTCCGTCCTCGGGGTAGCCGGGCGCATAGATCAGCGCATCGAAACTGTCGGGCGCGCCGTCGCGGGTCAGCTCGATCTCGGGGCAGGCGGCGCGCAGTGCGGGGGCCCAGTCATCCCACAGACGTGCGGGGGCGGCGAACAGCACCCGCATCAGCGCGGCCTGTGGACATGGGCGGATTGCAGGATGCCAAAGCCCATCAGCAAGATCATCAGCGAAGTCCCCCCATAACTGACCAGCGGAAGGGGCGAGCCCTTGGCTGGAAGCATCCCCATCACCGTGGCCATATTGATCGAGAAGTACAGAAAGAATGTCCCGGCGATGCCGATGGTCATCAGACTGGCGAAACGGTCCCGGTTGGTCAGTGCCGAATGCAGGCAGAAGCCAAGGATCAGCACGTACAGCATCAGCAGCGTCCCCGCGCCGACAAAGCCGAATTCCTCGGCCAGCGAGGTGAAGATGAAGTCGGTGTGCTTCTCGGGCAGGAAGTTCAGCCGTGACTGCGTGCCCTGCATGAAGCCGCGTCCTGACCAGCCGCCCGATCCCAGCGCGATCTGCGCCTGCATGATGTTGTAGCCCGCGCCCAGCGGGTCCGAGCCGGGATCAAGGAAGGTGTCGATGCGCTTGAACTGGTATTCGTGCAGCAACTGCCAATCTGTGCCGCGGCTTTCCATCACCGCGGTGATCAGGCCGACGACGATGGCAATGACCGCGCCGAAATACCAAAGGCTGACGCCTGCCGCGAACATCACGATGCCGCCGCCCGCAATCAGCATGATCGAGGTGCCAAGGTCGGGCTGCATCAGCACCAAAGCCGTCGGCGTCAGGATCAGCAGGACCGGGATCAGCACCCAAAGCGGGCGCGAGACCTTTTCGATCGGCAGCCAGTCGTAATAGGCGGCCAGCGTCATCACGAAGGCGATCTTGGTCAGTTCCGATGGCTGGATGCGGATCGGGCCAAGGACCAGCCAGCGCTGTGCGCCCATGCCGACATGTCCCATGACCTCGACGCCGACCAGCAGCAGCACGCAGATCACATAGGCCACGACCGCGATCGAGCGCCAGAACCAGATCGGCACGAAAGCCAGCCCGAACATGATCGCCATGCCGGCGACGAAACGCTCCATCTGCGGCATGGCCCAGCGGTCAATATCCCCGCCCGAAACCGAGTAGAGCATCAGGAATCCGATGCAACTGACTGCGGTGACAAGGAAAACCAGCGGCCAGTTCAGATACAGGACCTTGCGCCAGCCGGTCGGGACGCGCTCGACCGAATAATCCAGATAGCTCATGTCAGGCCTTCGCTCGGGCGGTCTTGCTGGCCGGTTCGGGCATGAGGTTCATCTTGGACCACATTTCCTCGACCTTGGCGCGCTCTCCGTCCGGATAGGCGGACAGGGGCGGCAAGCCGTCGGCCAGCGCGAAAAGCAGGATGTCGCGGGCGATGGGCGCCGCGACGGCCGAGCCGCCTCCGCCATGCTCGACCACGACCGAAACCGCATAGCGCGGCATCTCATAGGGAGCGAAGCAGACGAACAGGGCGTGGTCACGCCGGTTCCACGGCAGCTGGTCGTTCGAGATGACGCCCCGCGCCCGTTCGGCAGCGGTGATGTTGCGGACCTGACTGGTGCCGGTCTTGCCCGCCATCTGCCATTCGGGGGCCACGATCCGGGCGCGACGCGCCGTGCCGTGGCTGCCGTTCATCACCGCGTCCATGCCGCCGCGTGCTGTGCGCAGGTGCAGCGGGTTGATTCCCAGATCGGCGAACTCGGGTACCGGCTGGACGACGCCGTCGATGGCGCGGACCAGACGGGGAATGACTTCCTTGCCGGTGGCGACGCGCGCCGCCATCACCGCAAGCTGCAGGGGCGAGGCCAGCACATAGCCCTGACCGATCGAGGCGTTGATCGAATCGCCAACCTGCCATTCCTGCTTGTAGCGGGCCATCTTCCATGCGCGGTCGGGGGCGATGCCCTCGGTGATCGCGGACATCGGCAGGTCGTGGCGCACCCCGATGCCCATGCGGCGGGCCATGGCGGCGATGCGGTCGATGCCGACCTTCTGGGCCAGTTCGTAGTAATAGACGTCGCAGGACTGTTCGAGGCTGCGCACCGCGTCGACCGTGCCGTGGCCACCCTTGCTCCAGCAATGGAAGCGGCGGCCCGCGACCTGAATGTAGCCGGGACAGAAGAAGCGCGATCCGGGATTGATCACCCCGGCCTCCAGCCCGGCCAGCAGCGTCACCATCTTGAAGGTCGAGCCGGGCGGGTAGGCGCCCTGCACGGTCTTGTCCGCCAGCGGGCGGTGGTCGTGCTGCATCAGCTCCTTGTAGTCGGTCGAGCTGATGCCGCGCACGAATTTGTTCGGATCGAAGCCCGGCGAGGAGGAGATCGCCACAATATCACCATTGGTCACGTCGATGACCACGGCGGCGGCGCTTTCATTGCCCAGCCGCTGCGCGGCATAGTTCTGCAGCCGTGCGTCCATGGTGGTCTGGACCGTCGCGCCCTGCTGGCCCTCTTGGCGGGACAGTTCGCGCATTTCGCGGCCAGCGCTGTTCACCTCGACCCGGCGAGAGCCCGCCTTGCCGCGCAAGGGCTCCTCAAGCTTGGCCTCCATGCCGATCTTGCCCAGCTGGAATTCCGGCAGGCGCAGGACGGGATCGGGGTTCTCGATCTTGGACAGATCGAAATCCGAGACCGGGCCGACATAGCCCAGCACATGCGAGAAATCGCCCGCGCGGGGATAGCTGCGCGACAGGCCGGATTCCGGGGTGACGCCGGGCAAAGCAGGCGCATTCAGCGCGATCGAGGAGAATTCCTGCCACGTGAGCCTATCGGCGACCATGACCGGGGTGACGGCGCTGCGGCGGCGGATCTCGGTGATCAGCTCGGCGGCTTGGCGGTCGTTCATCGGGATGATGCGGCGCAAACGCGCCACCACGGTCGAGATGTCGCCCGCATCTTCGCGGGTCAACGTCACGCGGTAATTCTGTTCATTCCCGGCGATCACCGTGCCATTGCGGTCAAGGATCAGCCCGCGTGCCGGGGGCAGCAGGCGGATCTTGATCGAGTTGCCATCCGACAGCATCCGGTATTCTTCGGCATGTTCCAGCTGCATCGAGCGCAGCTTGAGGCCCAGCGTGCTGATGACGGCGGCCTGAATGACCCCCAGCATCAGCACCCGACGCGAGATCAGGCGGCTGCTTTCGGCGATTTCCCTTTGCGACTTGCGCATGGCGGTCAGCGTTGCCTCGTTTCGGAATCGACCTGGCTGCGGCGCAGGCCCAAAGGCCAGCGCATCAGCCCCACGACGATCGGATAGGCGGCCGTCGTGGCGATGAATTGCAGGATCGCCTGTCCCAGCGGCGGCCGGGGCAGGAAGAACAGCGCAAGGGTGAAGCGGCAGGCCAGCAGCATCAGCGCCAGCAGCACGGCCACCCGCAGCCATTCAATCATGAATGGCAACTCACGCCAATGCTGCTCGCGGCGGCGGGCAGCCTCGGTTCCCATGACGACGATCGCGGCCCACAGGCCCAAGGGGCGCAGCAGCAGGATGTCTTCCAGCAGGAACAACGCCGCGATGATCAGCACCGGGGCCTGTTCGGGTCGCCGCAGCACCCAGCCTATGCTCAGGCAGATCGCCAGATCCGGCCCCGGCCAGATTACCCGGCCGGGATTGAGCGGCATCAACCGCAGGAACAGGATGGCAAGGAACAGCAGAATGAACAGGATCTGCCCCGCCAGCCGGTGGCGTCGGGCCTGCTCAATCATTGTCCTGCCCGTCGGGATTGGGCTCGGCTTCGGGCAGGTCCGGGGCCGGTTGGATGGCCCCTTCGGCTGCCGGGTCAGGCTTCAGTGCCGCCGGGTCCACATCCATGGCCGGGGGCATCGGCGGGCCGATGAACTCGGCCGGGGGCGGCGGAATCAGCAGCCCGGTATCGGCCAGCCGCTCGGACGGGTGGCTGCGCAGCACGCGCAGGAATTCCAGCCGCCCGTAATCGGCGGACAGCCGCACGCGCAGCCTGCCATCGCTGGCCTGCGCCACCTGACCGACCGGCAGGCCGGGCGGGAAGACGCCGCCATCGCCCGAGCTGATCACCCGGTCGCCCGGACGCAGGTTCTCGGGGCTTTCGATGAAATCCAGCGCCGGGAACGAGGTATTGTCGCCGCTCAGCAGCGCATGCTGCCCGGAAGGCAGGATGTTCACCGGAATCCGGCTGGAGGGATCGGTCAGCAGCATGACGCGGCTGGTGGTTTCACCCACGCCGGAAATCCGACCGACAAGGCCCAACCCGTCCATCGTCGCCCAGCCGTCCAGAATGCCGTCGCGCGCGCCCACGTTCAGCAGGACCGATTGCCGGAAGGCGGTGCCGCTATCGGTCAGCACCACCCCCGAAACCGAGGTCAGCGCAGGATCGATGCGGACATTGTTCTGCGCCAGCAGCTTGGCATTTTCTTGCTCAAGCTGGACCGAGGCCTCTTTCCATGCCGACATCTTCTGCAACTCGCGCCGCAGTTCCTGGTTCTGTTCGTATAGCCGTGCATAGGATTCGAACCCGGCGACCATGCGGCTTAGCCGCGTCACCGGGGCCATCGCCCATTCGAAGCCCGGCACGAAGCGGTCGATCACCATGGACCGGATCCGCTCGGCGCGGGGGCTGTCGATCTGCCAGAACAGGAAGATCGACAGCAGCAGCAGGATCAGCAGCGAAACCAGGACGCGCCGGACCGGAGCCACATAATCGGGGCCCTTGCGTGCCACAGCCTGTCCCGATCAGCTGTCGTAGTCGATGACGTGGCGCAGCTGCTTTTCGAACTCCAGCGCCTTGCCGGTGCCAAGTGCGACGCAGCTCATCGGCTGATCGGCCAGCGTGATCGAAAGGCCGGTCTGCTCGCGCAGCGCCAGATCCAGATCGCCCAGCATCGCGCCGCCACCGGTCAGCATGACACCGCGGTCGACGATATCGGCTGCCAGATCCGGAGGGGTGGCTTCCAGCGCGACCATGACGGCCTCGCAGATCTGCTGCACCGGCTCGGCCAGCGCCTCGGCGACCATGGCTTGGGTGATCTCCATTTCCTTGGGGATCCCGTTCAGCAGGTCGCGGCCACGAACCATGATCGTCGCGCCACGGCCGTCATCGGGCATGCGGGCGGTGCCGATCTGGGTCTTGACCCGCTCGGCGGTGGATTCGCCGACCAGCAGGTTGTGGTTGCGGCGCAGGTAGTTGATCAGTGCGTCATCCATGCGGTCGCCGCCGATACGGACCGAGCGTGCGTAAACCACGTCGCCCAGCGACAGGACTGCCACTTCCGTGGTGCCACCGCCGATATCGACGACCATGCTGCCGGTCGGTTCGGTGATGGGCATGCCCGCGCCGATGGCGGCTGCGATCGGTTCGGCGATCAGACCGGCCTTGCGCGCGCCAGCCGACAGAACCGACTGACGGATCGCGCGTTTCTCGACCGGGGTCGCGCCATGCGGCACGCAGACGATGATCTTGGGCTTCGAGAAGGTCGTGCGCCGGAACACTTTCTTGATGAAGTGCTTGATCATCTCCTCGGCGCTGTCGAAATCGGCGATGACGCCTTCGCGCATCGGACGAATGGCCTCGATGCTGCCGGGCGTGCGGCCCAGCATCAGTTTCGCATCCTCGCCGACGGCCAGAACCTGCTTCTTGCCGTCCTTGACGTGATAGGCGACGACCGAGGGCTCATTCAGGATGATCCCCTTGCCCTTGACATAGACCAGCGTGTTCGCTGTGCCGAGGTCGATCGCGATGTCGGTGGAAAACAACCCGCCAAAGGCCATCTGATTATCCCTTCTGCCGTCCCTGCCATGACGGCGTGTTTGCCGTCGTTTTTCGACGGCCATTGTCCGATTGCCCCGATGAGTCCCCTCATCGAAGTTGCCGGACATATATGCCCTGACATTGCCGTGGGAAACCGAAATATTCGGTTCATGGCAAAGCCGCGCCATTGGCTGCCGACCTTGTGCGGCTTGACCAGCGGCGGGTCCGGGCATGACCTGTCTGACAAAATCCTCACCATCAGGAAACGCGATATTTTGCAAGAGGATATCGCTTCCGGCGGTGAGGTCCGTGAGCATCTGAGCCTGATTGTACTCCGATATCGCCGTCCCTGTGCACACGACGAGGTTACTCGCCCTATGCGCGAGTTGGCGCTTTCTCGGCCAATGCGACTCGGATCTTGCGGGTGTCGGTTCTGCCGGACCAAAGGCGACGACGACTGCCGGTCGTTCGCGTACAGCCGCAACGGGCAGGATCGAAGGCGACGATAAGCGCTCGTGCGGCTTCGAAGACCGCGATTCGGTCGCAAGGGCCGCCTGCTGTCTCCCTTCGCCTTCTAAACAAAAAGGGACGGCCTGAAGCCGTCCCCCTGACAGTCGTCCCGAAACCTGGGGTCAGTGCGAATACATGCTGACCTGCTTGGAATCCGTACCCTCGCCAACCATCTCGCGGCGGACTTTCAGCCGGTTCAGAGCCCCGACATAGGCCTTGACGCTGGCCAGGATCGTGTCGGTATCGGCAGCCTGACCGGTGGCGATGCGGCCCTCTTCCTCCATGCGGACGCTGACCGTCGCTTGCGCGTCGGTACCTTCGGTCACGGCATGGACCTGATACAGCTGCAGCACGGCATTATGCGGCCAGATCGCCTTGACGGCGTTGAAGCAGGCATCGACCGGGCCGTCGCCCTCGGCATGGACGGTTTTTTCCTCGCCGCCGACGATCATGGTCAGGTCGGCCGATTGCCCGTCGCTGCCGCAAACCACGCGCAGGTGCTTGACCTGCAGGTAGTCGCTGTCGGTATTCGCGGTGCTGTCCTGCATCAGCGCGACCAGATCGTCGTCGTAGATTTCCTTCTTGCGGTCGGCCAGCGCCTTGAAGCGGACGAACACATCCTTCAGCTGGTTGTCGCCCAGTTCATAGCCCAGATCCCGCAGCTTCGAGCGCAGCGCGGCGCGGCCCGAATGCTTGCCCATGACGATGTTGGCCTCGTTCAGGCCGATATCGGCGGGGCGCATGATCTCGAAGGTCTCGACGTTCTTCAGCACACCGTCCTGATGGATGCCGGATTCGTGCAGGAAGGCGTTCTTGCCGACGATGGCCTTGTTGAACTGCACCGGAAAGCCCGAGACCTGGCTGACGCGGCGCGAGATGCCCATGATCTTGGTCGTGTCGATATGGGTGTCATAGGGCATGATGTCATGACGCACCTTCAGCGCCATGACGACCTCTTCCAGCGCCGTGTTGCCAGCGCGTTCACCCAGCCCGTTGATGGTGCATTCGATCTGGCGCGCGCCTGCCTCGACGGCGGCCAGAGCGTTCGCCGTCGCCATGCCCAGATCGTTGTGGCAATGCGTGGCAAAGATGATGTCATCCGCCCCAGGCACACGCTCCAGCAGCATTTGGATCAGTGCTGCAGATTCGCGCGGCGCGGTATAGCCCACGGTGTCAGGGATGTTGATCGTGGTGGCGCCCGCCTTGATCGCGATCTCGACCACGCGGCACAGATAGTCATGCTCGGTCCGGGTGGCGTCCATGGGCGACCATTGCACATTGTCGCACAGGTTGCGGGCATGGGTCACGGTCTGGTGAATGCGCTCGGCCATCTGGTCCATGTTCAGATTGGGAATGGCGCGGTGCAGCGGCGAGGTGCCGATAAAGGTGTGGATGCGCGGCTGGCGGGCATGCTTCACGGCCTCCCAGCAGCGGTCAATATCGGGCAGTTGCGCACGCGCCAGCCCACAGATCACCGAGTTCTTCGACAGTTTCGCGATCTCGCTCACGGCGGCAAAATCGCCTTCCGAGGCGATGGGGAAGCCCGCCTCGATGATGTCCACGCCCATCTCGTCCAGCATCTGGGCGATTTCCAGCTTTTCGGCATGGGTCATGGTTGCGCCGGGCGACTGCTCGCCGTCACGCAGGGTGGTGTCAAAGATCCATACGCGGTTCTTGTCGGTCATTTTCGGGAATCCTTCTTTACGCTACTCAGGTCCGGGCGCGGCCAAACTGAGCGGTAGCCCGGAGACCCGCTCAGCGCAGCGTAAGAAGAAGGAGACCGCGGAGGCTCACGGCGAAACGCGCGCCGATTTGCGCGTTCTGGGTCGTGGCGATGTGTCGCATCCGAGTCATGGCGCGGAATATAGAACCCCTGCCGCCGGCTTGAAAAGGCGGAAATTGACGTAACGGCGCAATTTCCACTGGCGACATGAAAAAGGCGGCGCAATCCTCTCGCGCCGCCCGATTTCTTCGTTTCTCAAATACCCCAGCGACAGTGCAGCTGGGGGCCACGCTTCAAAGCGCGCGCCAGCCGATGTCGCGGCGATAGAAGCCGCCGGGCCAGTCGATGGCATCGGCAAGGCGATAGGCGCGCTCATGCGCCTCGGCAAGGCTCGCGCCGCGCCCGGTCGCCGCCAGAACCCGTCCACCGGTGGCGATGATCTGCCCGTCCTTCACAGCCGTGCCAGCGTGAAACACCATATGGGACGAATCCTCGGCAAGCTGGTCCAGCCCGCGAATCTCGGTGCCCTTCTCATAGGTCCCCGGATAGCCATTGGCGGCCAGAACCACGGTCAGGGCATGGTCGTCGGCCCAGGTCACGGCGGTTTCAGCCAACCGCCCTTCGGCGCAGGCCAGAATCAGGTCCAGCGCCTGCGCGCCAAGGCGCATCATCAGCACCTGACATTCCGGATCGCCGAAGCGGACGTTGTATTCGACCAGTCGGGCATGCCCGTTCTCGATCATCAACCCGGCGTAAAGGATGCCCTGAAACGGCGTGCCGCGCCGCGCCATCTCGGCGACGGTCGGGCGGACGATCTGCGCCATCACCTCGTCCTGAATGGCTTGGCTCAGAACCGGGGCAGGGGAATAGGCGCCCATGCCGCCGGTGTTCGGACCGGTATCGCCGTCGCCGACGCGCTTGTGGTCCTGCGCCGTGCCGATCGGCAGGCAGTCCGTGCCATCGCACAGGATGAAGAAGCTGGCTTCCTCGCCCGCCATGAATTCCTCGATCACGACCTCCGCCCCGGCAGCACCAAAGGCCCCGCCAAAAGCGTCGTCAATGGCGGCAATGGCCTCGGCTTCGGACATGGCAACGGTCACGCCCTTGCCAGCGGCCAGCCCGTCCGCCTTGATCACGATCGGCGCGCCCTTTTCGCGAATATAGGTGCGGGCCGGTTCGGCTGTGTCGAAACGCGCCCATGCGGCGGTCGGCGCGCCGCAGGCATCGCAGACCTCCTTGGTGAAGCTTTTCGATGCCTCAAGCATTGCTGCCGCCTTGGACGGACCAAAGACCAGAATTCCCGCCGCGCGCAGATCGTCGGCGACGCCTGCCGCCAGCGGTGCCTCGGGGCCGACCACGACCAGATCGATGGCGTTTTCTTCGCAGAAGCCGATCACGGCGCTTCCCGACAGGATGTCCAGTTCGGCCAGCCGGGCAAGGCTCTCCATCCCGACATTGCCGGGGGCCACGAACAGGCGGTCGCATTTCGGATTTTGCCGGATCGCCCAGGCCAGCGCATGTTCGCGCCCGCCGCTGCCGAGGATCAGGATGTTCATGTGAAGGCCCCTTCTGCGGATGTTACGCGCCTGATAGGA
Organism: Paracoccus sp. PAR01; assembly: GCF_014851995.1. Lineage (NCBI taxonomy): Bacteria > Pseudomonadati > Pseudomonadota > Alphaproteobacteria > Rhodobacterales > Paracoccaceae > Paracoccus > Paracoccus sp. PAR01. The sequence continues at coordinate 119,039 of NZ_JACVAW010000008.1, forward strand.
ACTGCCTTGCGCCGGATCAATGCGAAACTTCCCTTGAACCCTGCACAAAGCCAAGCCAGAACCGGAATATGGAACTGTTCGAAGACCCCCAGCCCGGCAGCAACGCGCCCGAATTCACCGTCTCGGAAATCTCGGGGGCGGTCAAACGCGTGCTTGAAGGCGAATTCGGCCGCGTCCGCGTGCGCGGAGAGATCGGCCGCGTCTCGCGCCCAAGCTCGGGCCATATCTATTTCGACCTCAAGGACGACCGCTCGGTCATCGCCGCCGTGACGTGGAAGGGGCAGGCCGCGCGTCTGTCCACCCGCCCCGAGGAAGGCATCGAGGTCATCGCCACCGGTCGCCTGACCACCTTTCCCGGCCAGTCGAAATACCAGCTGATCGTCGATGAGATCGAACCGGCGGGCGCCGGCGCGCTGATGATGATGCTGGAGAAACGCCGCAAGCAACTGGCGTCCGAGGGGCTTTTCGACGAGAGTCGCAAGCGCCCGCTGCCCTATCTGCCGCGGGTGATCGGGGTCGTGACCTCGCCTTCCGGTGCGGTCATACGCGACATCCTGCACCGCCTGCGCGACCGCTTCCCGACCCACGTGCTGATCTGGCCGGTGGCCGTACAGGGCGAGGGTTGCGCCCCGCAGGTCACCGCCGCCATTCAGGGTTTCAACGCGCTGGCCAAGGACGGCCCGATTCCGCGTCCCGACCTGATCATCGTCGCGCGCGGTGGTGGCAGCCTTGAGGACCTTTGGGGCTTCAACGAGGAATCGGTGGTCCGCGCCGTCGCCGCCAGCGACATCCCGCTGATCTCGGCTGTCGGGCATGAAACCGACACCACGCTTATCGACTTCGCCTCGGATCGCCGCGCGCCGACGCCCACGGCTGCGGCGGAAATGGCCGTGCCGGTGCGCTCCGATCTGGCCGCCCGGCTGGCCGAGGCCGCCGCCCGCATGATCCGGGCCGTCCAGCAGCGCGACTTGCGCCAGCGCCAGCGGCTGACCGATCTGGCCCGCGCGCTTGGCCGCCCGCAGGCACTGACCGACCCGGCGCGCCAGCGTTTTGACCTGATCGCGGACCGGCTTGCCCCGGCGCTTCGCACCTTTGTCCGCAGCCGTCGCGAGCGGCTGAACGCGCAACCCTTGTCGCTTTCGGTCCTGCGGGCAAGTCTAAGCCATCGCCGTGACCGCCTGTCGGATCAGGGCCAGCGCCTGCAATCAGGGACCGGACGTAACAGCATCCGCCGCCGCGAGCGTCTGACCGACATTGCCGCCCGTCTTGAACGCGCAAAGGCAAGGTCGCTCAATGACGGTGCCCGCCAGATTGCGCGTCAAAAGCAGGAACTGGCTGGTCTGAGCCGCCGCCTGCAAGCGGTGGCGACCCGCCTGGTGCCGCCACATCGCGACCGGCTGGACCGGTTGGACCGTCTGCGCCAGACGCTGGGTTATACCGAGACCCTGCGCCGCGGCTATGCGGTGGTGCATGGCCCGAACGGGCTTCTGACCTCGGCCGTGCAGGCCGCCGAAACTCCGCGCTTCGAGATCGAATTCTCGGATGGCCGCGTCCCGGTTCGGCCCGAGGGGGCGTCGGGAAAACCGACCCGCACGACGAAATCCGCGACGGACCAGAAGTCCCTTTTCTGAAGCTTCTTGCTTGCTGAAAATATCCCGGGGGTGAGGCGCTTAGGAAAAGGTCCGGGGGACCTTTTTTCGTAACGAACGGTGCGAAGCCTCCGGTCTACCGCGCCGTCTCACGCGGCCGCAACGCCAGCCACAGCAGCGCAGCCCCGGCAAGGACCAGAAACGGCAGCATCGCCAGATTGACCGCCGACCAGCCGTCGCGGGCCTCACCGCCTATGCAGTTCATCAGCCCGCCCGAGGACAGCGATGCGAGGAACACCCCGCCAAACACGGCGGCGTCGTTCAACCCCTGCACCCGCTCGCGTTCTTCCGGTCGATAGGCGCGGGTCAGCATGGTGGTCGACCCGATAAAGCCGAAATTCCAGCCAAGCCCCAGCAGAACCATCGCGATCTGGAAATGCGCGAGCGTTACCCCGGCCAGCGCGGTCGCCCCAGCTCCGGCAAGGATCGCCAATCCCAGCATGACGATGGGGGCCGCGCCAAACCGCGCGATCAGATGGCCGGTAAAGAAGGACGGCGCGAACATCGCCAGCACGTGGAACGACACCACCACCGCCGCGTCTGATGTGTGAAACCCGCAACCCACCATGGCCAGCGGGGCCGAGGTCATCACAAGGTTCATCAGCGAATAGGACACCATCGCGCAAACGGTGGCGACGACGATCTGGGGCACGCGCAGCAGTTCCGAAAGCGGCCTGCCGCTGCTGGTTCCGGCAGCGACAGGGGCGGGACGCGGGATGTCCAGAAAGGCAAAAATCACCGGACCCAGCAGGTTCAGCAGGGCGATCGCGCCATAGGTGGCAAGGAAGGGGATGGCGGTGGCCTCGGCGGTCATGCGGACCAGAAACGGCCCGGTAAAGGCCGCCACCAGCCCCCCGGCCAGCACCCATGAGATGGCGCGCGGCTGGATCTCGGGCGGGGCGCAATCGGTCGCGGCAAAGCGGAAGAAGCCCTGCGCCGCCATATAGACCCCGCTCAGCAACGCGCTGAACGAGAACAGCCAGAAATTCCCCCAGACCAGTGCCAGCGCGGCCAGTGCCGCCCCCAGCGCCGCCAATCCGCAGGACAGCAGGAAACCCGCGCGCCGACCATGGCTGCGCATGAAGCCGGCCAGTGGCCTTGCCGCCAGGGCCGAACCCAGCACCATCATCGACAGGGGCAGGGTGGCGATGCAGGGATTGGGGCTGAGCATCTGCCCGGCCAGCCCGCCGACGATAAAGATCATCGACAGCTGCGCGCCCAGCACTGATTGCGCAAGGATCAGGACAGAGACATTGCGCCAGGTGCGGCGTGCGGCGCTGGCCGGGTTCATGGGATCAGCGCAGGCCGAATGCCTCGCGGGCGCGGGTCTCGATGGCTTGCCAGTTGCCTTCGGCCACATCCGCATCGGGCGAGATCCAGCTGCCACCGACGCAGATGACATTGGGCAGCGACAGGTATTCCGGCGCGCTGGCCAGAGTAATGCCACCCGTCGGGCAGAAGCTGACCTGCGGCAGCGGCGCGCCGATGGCTTTCAGCGACTTGGTGCCGCCCGCCGCCTCGGCCGGGAAGAATTTCAGCATCGAATAGCCCAGTTCCATCGCGCGCATCGCCTCGGAGGCGGTGACGGCGCCGGGCAGCAGCGGCAGGTCGATATCGGCGCAGGCACGGGCCAGCGTCTCGGTCAGGCCGGGCGAGACGGCGAAGCTGGCACCGGCATCCTTGGCGCGTTTCGCGTCATCGGGGGTCAGCACGGTGCCCGCGCCGACATGGCCGCCGGTGACCTTGGCCATCTCGCGGATCACGTCCAGCGCGGCGGGGGTGCGCAGGGTCACCTCCAGCACCGGCAAGCCCCCCGCGACAAGTGCGGTGGCCAGTCCCTCGGCCTTGACTGCGTCCTTGACGACCAGAACGGGAATCACCGGGGCAAGCTGGCAAAGCGCGCGGTTTTTCTGGGACTGGATCTCGGGGGTCATGGGCGTTCCTCGGGGTTGGCGTGAATTCCGCGGCAGACTGCGCTTTTCATGGCCGAGGATCAAGACATGGACGTTAGCGATAGCGGCGCTGGGGAAGGGGGCCTTCTGCCCCCTCTTGCGACTGCGCCGCAATTCACCCCCGAGGATATTTCCGCAAGAAAGAAGGATCAGCCGCCGAACAGCCGTCCGCCGCCGCCAGAGGTCGGGCGGGCGGTGCGGGCCGCGCCGAAGCCGCCGCGCTGGCTGACCTGCGAGGCAGTCATTGGCGGCTTGCCCAGCGTGGTTGGCGCACGCTGGAAGGTCTGGGGTGTGACCTTGCCCCGGCCGGTATTGCTGGCAAAGCTTTGGTCGCCCTTGGGCGTGCTGTATTGGCCATTCGCGGTCTTGACCATCGGTTGCGAATAGGCACCTGCACCGCGCGACATCATCGAGCCCATCATGTAGCCCATCAGCAGCGGCATGAACGAGAAGCCGCCGCCCGATTGCTGGGCCGCCGCCGGATCGTCGCCACAATTGCCCGCGCCGTGCTCCTGCTCGCACAGCTCCTTTGACGCATAGCGCGGAGCGGTTTCGACCAGTTCCTTCTGCGCGGCGGCGAAGTTCTTGCGGCAGTCATCCTCGGTGAACCACAGGCCGTTTTCCTTGCTGGCGGCGATGCAGCTGTCCAGATCGGGGAAGGCCTGCGCGTCGACGCGGTCATCCTCGCAGGCGGCAAGGGCAAGGGTCGCGGTGCCCAGAAGAACCAGCGCGACATGGCGCGAACGTTTGCGATGGGTCATGGGTCAGCCCTCGATGAAATGCGGCTTGAAGCGCGACAGGTTGTGGGTGATGCGGGCACGGTCCTCGCGCAGGCCGATGCCTGCGCATTGCTCGCCGATGATCCATGCGCCGATCACCGGGTGGAAGCCGTCGAATTCCGGCAGGGTTGCGAGTGCCTGCACGATCATCGGGTGATGCGAATAGCTGTCATCGGTCACCTGCGCGGTGACATGGCCGGATTCGTGGATGGTGACGCCCGCACCTTCGCGCGAGAAGATCGGCTTCGTCACATGCCCGGCGGCCAGTTGCGGCGCAGCGGCGGTGAAGGCGGCGGAAACCTGCGGGACGGGGCTGCCGCCATTCAGGGCCTCCTGCACATCGTCAAGGAAGAAAGCCGGAAGCAGGTTGGGATGGCCGGCGAACATCTGCCACAGCAGCGGCAGCAGCCCCTTGTTCGACAGGATCGCCTTCCATGGCGGCTCGACGAAGCGCGTGCCCGAGGGTTGCAGGTGCGCCGCGAAGTCGTCGCGCAGCATGTCCTCCCACGGGTAAAGCTTGAACAGAGATCCGATGACGCGGGATTGGTCGTCGGCGAACTGGCCCTGATCGGTCAGGCCGATCTGCGCCAGATCGGTGAAATGCGCGCCCAGACCCGCCTCTCGCGCGGCCCATGCCAGCGTCTCGACAGTGGCGTAATCCTCGGGGTTCTGGGCGTCGGCAGCGAAATGCACGTCCTCGCCCTTGGCGAAAATCTGGGCAAAGCGGTCAACCAGCGCCTCATGAATACCGTTGAACTGATCGGCATCATGACCCAGCACGCCCAGTTCCTGCTGCTGTTCGAACCACAGCCACTGGAACGAGGCCGATTCGTAAAGCGAGGTCGGCGTGTCGGCATTGTATTCCAGCAGCTTGGCCGGACCATTGCCCGCATAGGCCAGATCGAAACGGCCATAAAGCTCGGGTTCACGCCGTGCCCAGCTGTCGGCGATGAAGTCGCGATGCTCGGGCGGGATGGCCAGACGGTCCATCCATTCCTCGCTTTGCAGGGCGACATCCACGGCCTCGCGGCACATGGCGTGCAGCTCGGTCGCGGGGGCCTCCAGCTCGGCCTCGATTTCGCGGAGGCTGAATTGATAGGCAGATGTCTCATCCCAATAGGGTTCGCCCCCCATGTCGGCAAAGGTAAAACCGAGGCGTTCGGCCTCAATGCGCCAGCCGGGGCGCTCGGGCAGGGTCAGTTTGCGCATGTTTTCTCCTTGAACCTCGGACATGGAGGAGGGCCGGGCCATGTGCAACCCCATGGTGCAGCGACGGGTCGCCGCGTCGAGACTTCAGCGCGGGGGCTTGCCGGATCAACTGCTTCGCGCCAAGCTGCTTCCATTCAAGTCCCGCAACGACGGGGCGACAACAGGGAAGACATCATGAAACAATTCTCGCTTCGCGCGATCCTGCTGGCGACTGCCGTGTCGCTGGCCCCTGCGGCCTTTGCCGAAACCCCGGCCGATACGCTGGTGGTCGCGGCGCAGATCGACGACATCATCAGCCTTGACCCGGCGCAAAGCTTTGAGTTCTCGGGCAACGACGTCGATAACAACCTGTATGACCGGCTGGTCGATTTCGACCCGATGGACCTGAATGCCGGGTTCAAGCCCAGCCTTGCGCAAAGCTGGGAAGTGACGGATGGCGGCAAGACCATCACCCTGACCATGCGCGACGGCGTCAAGTTCCAGTCCGGCAATCCGGTTCGGGCCGAGGATGCCGCATGGTCGCTGCAGCGCGCGGTCAAGCTGAACAAGTCGCCGGCCTTCATTCTGGCCCAGTTCGGCTTTACCCCCGAAAACGTCGACCAGCAGGTGACGTTTGACGGCAACAAGCTGATCCTGAAACTGGACCAGCCTTATGCGCAATCCTTTGTGCTGAACTGCCTTGCCTCGAACGTGGCCTCGGTCGTCGACAAGGAAACCGTGCTGGGCCATGTCGACGGCGAGGATTTCGGCAATACGTGGCTGTCGACGAATGCGGCGGGTTCCGGTCCCTATGCGCTGCAGACCTGGCGCCCGAACGAGGCCGTGCAGCTGACCGCCTTTGACGGCTATTGGCAGGGCGCGCCGGTGATGAAGCGCGTGATCGTCAAGCATGTGCAGGAAAGCAGCGCTCAGCGTCTGCTGCTGGAACAGGGCGATGTCGACGTGGCGCGCAACCTGACGCCGACCGACGTGGACGGCATCGCCACGAACGACAAGGTGGTGGTCGGGACCGAGCCGCGCGGCCGCATCCTGTATATGGGCCTCAGCCAGAAGGACCCGCTGCTGTCGCAGGCACCCGTGGTCGAGGCGATGAAATATCTGGTCGATTATGCCGGGATCGAGGGCAGCTTCCTGAAGGGCCAGTTCAAGACCCATCAGAACTTCCTGCCCGAGGGTTATCTGGGTGCCTCGGATGAGAACCCTTGGACCTATGACATCGAGAAGGCGAAAAAGATCCTGACCGATGCCGGGATCACCTCGGGCACGGTCAAGACCGCCGTCCGCGACATCCAGGAATATGTGAACGTCGCGCAGACCCTGCAGGCGTCGATGGCGCAGGTCGGGCTGACGCTGGAAATCCAGCAGATGACCGGTGCGCAGGTGCTGGACGCTTACCGCGCGCGTTCGGTTCCGATCTTCATCGGGGAATGGGGCCCGGATTACGCTGATCCGAACACCAACGCGTCGACCTTTGCCTATAACCCCGACAACTCGGATGAGGCGAAGCTGTCCTTCCTCGCATGGCGCAACTCGTGGGCGGTGCCTGATGAGATGAACAAGGCTACCATCGCCGCCACCATCGAGGGTGATACCGAGAAGCGCGTCCAGATGTATCTGGATATCCAGAAGGAATACCGCGAGATCGCGCCGATCATCCCGCTGTTCCAGCGCATCGAGCAGGCGGGCATCCAGAAGAACGTCACAAACTGGAATGCCGGCGGCGCGGTCAGTTCGGTCTTCTACCGTCAGATCACGAAAGAGTAACCGTGGCCGATACGGGTATGGTGAAGACGCCGGGGCAGGGTGGCCTGCCCCCGGCGAATGGCGGTGCGCCCGGTTTTGGGCGCATCCGTCTGCGCCGCAGGGCCAAAAACGTGGGCGGTGTCGCGCTGTCGCTGGTTTTGACCCTGCTGGGCCTGCTGCTGGTCACTTTCATCATCGGGCGGGTCATGCCGATCGACCCGGTGCTGAAAGTGGTGGGAGAGCGCGCGACGCAGGCGCAATATGACGCGGCCTATCAGGCCATGGGCCTCGACAAGCCGCTGTGGCAGCAGTTCCTGCGCTATATGGCCGAAGTGTTAAGGGGCGATTTCGGCCGCTCGATCTCGACCGGGCATCCGGTCATCGACGATCTGAAGCGGGTCTTTCCCGCGACCTTCGAACTGGCGGCTCTGGGCACGCTGATCGGCGTCTTTGTCGGTGTGCCTTTGGGCGTCATCGCCGCCGCGCGGCGCGGCGGCTGGATCGACCAGATCGCCCGCGTCGTGGCTCTGGTCGGCTATTCGATGCCGATCTTCTGGCTGGGGCTGATGGGTTTGCTGCTGTTTTACGGCATCCTCGGCTGGGTCGGAGGGCCGGGGCGGCAGGGCATCATCTATGACGGCATGGTTCCGACCGTGACGGGTATGATCCTGATCGACAGCCTGCTGGCGGGCGATTGGGGCGCGTTCCGCGACGCCTTCAGCCATATCATCCTGCCCGCAAGCCTGCTGGGCTATTTCAGCCTTGCCTATATCAGCCGGATGACCCGCAGCTTCATGCTGGAGCAGCTTTCCGCCGAATATGTCACCACCGCACGGGTCAAGGGTCTTAGCGAGCGACGGGTGATCTGGGGCCATGCCTTCCGCAATATCCTCGTGCCGCTGATCACGGTGATTGCGCTGAGCTTTGGCGGTCTTCTGGAGGGCTCGGTGCTGACCGAGATCGTGTTCAGCTGGCCCGGCATTGGCCAATACATCACCAAGGCGCTGCTGGCCGGGGACATGAACGCGGTCCTTGGCGGGACGGTGCTGGTCGGGACCTGCTTCGTGCTGCTGAATTTGATCTCCGACATCCTTTACCGCGTGCTGGACCCGAGGGCGAAATGACCGAGTTGACCACACGCGCATGGCTTCTGTCCGACGCCCCCCAGACCCGCAGGCAGGCGAAACTGGGGGCGCTTTATCAGGGCTGGCTGACCTTCCGCGCCAACAAGCTTGCAATGTTCGGGCTGGTGATCCTGATCCTGCTGGTGCTGATGGCGATTTTCGCACCATGGCTGTCGCCGCAAAGCCCCTTTGCCCAGAACCTGGCCGACCGGCTGAAGCCGCCAAGTGCCGCGCATTGGCTGGGCACGGATGCGCTGGGGCGGGATATCCTGTCGCGGCTGATCCATGGCTCGCGCATCACGCTGTTCATCGTGGGCACCGTGGCGCTGATTGCGCCGGTGATCGGGCTGTTCATTGGCACGGTTGCGGGCTTTGCCGGTGGCTGGGTCGATCAGGTACTGATGCGCATCACCGACATCTTTCTGGCCTTTCCCAAGCTGATCCTCGCGCTGGCCTTTGTCGCGGCGCTGGGGCCGGGGATCGGCAATGCGGTGCTGGCGCTGGCGATCACTTCATGGCCACCCTATGCGAGGCTGGCGCGGGCGGAAACGCTGACGATCCGCCATGCCGATTACATCGCCGCCGCAAGGCTGCAAGGCGCGGGGCCGCTGCGCCTGCTGATCGGCCATGTCTGGCCGCTTTGCGTGTCATCGCTGATCGTGCGGGTGGCGCTGGACATGGCGGGGATCATCCTTTCCGCCGCAGGGCTAGGTTTCCTTGGCCTTGGCGCGCAGCCGCCGATGCCGGAATGGGGGGCGATGATCTCGGACGGGCGGACCTATATCCTTGATTTCTGGTGGGTCGCCGCCGTGCCCGGCATGGCGATCTTTATCGTGAGCCTTGCCTTCAACCTGCTGGGCGATGGCCTTCGCGACGTGCTGGACCCGAAAGGGGCAAAGGAATGAGCGATCCGCTACTGTCGATCCGCGACCTGCGGGTCAGCTTCCCCACCCGCTCGGGTCTGTTTCAGGCCGTGCGGGGCGTCAGCTTCGACCTTGGCCGCGAAAGGCTGGGGGTGGTGGGCGAATCCGGCTCGGGGAAATCCATGACCGGGCGCGCCATCCTTGGCCTTGTCCGCCCGCCGGGCAAGGTCACGGCGGAACGGATGGATCTGGGCGGCCAGTCCATCCTGAACCTGCCCGAGAGCAAGATGCGCGCCCTGCGCGGCGCGCGTATCAGCATGGTCATGCAGGACCCCAAGTTCAGTCTGAACCCGGTGATGACGGTCGGTCAGCAGATCATGGAAAGCTACCGCCTGCATTCCGGGCAAGGGGGCCGCGCCGCGCGTGACAAGGCGCTGGACATGCTGCGCGCCGTGCAGATCCGCGACCCCGAGCGGGTCTTTGACGCCTATCCGCATGAGGTCTCAGGCGGCATGGGTCAACGCATCATGATCGCGATGATGCTGGCCCCCGACCCGGAAATCCTGATCGCGGACGAACCCACTTCGGCACTGGATGTTTCGGTCCGGAACGAGGTCCTGCGGATCATGGACAAGCTGGTGACAGAACGCGGTATGGGGCTGATCTTCATCAGCCACGATCTGAACCTTGTCGCGCAATTCTGCGATCGGGTGCTGATCATGTATGCGGGCCAGGTGGTCGAGGAACTGGCGGCGAAGGACCTGCACAATGCGCGCCACCCTTATACCCAAGGCTTGCTGAACAGCCTGCCGCGCCTTGACCATCAGGTCGACCGCCTTGCCGTCCTGCAACGTCAAGACAGTTGGCGTGACCAGACCCCACCCCTGCGAAGCGGTGCGTGACATGGCGTTTCTCCGTTTCTCAAATACCCAATCGCAAGGCCGGCCACATGCTCAAGGTTGAAGATCTGGATGTCTGGTTCGGCGATCTGCCCGAACGCGTTCACGCGGTCCGGCAGGCCAGCTTCTCGGTGGCAGCGGGCGAAAGCTTTGGTCTGGTGGGCGAAAGCGGCTCGGGTAAATCAACCATCCTGCGGGCTATCACGGGGTTAGCCGGGGGATGGTCGGGCCGGATCGAGGTCGCGGGAGAGGCCGTTTCGGGGCGTCACCGCTCTCGGGCCTTCCACAAGACGGTGCAGATGGTGTTTCAGGACCCCTATGCCAGCCTGCATCCGCGCCATTCGGTTGACCGGGTGCTGTCGGAAACCCTGCATCTGCAGGGCATGGACCAGATCGACGCGCGGATCACCCGGCTGCTGGATTCCGTGGGCCTTGGGCGCGGCTTCCGCTTTCGCTATCCGCACCAGCTTTCCGGCGGCCAACGCCAGCGCGTGGCCATTGCCCGCGCATTGGCGGCAGAGCCTCGGTTGCTGTTGCTGGACGAACCCACCTCGGCTCTGGATGTCAGCGTGCAGGCCGAGATCCTGAACCTGCTCTCGGACCTGCGCAAGGATCGCGGCCTGACCTTTGTCATGGTCAGCCACGACCTCGCCGTGGTCGCGCATATGTGCGACCGGCTGGCGGTGATGCGGGGCGGTGAGGTGGTCGAGCAGATGGCGGCACCGGTCCTGCGCTCGGGGCAGGCACACAGCGCCTATGCCCGCGATCTGCTGGCGGCCAGCAGCAGCTATCGCCGGGAGTCGGCCTAGATCGCGACCCCGAACAGCCTGCCGACCAGCGCGGTCAGTCCCAGGGCGATGATGCCGCCCAGGACCACGCGGATCACGGCCCGGCCAAGCGGCGCGCCGCCGGCCCATGCGCCAAAGGCCCCCAGCACGGCCAGCGCCGCGACCACCGTCAGCAGGACGCAAGCGACGACAAGGTTTGCGGGCGCGAGGATCGCGGCCAGCATGGGCAGGCCGGCCCCGATGCTGAAGGTCAGGGCCGAGGCGGCCGCCGCGAGGATCGGGTTTGCGGCCGAGGCCTCGCTCAACCCCAGTTCATCGCGCATATGCGCGCCAAGCGCGTCATGCTCTGTCACTTCGCGCGCGGCCTGCAGGGCGGTGGCCGGAGTCATCCCGCGCGATTCATAGATCTCGGCCAGCTCGCGCAACTCGTCCTCGGGGGTGTGGTGCAAAGCTGCACGTTCTCGGGCAATGTCGGCGCGCTCCGTATCGGATTGCGAACTGACGGAGACATATTCCCCCAGCGCCATCGACAATGCGCCGCCGACCAGTCCCGCGCCGCCAGCCAGTAGAATGGCTTCCTGCCCGGGATTGGCTGCGGCAACGCCCACGATCAGCGCGCCAACGGACAGGATGCCGTCATTTGCGCCCAGCACCGCTGCCCGCAGCCAGCCCATCCGGCTGACGTAATGGGGATCATCGGGATGGGCGCTGGGAATGTCGCTGATCGTTCGGCTCATGGGTTTGCCTGTCGCGAAAGGTCTGGTCGCGGCACTCTAGCTTGCCGCTTTCCGCCTTGACCAGACCGCTTCAGGCCGCGCTTGCCCGCCTCTGGGCAAGGTTGCGCCATGTAAAGGCCAGCACGAACAGCCCGGTCAGCACCAGAACTACGGTCGGCGCGGGCGCGCTGTCCAGCCAGAAGCTGCCCCAGACCCCGACCGTCGTGGCGAATGCCGCGACGATCACTGCCGTCACCAGCATCGCGGCCAGCCTGCGCGTCACCAGAAAGGCAACCGCCCCCGGCGCGATCAGCATGGCCACGGCCAGAATGATCCCGACCGAGCTGAGCATCGCCACCACCGTCGCCGAGATCATCGCCAGCAAGCCGTAATGCAGCCAGCCCACCGCCAGCCCGGCCACTCGCGCCTGCACCGGGTCAAAGGCCGCCAGCGCGAAATCCTTCCATTTCAGCACCAGCACCAGCCCCACCACGCCCGAAATCATCGCCGCAAGGCGCATATCCTCGGGGCCGATGCCCAGCATGTTGCCAAACAGGATATGGTCCAAATGCAGGTCCGAAGGGATCGCGGTGTAAAGCACCACACCCAGCCCGAACATGCCCGACATGACCACGCCCAGCACAGTGTCGCGCTTGACCCGACTGTTATCCTGCAACCATCCCGCCATCAACGCCGAGCCCAGTCCCGCGACAAAGGCCCCAAGGATCAGCGGCAGTTGCAGGATATAGGCCAGCACCACGCCCGGCAGGATTGCATGGCTGACCGCATCGCCCATCAGGGACCAGCCGCGCAGCACCAGAAAACACGACAGCAGCCCCGCCGGGACCGAGATCATCAATCCGATCAGTGCGGCATCGCGCATGAAGGGAAAGGTGAAGGGCAGCAACCAGTCCATCATGCTTGCCCCCCTTGCACCCGGCGTCCGCGGCGGCGTGCGGCCAGCAGCCCGTGCTTTGGCGCGAACAGAAAAGCCAGCAGGAAGATCGCGGTCTGCAGGCATACGATCACGCCCCCCGTCGCCCCGTCGAGGAAGAAGGAAATATAGGCCCCCAGCGCCGAGGTCAGGCTGCCGATCGCCACCGACAGCAGGATCAGCCGCGGAAAGCGGTCGGTCAGCAGATAGGCCGTCGCCCCCGGCGTCACCACCAGCGCCACGACCAGAAAGGCGCCGACCGTCTGCATGGCCGCGACCGTGCAGCCCGCGAGCAGGGTGAAGAACACGATGCGCAGCAGTTCAGGGCGCAAGCCGATGGTGCGGGCATGGTTTTCATCAAAGAAAACAACCATCAAATCGCGCCATTTCAAGCTGAGTATCAATAACGAAATCCCTCCGATCAGCGCCAGTTGCAGTGTGTCGGCGGGGCTGATGGCAAGGATGTTGCCCATGGTGATCGTCTGGACGGACACGGCCATTGGGTTCAGCGACACCATGAACAGCCCCAGCCCGAAAAAGCCGGTAAAAATCAGGCCGATGATGGCGTCCTCTTTCAGCCCGCTGCGCTGGTTCAGGAACAGCATGGCCAGCGCCGCAAGCCCGCCTGAAAGGAACGCCCCCAGTGCAAAGGGCAGTCCCAGCATATAGGCCCCGGCGACGCCCGGCACGATGGCGTGGCTGAGCGCGTCGCCGATCAGCGACCAGCCCTTCAGCATCAGATAGGCTGAAAGAAAGGCGCAGACCGCGCCGACCAGCGCCGAGACCCAGATCGCGTCGGTCATGTAGCTGTATTGAAAGGGGATCAGCAGGGTCTCGATCATTTGCCGCTGGCCTCGGTGCTGCGTTGCTGGCCGTCATAAAAGACCAGCGGGCGTTCCTCATCGGACAGCAGGGTGACGCCGCGGGGATCGTCATCCTCATGCAATTGCTGGGCCCTGATGGTGAAATGGCGCAGCACCCCGCCAAAAGCCAGCCGCAGATTGTCCTGCGTGAACACCTGCGCGGTCGGACCCGAGGCCAGCACCGTCCCCTTGACCAGCACCACCCGGTCGCAGAACTCGGGCACCGAACCCAGATCGTGGGTCGAGACCAGCATCACATGGCCTTCGTCGCGCATCTGGCGCATCAGGCCGATGATCGCTTCCTCGGTTTTCACGTCGACGCCGGTGAAGGGTTCATCCAGCAGCACGACCCGGCTGCCCTGCGCAAGGGCGCGGGCAAGGAAAACGCGTTTCTTCTGGCCGCCGGAAAGCTCGCCGATCTGGCGGTGGCGGAATTCCTGCATACCAACGCGGTCCAGCGCCTGATCCACCGCCTGCCGGTCGGCAGCGCGAGGGCGGCGCAGAAAGCCCATATGGCCGTAGCGGCCCATCATCACCACATCCTCGACAAGGACGGGGAAACTCCAATCGACTTCCTCGGATTGCGGGACATAGGCGATAAGGTTGCGGCGCAATGCCTCGGGGACGGTCATGCCGAGCACCCGGACATCACCGGATGATGCTGGAACAAATCCCATCAGCGCTTTGAAAAGTGTCGATTTTCCGGCACCATTCACGCCGACAAGCGCGGTGATTGAGCCGGTCGGGACGGTAAAGCTGGCATCGGTCAACGCGGTGAAGCCGTTGCGATAGGTGACGGTCAGGCCATGGGCCTCGATCCCGGTATCAAGCATCGCTCAGCCCCTTGAGAATGGTTTCCGACGTGACGCGCAGCAGGTCCAGATAGGTCGGGACCGGGCCATCGGGTTCGGACAGGCTGTCGACGAACAGCACTCCGCCATATTGCGCCCCGGTTTCCGCCGCGATCTGCCGGGCCGGGCGGTCCGACACGGTGCTTTCCGAAAACACCACCGGAATCCGATGTTCTCGGATGGCATCGACCACACGGCGCACCTGCTGGGGCGTGCCTTGGGCATCGGCATTGATCGGCCATAGATACATTTCCTGCAGGTGGAAATCCCGCGCCAGATAGGAAAACGCGCCTTCCGAGGTCACCAACCAGCGCCGGGCCTCGGGCAGGGCGCGGGCCTGATCTCGCAGCGGCGAGACGGTCTGGGTGATCTGCTGGCGATAGGCATCGGCATTGGCGCGGTATTCGGCCTCTCCGGCCGGGTCCAGCCGGGTCAGCGCGGCGGCGATGTTGTCGACATAGATCATCGCCGAATCAAGTGCCATCCAGGCATGGGGATTGGGCTTGCCCCGATAGCTGCCGCCCGAAATCGGCATCGGCTCAATCCCCTCGCTGAGCGTGGCCGAGGGCAGATCGCCCAGATTGCGCAGGAACTGTTCGAACCACAGCTCTAGATTCATGCCATTGCGCAGGATCAGGTCTGCATCGCGCGCGCCGACCAGATCGCTGGGGGTTGGTTCGTAATTGTGGATCTCGGCGCCCGGCTTGGTGATCGATACGATCTCGGCCCGGTCCCCGGCGACGTTGCGCGCCATGTCGGCCAGAATCGTGAAAGTGGTCGCGACCTTGGGGCGGCGGGTTTGGGCCAGTGCCGGTGCGGCCAGCCCTGACATCGTCACACTGGCCAATGCGGTGCCCAGAAAAGTCCTGCGGAACATTCTACCCCCATTTTTGTTCTTTATCTGCGAACGATTCTCAACTGTCAAGCCAGTTGTAATTCATTCTCAACTGGGTGAGAAAGGCGCATGGACGCAGAAACCCGAGCCCTTGGCTTTGAACATGCGCTGCGGCGCGCCGGTATTCGCATCACCCGCCAGCGGGCGGCGTTGTTGCGGGTGCTGGCCTCGGCCGAGGATCATCCCGACGCGACCCAGCTTTTCCAACGCGCGACCGAGGCCGGGGCGGGCGTGTCGCTGGCCACCGTCTATCGCACGCTGTCCGCGCTGGAGGCGCAGGGGGTGGTGCTGAAGGTCGAATTTGCCGGTGAACCCGCGCGGTTCGAGCCAGCGGATGGCAAGCATCACGACCATATGATCGATGTCGAAACCGGCGAGGTCACCGAATTCGTCAGTGATCGAATCGAGCGTTTGCAGGCCGAGATCGCCGCCGAATTGGGCTATGAAATCGTCCGCCACCGGCTGGAACTTTACGTGCGCCGCAAGACATGAGCCTGCGCGTTTTCGACAAGATCATTTCCGACCGCGGCTCACGCTATGCCGTCTCGGGCGGGCCTGCGCGTAACCGCGCCGAGGCCGAGGCGCTGCTGGCCGAATTGAAGCGCAACAAAAGATTCGCCAAGGCCACGCACAACACCTGGGCCGCGATTCTGTCGGGCGAGGGCGTCAAGGATGACGACGGCGAAAGCGGCGCGGGCCAGATCATCCTGCAAATGCTGGAACGGGCCGAATTGACCGATCATGTCGTGGTGGTGACAAGGTGGTATGGCGGCAAGCATCTGGGCGGTGACCGTTTCCGCCACGTTGTCGATGCCGTCCGCCATTATCTGGCTCAGAGCTAGCCTTCGAAGGCGTGGGCCTGCAGCAGTTCCAGCGGCACGATGTCCAATGTGCGCGCATGGGTGGATTCCAGCACCACCTGCGGCGCGGCGAATTCCTGCGCCGCCTGCAGGAAGCGCGCGGCGCACAGGCACCAGCGATCGCCCGGCTTCAGCCCGGGAAAACGGAACTCGGGCCGCGCGGTGCTAAGATCGTTGCCCAGATATTTCGACACCGCCAGAAACTCGGCGGTGACGATCACGCAGACGGTGTGGCGGCCCGTATCCTCGGGGCCGGTATTGCAGCAGCCGTCGCGATAGAACCCCGTCAGCGGATCGGCCGAGCAGGGGTCAAGCTTGCCGCCAAGGACGTTGATCTGACTGTCCATCGTCGCCTCCTTCGGGGTCAGCGGAAACGCTCGCTCAGCGCGCGCAACCGGTCGGTGAGGGTCTGAGGTTCAACGACTGCC
Organism: Paracoccus sp. PAR01; assembly: GCF_014851995.1. Classification (NCBI taxonomy): domain Bacteria; kingdom Pseudomonadati; phylum Pseudomonadota; class Alphaproteobacteria; order Rhodobacterales; family Paracoccaceae; genus Paracoccus; species Paracoccus sp. PAR01. The sequence goes on from NZ_JACVAW010000008.1 coordinate 135,592, forward strand.
GGGGCTTCGGGTTTCACGGCCACCGGTTTGGTCGTGGCTGGCTGTGTCACGGCGGCGGGCTGTGGTCGCGTGCCGCTGTTCCGGGGCGGGGCGACCCGCGCCGCCACTGCATTCATGAAACGTGCGTCATCGCCCGCAGCCAGTGCCGCCGCCCCATCCGAAATCCCGCGCAACAGATCGTCCAATCCGGCCTCCTCGGCCTTGGCGAAATCCGACAGCACGTAGCCTGCCACGCGGTCCTTGTGGCCCGGATGACCGATACCGATGCGCAGCCTGCGATAATTGTCACCAATATGCTGATGGATCGAGCGCAACCCGTTATGCCCGGCATGGCCGCCGCCCAGCTTCAGCCGCGCTTTGCCGGGGGGCAGGTCCAATTCGTCATGCAGGACGATCACATCCTCGGGGCCAAGCTTCAGATAGCGCATCGCCTCGCCGACCGATTGGCCGGACAGGTTCATGAAGGTCGTGGGCTTGAGCAGCGTCACCCGCATGTCGCCCAGCCGCCCCTCGGCGGTCTCGCCTTGAAAACGCGCCCGCCAAGGCCCAAATCCGTGGTCCGAAGCGATGCGGTCCAGCGCCATGAAGCCGACATTGTGGCGGTTCGCGTCATATTTCGGGCCCGGATTGCCCAGGCCGACGATCAGTTTCATCAGTTTCTCCGTCGATTGCGGGCAGAATACCGGGATGGGCAGGCGGGGGCAATTTCTAACGCTCTCTTGTCCTCGGTCGCGGGCGTTACTAAGACTCTCTCAATGTTTCGCGGTTAAGACAGGCCGGATGGGGGAAACCCAAGGGCGAATCGCGGAAACGGCAGGCCAGGCAGGGACAAAAGCAAGGAACGACATGCAAGATCCGGCAGAATTCTACATGAACACGCTCGTCCCCATGGTTGTCGAACAGACCAGCCGGGGCGAACGGGCCTATGACATCTTCTCGCGTCTGCTGAAGGAACGGATCATTTTCATGTCCGGGCCGGTGCATGACGGCATGGCCACGTTGATTTCGGCGCAGCTGCTGTTCCTTGAGGCGGAAAATCCGAACAAGGACATCAGCATGTATATCAACAGCCCCGGCGGTGTCGTCACCGCGGGCCTGTCGATCTATGACACGATGCAATACATCAAGCCGCGCGTCTCGACGCTGGTGGTGGGGCAGGCGGCCTCGATGGGCTCGCTGCTGCTGTGCGCGGGTCAGCCGGGCCAGCGTTTCTCGCTGCCCAACAGCCGTGTGATGGTCCACCAGCCCTCGGGCGGGTTCCAGGGTCAGGCGACCGACATCCTGATCCACGCGCGCGAGACCGAAAAGCTCAAGCGCCGGCTGAACGAGATCTATGTCCAGCATACCGGCCGCACGCTGGAAGAAGTCGAACAGGCGCTGGAGCGTGACCGCTTCATGTCGCCCGAAGAGGCCAAGGAATGGGGCCTCATCGACGAGATCCTGACCGCGCGCGGCAAGGCCGATCCGACGGCCTGATCGCGGTCCCCGCATGACGGGGCCGCACTTTTTGGGGATTGTGACGCGTCATAGCGGCTCGTAACATATCGCTGACGCAACACGCGGCCCGAGGCCCGTGAGACAAACAGGCGGACGTCCGGCGATAGGGCTGGTCGTCCGGGCATAACGAGGATCGAACTGATGGCCAATCCGACCGGCGGCGACAGCAAAAACACGCTCTACTGCAGCTTCTGCGGCAAGAGCCAGCATGAGGTGCGCAAGCTGATCGCCGGGCCGACCGTCTTCATCTGCGATGAATGCGTCGAACTTTGCATGGACATCATCCGGGAAGAGACCAAAACCTCGGCCCTGAAATCCGGCGATGGCGTGCCCAGCCCGCGCGAGATCTGCAATGTCCTCGACGATTACGTGATCGGGCAGGAACATGCCAAGCGCGTGCTCTCGGTCGCGGTGCACAACCACTACAAGCGTCTGAACCACAGCTCGAAGACCGATATCGAGCTGGCGAAGTCGAACATCCTGCTGATCGGTCCGACCGGTTGCGGCAAGACGCTGCTGGCCCAGACGCTGGCGCGCATCCTTGATGTGCCCTTCACCATGGCCGACGCGACCACGCTGACCGAAGCCGGCTATGTCGGCGAGGATGTCGAGAACATCATTCTGAAGCTGCTTCAGGCGTCGGAATACAACGTCGAGCGCGCGCAGCGCGGCATCGTCTATATCGACGAGGTCGACAAGATTACCCGCAAGTCCGACAACCCCTCGATCACCCGCGACGTTTCGGGCGAGGGCGTGCAGCAGGCCCTGCTGAAGATCATGGAAGGCACTGTCGCCAGCGTTCCGCCGCAAGGTGGCCGCAAGCATCCGCAGCAGGAATTCCTGCAAGTCGACACGACCAACATCCTGTTCATCTGTGGCGGCGCCTTTGCCGGTCTCGACCGGATCATCGCGCAGCGCAACAAGGGCACGGCGATGGGCTTTGGTGCCGCGGTCAAGGAAAATGACGACAAGGGCGTGGGCGAGCTGTTCAAGCAGCTCGAACCCGAGGATCTGCTGAAATTCGGCCTGATCCCGGAGTTCGTCGGTCGTCTGCCGGTCATCGCCACGCTGGGCGATCTGGACGAGGACGCGCTGATCACCATCCTGACCCAGCCCAAGAACGCGCTGGTCAAGCAGTATCAGCGCCTGTTCGACCTTGAGGACGTGAAGCTGACCTTCACCGAGGATGCGCTGACCGCCATCGCCAAACGCGCCATCAAGCGCAAGACCGGCGCACGTGGCCTGCGTTCGATCATGGAGGACATCCTGCTCGACACGATGTTCGACCTGCCGGGCCTGGACAGCGTCGAAGAGGTCGTTGTCAATGACGAGGCCGTGGATAATCCCAATGCCAAGCCGTTGCTGATCCACACCGATACGAAGAAGGAAACCGCGACCGCTGGCTGACGCCCGCTGTAGCGCATGAATGAAAGGCCGGGGTCGTGATAGACCTCGGCCTTTTTTCATTTTCGCGGGTGGCAGGAATGCACATAAACTTGTCGCGGTCCTGTCGTGTCCGGCAAGGGATTTGTCCGCAATCACTGGACCTCGGGCGCGGTTTGCGCCATATCTCGGCCAACTCCGAATGACGAGGTTCGCTTCCATGTCCTTTTTGCTGCGCGTTCTGACCTGGTGGAACAGCCAGACCATCAACACCCAAGTCTGGACCAAACTTTATGGCGAGAAGGTGGGTGAGGACGATCAAGGCAACGTCTATTACCAGTCGGGCGGCGGCAAGCGGCGCTGGGTCATCTATAATGGCGAGGCCGAGGCAAGCCGCGTTTCTCCGGAATGGCATGGCTGGCTGCACCACACCTTCAAGCAGCCGCCGACCACCGAGCCGCTGGCCCACAAGACCTGGGAAAAGCCGCACCAGCCGAACCAGACCGGCTCGGCCGAGGCGTATCACCCCGCCGGATCGCTTTATCGTGCCGAGCCCGCAGCGCGTCGCGATTACGACGCCTGGCAGCCCGAGTAAGCGATGCAGAGCAACGCCGAGCGGGCCGAGCTTTGGGTCGGGGCGGCGATCCTGCTGATCGCCGGCGGCTTCCTGTTCTGGTCCACCGCGGGCAACGCGCATCGCGGGATCGGCGGCGAAAACTATGAATTGCGCGCGGCATTTCCGAATGTCGACGGGATCGAGGTCGGCACCGATGTCCGTGTCGCGGGCGTCAAGGTCGGGCGCGTCAGCGCAGTCGAGCTGAACCCCGCGACCTATCTGGCCGAGGCCCGGTTGCGCATTCCCGGCGACATCAAGCTTCCGACCGATAGTGCTGCGCTGATTCAGACCGATGGCCTGCTGGGCGGTTCGTATATCGAACTGCAGCCCGGCGGTGCGGCGGATAATCTGGCTCCGGGGGACGAGATCGAGGACGTGCAGGGCGCAGTCAGCCTGCTGTCGCTGATGATGAAATTCGTCGATGCCCAGTCATCGGAGGACGGCAAATGATCGGACGGCTGCTTGCCCCTGCGCTGTGTCTTGCGATGCTGACCGCTCTGCCGGCTCTGGCTCAGGATGAGGAAGAGCCGCAGGACGCCCCGGTCATCGACTTTGAAATGGACCCGGCCTTCAGCGACGACCCGAATGACGTGGTTGTGGCCGAGCCCTCTGCGGCGGAACGTCAGGCGGCCGTTGCTGCCGCCCGCGGCCCCGAGACGTCGCGCGCCAAGGGTGCCAATCTGCGCGGGTTGGACAAGGTGACCGGCCAGCTTCTGGATTTCACCATGGCTGCCGGGGAAAAGGCCGAATTCGGTCGCTTGCAAGTGACGCTTGCCGAGTGCCGCTATCCTGCCAAGGACCCGGAATCTGACGCCTATGCCGAACTGACGGTCTTTGACACGCGCGCCAATCATACGGTCTTTGCGGGCTGGATGATCGCCTCGTCCCCCGCGCTTTCGGCAATGGATGACCCGCGCTATGACGTGTGGGTCATGTCCTGCAACAGGGGCTGAATGCCCGGCAGGGCATGGCCGGTGAAATCGGCGGGCCTGCGGATCGCCATGGCCAGCTTGCGCCGGTACTCCTGCCGCGAAATGACCTGACCGCCCATCGAGGCCAGATGCGACGTGCCATATTGCGTATCCCACAGCGTGAAGCCGCTGCGGCGCAGGTGATGTGACATCCAGATCAGCGCCGCCTTGGAGGCGTTGGTGCGACGCGAGAACATGCTTTCTCCGAAAAATGCCGCCCCCAGCGAAATGCCGTAGGTGCCACCGACCAGCGTATCGCCTTCGTATATCTCCAGCGAATGCGCGTGTCCCATACGGTGCAGCTGCATGTACAGAGCGATCAAGGGCGCGTTGATCCAGGTCTCGGGCCGGTCGGCGCAGCCTGCGATCACACCGAGAAAGTCGCGATTGACGCTGGCATGCCAGCCGCTGTGCCGCAGGCAACGCCGCATCGAGCGCGAGACATGGACGCCCCCTACCGGCAGGATGCCGCGCTCGGGCGGATCGAACCAGTACAGATGGGCGTCGGTCGCGGATTCGGCCATCGGAAAGACGCCCTGCGCATAAGCCAGAAGCAGTCTTTCCGCGGTCAGTTCGGTCATGTCCGCTTAGCTGTCCTGATTGGCCATCTGGGCAAGCCATTTTTCCAGCCAGTGGATCGAATAATCGCCCCTCTGGATGTCCGGGTTCTGCAGCAGGGCCCGGAACAGCGGCACGGTGGTGTCGACCCCGTCCACGATCAGTTCGCCAAGAGCGCGGTCCAGACGGGCCAGCGCCTCGTGCCGGTCGCGGCCATGCACGATCAGCTTGCCGATCAGGCTGTCGTAATAGGGCGGGATCTTGTAGCCGTCATAGATCGCCGAATCCATGCGAACGCCCAGGCCACCCGGCGCGTGATACTGGGTGATCTTGCCCGGAGAGGGCGTGAAATTCGGCAGCTTTTCAGCGTTGATCCGCACTTCAATGGAGTGGCCGCGGATCTTCAGATCCTCTTGGCGGAACTCCATTTCCTCGCCAGCGGCGACAAGGATCTGCTGGCGGACAAGATCCACGTCGAAGATCGCTTCGGTCACCGGATGCTCGACCTGCAGGCGGGTGTTCATCTCGATGAAGTAGAACTCGCCATCCTCGAACAGGAATTCGATGGTGCCGGCGCCGCGATAGCCCAGCTGCGACATCGCGTCGGCGCAGATCTTGCCAATGCGGGCGCGCTGTTCGGGGGTGATCGCGGGGCCGGGGGCCTCTTCCAGCACTTTCTGGTGGCGGCGCTGCAGCGAGCAGTCGCGCTCGCCCAGATGGACCGCGCGGCCACGGCCATCGCCAAAGACCTGGATCTCGATATGGCGCGGGCGCTGCAGGTATTTCTCGATATAGACTTCGTCATTGCCGAAGGCCGCCTTGGATTCCGAGCGCGCGGTGCGGAAAGCGGTTTCCAGCGCGGCCTCGTCCAGCGCGACCTTCATGCCACGACCGCCGCCGCCGGCGGTGGCCTTGATGATGACCGGATAGCCGATTTCAGCCGCGACGCGCAGTGCCGAGGCCACGTCGGGCACGCCGCCGTCAGAACCCGGAACCACCGGAATACCCAGTGATTTCGCGGTATCCTTGGCGGTGATCTTGTCGCCCATGATCCGGATATGCTCGGCCGAGGGGCCGATGAAGGCGATGTCATGGTCTTCGACCATCTGCACAAAGCCGGCATTTTCCGAAAGGAAGCCATAGCCCGGATGGATCGCCTGTGCGCCAGTGATCTCGCAAGCGGCGATGATCGCGGACATGGACAGGTAGCTTTCCGATGAGGAAGGCGGGCCGATGCAGACCGATTCATCGGCCATGCGGACATGCATCGCGTCCGAATCGGCGGTCGAATGGACCGCGACCGAGGCGATGCCCATCTCGCGGCAGGCGCGGATCACGCGCAGGGCGATCTCGCCCCGGTTGGCGATCAGGATCTTGTCGAACATCAGGGCCTCACTCGACGACCATCAGGGGCGCGCCGAACTCGACCGGGCTGCCATCGTCGACAAGGATGCGCTTGACCGTGCCCGAGCGGGGCGAGGGGATGTGGTTCATGGTCTTCATGGCCTCGACGATCAGCAGGGTCTCGCCTTCCTTGACCTGCTTGCCGATGGCGACGAAGGGCGCAGCACCCGGCTCGGCGGCCAGATAGGCGGTGCCGACCATGGGCGAGGTGACGATGCCGGGCAGGCTGGCCGGGTCTTCGCTTGCGGCCGGTGCGGCGGCGGGCGCGGCGGCCACGGCAGCAGGGGCAGCGGCAGCAAAGGCGGGGGCCGCGACTGCCTGGATGACCTGCTTGCCCTGTTTCGACAGGCTCACGGTCAGGCGGTCGTTTTCGCTGTATTCGCGCTTGACCGACAGTTCGGTCAGTTCGTTGCGGTTGAGCAGCTCGGCCAGCGCCTGGATGAATGCCACGTCGTCTTGGCTGGTGCGTTCGTCCTGACCTGCGGGTTTCTTGTCGTCGCTCATGCCGTCCTCTGGATATTTTCGTTTGGGATCGCACCTTCGGGCGCGATGGTTGCGCAGCTTATAGCCTGTGCCATGACCCGAGGGAAAGGGTTTCGCCTGTTCCCATCATCGGGAGCCACGTTCTTTCCACCGCCGATGGACCCAGAACCATTGATCCATATGGGCGCGGACCTGCGTCTCAAGATGGTCGTTCAGGGCTTGCATCATGGTTTCGGGGTCGGAATGGGGGATCGGATCGCCGACCTCGACGCGGAAGCTCAGCCCGTCGGGCTGGCGGATGCCTGCGATGGGCAGGATCAGCGCGTCATAGCGGATGGCCAGTTCCGCAGGCGTCAGCACGGTTTTCGTGGGCAGACCGAAATAGCGCAGAACTGCGCCATGGCCGTCGAACTGGTCATAACCCAGCGACAACCAGCCGCCGCCCTTGAGGAAGCGCAGCATCGCCGCAAGGCCCGAGCGCCCACGCGGGAACATCGGCTCGGCGATGGCCTGCATGGCGGGGATGTAGTGGCGGTTGAACGCCTCGTTGTTCATCGGGCGGTAAAGCGCGCCCACGGGCCAGCCGCGCCCGGTCAGGGCCGCGCGCATGGCGTCGTAATTGCCGAAATGCGCGACCGCCAGAATAACAGGGCGTCCTGCCGCCGCCGCCTGTTCCAACGCGGGCAGGCCGGGGCCGCAAAGCGGGTCGGCAGCGTGGATGCGGTCGGTGAATTCAGCTCCCGAATAGATCTCGGCCAGCGAGCGGCCAGCATTGTCGGGAACGGCGCGGGTGAGATGGCGAACCTCGGCGGGCGTCAGGTCGGGACGCGCCTTGGCCAGATTTTCACGGATGCGCTTGCGCCAACCCGCGACCGGGCCAAGGATATGGGCAAAGAACCAGCCCATCGCGGGAATCCGGCGCTTATAGGGAAGGGCGCGGGCCAATCCCATCACGGCCAGAAAGGCTCCGTTCGCGATCCGGTCGGTCAATGCGACCTGTTCTTCGTCCTTGTCACTCATTCCGTCGTCTTATCCTGCCCGCCGCATGGCGCGTGCCTCCCGCATCCACACATATAGGCCGGCTGCGACGATGATCAACGCACCGATGATGGTCCAGCGGTCAGGCAGGGTGCCCCAGAACAGCCAGCCCCAGAATCCGGCCCAGATCAGGCCGGTATAACCGAAGGGGGCGATGGCGGCAGCCTCGGCCATGGCAAAGGCGCGGATCAGCAGCGCCTGCGCCACCGTGCCGAAAATCCCCAGCAGTACAAAGGCCCAGATGTCCTCGCTGGCGATGGGCTGCCAAAAGAACGGCACGGCAAGCGAAGACAGGATCGTCCCGACGGTCGCCGACCACAGGATCGAGGTCGCGGTCGAATCCTCGCGCACAAGGCGGGTCAGGATCGCGCCGGCGGCATAGGTGAAGGCACCGATCAGCGGCAGGATGGCGGCAGGCTGGAATACGCCCGCGCCGGGCCTGATGATGATCAGCGCGCCGCAAAGCGCGACGGCAATGCCGATCAGACGACGGATGCCGATGCTTTCGCCAAGGAAAATCGCGGCGGCCAGCGTGATCAGGACGGGGTTGATGTCCATGATCGCCGTCGCCTCGGCCAGGCCGATGAATTGCAGCGAGGTGAAGAACAGCCCGACCGAGCCCAGCTGGGTCAGCCCGCGGAACAGCTGCACCACCGGGCGCTTGCTGACCATGGTGCTGCGCAGGCGCGGCGCATAGATCAGCCCGACGATCAGCAGGTTGCTGACGAAGCGCACCCAGACGATCTGGGCGGGATGGTAGCGCTCGGTCAGGTGCTTGGCCGAGGCGTCCATCAGCGTGAAGGTAAAAATTGCAAGCAGCAACAGCACGATGCCCTGCAATTGGGTCGAGCGTGCAGGGCTGCCTGCGGGCGCAAGGATCTGCGGCAGGCCCTGCGGGGCAATGTCTGGCTGGCTCATCTGGGAACTCCCTCGGCGGGACTTATGCCTGTATGGCAGAGGAAGGTCCATGACCCAGAATGCAGACGGCCGCGCAAAGGCGCGGCCGTCAAGATCATGTGATCGCCGTATCAGGCCAGCAGTTTGCGGGCCAGCGCGACGGTGTCCTCGGCGGTGATGCCGAATTCCTTGTACAGCGTCGGCGCCGGGGCCGAGGCACCAAAGCCGGTCATGCCGATGAAGCCCGAGGTTTCCTCGCGGCCACGCTCGCCCAGCAGCACCCATTCCCACGGCTGGCGCACGGCGGCCTCGATCGCGACGCGGACGGTGCCTGCGGGCAGGACCGAGGCGCGGTAATCGGCATCCTGCGCACGGAACAGTTCCATCGACGGAACCGAGACGACGCGGGTCGGAACGCCTTGCGCTTCCAGCGTCTCACGCGCGGCGACGGCGATTTCGACCTCGGAACCGGTGGCCATCAGCACGACCTTCGCGTCGCTCGAGGCTTCGCGCAGGACATAGGCACCCTTGGCGGTCAGGTTCTCGCCAGCGGTTTCACGCAGCGTCGGCAGGTTCTGACGCGACAGCGCGAGGACCGAAGGCGAGGTGTCCTCGCTCAGCGCGATTTCCCAGGCTTCGGCGGTCTCGACCAGATCGCAGGGGCGGAAGGTCAGCGTGTTCGGCGTCGCGCGGCAGATTGCCAGATGCTCGACCGGCTGGTGGGTCGGGCCGTCTTCGCCCAGACCGATCGAGTCATGCGTCATGACATAGACGACCGGCAGACCCATCAGCGCCGACAGACGCATTGCGCCGCGGGCATAGTCGGTGAAGCACATGAACGTGCCACCATAGGGGCGGAAGCCGCCATGCAGCCAGATGCCGTTCATCGCAGCCGCCATGCCGTGTTCGCGGATGCCGTAATGGATGTAGCGGCCGGTGCGGTTCTCGGGCGAGAAAATGCCCAGATCCTTGGTCTTGGTGTTGTTCGAGCCGGTCAGGTCGGCCGAGCCGCCCAGCGTCTCGGGCAAAGCCGGGTTCACCACCTCAAGCACCATCTCACTGGCGCGGCGGGTCGCGATCTTGGGCTTGCTGGTGATCGCCTGATCTTTCAGCGCGGCGATGGTCGGGGCCAGCTTGTCGCTGCCCTCACCCGAGATGCGGCGGGCGAATTCGTCGCGGTTTTCAGCGGCGTCAACGCGCGTGGCCCATTCCATCCGGGCGGTCTTGCCGCGCGAGCCGATGGCGCGCCAGTCGGCAAGGATGTCCTCGGGAATGACGAAGGGGCCGTGTTCCCAGCCATAGGCGGCGCGGGTCGCGGCGATTTCCTCGGCACCCAGGGGCGAGCCATGCGCGCCCGAGCTGTCCTGTTTCTTCGGCGCACCGTAACCGATGATGGTCTTGCACGAGACCAGAACCGGGCGGTCGTCCGCGCCGCTGGCCGCGTCGGTCAGCGCGCGGTCGATGTCGGCTGCATCGTGGCCGTCGCAGGCCAGAACACGCCAGCCCGAGGCCTCGAAGCGCTTCAGCTGGTCGGTATTGTCCGACAGCGAGACGCGACCGTCGATGGTGATGTCATTGTTGTCCCACAGGACGATCAGGTTCTTCAGCTTCTGGTGGCCGGCCAGCGCGATCGCTTCCTGGCTGATGCCCTCCATCAGGCAGCCGTCGCCGGCAATGACCCAGGTCTTGTGGCTGCACAGGTCTGCGCCATATTGCGCGCGCATCGCTTCTTCGGCGATGGCGAAGCCGACGGCGGTGGCGATGCCCTGACCCAGCGGGCCGGTCGTCGTCTCGACGCCCTCGACATGGCCGTATTCCGGGTGGCCCGCGGTGATTGCGCCCCACTGGCGGAAGTTGCGGATCTGGTCCAGCGACATCTGCTCATACCCGGTCAGGTGCAGCAGCGAATAGATCAGCATCGAGCCGTGGCCCGCCGACAGCACGAAGCGGTCGCGGTCGAACCAGTTCGGGGCCGATGCGTCGAATTTCAGGTGATTGCGGAACAGGACGGTGGCGACATCCGCCATGCCCATCGGCATGCCGGGATGGCCGGAATTCGCAGCCTCGACGGCGTCCATCGACAGGGCGCGGATGGCGGCGGCAAGGCGCCAGTGATCGGGATTTGCCTTGCGGCGGTCAGCGATGTCCATTGTGGAGTTCCGTGCTGGTGGATGCGGGCCACGTCCTGATATTCAGGCAAGGCCAAGGTTGCAACCCGCGTCGGCCAATATGACGTAAGGCCCGGCAGATCGTGGGATTGCCGGTCGGTTCGGGCCAGATCATTGCCCGCAATTGGTCGCGCAACCAGATATCCGCCGCAACTTAATGGTTTCGAACGAATATTTCAGATGGACCGGGGCCATTTCAGGCTGCCATTCCATCCCGTTGCCCGGCAAAGCTGGCCTTTTTGGCCGGGAACCGCAAGCGGGTCCGGCGAAAAATCTGTCGCCATCCAAGATGTTTCTGACAAAGCGTCACGACCGGGATCGGGGGCTGGGCACAGTGCCCTTGAAACCGGCTGGGCTGCACATGGTCGGCGCATGCACCAGAAAATCGTTGCCTTGGCAGGGTTTCGGCCCGTTACTTGATGCCATCGGGACAATCCGGTTTTGCACGGGGGACAACATGGCAAAGGCCGCGCCGAATACGGTGGATCCGGTAGACGAGATCCTGCCGCCGCTGCGTCTGACGACGCTTGGATTGCAACATGTGCTGGTGATGTATGCGGGGGCGGTGGCCGTGCCGCTGATCGTGGGGCGCGCGCTGAAGCTCTCGCCCGAGGATGTGGCCTTTCTGATCTCGGCGGACCTGTTCTGCTGCGGGATCGCGACGATCATCCAGTCGCTGGGCGCGACGCGCTGGTTCGGCATCCAGCTGCCGGTGATGATGGGGGTGACATTCGCCTCGGTCGGGCCGATGGTCGCGATGGCCGGGGCCTATCCGGGGCCGGATGGCGCGCGGATGATCTTTGGCGCGATCATCGGGGCAGGCATCATCGCCATGCTGATCGCGCCATTTGTCGGGCGGATGCTGAAATTCTTTCCACCGCTGGTGACCGGCACGATCATTCTGGTGATCGGCGTGACCCTGATGCGGATCGGGATCAACTGGATCTTTGGCAACCCGGTCGGACCGACCGCGCCCAAGGTGGTCGATCCGGTGGTGTCGGGCTGGCTGAACCAGTTGAAGGACATGGCGGGAACGGGCACGGTCCCGGCGCTGCCAGAGGGCTTTGCCCCGGCAGCCAGCATGCAGAACCCGCTTTATGCGCGGCCGCTGAATATCGGCATCTCGGCGGTGGTGCTGGTCGCCATCCTGATGATCGCGCGTTTTGGCAAGGGTTTCGTCGCCAATATCGCCGTTCTGCTGGGCATGCTGATCGGCGCGACGCTGACCATTGCTCTGGGCCAGATGAACTTTGGCAAGGTGGCCGAGGCGTCATGGTTCGGCCTTGTCACGCCCTTCCATTTCGGGATGCCGATCTTTGACCCGGTGCTGATCCTGACGATGGTTCTAGTAATGATCGTGGTGATGATCGAGTCGACCGGCATGTTCCTTGCGCTGGGAGAGATGACTGGGCGCGAGGTCACGCAGGACCGGCTGACCGCCGGTCTGCGCACCGATGGTCTGGGCACGCTGATCGGCGGTATCTTCAACACCTTCCCCTATACGTCCTTCAGCCAGAACGTCGGCCTAGTCGGCGTGACCGGCATCAAAAGTCGCTATATCTGCGTCGCGGGCGGCGTCATCCTGATCCTGTTCGGGCTGATCCCCAAGATGGGCGCGGCGGTGGAATCGCTGCCGACCTCGGTTCTGGGGGGCGCGGGACTGGTGATGTTCGGCATGGTCGCAGCGACTGGCATCCGTATCCTGTCGAACGTGGATTTCGCCAATAATCGCAACAACCTGTTCGTGGTCGCGGTGTCGCTGGGCTTCGGGATGATCCCGCTGATCGCGCCCGACTTCAAGCAATGGATGCCGCATGCAATCCACCCGCTGATCGAATCCGGCATCCTGCTGGCGACGATCTCGGCCGTGGTGCTGAACGCATTCTTCAACGGCACCCAAGGCGCATCCGTCGAGGATGCCAAGCGCGCCGCCAGCATGGCCGATCACTGATCGGCAGGCTCCAGCGGCTCGACCAAGGGGCGGATACGCAAACGGGTCAGGCGGTTTTCGCGCCGGCTGACCACCTCGAAACGGTAGCCGTCAAAGGAAAACACCTGGCCCGCCGTCGGGATCGACTGCGCCATATGGATGACGAGGCCCGCGACGGTATTGGCCTCATCATCGGGCAGGTTCCAGTCCAGCGCGCGGTTCAGGTCGCGGATGGTCATCGCGCCATCGACCAGATAATCGCCCGCCGCGTTCGGCTTGAGATCAGGCAGCATGTCGGTGTCATGCTCATCCGTGATCTCACCCACGATTTCCTCAAGAATGTCTTCCAGCGTGATCAGGCCGCGCAGGCTGCCATATTCGTCGACCACCAGCGCGAAATGGGTGCGGCGGGCCAAAAACTCGCGCATCTGCTCGTCCAGAGGCGTGGTTTCCGGCACGAAATAGGGCGGCATGGCGATGCCCAGAATATCGAAACCCTCCAGCGCCTCGCCGCCGGTCTCGCGCATGGCGCGGCTGACGCCACGCAGCAGGTCCTTGGCGTGGATGACGCCGATGACATTCTCGCGCTCGCCGCGAAAAACGGGCAGGCGGGTATGCGGGCTTTTCAGCACGCGGTCGATAATGTCCGGCGCGGGCAGGTCGGCGTCGATCATCTCGATCCGAGAGCGGTGCAGCATGATTTCCTCGACCGAGCGGTCGCCCAGATCCAGCGCGCCCAGCAGCCGGTCGCGGGCCTCTTTCTGCATGGTGCCGCTGGAATGCCCGATGGCCAGCGCGCCAGCGATTTCCTCTTGCACGGAAAACACCAGATCGCTGGAATTCGCGCGAAAGCCGAAGATCGCAAGGATGCCGCTGACGATCATGCGCACGACCGTGACGATCGGGGCCAGGATCACCGTGGCCAACCGGATCGGGCGGGCAACGCGGCTGGCCAGATCCTCGGGGGCGAGAATCGCATAGGTCTTGGGCAGCACTTCCGAGAAGATCAGCACCAGAACCGTCATCAGCAATGTCGCCAGCGCCACCCCGCCCGAGCCGAAGATCCGGGTGAACAATGCGGTCGCAAGGCTGGCGGCAAGGATATTGACGACGTTGTTGCCCAGCAGGATCGAGCCGATCAGCCTTTCGCTGTCCTCGGTCACGGCCAAGGCGGCCTGCGCGCCGGCATCGCCACGATCCGCCCGCGCCCGCAACTTGGCGCGGCTTGAGGCGGTCAGTGCGGTTTCCGAGCCTGAGAAAAATGCCGAGAGTGCCAGCAGCAGGACAATGGTGCCGACGGTGATCCAGAAGGCCATGTCGATGGCCGATGTCCCGCCGCCCGTTGCCGGTCCGGGGGCGGCGGCAAGGGCGGGCGTGATCATTCGCTATCCTCGGGCCGGCGTCGCGGCGTCGCCAGCGGATGATGTTTCAGCACCAGATCGCGCATGCGGGCGTCCAGAACATGCGTATAGATCTCGGTCGTGCCCAGATCGGCATGGCCCAGCAGCATCTGGATGGCGCGCAGATCGGCGCCGCCCTCAAGCAGATGGGTGGCAAAGGCGTGGCGCATCACATGCGGCGACACGCGGGACGGATCAATCCCGGCGACGATGGCCAGTTGATCTAGCAGGCCGTTCACCGCCTGCCGGGTCATGTGGCCTTCGCGCGAGGGGGCTGGGAACAGCCAGCGCCCGCCGCGCCCGGCGACCAGCTTGCCCAAGGGCGTGTCCTCGGGCGCGTCATCGCGGATCGTCAGCCAAGCCGACAGCGCGCGGCGCGCGGGTTCGTTCAGCGGCACCATCCGCTCAACCCCACCCTTGCCGCGGATCAGCAGGACGGCGGGATTGCCACGGCAGGCGGTGACGGGCAGGGCGACCAGCTCGCTCACGCGCATGCCGGTGGCGTAGATCAGCTCCATCAGGGCCAGATTGCGGGCGCGTTCGACCCCGTTGCGGCCAATGCGGGGCAGGGCGTCCAGCAGGGCCTGCACCTCGGCCCGGTCAAGCGTCTTGGGCAGGCGCTGCGCGCGGCCCGGCCCGGCGATGCGGCCTGCCGGATCATCCTCTCGCCAGCCTTCCTCCAGTGAAAATCGGGTCAGTTGCCGGATGGCCGAAAGTCGTCTCGCACGGGTCGACCGCGACAGGCCCTGCGCGTCGCAATGGCTCAGGTAATCCTCGATCCCCTCGCGGCTGACGTTCAGCAGGTTCAGGTTTCGCGTGCCCAGCCATTCGCTGAAATCCTTCAGGTCGCGACCATAAGCCAGCAGCGTGTTGCGGGCGGACCCCGCCTCGGCCGCCTGCGCATCCAGAAAGGCCGAGATCCTGCGCCAATCGCTGACTTTGTTCGCGTCAGACATGGCCGGTCAGGGGTTTGTGGCCAGTGCGCCGGGCAACGAGCCAATGACCGGCGCAAGGATCAGTTCGATTGCAGCCTGACGGGCGATTTCACCCTGTCCCAATTCGCGCAGCACACGCAGGCCCTGCGTCGCACGTGTCAGGTCGCCATCCAGCCCCGCATCGGTATCGGTGATCGCCAGCAGCATCGCCTCGCCCTGACGTTTTTCCGCGATCAGTTGTGCGGCGGCGGGCGGGATGGGGGTGGCGCTGAAACCGGCCAGCAGCCGTTCAGCCCGGTCCGAGCCGGTCCCGACAGGTGGGCGGGCATCGGCCAGACCGCTGGCGAAATCCAGCAGCCACAGGTCAAAAGCCGTCGCGTCCTCGGGCGGAGGTTGCACGACCTGCCATTGTCCGGCCTCGATCGCCAGCCACAGACCGATCTGGCCTGCACGTCCAGTCAAGGGCAGGCTGGCCGCCCGCGCCCCCGCCATATCGGCCAGCGCCGTGCCAAGCCCCGCCGCGACCATCCGGTCAAAGGCCTTGGGCAGGATTTCTTGCACGCCGACCACATCGCGGCTGGTCAGCACCGCATCCAGCCGCTGGATCGCATCGGCCCGGTCCCAGACCCCGCCTGATGCGGCGGGCCGTTGTTCCAGATAAATCGCCCGCAATTGCGAGGCCGGGATCGCCCCGGCACGCGCCAGACGTTCGGCGGCATCTAACCGTGCCTTCCAGCCGCCATTCTCGTCCAGATCGGCCAGCGAAAAGGCCAAAGGCAGGCTGGCCGAGGGCAGGGGCTGACCCACAGCCTCGTGCAGGCGCAGGTCAAGCGGCGTCACCACATCGGGTGGCGTCAGCAGGTCGGCTTTGTCGGAGTAGCCGTCGTCCAGATATTGCGCCAGCAGCGCGGCCATGCGCTGATCGATCAGGCCGGACGTATCCGCGCCATGAAAGACCAGTGCCGCCGCGGCCCAGTCTCCACCCAGCGCAAGGCAGAAGATGCGGGCCGGAAAGCTGGGCGCGACGCCCGGCGTGCGGTCCATGATCTCGCAGGCCTGAGCCTCATCGCCGGATAGCAGCGCAATGTCGAACATCCGCCGGAAGCGCTCGGGATCGGCGGGACCGGCGGCGCGGATCAGCTCTTTGGCGGCACCGGTGGCGCCCATGTCCAAAAGCTTGTCGACGCGGGCCAGAAAAAGCTCACCCTCGCCACCCGGTTGGGTGGCGGGCGGGTCAAGCTGAGCCGCCAGAATCCGGCGCTGCAGGCGGCGAAGCGCGGGCAGGCGCGCATCTGTCGAGCGCACCAGCCGCGCGATGCTTTCGCCGTCGCCCGCGCCCCACAGGTCGTTGGGCAGACCCGCCGTCCGGGCCGAGACCGAGCCTTTGCCATCCGCATTGCCTTCGCCCAGCCGGGTCACCCCGACCGGCTCGACCGCGCCGCTTTTGGCGATGTCCTTCTTGCGGGACTTCGCCTCGGGCGGGCGGGCGTCACCGGGACGCCAGGCCGAGATATTGTCCGGCTGCTTGATGCTGCCCGACAGCCAGTCGCTGGCCGAAAGCGGCGGCCGTGCGATGGCCGCACCCGGCATCAGCATCAGACCGGCCAGAAGGGCGGTCAGCGCCGGGACGGCGCGAAGGCGCTGATCAGTCCAGATCATCTTGCTCCGTTGCGGCAGGCGCTTCCGCAGGTGCGGGCTCGGCAGGCGCGGGTTCGGGTGCCGTTTGTCCGACCACCGGGGCCGGGGCCGGTTCGCTGCCCAGATCCAGCTGGACCGGAAGGCGCGTTTCGCGCGGGGCGGCGCTCATGTCGCCGAAATAGGCATAGCCGGTCAGTCCGCCAAGCAGCAGAATCACCAACACCACCACAACCCACAATAGCCTCATTGCCCGTCCTTTCCGCCTTTTCGCGTCTTTCGTGGCCGGTCTGTCGCCGGCGCGGTGGAATATATATGGCATTTCCCGAAAGATCACGCCATTGAGTGCGTCCATATCTTTTGCCCGGTCCATGCGGAATGTGGTCGCGGGAAAAAAGTTCGGGCAGTCGAGGGGTTGATGCGACGGAACATCGTGCTGATCGGGATGATGGGGGCGGGTAAGACCGCCATCGGAGCCGAGCTTTCGCGCCGGCTGAGCCGGCCGTTCTGGGATACCGATGCCGAGATCGAACGTGCCGCCGCCATGACCATCCCCGAGATTTTCTCACGCGATGGCGAGGCGTTCTTCCGCGCCCGCGAATCGGAAGTCCTGTCTCGCGTGCTTGCCGGGGGGGACAGCATCGTCTCGACCGGGGGCGGCGCGTGGATGCGGCAGGCCAATCGTGACCGCGTGACCCAGAACGGGCTGTCGGTCTGGCTGGATTGCGATCTGGATACGCTGTGGCATCGCGTTCGCAGCCGTCCGACGCGGCCCTTGCTGCAAACCGCCGAGCCGCGCCAGACCCTTGAGCGGCTGTTGGCCGAGCGCCGGCCCGTCTATGCGCTGGCCGATATCCGCATCCAGACCAATATGGGCGATACCGTCGAGGAGACCGCCGATCAGGTGATCGCCGCGATCGAGGCCCGCAATCCCGCGATACTGGAGGCGAAATGACCATCGAAACCGTTCATGTGGACCTGGGCGAGCGTGCCTATGATGTGCGGATCGGCCGTGGCCTGATCGCCCGCGCGGGCGAGGAAATCACCGCCTTTGCCGGTCGCCGCCGTGTCGCCATCCTGACCGATGAAAACGTCGCAGCCCTGCATCTGGACAGTCTGCGTGCATCGCTGGCGGCCTCGGGGCTTGCCGATGCTCCGGCGCTGGTTTTGCCCGCCGGAGAGGCCACGAAATGCTGGACCCAATTGGGCCACGCCGTGGAATGGCTGATCGAACAGCGGATCGAACGCAAGGATCTGGTCATCGCGCTGGGTGGGGGCGTGATCGGCGATCTGGCCGGTTTTGCCGCCGCGATCCTGCGCCGGGGCGTGCGCTTCGTGCAGATCCCGACCTCGCTTCTGGCGCAGGTCGACAGTTCCGTCGGCGGCAAGACCGGGATCAACAGCCCGCAGGGCAAGAACCTGATCGGGTCCTTCCACCAGCCCGCGCTGGTGCTGGCCGATATCGACGTTCTGGGAACGCTGACCCCTCGCGATTTCCGCGCCGGCTACGGCGAGGTGGCGAAATACGGGCTGCTGGGTGACGAAGATTTCTTCGACTGGCTGGAAACCGCAGGTCCGGGACTTTCTGCGGACCCGGTGGCGCTGCAACGTGCCGTGCGCCATTCCGTCCAGATGAAGGCAGGCATCGTCCAGCGCGATGAGACCGAGCAGGGCGAACGTGCGCTGCTGAACCTTGGCCACACCTTTGGCCATGCGCTGGAATCGGCGACCGGTTATTCCGACCGGCTGCTGCACGGCGAGGGCGTGGCGATCGGCTGTACTCTGGCCTTTGACCTTTCCGCGCGGATGGGTCTGTGCAGCCAAGAGGCGCCCTCTCGCGTCGCTGCGCATTTCGCGGCAATGGGCCTGCCCTCTCGCATCAGCGACATTCCGGGCGATCTGCCCGATGATGAGGCGCTGATCGCCCTGATGGGGCAGGACAAAAAGGTGCAGGACGGCAAGCTGCGCTTCATTCTGGCGCGTGGCATCGGACAGGCCTTTGTCACCGACGAGGTGAACCCCGACCTGCTGCGCGCGACCTTGGCGCAATCGCGCCGCTAGGTCATTCGTGCGAAGAAGGCGAGAGCAGGCCGCGATCCAGCTTGCCCTCGCCATATTGCGACAGGTCACGCAGGGCTTCCGACTGGATTTCCTCGGGCACGACGCGGGGCGGCACGATCTCGTCATGGCCCAGTTTCGCGTCACGGTCGCGGCGCAGGGCGGCGCGGCCCAGCATCAGCAGGCTGATCGGCGTGGTGATCAGCATGAAGACGCCGATGATCAACTCATGCACGACCGGGCGTTCCTCAAGCAGCGAAAACATCGCCATCGAGCCAAGCACGATCAGCAGCGTGCCATAGCTGTAGGACATCGTCGGCGCGTGCAGCCGCTGGTAGAAGCTTTTCAGCCGCACCAGCCCGATGCTGCCCAGCAGCGCCAAAGAGCTGCCGCAGACCACGAAGATCGCGATCAGAATCGCAGCGACGGGCGGAAGGTCACCAAGATGGCTCATTCGACGACCTCGCCGCGCATCAGGAACTTTGCCGCACAGACCGTGGTGATGAAGCCAAGGACGGCGATGACCAGTGCGCCCTCGAAGAAGAAGACATTGCCGTTGCCCATGCCGATCAGCAGGAACAGCAGCATCGCGTTGAGATACATGGTGTCGATGGCCAGCACGCGGTCCTGCGCGCGCGGGCCGCGAATGATGCGCCAGCAGGTCAGTCCGATCGCCACGACCATGGCGATCTGGGCATAGCTCAGGGCATATTCCAGGATCAGATTCGCGCTCATTCGAAGATCTCCAGAAGCAGGCGTTCGTAGCGGTCCCGGACAAGGCTTTGCCAGTCATCCTCGCTGCGCAGGTCAAAGACATGCAGCAGCACGCGCCCGGTCTGCTGTTCATATTCCAGCCATGCCGTGCCCGGCGTCGCGGTCATGATGATCGCCAGAAGCGCAAGCCCGTTCGGATCGCGCAGGGTCAGTTCGATCTCGACGAAGCCGGAATGGAAGCGCGGGTGGTTCGGACCCAGCAGCAGGACGCGGGCGACGGTGACGTTGGATTTCAGGATGTCCCAGGCGACGATGCCCATCAGCTGGGGGATGGCGGACCAGCGCCGGATGCGTGGCCGGGGCGGATGCAGCCGCTCGACCGTCCAGCCCGCGATCAGCGCGATCCCGGTGCCAAGGATCAGGTGGCCCAGCGAAAAGCGGGTCAGGATCATCCACATGGCGACCAGCGCCACCGACAGCAGGGGATGGGGGATCAGCCGTGTCATTTCTGACCCTCCGGCGGTTCATAGGGCGCGTGGTTCTGCGGCGGTGTGGCATCGACGCGCTTGGCATCCTCCAGCACCGTCTCGCGGTAGATGGCGGGGTTCAGCAGGGTTTGCGCGGTCACTCGGGTGTAGCTCAGCACCGCATCGGCGCGGATGGTCATCAGCAGGATCATCGCCAGCAGCATCAGGACCGGCACGACCTCCAGCGCGAGGATGCGGGGCGCGGGCACGGCCTCGGCCCAGAAGCGGCGCATGCCGAAGCGCAGCAGCGCAATCAACGCGCCAAGCCCCGACAGGATCAGCATGGCCGCATAGATCCACAGCATCACCGGCAATTGGCCCGACAGACCGATATTGCCCTCAACCGCGCCGCGCAGGATGGCGAACTTGCCGATGAAGCCCGGCATCGGCGGCAGACCCGCCAGCATGGCCGCGATCAGCGAGAAACAGATCGCCATGGTCAGCCAGGACACCGTGCGAGTGCTGGCGGGGCTGGGCGTGTCCTCGACCGTATCAAGGCCCATCGGCGTCCATTCCCAACGCTCGGCCAGCCGCTCACCCGCGGGTTCGGTGGTCTGTGATTGGTCGTCGGTGCCGGTATCGTCGCGGGAAACCGGCTCGGCGATCAGAAAGAAGGCGGAAACCGCTGCGGTCGAGCCGATCAGGTAGTAAAGCGCGCCGCTGAGCACCTCGGCCCCACCGCCCGCCTGCGCGAAGCCGACGGCGGTCAGCACCGTGCCTGAGGAAATGATCGCGATATAGCCGCCCTTGCGGGTCAGGTCCGGCGTTCCAAGAATGCCGATCATGCCGAATGCCATGGTCAGCACGCCGCCGATCATCAGGATCGGCGCACCGAACCCGGCCGAGGCCCCGGCCTGCGGACCAAGGATCAGCAGCGACAGGCGCAGGATCACATAGACCCCCACCTTGGTCATGATCGCCATGATCGCGGCGGCGGGCGGCGAGGCTGAGGCATAGGTCGGCGGCAGCCAGAAGCAGAGCGGCCAGATCGCGGCCTTGGTCAGGAAAGCGATACCCAGGAAAGCCGCCGCGGCATGGAAGAGCAACCTTTGCGCATCGTCCAGACCCGCAAGCTGGGCCGCGATATGGGCCATGTTCAGCGTGCCGGTGGTGCCATAGACCAGCGCCACCCCGATCAGGAAGAACAGCGACGCCGCAAGGTTCACGGCGATGTAATGCAACCCGGCCTTGATCCGTTCCGGCCCCGAGCCGTGCAGCATCAACCCGTATGAGGCTGCCAGCATCACCTCGAAGAAGACGAACAGGTTGAACAGATCGCCGGTCAGGAAGGACCCGTTCACCCCGGCCAGCAGGAACTGGAACATGGAATGGAAATGCTGCCCTTTACCGTGCCAGCCAGCGGCGGCATAGATCAGCGCGGGCGCAGCCAGCAGCGAAGTCAGCATCACCATCATCGCCGCAAGCCGGTCCAGCACCAGCACGATGCCGACCGGAACCGGCCAGTTGCCCAGCAGATACATGCGCACCGCCGTTTCGCCCTGATCGGTCAGCGACTTGGCGTCCTGCATCAGCTCGACCGAACTCAGGAACATCAGGCCGATGGCGACAAGGCCCATGATCAGCTTGGTCTGCCGGTTGCGGTCATTATAGAACAGCATGATCGCGCCCGCGATCAGCGGTATCAGGATCGGTGCGATGATCATGTGCTCGGGCACGGCGGCAGGCGTCATTGCTCACGCTCCTTGCCGTCGACATGGTCGGTGCCGGTGGTCCCGCGCGAGGCGATCATCACCACCAGAAACAGTGCCGTTGTGGCAAAACTGATGACGATGGCGGTCAGCACCAGCGCCTGCGGCAGCGGATCGGCATAGGCGGCCGGATCGACAAAGCCGCCCTTGGGCATGATCGGGGCCGCACCCACATACAGCCGCCCCATCGAGAAGATGAACAGGTTGACGCCGTAAGCCAGCAGGCACAGGCCGATGATGACCTGAAACGAGCGGGGACGCATCAACAGCCAGACGCCGGAACCGGTCAGCACGCCGATGGCAAGGGCGAGTATCATTTCCATCAGCTTTGCTCCTCGGATTCGGTGGGACGGCTGCGGGGTGCGACGCGCAGCGACTGGTGGGCGATCGCAATCAGCATCAGCACGATGGCACCCACGACCAACGAGAAGACCCCCACATCGAACAGCATCGCCGTCGAGGCCGGGACCTTTCCGATCCATGGCAGTTCCAGATATTGGTAATGCGTGGTCAGGAAGGGCGCGCCAAAGATCCATGACCCGAGGCCAACCGATGCCGCGACGATCAGCCCCGTCGCCATCCAGCGCACCGGCAGGATGGTCAGCCGCGCCTCGACCCAGCGGACATTCGAGGCGACGTATTGCAACAGCAGCCCCAGCGCAAAGGTGACACCCGCGGCAAAACCGCCGCCCGGCAGGTCATGGCCGCGGAAGAACAGATAAGCCGCCAGCGCGATGATCGGCGCGAACAGCCACTGCATCAGCACGGCCGGGATGAACAGATAGGCCTCCAATGCCTGTTCCTCGGCCTCGACCTGCGGGCGCGGACGCTCGACGCTTTCCAGCGCGGGGCGGAAGCGGCGCAGCAGGGCGTAGACGGTCAGCCCCACGATGGCGAGGACGGCGATTTCCCCGAAGGTGTCAAAGGCGCGGAAGTCGACAAGGATGACATTGACCACATTGGTGCCGCCACCCTCGACATAGGAGTGGCGCAGGAACCAGTCCCCGACCGAGCTGCCCGGACGCGTCAGCAGGATCGCCAGCGCGATCGCGGTCATGCCAAGGCCGCAGGTCACGGCGATCATCAGGTCGCGGAAACGGCGGAAGCGCGAGGTGAAATTATTGTCGCCCGCGATCTCCTCATCGCGCTTGGGCAGCCAGCGCAGGCCCAGCAGCAACAATGCCGTGGTCGCGATCTCGACCAGCAACTGGGTCACGGCAAGGTCGGGTGCCGACAGCCAGACAAAGGTGGTGCAGGTGACCAGCCCGACGCCTCCGGTCAGGATCAGCGCGGCAAAGCGGTGATATTTGGCCTGCCATGCCGCGGCCAGCGCGCAAGCGCCGCCGATCAGCCAGAGCAGGGCAAAGACCAGCTCACGCGAGCTGATTTCGGGCAGGGTGATGTTCCAGTCCAGCGGTCCCAGCGCGAAATAGGCGGCGGCCATGCCCATCAGCACCATGACCCGCAATTGCCCCTGCAACCCGGTGGCGCTGATCCGGCGCAGCATCCGGCGCGGCAGCGTGACGGTCGCGAATTGCAGACCGGTCTCGAAGAAGCGGGCGAATTCCAGCGCGCGGGTGATCCGAAGCCCTTCCTCGCCCCGGTCGATCCAGCGCCGAGGCAGGAGGTAGATGATGACGCCCAGACCGGTGGCGATCAGGCTCATGATCAAAGCCGGGTTCACGCCGTGCCACAGTTTCAGGCTGAAATGCGGCAGGTCCGGGCCAAGAATGGCCATGCCCGCGCTGGTCAGCCAGCTGCCCAGCGTCGCCTGCGGCGCGATGCCGACGGCAAGGCAGGCGGCGACCAGTACAAAGACCGGCAGGCGCATCAGGGCCGGGGGCTCGTGCGGTTCATGCGGCAGGTCGGTGGCCTTGGGGCCAAAGAACACTGTGACGATGAAGCGCAGCGAATAGGCGGCGCTGAACGACGCGGCCAGAACCGCGATATAGGGTGCCCAGTTGTCCAGCGGGCTGCCATTGTTCCAGACATAGGTCGCCTCGAAGAACATTTCCTTCGAGAGGAACCCGTTCAGCAGTGGCACCCCCGCCATCGCCGCCGAGGCGATGATGGCCAGCGTCGCGGTGACCGGCATGGCATGGGCCAGACCGGACAGACGGCGCATGTCGCGGGTGCCGGTTTCGTGGTCGATGATGCCTGCCGCCATGAACAGCGAGGCCTTGAAGACCGCGTGGTTCACGATGTGGAAAACCGCGGCGATGATGGCCAGAGGCGTCCCGATTCCGGCCAGCGCGGTGATCAGCCCCAGATGGCTGATCGTCGAATAGGCCAGCAACCCTTTCAGGTCATGCTTGAACAGCGCGACAAAAGCGCCAAGCAGCATGGTGATCATCCCCGCTCCGGTGACGATCTGGAACCATGCATCGGTTCCCCCCAGCGCGGGCTGGAAGCGCAGCAGCAGGAATACCCCTGCCTTCACCATCGTCGCGGAATGCAGGTAGGACGATACTGGCGTCGGCGCGGCCATCGCGTTCGGCAGCCAGAAATGGAACGGGAACTGCGCGGATTTGGTGAACGCGCCCAGCAGGAACAGGATCAGCACGACCGGATAAAGCCGGTGGCCGGTGATCTGCGGCCCGGCGGCCAGAACGTCCTCCAGCTGGTAGCTGCCGACGATCTGCCCGATCAGGATCATCGCCACCATCAGGCACAGCCCGCCGGTCGCCGTGACGATCAGCGCCATGCGCGCGCCGTCGCGGGCGTCTTGACGATGGTACCAATAGCCGATCAGCAGGAAGGACACGATGCTGGTCAGTTCCCAGAACACCACCAGCATGATGATATTGCCCGAGAGCAGCAGCCCTGACATCGCGCCCGCAAAGGCCAGCAGGCAGGAATAAAGCCGTGGCACCGGATCGTCGGCGGCCATGTAATAGCGCGCATAGACCAGAACCAGCATCCCGATACCCGCGACCAGCACCATGAACAGCCATGAAAAACCGTCCATGCGGAAGCTCAGGTCCAGCCCGACGCTGCTGGCCCATTCAAGCTTGCTGGTGATGGTGCCGCCTTCGTCCACTGCCGGGTAAAGCACCGCCAGCACGCCCAGCACGACGGCCATGGTCAGCCCGGCCAGCCATGTTTCCGCGTTTCGAGAGCCTACAGGAAGTGTCGCCGCCAAGGCGGCTGAAACGAATGGTGTCAGAACAAGCAAAAGCAATAGGTTCTGTTCGACCATCGGATCCTTCTCGGCTCTGGGATTTGTGCGCTCATCATAGAGAAGCAACCGGGGGAAGCACAACCGACCATGCAGGCAAAAAATGCATGATCGACCCCGGGGTCACTTATTTTTTATCGGATTCGCAAAGGGATTCGCGCCGAACTTAAAAGTTGCAAATATTTCGGCCTAGCGGCGTAGCCGTGTCACGTCCTGCATCTGTCCGTCCGTCACCATGATCTCGGACGGCAGCGGATGCGAGATGAAGTAGACCGGGCTGGCCGTGGGTCCGTAGGCCCCCGCCGCATGCAGCGCGACCAGATCGCCTTCCTCCAGCCGGGGCAGCATCACCCCGCTGCCCAGCTTGTCGATCGAGGTGCAAAGCGGGCCGGTGATGTCGTGCTTTTCCTCGGGTGGGGCGGTGCCATCCTCGACCCGGTGCAGGACATAGTTGCGCCGGATCACCATGCCAAAATTCCCCGAGGCCGCCAGATTGGCGTTCATGCCGCCATCGCAGATCGCGATGCGGGTGCCGCGCGATTGCTTGACCGAGACGACTCGGGTCAGGAAATAGCCCGCAGGCCCGACCAGATAACGGCCAAGCTCCAGCACCAGCCGCGTCCCGGCAAAGCGCGGAAGCGCGCGGAAGGCGTCCAGATCGGGTGCGATGGACTGCGCGATCGCGTCCAGATCAAGCTCGACCTCGCCGGGATGGTGCGGGATGCCCAGGCCCGAGCCGAAGATCAGCTTTTCCGGGGTCAGATCCAGCGCTTCGGACAGGCGGGTGAAAACCTCAAGGAAGATGCGCCAGTTTTCGCAGATGGCGTCGGGCTTCAGGCTTTGTGTGCCGGAATAGATATGCAGCCCGATGATGCGCAGATTGGGCAGGGCGGCGATCTGGGGCAGGATCTGCTCGGCATCCTCGATGTCGATGCCAAACGGGCTGGGTCGTCCGGCCATGTGGTCGCCAAAGCCCTTGGGCACATGGTCCGGCGCAATGCGGATCAGGACCGGCTGGACCATCCCCAACTCGGCGGCGATGGCATTGGCCAGCCGCGCCTCGCGCAGGCTTTCGATGACCAGCTCACCCAAGCCCGCTGCAATGACGGGACGCAGTTCGGGTTCGCGCTTGGCCGGGCCGGTAAAGCTGATCCGGTCCGGTTGCCATCCGGCTGTCTGTGCCAGCTCGAACTCGCCACCCGAGGAAATGTCCAGATAATCGACCTTGCCTTGCATCCAGCCCAGCAGCGCCGGGTTCGGGTTGCTTTTGACGGCGAAGCTGACCGAGAACCAGCGGCCAAGCGCGGTCCGCAGCGCGCCCAACCGCGCTGCGATCACATCGGTGACATAGACATATGAGGGAGTGCCGAAGCGCGCCGCCGCCTGCGCTAAAATCCGGTCCCTGCCGCAGCTATCCCCGTCACGCAAGCGAGGCCACAAAGGCTGCGATGCGGTTCGCCGTGTCGAAATTCTCAAGCGTGACATCGCCCGGCTGGATGATCGTGCCTGTCGTCTCTTCGATATAGGTGATCAACCCCACCATCGATACCGAGTCCAGAATGCCGCTTGAGAATAGCTCGGTATCGTTGTCGATGACCTCTCCGATATTCTGTTCGTCGCGAAGGTAAGTGATCAGCTGGCTCTGGGTCAGGCTCATATGGTCGGGTCTCATTCTTCAGATTTCGACGGTGGCGGCTTTGGCGGAGGCGATAACGGTCGGACGGTCCAGCTTGCCGCTGGCAGTGCGGGGCATGGCGCCGGGCCATGAATGGATGCGCTGAGGCCGCATATAGTTCGGCATGGCGCGCGTGCAATGCTGCAGCAACGCTTCCTCGGCACCATTGGGCAGATAGCTGACCACGGCATGCACCGCCTGACCCAGCGAGGGATGTTCGATCCCGAAGGCCACGACATCGCCCACCAGCCCGCTGCTGGACAAGGCATCCTCGACCTCGGTCGGGGACAGTCGGAAGCCCATGGTCTTGATCATCTCATCCATGCGACTGACGAACCACATATCGCCGTCCTCGTCCAGTCGCACCAGATCGCCGGAATAGACGACGGGCTCATCCCCGATCAGATGGCGAAGTTCGGGACAGGGACGGATCTTTTGCGCGGTGAATTCGGGGCGTTCCCAATAGCCCATGCTGACAAGGGGACCTGCATGGACCAATTCGCCCTGTTCACCCGGCCCGGCGATGCCCACCCCATGCCTGATCGCAAAGACCCGCGCATTGGGGATCTGCTGGCCGATCGAACCCATCTTCTGCGTGAAGCGCGATGGCGGCAGATAGGTCGAGCGAAAAGCCTCGGTCAGGCCATACATCAGGTAGATGTCGACGTCCGGGAATACCGTGGGCAGCAGCTCAAGGATATTCGGCGGGATTTTCCCACCGGTATTGGTAATCCGGCGCAATGAGGGCAGCTCGACCGGGTTGTCATCAAGGAAGCGGACGATCTCATTCCACAGGGGCGGCACGCCGGCGATGCCGGTCACGCTTTCATCGCGCGCCATGCGGATGATCTCGGCGGGCAGGGTGACGGGCTGATGCACAACCGTGCCGCCCTTCAGCAGCATGGTGGTCAGCTGGTTCAGCCCGGCATCAAAGCTGTAGGGCAGCACCGAAAGCAACCGGTCCCGCGGGGTCAGGCCCAGATATTCCGCGACAGAAACCGCACCCGCGCGGATATTGCGATGGCTGAGCATCACCCCCTTGGGCTGCCCGGTCGAGCCCGAGGTATAGATGATCATCGCAAGCTGGCCCGGATCCAGATCATACGCCGCCACGCCACTGTCATCGGGCAGGGCGGCCCATGTATCTGCACCTTGCGGGGCCTCGGCCCCTTGGACCAGGAATGACATTTCGTCGGGCAATTCATCCGCGCTGTTCAATGAGGCGCGGGTCAGGATCGCGGCCCGTGCCCGGCAGTCGCGGGCGACATAGGCCAGTTGATGGCCGGTCCAGCGGTTGTTGACGTTGACCACCACCGCGCCGATCTTCCAGGCGCCGAACATGGCCGCAACCTCGTCGATGCCCTTGCGCAGATGGACGATCACCCGGTCGCCGGGCTGAATGCCGCTATGGGTTAGCCAGTCCGCCACGCGACCCGCCTCAGCCACCAACGCGGCATAAGAGACACGGCGATCCCGGTCGATGGCGGCTATCTTGTCGGCGCTGCCGGGCAGGTTGTCGGCCAACAGACGCCACATGCTGACGTCGAACAGGGCCGAGTCGTCTGGATCAGCCATTGCCGCCCGCCTGTTTCATCCGCGCCAGATTGGGAAGGCTGGGATAGATCTTGGCCGGCGATCCGACCACGACCGAATCCGAGGGCACATCGGTCGAGACTGCCGTATTCGGCCCGATCCGAACCCGATCCCCGATCTTGATCGGCCCAAGCACCGTCGAGTTCACCCCGATAAACACATCGTCCCCGATGACCGGAGCCTGTCCGCGCATATTCGTGCCGATGGTGACGTTATGCATCACCCCGCAGCGGTCCCCGATCACCACGTCGGGATGGATCGAAAGCGACCCTTCCGCATGGATGATATGGAAATCCTTGCCCAGTTGGACATTCGGCGGAATCCAGACCTTGGTTATGTTCAGGATGAAGACCCTGAAAAAACCATAGACCTTGTTGGCCAGCCAGCGCGCCACCGGATTGCGCCGATGAATGGCCCAACGGCCCCAGCGGTGAATTGCCAAGGAAACAAAGGCCGGCTCGGTCAGGGACCGGCCGTGACGAATATAGTCCCCTCGAATTTCTTCAAACAATGTCATCATGATCACTCAAGAGTGAGCCGAAAAAGGGCAGGCGACTCCATGATTGCCGGGGCTTGATGCAATCTCAACCTGTCCATTCAGACCATTCTACATTTTCAACGAATATAGTTGCCATTGTGCAGGGTTATTTTCGGCATTTCCGCTGCTATTGGACCAATGGTGAAATGGCTGTGGTCAGCCAGCTTGCAATCAGATCGTGATCCCCGGCCGAGGGATGCCAGAAACAGGCGCTGCGATCCAGCTTGGGCAAGGTGATCAGCACAGCCTGCTGACCGTCGGCCTTCAGCGCGGTCTCGGCCTGCTGATAGGGCACCAGAAGCGGCTTGCCATATTCGCCAAAGGCCAGCAGCACCTGAATTGCGCCCGGATTTTCGCGTACACGATCCCGCAGGAAGGCAATCAACGCCGCCGCGAAATCCCGGCTGAGCGCCTCGTGATCCGCCCAAGGCTCGGACTCGGTAAAGCTGGACCCGAAATCGTTCGAGCCCAGCGCCGTCACCACGATATCAGCCGGTCGGTCGGCCAGCCTGCCCGCCGCCGGGTCACTGGGCAGGGCCAGAGGATAGCGCGTCGTCATGGTCGATTGCGGCGTCACGCCCTCGTAATTGCGCACCAGTCCGATTCCCGACCGCGCGATCATGCGAAAATCCGCATCCAGCGCCTCAGCAACCTTTGGTCCGAAGCTGCGACTGGTATCGGTGGCGGAAAACACCTCATCCTCGGTGCAGTCGCGGCGCAGGGCGGTATTGGCGAAACCGACCGTATCCGAATCGCCGATGAACTCGATCAGGCGGGGACGTGCGCGGGGCGCAGGCAGCGCCTCGCTGTCGCCATCGATCAGTATCCCGCCAAAGCTTGTAGGCATCGAGGATTCGCTGATCTTCTCGACCCGGATATGGTGCGCGCCCGCTGTCAGCCCGCGAATGCGCAGATCGTTCACGCCCGGTCGCGACAATTCGATCATGCCCGAGCGCCCATTGTCGATCAGCACCCGCCAGCGGTTGACGTTATCCTCGAAGCGAACGGAAACCGCTGTCCCTATGAACTGCGCCTCGGCGTGAAAACCCGGCCATTCCTGCAAAAGCGCGCCCTTGGCCCCGTTCGAAGCCCGCCCGGTGACCAGCAAGGGCAGGGGCTTCAATCCTTCCTGCAGGGGAACCAGATCGGCGTAGAACATCACCCGGTCCTCTCCGCGCACCGAGACGAGTTGGGGCACGGGCACATGTGGGCGCGCAGGTTCCGGCCATGCCCAAAGCAGCAGTGCCGCGACTGCCGGAACGACAATGGACAGAACTGCAAGCTCTCTGACAAGCACGATGGGGACCGTTCTCCGCCCTCCTGAAACCTGCGAATGATCCGCCCGGCAGGCCTTTGCGTCCAGATCTCCAATTCGACAGGTTAATGAGACAAAAAACCCGCTGCCGGTTGCGCGGCAGCGGGTTTCTTCGTTTCTTAAATACCCAAATCCGGCGCCTGCAAGATGGCAGGCGCGGGGATCAGAACGCCGCGTCGAAGACCGGCTGGTAGATTTCCTTCAGGCGCAGAATGGCTTCCTGAGGCGACATCTCTACCGACTCGCCCGTGCGGCGCGAGGTCAGTTCGACCTTGTTGTTGGCGATGCCGCGCGGACCGACGGTGATCCGCCAGGGCAGCCCGATCAGGTCCATGGTCGCGAATTTCGCGCCCGCGCGCTCGTCGCGGTCGTCGTAAAGCGCGTCCAGCCCCTGCGTCTTCAGCTCGGCATAAAGGGCCTCGCAGGCGCTGTTGGTGGCCACATCGCCCTGTTTCAGGTTGACGATGCCGACATGGAAGGGGGTCACGCCCTCGGGCCAGATGATGCCCTTGTCGTCATGGCTGGCCTCGATGATCGCACCCAGCAGACGCGAGACGCCGATGCCGTGGCTGCCCATCTCGACCGGGACGCGGTTGCCTTCCGGGCCGACGACGGTCGCGCCCATGGCTTCCGAATATTTGGTGCCAAAATAGAAGATCTGGCCGACTTCGATGCCGCGTGCGGTGCGGCGGCGTTCCTCGGGGACCTCGGCAAAGATCGCCTCGTCATGGGTCTCGTCGGTGCGGGCGTAGCGGCTGGTGAATTCCTCCAGCACGGCCTGACAGGCCTCGACGCTGTCATAGTCGATCTCGCGGCCGCCGAACTTCAGATCGGTGATCTCGCTGTCATAGAAGACCTCGGATTCGCCGGTCTCGGCCAGAACAAGGAATTCATGGGTGTAATCGCCACCGATCGGGCCGCCATCGGCGCGCATCGGAATGGCTTGCAGGCCCATACGCTCATAGGTGCGCAGGTAGCTGACCAGATGGCGGTTATAGGCATGCAGGGCCGCGTCGCGATCCAGATCGAAGTTGTAGCCGTCCTTCATCAGGAACTCGCGGCCACGCATCACGCCGAAACGCGGGCGCATCTCGTCGCGGAACTTCCACTGGATGTGGTACAGCGTCAGCGGCAGGTCCTTGTACGAGGACACATGGCTGCGGAACACGTCCGTGACCATTTCCTCGTTGGTGGGACCGTAAAGCAGGTCGCGCTTGTGGCGGTCCTTGATGCGCAGCATCTCGTCGCCGTAATCGTCATAGCGGCCGCTTTCGCGCCACAGGTCGGCCGATTGCAGCGTCGGCATCAGCATCGGGATGTGACCGGCGCGCTGCTGTTCCTCATGCACGATCGCTTGGATGCGGTTCAGCACCTTGAAGCCCAGCGGTAGCCACGAATAGATGCCCGCCGCCTGCTGCTTGATCATGCCGGCGCGCAACATCAGCCGGTGGCTGACGATCTGGGCCTCCTTGGGATCTTCCTTCAGAACGGGCATGAAATAGCGCGACAGACGCATGGTTATATCCTCATGTTGGCGAGCGTGGAGTTACCGCAGCACGCCTGACGGGGCAACCTTCCTTGCAAGCTGCGTCAGGACGTTCCAAATAGTCGGTGACGCGGGGTTACGGAGTGATCGCCCATGAGGCTGCCGGCTCAGAAGCAGGTATGGTACTGGAGCGTGGCGCTTTTCGCGCTGCTGATGATCCTGTGGACCCTTGGAAATGCCATCCTGCCTTTCATCCTTGGCGCAGGCGTGGCCTATCTGCTGGACCCGGTTGCGGATCGGTTGGAACGCATGGGCCTGTCGCGGACGCTGTCCGTGGTGGTCATTACGTTGATCGTCGCCCTGACCGTGGTCGTGGCGTTTCTGGTCGTCGTGCCGGTGCTGGTGCGCCAGACCAACGCGCTGATCAACACCGCCCCGGAAATGGCCGAGCAGTTGCAGCGTTTCCTGATGAACCGCTTCCCGCAGGTCTTTACCGAGGGCAGTACGTTGAACACCGCTCTGACCGACGCGGCCAAGAACATCAGCGCCAAGGGTGGTCAGCTGGTCAGCACGGTGCTGGGCTCGGTCATGGGCGTGGTCAGCATGCTGGCGCTGATCGTCATCGTGCCGGTCGTGGCCTTCTACTTGCTGCTGGACTGGGACCACATGGTCGCCCGTCTGGACGAACTTCTGCCGCGTGAACATGCCCCGACCATCCGCCGCCTTGCGCATGAGATCGACACAGCCTTGTCGGGATTCGTGCGCGGGCAGGGCGTGGTGATCCTGATTCTTGGCACGTTCTATTCCGTCGGGCTGGGGCTGGTCGGCCTGCCATTCGGCATCGCGATCGGGGTAATGGCGGCCTCGCTGTCGTTCATTCCCTATGTCGGCGTGGTGATCGGCGGCGCAACGGCCATCGGGGTCGCACTGTTCAGCTTCTGGGGCGAGCCGGTCTGGATCGCCGCCGTCGTGGTGATCTTTGCCGTCGGCCAGATGCTTGAGGGCAACTATCTGCAACCCAAGATCGTCGGCGGCAGCGTCGGTCTGCATCCGGTCTGGCTGATGCTGGCCTTGACGGTCTTCGGCTCTCTTTTCGGTTTCGTCGGGCTGCTGGTCGCGGTGCCGATGGCGGCGGGTCTGGGCGTGCTGGTGCGCTATGCCGTCAACCGCTACAAGCAAAGCGCGATTTATACCGGGCGCGAGGTTCCGGCCCCGCCACCGCCGCCGACCCTGATCGAGATCGTGCCGCGCGGCACGGTCGAACATGAACGGCGCCGGGCGGAACTGTCCCATGACCGCCGCGTCGCCGAACTGCGCCGCCAAGAGGAACTGGCCGGACTGCTTGAGGAGCATCAGGACCGTGCGCGCAAGACCAAGTCCACCACTCGCCCCGAGGGCCCGCCTTCGCCCGCCGAACTTCACCGTGAGGCGCGCGAGCACGATCACGACAAGACCGGGAAAGGGTAGAAGGTCATTGGATCGCCAGTTGGCTCTGGACCTGACCATTCCCCCCGCGCTGTCGCGGGATGATTTCCTGACGACGGCGGCCAATCGCGATGCCCTGGCCATGCTGGACGGCCCGAATCTGTGGCCGCAGGGCCGGTTGCTGCTGATCGGCGGCGCAGGGGCGGGCAAATCGCATCTGGCGCGGTTCTGGGCTGATGAAAATGGCGCGAGGGTGATCCGCGCCGCCACCATCTCTCCCGCCGGGGTGGATGCGCTTCTGGGCTGGGGCGGCGCGTTGGTCGTTGAAAATGCCCATGAGATCGCCGGGATCTCGGAAGCCGAGGACGCGCTGTTTCATCTGTGGAACCTTGCGGGCGCACGCCGGGCGCTGCTGCTGATCACCGCGCGGATGCCGCCTCGCGACTGGGGCATCCGGCTGCCCGATCTGCTGTCGCGGCTGGAATCGGCGGCGCAGGCGGTACTGGGTCCGCCCGATGACGCGCTGCTGCCCGCGGTGCTGGTCAAGCTGTTCGCGGATCGCCAGATTCAGGTCGCGCCCGATGTCGTCGACTGGCTGGCCGTGCGGATGGAGCGCGATCTTGGCCTTGCCCGCCACCTTGTCGCCGCGATCGACCGCAAGTCGCTGGCCGACCGCCGCCCTGTCACCCGCCGCCTTGCGGCCGAGCTTCTGGACAAGCTTTCGCCCCCTGACCATACCCCTGCAATGCCTTCCGCAAGTTGAGACCCATGACCCAGGCCGATTTTCTGCGTAACCCGTTCCCCACCCCCCGCGAGCTTGTCGATGGCACGCCCGAGGGCCCGGCCCGGTTCTTCAACCGCGAGATCAGCTGGCTCAGCTTCAACTGGCGGGTTCTGGACGAGGCGCGAAATCCGCGTGTTCCCTTGCTGGAACGGCTACGCTTTCTGTCGATCTCGGCGACCAACCTTGATGAATTCTACACGGTCCGCGTTGCGGGCCTGCGCGAGTTGGTACGAGAGGGGAATGCGACCATCTCGGATGACGGGTTGACGGCGGCCGAGCAACTGGCGCTGGTCAATGCCGATGCGCGCCGCTTGATGGGGGCGCAGCAGGCGGTCTGGAACGGTCTGCGCCGCGAGATGGAACTGGCCGAGATCACCATCCTGTCGCGCACCCGCGTCACCCGCGCCGAGGAAGAATTCCTGCGCCGCTATTTCGTCGAACAGGTGTTTCCGATCCTGTCGCCCTTGGCCATCGACCCGGCGCACCCGTTCCCGTTCATCCCGAACCTTGGTTTCTCGCTGGCGGTCGAACTCGCGCGGGAAAGCGACGGGCGGCAGATGCAGGCGCTGCTGCCGATTCCCCAGCAGATCGCGCGTTTCGTGGCGCTGCCGGGCGGCAAGCGCTTCCTGCGGCTGGAAGACCTGCTGCTGATGCATCTGCCCAGTCTTTTCCCCGGCTATCGCGACATCGGCCATTGCAACTTCCGCGTCTTGCGCGACAGCGACCTTGAGGTCGAGGAAGAGGCCGAGGACCTGGTCCGCGAGTTCGAAACCGCGCTGAAGCGCCGCCGCCGCGGCTCGGTCATCCGGCTCAAGATCACGGCGGGCGCGCCCGACCGGATGCGCCGCCTGATCATGCAGGAACTGGATGTCGCCCCCGAGGAGGTGGTCGAGGTCGAGGGACTGCTGGGCATGGCCGACCTGCGCGAACTGGTGCTGGACACGCGCCGCGAGCTGCAATGGCCGGCGTTCTCGCCCCGTGTGCCGGAACGCGTGCAGGACCATGACGGCAACATGTTCGCGGCGATGCGGCAAAAGGACATGCTGCTGCACCACCCCTATGAGACTTTCGACATGGTGGTGCGCTTCCTCAATCAGGCGGCGGTCGATCCGAATGTGGTGGCGATCAAGCAGACGCTTTACCGCACCTCGCGCGACAGCCCGATCGTGGACGCGCTTTGCGAGGCGGCCGAGGCCGGAAAGTCCGTGACCGCCTTGGTCGAGTTGAAGGCCCGTTTCGATGAGGCCGCGAACATCCGTCAGTCGCGGCGGCTGGAGCGGTCGGGCGCGCATGTCGTCTATGGCTTCATGCAGTATAAAACCCATGCCAAAATCAGCACGGTCGTCCGGCGCGAGGGCGATCAACTGGTCACCTATACCCATTTCGGGACCGGCAACTATCACCCGATCACCGCGCGGATCTATACCGACCTGTCGCTGTTCACCTGCGATGCGGCGCTGGGGCGCGATGCGTCTAAGGTGTTCAATTTCCTGTCCGGTTACGTGCAGCCCGACGGGCTGGAAAACCTTGCCATTTCGCCCATCGACCTCAAGGACACCTTGTTGGAACTGATCGGACGCGAGGCGGAATTTGCCCGCCGTGGTCGCCCCGCCGAGATCTGGGCCAAGATGAACAGCCTGATCGACAAGGAGGTGATCGAGGCGCTTTACGATGCAAGCCAGGCTGGCGTCCGCATCAACCTTGTCATTCGCGGAATTTGCGGATTACGACCTGGTATCAAAGGCTTGTCGGATAATATTCGCGTAAAATCTATCGTCGGACGTTTCCTTGAGCATTCGCGCATCGTCTGTTTCGGCAATGGCCATGGCCTGCCCTCGAAAAAGGCGCGGGTGTTCATCAGTTCCGCCGACTGGATGGGCCGCAACCTGAACCGCCGGGTCGAGGCGCTGGTCGAGTGCATCAACGATACGGTCAAGGCCCAGATCACCAGCCAGATCATGGCCGCGAACATGGCGGATGAGGCGCAAAGCTGGCTGCTGCAACCCGATGGGCGCTATCTGCGTTACCTGCCGGCCGGACGCGACGACCTGTTCAACTGTCACAAGTTCTTCATGGAAAATCCTTCTCTTTCGGGTCGCGGAACCAAGGGCGCCAAGGATGTCCCCGCGCTCACCCATTCGGAGGATTGACGGGAAATGGTTAATGGACCATCCATCCCCTGCCGCCTGCAACCGGCAGCGCCATCGAAAGGAACCCGATGAACGGCATCACGACCGCAAGCGGAGAAACCATCGAGCCCTTCGGCCGCTCACTTTTCGACCGGCTGTCGGAACGGGCGTTAAGCCGGGTGGGCGTGGTCGATGTCGGCTCGAACTCGATCCGCATGGTGGTGTTCGACGGGGCCGCGCGGTCTCCGGCCTATTTCTACAACGAAAAGGTCATGGCGGGTCTGGGGCAAGGGCTGGCTGAAACCGGCAGGCTGAATCCCGAGGGCGCGCGTCGCGGCATGGCGGCGCTGAAGCGCTTTGCCGCCTTGGCCGATGGCATGGGGATCAAGCCCCTGACCTGCGTGGCCACCGCTGCCGTGCGCGAGGCCGAGGACGGCCCCGAGTTCCGCCGCGAGGTCGAGCGCCAGACCGGATTGAAACTGTGGGTCATCGAAGGCGAGGAAGAAGCCCGGCTGTCCGCGCAGGGCGTGCTGCTGGGTTGGCCCGATGCCAAGGGGCTGGTCTGCGACATCGGTGGCAACTCGATGGAGTTGGCCGAACTGTCCGACGGCAAGGTCGGCAAGCGGATCAGCACACCTTTGGGGCCGTTCCGGCTGCAACAGATCAAGGGCGGCCCGTCGGGGCTGCGCGACCATATCCGCAAGATCATTCAGGACGCGGCTGAGAAAATGGGCACGGGCCATGATCAGATCTATCTGGTCGGCGGCTCGTGGCGGGCGATCGCGCGGCTGGACATGGAGCGGGCGAAATACCCGATGACCGTGCTGCACGAATACCGCATGACCCCGCAGGGCGTGCTGGATACCGTGGACTGGATCGGCAAGCAGAACCTTGGCGATCTGCGCGGCAAGCTGGGGATTTCCTCAAGCCGGATGGAGTTGGTGCCACTGGCCAGCCAGGTGCTGCGCGAGCTGGTGCAGATCTTTGCCCCGCAATCGCTGGCCGTGTCCTCCTATGGCATCCGCGAGGGGCTGCTTTACGAACAGATGCCGGAAAGCCTGCGCTCGCGTGATCCGCTGATCGAGGCGGCGCGCTTTGCCGAACGGCAGATGGCCCGCGTGCCGGGCTTTGGCAAGCGGCTGTACCAATTCCTTGATCCGATCTTCAAGGACGCCGATCCTGCGCTGGACCGTCTGATCCGGGCCGCCTGCCTGCTGCATGACACGACATGGCGCACGCATCCTGATTACCGCGCCGATGCCTGTTTCGACAATGTGACCCGCGCCAATATGGCGGCGCTGTCGCATTCCGAACGGGTTTTCCTTGGCCTTGCGCTGCTGCACCGCTACCGCAACAGCCGGGCGAATGCCGCGATGGCGCCGCTTTTCGGCCTGCTTGACGACGCCCAGATCCGCAATGCCGAGGTGCTGGGCAAGGCCATGCGTTTCGGCGCGATGTTCTCGATCAAGGACCCGGCCGAGGCGGGCAAGCTGAAATATTCGGCCAAGAAAAAGGCCTTGGAGTTGCGCCTGACCGATACCGGACAGGCGCTGATGGGTGAGGTGGCCTTGGCGCGTTTCAATTCGCTGGCCGCGGCGCTGGGGGCGGAACCTCTGGTGGTTGAACCCGCTCTCTGACCGGATTTGGGGGCTTCAGTGCCCCCAGGTCCGTTCCAGCACGCCGATCCAGTTGCGATACGCGATCTTTTCGACCAGTTCCTGACCATAGCCGTGATCCAGCATCGCCTGGATCAGGTTCTGCTGCTTTGAGGCATCGGACAGGTCCTCGGGCATCTGCGCGCCGTCGAAATCCGACCCCAGCGCCACGCCGTCTTCGCCAAGGAAGCTCAGCAGGTGGTCCAGATGGCGCAGTACGATGTCGAAGCCATGAATCGGATCGCGCAGGCCCTGCGGATGCAGGAAGCCAACCGCGTAGTTCAGCCCGACCAGCCCCTTGCTGTCCGCGATTACCTGCAACTGGCGGTCGGTCAGGTTGCGGGTGCTGGGCGCGACGGCATGGGCGCAGCTATGGCTGGCAACCAGCGGTGCGTCGGAAAGCGCCGAAATATCGTCAAAACCCTTCTCATTCAGATGCGACAGGTCCAGCATGATCCGCAGCGAGTTGCATTCGCGCACCAGTTGCTTGCCGGCATCGGTCAGGCCGGCGCCGGTATCGGGCGAGCCGGGGAAGGCAAAGGGCACGCCATGCGCATAGCGCGTCGGCCGCGACCAGACCGGCCCCAGCGAGCGCAGGCCCATCGCGTGCCACAGATGCAGCGCGTCCATGTCGGCGATCGGCTCGGCCCCTTCGATATGCAGGATCGCGGCGATCTTGCCCTCGGCCATGGCGGCGCGGATATCGGCGGCGCTGCGGCAGATCTTGAGCGTGCCCGTGCGCTCCATCGCCATCAGCTGACCGGCCTGAGCCAGCGCGCGGGGCAGGGAATCGGCGTTCGAGACCTCATCGGGCAGGGGCAGGGCGAAGGGCGGGTTCGCCTTCATCACCGCTGCCGCGGCGTCGTCCTCGGAATCGGGCGAGGGGGTCCAGATGGCAAAGAACCCGCCCGCGACACCGCCCGCCTGCATGCGCGGCAGGTCCAGATGGCCGGTGCCGTCGCCCTTGCTCCACAGGCGGTCGCGGCCCGCGCCGGCATCGACCATGCGTTGCAGAAAATCATTATGCCCGTCAAATACCGGAATCATATGGCTGTCTCCTAAGTCTGGGCCGCACCATGCGCCCGATGCAAAAGACCTTCAACCGGGGCCAATTCGGCGTAAGCTGGATGTGAGCGAGGTGAGGAGGCCCAGCCATGACGAAGATCGCCAAGGATTTCCCCGGACAGACGGTGATCTGCACCTTTGAGGTGACACCCGGAACAGCGCATGACGTGATCGATGCCCTGAACGCCGCCTATGACGAGGTGATCAGCCGCCAGCCGGGATATGTCTCGGGGGCGGTCCATCTGAACGATGCCCAGACCCGGATCGCGACCTATTCGCAGTGGCGCGACCGGCGCGATTATCAGGCCATGCTGCGCAGCGCCGAGATGCGCGAGCGCAACCGCAGCATCAATGCCATGTGCCGCCATTTTGAGCCGGTCATGTACGAGGTTATCGAAACCTGGCAGGTTCGCGGCAGCAGCGATGCTGCAACTGCGAATTAGTCGTGCATTGCAGCGATACTGCCCCTAGTCTGGGCCAAACCGGCTGGGACGAGGGGGCGGATCATGACGGGGCGCATCATCACCGTTGCACAGCAAAAGGGCGGATCGGGTAAAACCACGATCGCGGTGAACCTTGCTGTCTCGCTGCGCGCACGGGGGCATAGTGTCGCCCTGCTGGATACCGATCCACAGGGCAGCATGGGCCGCTGGTTCCTTGAGCGGCTGGACCGGGTGGGCGAGGATGAGTTGCTGGAATTCAGCACCTCCTCGGCCTGGGGGGCCAGCTACGAATCGGAAAAGCTGAAGAAGCGCTTCGATTTCGTCATTATCGACACGCCGCCCAAGATCGACAGCGACCTGCGCCCGGCGCTGCGCGTGGCCAATCTGGTCGTGGTCCCCGTCGCCGCGAGCCAGGTGGACCTGTGGGCGACCGAGGGCGTGCTGGACCTTGCCCGGCGCGAGAAATGCGAGACGCTGATCGTCCTGAACCGCACCCGCCCGAACACGCGACTGGCAGCCGACATCGCCAGCAAGGCCACCGAACTGGGGGCCGAGGTTGCCGCCGCGCAGGTTGCCAACCGCGTCGCCTATGCCGAGACGCTGGGCATTGGTCTTGGCGCGCCGGATGGCTCGCGCAATCCGACCGCGAAATCCGAAATCGAGGCTCTGACCGACGAAATCCTGACCTGGATGGCCTGATTTCACGCGATTTTCCGCCGCTTTCAGCAGCAGCCTTGAAGTGTCGGAAACTTTTGTCCCGATGCCACGTTCCGCCACGGTCCCGTCAAAGAGGAAATGTCCATGCAGCCCGCATTTCGTGCCGTCATCGTCCTTCCGCTTTTGCTTGCGGCCTGCGTGCCAGAAATTAAGGAAACCGAAGCCGCCCCGCCGCCGCGGCTCGAGGATGACAGCTGCGGCGCCAACAATTTCGTGCATCTGATCGGTCAGACCGCACCGGTGATCACGGTTCCGGCGAACACGCCTTTCCGCAAATTCACCACCGGCGACCCGCTGACCATGGATTACAACATGAAGCGGCTGAATTTCGAACATGACAAGACCGGCAAGCTGGTCCGTGTCAGCTGCGGCTAGCGCGAGCGTTTTGAGCGCTTGTTGCCGCCGCGCTGGCCCGCACGGCCCGCCGTCGAACGACCCGAGGCCTTGACCGCTTCCTCGGCCGCCTCCTCAATGGCGGATTGACGGGCAAGGGGGTCGTCCGCAACGGCCAGCTCGACGGCTTCGAGCCGCTTCACCTCGTCGCGCAGCCGCGCGGCTTCCTCGAATTCCAGATTCTCGGCGGCTTTGCGCATCTGCGCGCGCAGCCCGTCCAGATGCGCGGCAAGGTTCGGGCCGACCATCGGCGTGTCGACCTTGGCGGTGACGCGGGACTGGTCGGTGTCGCCTTGCCACAGACCGGCCAGCACGTCCTCGACATTCTTGCGCACGGTCTGGGGGGTGATGCCATGTTCTTCGTTATAGGCGACCTGCTTGACGCGGCGGCGTTCGGTTTCAGCCATGGCGCGTTCCATGCTGCCGGTGATCCGGTCGGCATACATGATGACGCGACCCTCGGCATTGCGCGCCGCGCGGCCAATGGTCTGGATCAGTGAAGTTTCCGAACGCAGGAAGCCCTCCTTGTCGGCGTCCAGAATGGCAACTAAACCACATTCAGGAATATCAAGGCCTTCGCGCAATAAGTTGATGCCAACCAGCACGTCGAAGGCGCCCAGTCGCAGGTCGCGCAGGATCTCGATCCGCTCAATGGTGTCGATGTCGCTGTGCATGTAGCGGATGCGGATACCTTGTTCATGCAGATATTCGGTCAGATCCTCGGCCATGCGCTTGGTCAGCGTGGTGACCAAGGTGCGGTAACCGGCGGCAGCAACCTTGCGCACCTCATCGAGCAGATCGTCCACTTGCATCTCGACCGGGCGGATCTCGATCGGGGGGTCGATCAGCCCCGTCGGGCGGATGACCTGTTCGGTGAAGACGCCGCCGGTCTGGTCCATCTCCCATTGGGCGGGGGTGGCGCTGACAAAGACCGATTGCGGGCGCATCGCGTCCCATTCCTCGAATTTCAGCGGGCGGTTGTCCATGCACGAGGGCAGGCGGAAGCCATGTTCCGCAAGCGTGAATTTGCGCCGGAAGTCGCCCCGATACATGCCACCGATCTGCGGAACGGAAACGTGGGATTCATCCGCGAAAACAATAGCATTATCCGGGATAAACTCGAAAAGCGTGGGCGGCGGCTCGCCCGGTGCGCGCCCGGTCAGATAGCGGGAATAGTTCTCGATCCCGTTGCAGACGCCGGTCGCTTCCAGCATCTCGAGGTCGAAATTGGTGCGCTGTTCCAGCCGCTGGGCTTCCAGCAGTTTCCCCTCATCGGTGAACTGTTTCAAGCGGCCCAGAAGCTCGGCCTTGATGCCCTTGGTGGCCTGCTGCATCGTCGGACGCGGCGTCACATAGTGGCTGTTCGCATAGATGCGGATCTGCTTGAAACTGTCGGTCTTCTGCCCGGTCAGCGGGTCGAATTCGGTGATCGCCTCAAGCTCATTGCCGAAGAAATCGAAACGCCATGCCCGGTCTTCGAGGTGGGCGGGCCAGACCTCGACCAGATCGCCGCGCACCCGGAAGCCGCCGCGCTGGAAAGCGGCGTCAAGGCGGCGATATTGCTGGGCGACCAGCTCGGCCAGAAACTCGCGCTGATCGTAAAGCTGGCCCACGATCATGTCCTGCGTCATCGCCGAATAGGTCTCGACCGAGCCGATGCCGTAGATGCAGGAAACCGAGGCCACGATAATCACATCATCACGTTCCAGAAGCGCCCGGGTGGCCGAGTGGCGCATCCGGTCGATGGCCTCGTTGATCTGGGATTCCTTCTCG
Organism: Paracoccus sp. PAR01; assembly: GCF_014851995.1. Lineage (NCBI taxonomy): Bacteria > Pseudomonadati > Pseudomonadota > Alphaproteobacteria > Rhodobacterales > Paracoccaceae > Paracoccus > Paracoccus sp. PAR01. The sequence continues at coordinate 177,684 of NZ_JACVAW010000008.1, forward strand.
ATATAGGTATCGCTGCGCGCGACATAGGCCTCGGGCTGGTAGTAGTCGTAATAGCTGACGAAATATTCGACCGCGTTGTCGGGGAAGAAGCCCTTGAACTCGCCGTAAAGCTGGGCTGCCAAGGTCTTGTTCGGGGCAAGGATGATGGCCGGGCGCTGCGTCGCCTCGATCACCTTGGCCATGGTATAGGTCTTGCCGGTACCGGTTGCGCCCAGCAGCACCTGATCGCGCTCACCCGCCGTCACGCCCTGCGACAGTTCGGCGATTGCCGTGGGCTGATCGCCCGCCGGCTGGAATTCCGACTTCATGACGAAGCGCTTGCCGCCCTCCAGCTTAGGGCGCGAGACCTCGGGGAAGCGCGTCACCGGAGCGTTGGTGTTGTTATGGCCCATCGTTTCACCCTTTGTTCCGGTGGGAATCTGGCATGCTTTGTCCCAGATGCAAGACTTCTTGGCATTAATCCCAAGGATGGGCCGCAGATCTTGATCCCGGCTGTCTCTTGTTGGATAAGACGGGCAAGCAAGAACTGAGGTTTCCGCCAATGCGCGTCCGCATCTACAAGCCTGCACGTAACGCCATGCAGTCGGGCACGGCCCGCACCAAGAACTGGGTTCTGGACTTCCCGGCCGCGGATTCGCGCGAGATCGACCCGCTGATGGGCTGGACCAGCAGCGACGACACCCAAAGCCAGGTCCGCCTGCGCTTCGAGACCCGCGAGCAGGCCGAGGATTACGCCCGCGAGAAGGGTCTGGATTTCGAGGTGATCGAGCCGCAAGCCCGCGCCCAGAACGTCCGTCCCCGCGGCTACGGCGAAAACTTCGCCACCGACCGCCGCGCCCCCTGGACGCACTGATCCGTCAATCGGACCACAGTTGCTTCCAAATCCGGTGCGCAGCAAAGGTTCCGTAAATTTCTGATATCCCGTGACCGCCCCGTTGGGCGGTCATGTTGTTTTCCGGAGAGTGCCAAGATGGCCATCGAATTCCTTGTCACCCATTCCGGCGGCTTCCATGCCGATGAGCTTCTGTCCTCGGTCATTCTGACCCGGCTGCATCCGCAGGCCCGGCTGATCCGCAGCCGCGATGCCGAATGGATCACTCCGGCTGCGGATCGGGTGATTTATGACGTTGGCCGCAATTACGACGCCGCGCGGCAGATCTTTGACCACCACCAGAAAGACGCGCCGTTGCGCGAGGACGGTCAGCCCTATTCCTCGTTTGGTCTGATCTGGCACCATTTCGGTCGCGACTATCTGCGCGCGATGGAAGTGCCGAACGTCGATATCGACGCGATTCACGCCTCATTCGAGCGTGACTTTGTGCTGCCTGTGGACCTGATGGATAATGGCGCGCTCAGCCCCTCGGCGGCAGGTCCGCTACTGGCCGACCTGACCCTGCCGATGCTGCTGGAAAGCCTGAAGCCGGTTTTCGATGACCGCACGCCTGATGCCGATGACCGCGCCTTTGACCGGGCGCTGATCGTCGCCCGCGCCTTTGTCGAGGCATCGATCGCCCGCAAGGCTGCCAAACGCCGCGCCGAAAGCATGGTTCAGGCCGCCATCGCCGCCGCAGGCGAGGGCCGCATCCTTGAGCTTCCCATGGGCATGCCCTTCCGATCGGCCGTGGTCAAAGCCGGGGCCGACCAACTGCTTTTCGTGATTCATCCGCGTGAGAGCGACTGGACCCTGACCGGCATCCGCCGCGACGAAGACGGCTTCGCGCTGCGCGCCGACCTGCCCGAAGCCTGGGCTGGCCTGACCGATGAGGCGTTGGAGGCCGCATCCGGTGTCAAGGGTGCCAAATTCTGTCACAACGGGCGGTTCATTGCGGTGGCTGAAAGCCGCGATGCGATCCTTCGGATGGCTGAGCTGGCGGTGCAGGCTGCTGAAACCCATCCAGCGGGTTAATGTTGTTGCTGACCGACCTGTGAGGGACGGGAGCACAAAACTAATCAATGGAAATCGCGGCTTGGGAACAAGCGCTTGGCCTGTTCCCGCGGGTGCCGCGCATGAGATCGGTGCCGCGCCGGGCGAGGGGTGTCATCCGCCTGTGGCGTGGTGATGCCGACCATGTGGTCCAGCGGGTGGCCCAGATCTGCAAGACGATGGGACAGATCCTCGAACCGCTCTGCAATCAGGTGAGTGACAGCACCCTGACGCTCGACCCGGCCAGAAACGCGAAGCAGACGCGCGCCCATCACGGCCCGACGGTAGCGCTCAAAGACCCGATTCCAGACGACGACATTGGACACGCCGGTTTCATCCTCAAGCGTCAGAAAAACCACTCCGGAAGCGGTGCCCGGACGTTGACGGGTGATGACCAGACCACAGACCGATATCCGGCCCACCGCCGAGGTCAGCTCTGCATGCGGTGTCAGGCCGGGAATCGAGGCGCGCAGAAGCTCCATCGGGTGGGCGCGCAGCGTCAGGCGGGTCGCGACGTAATCCTCGACCACCTCTTCGCCCAGATGCATGACCGGCAACGTAACCTGTGGTTCGTTCAGTCCTTCCCCATCGATCGGGTCGTCAAACAGCGGTAGCGGCGCGGGCGCGCGAATGGCCTGCACCGCCCATAGGGCATCGCGCCGGGGCAGGCCCATGCCGGCAAAGGCATCGGCTTCGGCCAGATGCTTCAGCGCCGCGGGTACAAGGCCGGTGCGCAGCCACAGGCTTTCCGGGTCGGGATAGCCATTGCCGCGCATGGCCGAGATCCGGACGGCATCAGCCTCGCGAAAGCCCTTGATCTGCCGTAAACCCAGCCGCAGCGCCAGTTGCCCGTCCGCGCGGCGTTCCAGCGTATTGTCCCAATCGCTGTGATTGACGCAGATGGGGCGGACCTCGATATCGTGCTCGCGGGCGTCGCGCACGATCTGGGCGGGTGCGTAAAACCCCATGGGCTGGCTGTTGAGCAAGGCACAGGCGAAAATTGCCGGATGATGGCATTTCAGCCATGACGACACGTAGGTCAGCAGGGCAAAGGCAGCTGCGTGGCTTTCTGGGAAACCGTAATCGGCAAACCCCCTGACCTGCGCACAGCAGCGCGTTGCGAAGTCAGGATCGTACCCGTTCTTGATCATGCCATCGATGAACTGCCGTTCGAACTTGTGAACCGTGCCCAAATTGCGAAACGAGGCCAAAGAACGCCGCAACCGGTCGGCATCCTCGGGGGAAAACCCTGCGGCGACCACGGCGATCCGCATGGCCTGTTCCTGAAACAGCGGAACGCCAAGCGTCTTGTGCAGCACCTCCTCCATTTCGGGCGAGGGGTAGCTGACCGGTTCGATTCCCTGACGCCGCCTGATATAGGGTTGGACCATGCCCCCCTGAATCGGACCCGGACGCACGATGGCGACCTCGATCACCAGGTCGTAGAATGTCCTGGGCTGCATTCGCGGCAGGAAATTCATCTGTGCCCGGCTTTCGACCTGAAAGACGCCGATGGCATCGGCGCGGCACAGCATGTCATAGGTCGGGCTGTCCTCCGGCGGAACGGTGGCCAGACTGTGCGATATCCCCTCGTGATCGCGCAGCAGATCGAACGCCTTGCGGATGCAGGTCAGCATTCCCAAGCTGAGCACATCGACCTTGAGGATGTTCAGCGCGTCGATATCGTCCTTGTCCCATTCGATGCAGGTGCGGTCCTCCATCGCGGCATTCTCGATCGGGCAGAGTTCGTCCAACCGCCCCCGGGTGATGACGAAGCCGCCGACATGCTGGCTTAGGTGTCGCGGAAACCCGATCATGTCGCGGATCAGGGAAATCGTCTGGGCCAGTCGGCGATCGTCGGGATTCAGACCCAGCGCGCGGATCTGATCAGGATCGGCACCCTTGTTCGAGATGCCCCAGACCAGCCCCGAAAGGTTGGCCGTCACATCCTGAGACAAGCCCATGACCTTGCCGACCTCACGGATCGCGGCGCGCGAGCGGAAATGGATCACGGTGGCACAAAGCCCCGCCCGGTCCCGCGTGTATTTGCCGTAGATCCACTGGATCACTTCTTCGCGGCGCTCATGTTCGAAATCCACGTCGATGTCGGGCGGCTCACCCCGATGGCGCGAGATGAAGCGTTCGAAAACCATCTGGATCGTGTCGGGGCTGACATCGGTGATGCCAAGCGCCCAGCAGATGATCGAGTTCGCCGCCGAGCCACGTCCCTGACACAGAATGCCTTGCGATCGCGCATAGGTCACGATGTCATGGACCGTCAGGAAGTAGGGGGCGTATTTCACCTCTCCCACCAGCGTCAGTTCCTTTTCGGCCAGCTTGCGGAACCGTTCGGGCACGTTTCCCTGACAGCGGCGCAGCAGGCCTTCCTGAACCAGCCGTTCAAGCCTTGGCTGCGGCGCCTCACCATTCGCCGTTTCATCAGGATAATCATAACCTAGCTGGATCAGATCAAAGCTGCATCGCGTGGCGATTTCCAGCGTGCGGTGGATGGCGGCAGGGTATCGGTGGTAAAGCCGGGCCATCTCGGCCGGGGGTTTCAGGCGGCGTTCGGCGTTCAGCAGGGCGCGAGTCCCGATCTGGTCGATGGTGATGTGGTTGCGCATGCAGGTCAGCACATCGGCCAGCGGCCGACGGGACGCCCGGTGCATCAGCACATCGCCCACGGCCACCATTGGCGTCGATGCGGCAAGCGCCATCCGCGCACAGGCATCGAACCATGCCTGATCCGAGCCATCATAGCGCGGCGCTGCCCCCAGAAAGACATTCCGGGGATAGCAACGGCCAAGACGCTGCAACGGTATCAGGGCCTGCGCCAGATCGGCGGGCGGCACGGCGATCAGGATCATGCCCTGACAGCCCTGCTCAAGATCGGCCAGCATCAGGTGGCATTCCGCCTTTCCTGCCCGGCGCTTGCCCAGGGTCAGCAACCGCGACAGACGCGCATAGGCCGGGCGATCCATCGGCAGGGCCAGCCACTCGACCGGGCAGTCCTGCAAGACCAGTCGGGCACCGACGATCAGCTTGGGCAGCCTTGGATCGGTGGGGGCTGGCAGATCCAGCGCCTGCCCGATTTCCTGCCGTGAGCTGGGATCATGGCAAGTGCTCGAACGGACGCGCAGGGTTTCCCCGGTCTCCTTGGCCAGATCGCGCAGAGTGCTCCAAGCCCGGACGACACCGGCAAGCGAGTTGCGATCGGTAATGGCAATCGCCTTCAGACCCAGTTCGGCCGCGCGCAAGACCAGTTCCTCGGGATGCGAGGCACCGGTCAGGAAGGTAAAGTTCGTGGTGACACAAAGTTCGGCATATTGCGGCGAAGTTGCGTAGGAGGGCGCGGGACAGGACGGGGCCGGGGTCATGGAAATTCCCCCTGCACGAACCAGGCGGGGCGCTGCGGGGTGTAATACATCCACAATCGCCTTCCCTGATGCGTTTCGACACGCCAGTAATCGCGGATGCCGGATCGCCAGCCGTCATCCTCTACCCACCATTCCGGCGCGATCCGCTCGGGTCCGATGGCGCGACCGGTGCTCAGGCTCATTCGCCGCCAGCGAAACCGTTCGGGCGGGGTCGAGCCACGGGCGGTGACAGGTTCTGGCGGGAACAGCCGCAAAGGGCGCTGGCGTTGGGTCAACCAGCCCTTACGAGGCTGCGAATCCGCCACCGGAACCAGCTGGAAACTGCGCTCGGGGATGTGGCTGTCCAGAGGCTGGAAGCGCCGGATGTTATCCAGCCCGATCCGCGTGCCGATGCGGGTTATCAGATTATCCAGTTGTTCGGGCGTGGCGATATCCTGCCCGATCTGCTGCAAGGGCAGGGGTTCGACCACCGTCGCCGCAAGTCGTAGTTGGTCGATACCAAAGCCTGAGTCGACATCCTCGATCCCGCGGACAAACAGCGGCAAGATCCGGGCAGGATCGCGCATCGCTGCGGCCAAACGCAGCGGAACCGTCTGGCTGTGCTGATCCACTCGCAGCAAGGTCAGGCACAGGACCCGTGCCCCTGCCTCATGCGCCTTCAGCTTGGCGCATAAGGCCTGCAGCAACCGCTCCAGCCCCGCCATGACATCTGCGGTCAATCCGATCGGTTCGGGTAGGGTCAGGCGCACGGCATAGTGCGGTGGCTCGGTCAGGGGGGTAATCGATTCGGACTGTCGGCCAAGGGCCTGATCAAGACGGGTCAGCAATCCGGGACCAAAGCGCCGGCCCAGCGGTGCGCGGGCGGCTGCGGCAAGTGCGCCGATGCTGTTCAGACCAAAACGCTGCAAGGCGATGATGGTGTCTGGCTCGATCTGCAATGCGGCAACCGGCAAGCTGCTCAAGGCCGTCTCGCTTGCAACGGGGGCTGCGATGCCCTCGCCAAAATGGGACAGCGCCCAAGCCGCGCCGCGTCCATCGGCTAGGCCCAGCCGCACCTCGATCCCGGCACGGTCCAGACGCGCGCGCATATCGGCCAACAGCGCCTCTTCTCCGCCGAACAGATGCGCGGCACCCGAGATATCCAGCGTCAGCCCATCCGTATCCTCTATCCCGACCCAAGGGCAGTAACGCAATGCCCAACGCCGCAGGCCTGTCAGAAAACGCCGGTCGCCCACCGGATCGGCCTGCCTTGTTCGCAGATCCGAGCAATAGACGCGAGCTTCGGAAATCGTCATGCCACGATGCAGGCCCTGCGTCTCGGCCTGTCGGTTCAGATCATGAATGCGATCGGTATTGCCGTGGCGCAGGCTCAGCGCAAAGGGGGCGTCAATCGGGCACAGTCGCAGCGCCCGGTCCGTCGGCAACCGGGGAAACCACATCGAGACGATGCGTCGCTGCATTCCATCGAACATGCCACGCTCCCAAAGTTCCCTTTTTGTTCTTTATAATTTCCCACTGCATCAAAGTCGAGTCGCCCCCATCTTCGGGGTCGAAAACCGGGCTGCATCGCCAACGCGTCTCAGCCGCGTTGCTGCCCATACCTTCGGGGATCAGGCAAAGGCCGGTCGCGTTCCCAGCCTTGGCAGCAAGCTGCAATCGCCGCCCTTCACGCAGGTTCAGCGGGCGAGTTATCTCCATCACGACAAGAGCGATGGCGCCGTCCTTCAGCGCCTCTTCGGCGACGGCAAGGGTATCGGTCTGGTTCCGGGTATCCGCAACCATGAGCCGATCGGGGTCGATAAACTCTGCCAGCCCGGTCGGAAGCAGCCTTTCCATCCTCCGATCTTCGCAAATCCACAGCAACCGCCCTTTGGTCCCGGAGCAGGCAATTGCAGCAAAGACAGCCGCGCTAGGTCCGCAAGCCTCATGCACGCGTGTCGAACGTAGGGGAAGGGATGGAATGACATGCATCGAGATGAGAGGGTCCGTTGGTTCGGCTGATCGAAGTTTCGTCTGACCTGACAGTCGGTCAAGCCGTTTTGGAGGCAGGTTCCTTGCGCTTGGAGCTGAGGCTTTTGCACATTTTCCACCAAAAGCCCGATCCGTCGATCAGCTGGACCTTGCGCGCCTCAGGTTTGCGGTCGATCAGGATCTAGACACAGGTATCGCTGCCGGTGTTGTAGAATATGTCGGTCGGCAGGGCGACGATGGCCTCGACCAAATCGGAATCTAGCACATGGCGGCGGATTTCGCTTTAACCCGAGCCCGCTCCGCCGGTGAAGAGGGGTGAGCCATTCAGGACGATGCCGAAGCACGAGCCGCCTTGCGCGGTCGGGCGCATCTTGGACAGCAGGTGTATCAAGGACAGCAGCGAGCCATCATAGCCGCGGATAGCGGGGCTGAAGTGGTCGGCATGGCGTTTCCGATCATGCTCGGCGTTGACGGTCTTTTCGACCTTCTTGCGTCGCATGGGATCCGCGCTGGGATCCGGCGACGCCAAGTGTAGATCGCGCCGCGACGGAAGATGAAGTTGATGATGCCATTTCTGACCCAAAAATCACGAAGCCTCAACGGATCAACTTGTTACGCTGAGTTGGCTGGGGAGGTGGGATTCGCAGCCAATAAACATCTTATGCAGCAAACCCTGATCTTCTTCGAATGGGTCGGCGGTTAGGATGACGCACGGATTAACAGCACATCTGATCGCACGAACCCGATTTCAAATAAATCGACGAATCTCCGACACTCCAAAGCAGCCGCAGATGGCATGGGTCCGAGATGCCGACCTCGCTGCCATTCGCTGCATGTGCGTCATGTGGAGAGCAAGCTGGTTCGCGCCCGACATGTCGGACGGTAAGCTGGCTGATAAAGGTGCGGCATCGCAGTCGCCGCAATATGGCCGAGGCGGACCATTATGGACTGGGGAATGACGGGTATCGCGAGCCCTCAGGTGCCGTTCGCGCAGAGCGGCGCGAATGCGGTTGCAGCAAGTTTTGCGCAATCCCAAGCGGTCGGTCAACCAAGCGGATGTTGTTGCCGCGCTCTCCGAAGCTGACGCTCAGGCCAAGCGCCGCGAGATCGCGGGTCGTTTCGCGCAGTGCGGATGAGGCTGCCGCCTAATTGCTACTGCAAGCAGGTTGCGCTGCATCCGCCTCTGGCTCCAACATTTGCCCCTACCCAGCAGCATATATGTAACGGATACCCATGGAGTCGGTATATTTTTGAAAGACGACCAGATTAAGCCCGTTTACTTGAAGATATCGGCTTTGCTAGCGTCGGCGCAGAGATCCCCGGACCAAGGACATGCCCGATGCCCCTTGCCACCTCTCGTCGCTTTCCTGCCCTGATTTTTGTACTTGCCATTGCCGCCACCCATCCGGTGCTCTCGCCAGCCCGCGCACAGGAAGCCGCACCCGCGCAGACGGTCCTTGTCCAGACCACCGCCATGCGCGAGATCCATCCCGAATTCACCCATCCCGCGGTGATCGAGGCCGAGCAGAAGGCCACGATCCGGCCCTTCACCACCTCGCAGGTGGTCGCCAGCTATGTCCTGCCGGGCGCGGTGGTGAAAAAAGGCGACCTGCTCTTTGAAATGGACGACCGCGAGGCCCGTTTTGCCTTGGCTGAGGCCAAAGCTGCGCTGGCCGTGGCCCGCGCCCAGCAGGGCGAGCGGCAGTTGGAATTCGAACGCAAGCAGACCCTGGTTCGCCGACAGTCAGCGGCGAAATCGGAGCTGGATCTGGCCACCGCGCAACTGGATGCCGCCAAGGCCCAGGTCGCTTCAGCGCAGGCCGCAGTCGAGCGTGCCGACAAGGTCGTGGCCGACACCAGGATCTATGCTCCGTTCGAGGGGCGGATCAGCGCCGCCTATGCCAGCGTGGGCGATATCGTGATGCCCAACAACCCGACACAACCACTGCCTTTGGCGGAAATGGTCGCGCTCGATCCGATTTACGCGTTGGGTTTTATCAGCCAGCAGAATTACGACATCTTCATCCAGCGCCGCGATGACATGCGTGCCGCGCAGGTCGAAATCCCCAAGCTGGTGCTGACCCTGGTCCTGCCCAGCGGGCAGGAATATCCTCATACCGGCAAGTTCGTCAGTTGGGATTTTCAGGCGGCGGCCACTCGGGGCTCGATCGCGGCCCGCGCCGAATTCGCAAACCCTGACGGGGTGCTACTGCCCGGCATGAATGTCACCATCCGGGGCAATGCCGCGCAAGCCGTCAACGCCGTGACCGTGCCGCAGCGCGCCGTCGGGCAGGATCAGCAGGGCCATTACGTGATGACCGTGGATGCCGAGGGCAAGGTCCTGCGCAAGAACATTCAGGTCGGCATCCGTGACGGCGCTGACTGGACCGTCATCGACGGGCTGGAGGAAGGCGCGACCGTCATCGTCGAGGGGCTGCAAAAAGTCCGCGAGGGCGTCAGCGTCAAGACCGAACCATTCAAGAAATGACCTGGCCGCACGGGGATTGAACCGATATGGGACCGCAGTTTTTCATCCGCCGGCCACGATTTGCCTTTGTCATCTCGATCGTCATCACCCTGATGGGGTTGCTGACCTTGGTTGTCATGCCGATCGACCAATATCCCGACATTGCGGCCCCCAAGGTCGTGGTGCGCGCTAACTTCCCTGGCGCCAGTGCCGATACGGTGCGCGATTCCATCGCCTCACCCATCGAATCGCAGGTCAACGGGACCGAGGGCATGGTCTACATGTCCTCGAAATCAGCCAGCGACGGCAGCTATACCCTGACCATCACCTTTGAGATCGGCACGGATGCCGATCTGGCGCAGGTCGATGTGCAGAACCGCGTCAAGCTGGCCGAGGCGCAATTGCCCGAGGAAGTCCGCCGTCGCGGCGTCAGCGTGCGCAAGCGCAACCCCGACATGCTGATGGTCGTCAACCTGCTATCCCCGGACGACCGCTTCGACCGCGTGTTCCTGTCGAACTATGCCAGTCTGAACATCGAGGCCGAGCTGGGTCGCCTGCCCGGCGTGTCAGAGGCCAGCATCATCGGCGCGCTGGATTACGGCATGCGGGCGTGGCTCGATCCGGTGAAGCTGGCCAATCAGGGCATCACCGTCAATGAGGTCGTCGCCGCCATCCGGGACCAGAACATTCAGGCCGCGGTCGGGCAGCTTGGCGCCGCGCCCAGCCCCGCCACGACTGAGTTCCAGTATGTCCTGACCGCGCAGGGCCGACTGAAGAATGAGGAGGAATTCGGCAATATCGTGCTGCGCGCCGATGCTGGGGGTTCGGTCCTGCGGCTTTCCGATGTGGCCCGCATCGAGCTGGGGGTCGAGGTCTACAAAGGCTACGGCGAGTTCAACAACGCGCCGGGCGTGCTGATGGCGATCTACAAGCTGTCCGACGCCAACTCGCTTGATGTCGCCAAGGCGGTCCGCGCCAAGATGGACGAACTATCCGCCGATTTCCCAGAAGGCATCGAATATGCCGTCGGCCATGACACGACGCTTTTCATCGCCGCCTCGCTTGAGGAAACCGCGATCACGCTGATCTTCACCGTGCTGCTGGTGATCGTCGTGACCTATATCTTCCTTGGCAGCGTGCGGGCGACGCTGATCCCGGCGATTGCCGTGCCGGTGTCGATCATCGGCACGCTGGCGGTGCTTTACGCGCTTGGCCTGACCATCAATACGGTGACGCTGTTCGCGCTGATCCTTGCCATCGGGGTGGTCGTGGACGATGCGATCATCGTGGTCGAGAACGTCGAGCGGCTGATGCATCACGACGGGCTATCCCCGCGCGAGGCGACGAAAAAGGCCATGCAAGAGGTCGCGGGGCCGATCGTCGCCACATCATTAGTGCTGGCGGCGGTCTTTGGCCCGGCCACGCTGCTGCCCGGCATCACCGGGCGGATGTTTGCGAACTTCGGGACGACGCTGGTGGTCTCGGTGCTGATCTCGATGATCAATGCCATGACGCTTAGCCCGGCGCTGGCCGCGACCCTGATGAAATCCGGCGGAGAGCCGAATTTCGTCATCCGCGCCTTCAACCGCTTCTTCGACAAGGTGACGAATGCCTATGTCGCCATCGTCGGCTGGCTGGCGCATCACCTGCTGATCAGCGTCGCGCTGATCGTGGGCATGTTCGCTGCGCTGTTTTTCCTGTTCACCCATACCCCCACCAGCTTCATTCCCGATGAGGACAAGGGCTTTTTCATTGTCGACGTACAATTGCCGCAGGCCGCCGCGCTGGGTCGGACCGAGCTGGTGATGGACAAGATCGGCGATGCGTTGAAGGCCGACGAGTCGGTCGAGAACGTCCTGTCGGTCAACGGCTATTCGATCCTGAACACCGCGTTGCAATCGAATACCGGCATGATCATCGCCAAGCTGAAACCGTGGGAGGAACGCAAATCTGCCGAGCAGTCACAGGCCGCCTTGCAGCGCAAGTATCAGGCCCAGTTCGCCCAGATCCCCGAGGCGGTGGTAACGGTCTTTGGCGCTCCGGCCATTCCCGGTCTTGGGACAGTCGCCGGCTTCTCCTACGTCCTTGAGGACACCCAAGGCCGCACGCCGGATGAGCTGGCACAGGCTCTGCAAACCCTGATCGCCGCCGCCAACGCGCGCCCCGAGATTGCCCGCGCCTTCAGCACCTTCAACGCGGGCGCGCCGCAACTTGAAATCGTCGTCGACCGCCTCCGCGCCAAGACGCTGGGCGTGGCGATCAGCGACATCTTCATGACGCTGCAGACCGAGCTGGGCGGGGCCTATGTCAACGACTTCAACCTGTTTGGCGAAACCTACCGCGTCATGGTTCAGGCCGATGCCGAGTTCCGCCAGAACGAAAGCGACCTGAACGACCTTTATGTGCGCAATCATGGCGGGGAACTTGTGCCGCTGAGCACGCTGGTGACGGTCAAGCCCAGCCGAGGCGCGGATGTGCTTTACCGCTACAACACCTACAATTCCGCGACGATCACCGGCATCGCCAACGGTCCCGGCGGGTTCAGCTCTGGCAATGCCATGGACGCGATGGAGCAGGTCGAGGCGGCCAATGCTTTGCCCGGCTTCCGCTCGGAATGGACCGATTCCAGCTTTGAGGAACGCAAATCCGGCAATGCCGTACCGATTGCGCTGGGGCTGTCGCTGGTCTTTACCTTCCTGTTCCTGGCCGCGCTTTACGAATCCTTCCTGACCCCTTTCGCGATCATCCTGTCGGTGCCAATTGCGCTGGTGGGGGCGCTGCTGGGCACGGGCCTCGCCGGGCAACCGCTCAGCCTTTACGGCCAGATCGGCTTGCTGCTTCTGATCGGGCTTGCCGCCAAGACTGCCATCCTGATCGTCGAGTTCGGCAAGTCACTGCGTGAAGTCGAGGGCATGGACCTGTATGAGGCCACGATCACCGCCGCCCGGTTGCGCTTCCGTCCAGTGATGATGACCAGCCTTGCCTTTATCGCTGGGGTGTTCCCGCTGGTCATCGCGACCGGCGCGGGCGCGGCCAGCCGGGTGTCGCTGGGGCTGGCAGTGTTTGGCGGCACGATCATGTCGGCGGTGGCCGGGACGATCTTCGTGCCGATCTTCTTCATGCTGATCCAGACTTTGCGCGAAAAGGTCCACGGAGGACGGACCAAGGCCCCGGAATAGCGCCGCTCCGGCGGGGACGTCAGGCAGCGCAGAGGCGCGAAGAACAGGAATTCGGTATAGTCCTCAGCCTACATGATCTTTTGGTTGGTCAATGGACGCCAGTTGGCCAACGCCTTGCCCTGACATCCTGCCGAGTTCGGGCTCTGTACGGGAAAAGGAAAAATAACGACAAAAAGCCGCGAGACACCCGTAGATGTTAATTTCCACCCAGAAATGACCCGGAGTTTGGAGTGCCCCCTCGGGCTGGACCACGGGGCACTACCCGCTCGCAGCCTAAGTAGTGGGTCGATGCTAAAACATGCCAACCTGAAGCCGGACATCGCCACAGATCCACGAGCCTCGACGCCAGAAATCCAAGCGAAGTCCTGCCCCCAGCCTGCGGCTCAGAACACCCATGGCTGCGCATCGATTGCCGGCTGCGTTAGCAATAGTGGAGTTCGGCAGATGGCCTCGATCGGACTGTTTCAGGTGCTGGATATCGCTGATGCCGGTGGCCTCGACAAACAGGCTGGCGGTATTGCGGATCTGGTAGGTGGTCTTGTCGGTGGCCAGCCAGCGTTTCCTTGCGGCCCGTCAGGCGGTCGGCGATTGCAGTGATCGTCGGATCATAGGCTGGCTCGGGGTTGGGGATGGCAGGGGGCGGAGCATTGGTTGCGGCGACTGGCGGTACAGGTTCGTCTTACCAGTCAGATGCTCGGCAAGATCGAGCGCATCCGCGAAATCCGGCTCGGTGCGCTTGCTGGCCCCGAGATAGGCTGCGGCACGGCCTTGCAGATAGATCCGCCGGGCATCCAGAAATTGGTAATGGTCGAGCCGCTCCAGGCCGGCGGCCTCACCAGCACCGCGCAGGATCTTGGCTCTGACCGCGTCACTCAGGACTTCGCCAGCAGCGCGCTGCATGAACTCATCCACGCGGGGGAGAGTAAGCGGCGCCTGTGCCCCACCTTCCGCATTTTCACGTGACCTGAGATTTCGCGCCTGATGGAGATTGGGCGGGAGTTTCGCGATGGCGACTACGGTGGAGTTTCTCAGGGACTATGGGGTGGACA
>NZ_JACVAW010000090.1:0-680 GCF_014851995.1 Paracoccus sp. PAR01
ATCATCAGCGCGGTAACAGATCCGGTCCCGGTGGTCCCAGGGAATCGCGCAGGCGCGATTATTCACGTGCGGTCAGGGGCAAGGCTGGCTTGGAGGCGCAGCAAATATCGAAAGACCGATATGGCAAATTTGAAACTTCCCGGGGCTTGACCAGTTAATCCGGGAGGGAAAAACCTTCGGAACAGCCCGATGTCATCTTTACGACGAGAGGTATTTGATTGAACCAGTTCATTCCCCGAGCCGCGAGAGCGAGCTTGCGCATTTCGATCACCTTCGGCTCGGGCTTTGACCTGAACCCGGCCGTACGCCGAGGCATCGAAACTGCGATCTTGACCCCTGCCGAGGCCGAAACGGCCGTCTGGATTGACGACCGGCTGACCTACCGGACCCGCCGCTCGCCAGAGGAGGTGATGATCGACTGGGAACTGCACGGCTATGATCGCAGCGATTTCCTCAATGTGCAGATCGGTCCCTGGGTCATGCGGCGTCACAATCAAAGCTGGACCGGCCGCAACAGACGCATCCATCGACAATAAGCGCCGTGATGGCGGCCAGTTTGACCGCGACCCGGGGGAGTGCAGATCCTTTGGCCCGACGCGCTATCCATGAAGGACAGCCGACAGTCTATCCCGGTCATGTCGGCAGTGCATTCGAGGACGGTTCAACCTGCGTCGCGCGTG
>NZ_JACVAW010000091.1:0-670 GCF_014851995.1 Paracoccus sp. PAR01
GCGGTTCTTTGTCGGGGATGAGGTGATCGAGGCCGGGGCAGGCGAAGTGGTGCTGGGACCAAAGGGCGTGCCGCATCGGTTCGTGAATATCGGGCCGGGACGGCTGCAGACCATCGACATTCACCACGCGCCGCGCTGGATCCAGACCGATCTGGACTAGGGTGACGGTGGGGGGGCGTCGATCTGCGACTTGGACAGGAATTTCTGCTTGCGGGTCTTGGGGCGGATCCTGCGGAAGGAGTTGTCGAAGAACCGCAGCACCTTGGTCACCGACATCAGGCGGTCGACGATCGAGCTGAGGCCCAGCATGCGCTCGGACAGAACCTCATCGGCGGTCAGCGCGATGTCGGTGGCCGAGAATTGCGGGAAATGCGTGGCGATCGACAGGTAGGGGTTTTCCGGCGCACTGCCGATGATCCGGAACTTGCCCTCGCGGGACAGCAGGCGCAGCAGGACTTGCTCAAATGTCCAGTCGTGGACGTCAAAGACCTTCCAACGTTCGCTGCGCTTTGAGGAAAATCCGGCCAGATGGACCTGTGCGGGCAGTTCCAAGGATTGCAGCCACATGCACAGGCCGAAGCCGGTCGTCGGGAACTTGTCCTTGGGGTAATAGCCCAGGATCATCTGACCCAGATGCAGATGACGGACCGGAACGCCGCCGAAAGCCTCG
>NZ_JACVAW010000092.1:0-649 GCF_014851995.1 Paracoccus sp. PAR01
TCGGCAAGGAACCGCTAAAGCCCTATTCCGGCAAGGTCATGTTCAGGCTCCGCCCAGAAACCCACTGCAATATTGCTAGGGCTGCCGAACTGGCGGGCAAGAGCTTGAACCAATGGGCAGACGAAGCGCTGGAACGTGCAGCCGCGCTTGCCGAAAATCCACCCGTCGCAAACAACGGGAAGGCGATGCAAGCCTGCTCTTCTATTAACCAGCCACCTAGCGATTAATTACTTACGAGGTTGCCGGATTATTAACCGATGGGGTGAAATATGGGGCGTGGCCTAAGCGAACTACAGCACAATCCTGACGGATCTGGAACCTTACCATTTTTCAGCCCCCACGACTGCCCGATCTTGGCGAAGTCCAGAGACATCTTCACCGCCATAGGTCGCCCCCAGGCTCCGGCCAATTACGTTGCAACGCCAGATGGTGGATTGCTTCGTGCCCGGATATAGGCATGGGTTACTGCTATACGCTAAAGGGCCGCCACACCCCGCCGACCCATGGTGAATCTGTCGCAGAAACCTGAAGCGGCGGCCCCGCAAAGGCCGCCGTCCCTTGCCACAGCATCTTCCAGTATCCAGCCTGATCTAAGCAGTGGCCATCATGTTACTCACACATTCGGCATTCGGTCCAGAGCTTGACCTCC
>NZ_JACVAW010000093.1:0-646 GCF_014851995.1 Paracoccus sp. PAR01
CTACCTTAAGGCCACGCTCACCGCCATCGCCAACGGTCATCCGCAAAGCCGCCTCGACGACCTGCTGCCATGGAGCTTCAAGCCGTCAAGCTAAGACGACCGTGATGACCTGCGAACGCTTACGGATAAAGTCCGATAACCACAAAATATGCGCTCCCCGCAAGATTATCGAGAAACCGGCGTTTCCATTGCCGTTGGTGTCACCATGATGACGGTGCTTCTGCCGAACTGTTCGCTGCGTAGCTCTCCGGCTATACGGATGAAACTGGGCATACCTATGAACCTGAACGCATCGTTCGTGCTCGTGGTCTGATCGCATCGATCTTCGAAAGGTTGATTTGATCGGCTTCTAAATGGTTGAATCCGACAATCGTCTGACAAGGACAGGAAAATGAACTGATCGGCACCAATTCCGCTGGTTAGCAGATCCGCGCCACTTCCCCCAATCAGGGGGTCAGCCCTGGCCACTCCGCTGAGCGTGTCAATGCCGATTTCGCCGAGAAGCCGATCGGAGTTATCTGTAAGCGGTGTCCCGATCACACGGTGACTGCGTAATTCCACGGGAGCAGGTCTTGGATCTTGCTCTGTCTGTGGCCTTTGACGATGGCGGTGAGCGTGGCTGTCAGCCATGCGTGGGGATTGACGC
>NZ_JACVAW010000094.1:0-624 GCF_014851995.1 Paracoccus sp. PAR01
ATCCCACGCCTGTTCTCCGACTTTGGCCCAGATGCTTCAATCGGGGAACTGTGACATTACTGAATTGCCAATGTGAGACACATTAGCTTTGCGGTTAGACCTTAGAATAGCATAATCCGATTTATGTTAATTTATTCTGTCGCTGGCGGTTGCCGGCTCTAGCAATAATTTGGACAAGCCGACCACTTGTCGCCAAAACAACCCAGTCCTCGCGCTCGCAGCAGACGCGTCGCTAAGGGCGGTAAGCCGACCGCTGCGGCGCAGCATGGAAATCAGGGCATGGCCGCGGAAGCAGTCGTTCAGACGGTGCGCAGCAGGAAACGGGGTTAACGACCCAGGTCGGGCGGATTCCCGAAGTTCGCAGCGGGCGCGAGGGGCCATCCGATCTACCGGCAATTCGGACATTCGGCCCGAAGCTCAGGCCAGCAGGATTAGCATGACAAGCGGATTCCTGAGCTCCGGCGCATCGAAAACTTGCGTCGCGGACGGGGCGCAATGGCCTTGTTGCGCAAATGCGGCTAGGGATTCACTGCGCGAATCCAGCATGATAGCTGGCGGCCATGAGCAGACCGGCGAAGACCACGTACAAGACCACCAACTGGCATAGCTACAATCAGGCGCTGA
>NZ_JACVAW010000095.1:0-586 GCF_014851995.1 Paracoccus sp. PAR01
CTCCCTCAACTGAAGAACGCCTGTGGGCGACAACTGTCCGCTTGGGCGGATTGCATTTTCAGGCGGCAGCCCGAGTGCCAAGGAGTTGATTCAACAGAAGATCAGAGACGATGATAGCGAACGCGATGCCCGGCCCTTCGAGATGACTCGACGTGGCTCATCTGCTCTGCTCCCTCGAAACTGGACCGTTTGAAGCTGGAGTTTTCGGCTAACCTTCCCCGGCTGGGACAGGAGCTGAAAACGATGAAGGCATCGAAGTTCACGGACGGGCAGAAGGCGTTCATTCTGAAGCAGGGCGAGGAAGGCACATCAGTTGCCGAGATTTGTCGGAAGGTCGGGATCGGCCAGTCGACCTATTTCGCCTGGAAGAAGAAGTATGGCGGGCTGCTGCCCGATGAGATGCGCCGGCTCAAGCAGCTTGAGGACGAGAACGCGCGGTTGAAACGGATCGTGGCGGATCTGACGCTCGACCGGCAGGTGCTGCAGGACGTTGTTCGGCGAAAGCTCTGAAGCCGGAACGGTCGCGTGAACTGGTTCGCGGGATGTGCGCAGACTGGGCGGTCTCGATCCGCAGGGGTCACCATCA
>NZ_JACVAW010000096.1:0-585 GCF_014851995.1 Paracoccus sp. PAR01
GCTTTCCTGAGGCGATCACCGCCGCCTTTCCGGACGCCATGGTTCAAACCTGCGTTCGCCAGCGGGCTCGGACCGATGGCGCCTTCGCTGGCTCACTGCATCTGGTCCGCCACAGCCTGAACTTCTGCTCCTAGAAGGACCGCAAGGCTGTGGCCGCCGATCTGCGCCGGATTTACGTGGCCCCGACTGCCGACATGGCGGCCGTGGAACTCGACGGCTTCGAGGAGAAATGGGCCGGGAAATACGCCTCCATCGCCCCGGCTTGGCGCCGCGCATGGCAGGAGGTGATCCCGTTCTTTGGCTTCGATCCGGCGATCCGCAAGATCATCTACACGACCAATGCCATTGAGAGCTTGAACCGGGTCATCCGCAAGTCGATCAAGACCCGTGGGTCATTCCCGACAGACGAGGCGGCGACAAAGCTGATCTACCTGGCCATCCGCAACTTCGAGAAAGACGGCCGAAACGTCCGGGAATGGTTTGCGGCCCGCAATCAGTTCGCCATAATGTTTGGCGAGCGCTTCGACGCTTGAGTATCTGAAACCGCATGGAACGGCCCAGATACACAAAGTTCAGGACACTCCC
>NZ_JACVAW010000097.1:0-573 GCF_014851995.1 Paracoccus sp. PAR01
AAGCGGAACTCATGCAGCGCTTCGGCATCGACCGCAGCGCTGCGCTCCTGTCCGGCGCCTCGGCCTCGGCGAATCCGGGGCAATTGACCGCTGGCCTGTTAAGTGTGGCGCAGGCGCGCGGGGCCGAAATCGCCTCGCCCGTGGAAATTACAGATCTGGCGGAAACCGGCGACAGCGCCGCCCTTGCCACCCGCGAGGGCGGGGTGCTGACCGCAGAGCAGGTGGTCTTTTGCACCGGCTACGACTTCCTGCCGGTGATGGAAAGCCGCGCGCATCGCATCACCTCGACCTGGGCGCTGGCCAGTCACCCCCGCATCGCACGGCCCGACTGGCTGGACCGCTCGCTGGTTTGGGAGGCATCGGAGCCCTACCTGTATTTCCGCAGCGCACGTGATGGCCGGATCATCGCGGGCGGCGAAGACATGGACGACCCAGAAGCCTACCGAGACCCAGCGCGGCTGCATGCTAAAGCCCGGCGCATCGCGCTGAAATTGCGCAATCTTTGCGGAATCGAGATCGGTTCGCCCGCCTATGTCTGGGCTGCACCCTTCGGCAATACCAGCGACGGCCTGC
>NZ_JACVAW010000098.1:0-540 GCF_014851995.1 Paracoccus sp. PAR01
CCGGAGCCGCCAACCGAGAGAACCTCCAATGTAGTCTCCATGGAGAAGCTCCATCATCCAACCTCGATGGAAGCCAATGATCCCATCAAGAACCGCGCTGGAAGGTGGGATGGGGGCAGCGCTTACGCTCAACCGTTGCGCAGCGAAATCCTTGATGACATCGCCGCGATGCGGACCTAGCTGCCGTTGCAGATGCAGCGAGGTCGAGCCCTTCGTTGTCGAACGATCTACCCGTATGGCGGGAAAATGGCACTGCGGCATCATAATAGCAGCGGCCCCAAGAAGCGGTCACCCGCATGACGTGTAGCGAGCTCGAAATAGGAGCATCTACTTTACAATATGGGGTGCTCCAAATGATGGCTCCACGTCCGGCGCGCTTGCCCCAAGAGCACCCGCCGACTACCAATCTCAAATGCTCTGCCCCCTGAAAACTGGACCGTTTGAAGCTGGAGTTTTCGGCTAACCTTCCCCGGCTGGGAGAGGAGCTGAAAACGATGAAGGCATCGAAGTTCACGGAAGCGCAGAAGGCGTTCATTCTGA
>NZ_JACVAW010000099.1:0-511 GCF_014851995.1 Paracoccus sp. PAR01
TTACTGCTCTGCTCGTTGAAGCTGCGCAGAATCAGCGGCGTCCAGACGCTGAGGGCGCTCAGGGTATTGGTCAGGCAGAAATAGGCCAGCGTGTAGAGCATGATAACCGGGGTAAACAGCTCCCGCAGCATGCTGCGCTGAGACAGGCCTACACCTGATCGTGGTGAAACCGTCGTGATCTCTTTTGATCTCCTCTATCAGCGAGATTGATGGATCCAAGGGATCGTTGAGCCGATATCTCCATTATGATCGTCGCTCTCACTGTCTTCGTGGATCCTGCCCATGACCGATTTGTCCGTCTTCCCCATCACCCGCAAATGGCCTGCCCAATACCCGGAGTGGATTCAGCTGTACTCCTTGCCGACTCCCAACGGCGTCAAGGTCTCGATCATGCTCGAAGAGATCGGCCTGCCGTATGAACCTCACCGGGTAGGCTTCGACACCAATGACCAGATGTCCCCGGAATTCCTGTCGTTGAACCCCAACAACAAGATCCCGGCGATCCTCGACC
>NZ_JACVAW010000009.1:0-183817 GCF_014851995.1 Paracoccus sp. PAR01
CGAACCGCGCCATCTTCTCATCAGGCGCCGCACAAGCCATCAAACTTCCCGATTTTACCAGACAAACAACCGTCAAGGCCATCCGTCCGAACCGCTCCAGCACCCTGCCGGCTCGGTGAAGGCGTATCTACGGATCACCGCCAGAACCCGCAAGAGCAAAAACCACAAAAATATGAAATTGTTGGCAAGTGTATGAATTTATTATATAATCTATTCAGCGTGCTGTGGTGTCACCGGTTTCGGATCGGGTCGCACGCTGCGGAAACGCGCCCCCAGACGCAAAAACCAGAAGAATCGCAGGCCGAGCAGCAGCAGAATCGCCGCCAGAATCAGTGCTGGCTTCCGCTCCCATAGCTTCAGAGCCCAGATCCAATGCAGCGACGCGAGAATGGCTGCGGGATAGATCAGGCGGTGAAGGCGCTTCCACCCTGCCCGCATCCGGCGGATCGAAAAGCGGTTCGAGGTTACCGCCAGAGACAGCAGCATCAGAAAGGCCAGCATTCCAAAGATCAGGTAGGGTCGCTTGACCACATCCTTGAGCATTTGCGCCCAAAGCAGTGCCATGTCGAAGACGACCCATGCCGCCAGGTGCAGGACGGCATAGGAAAAGCAGATCAACCCCAGCGCCTGCCGGAAACGAACTAGGTTGATCCGGGTCAGCCGCAGCAGCGGTGTGACCGACAGCGTGGCAATCAGGAAATACAGCGCGGTGCGGCCAAGCCGATGCTCGATGTCTCGCACCGGCTCGACGCCAAGATTGCCCTGAAATGTATCCCAGACCAGTAGGGCCAATGGGATCGCCGCCAAGATCCAGACCAGCCAGACTGGGACATGTCGCAACCAGCGGTTCAGGCGCTGCGCCATCAGTAGTTCTTTGCCAGGTCCATGCCGGAATACATCTGCGCGACCTGATCCCCATAGCCATTGAACATCAGCGTTTCCTGACGCCCGCCCAGCAATCCGGCCCCGATGCGCCGTTCGGTGGCTTGCGACCAGCGCGGATGGTCCACCTGCGGGTTCACATTGGCATAGAAGCCGTATTCATTGGCCTGCAGCATCTGCCACGTCGTCTGCGGCTGCTTGTCGGTCAGGGTGATCCCGACAATCGACTTGATCGACTTGAAGCCGTATTTCCACGGCACGACCAGCCGGATCGGCGCGCCGTTCTGGTTCGGCAGCACCTTGCCATAGAGCCCGGTCGCCAAAATCGTCAGTGGGTTCATCGCCTCATCCAGACGCAGGCCCTCGCGATAGGGCCAGTCGATACCGCTGCTATAGGCCTGACCCGGCATCTGCTTGGGGTCTTCCAACGTCTGGAAGGCGACGTATTTCGCCCCAGCTTGCGGAGCGGCCTTTTGCAGGACCGCGGCCAGCGGCACACCCAGCCAGGGAATGACCATGGACCAAGCCTCGACGCAGCGCAGACGATAGATGCGCTCTTCCAGCGCGGAATCCGGGGCCAGATCCTCGACCGCATAATTTCCGGGGTGATCCACCAGACCGTCGATCTTGACCGACCAAGGCGCGGGTTTCAGCGTCGCCGAATAGCGCGCCGGATCGGTCTTGTCGGTGCCGAATTCGTAGAAGTTATTGTAATTGGTGATCTCTTCGAAGCTGTTCGGCTTTTCATCGGTGGACAGCGCCGAGGATTTTCCGGTCAGGCCAAAGGCCGGGGCGGCGATGCTGGCCATGCCCGCCGCGATAAGTGCCCGGCGGGTCAGATAGACCGGTTCAGGCGTGACCTCGGACCATTTGAGCTTCATCGGCAGCCTCCCTTTGACGGTGCAAGGATAGCAGCGGCGGGGTTAACCGCCGATGAACTTCTTCGTGTGTCAGGTGGTGACGTCAGGCTGCGCGCGACCGGTGAATTCGCGGATCAGGGCGATTTCCTCGGCGGCGGCGATGACCGGGGCCAGCGCCTCCTCGACCGGCAGCCCATGGCGGGCGGGATCGGCTTCGTAACGCTCCAGGTAGACGCGCAGGGTCGCGCCCTCGGTACCAGTTCCCGACAGGCGCAGCACCACGCGCGAGCCGTCGGTGAAGCCGATGCGGATGCCCTGCTTGGCCGAGACCGAACCGTCGACCGGATCGTGATAGGCGAAATCATCTGCCTGTTCGACGCTCAGGCCCTGGAATTGCTGACCCGGCAGATCGGCCGAGATATCGCGCAACCGCTGGATCAGGGCATTGGCGCGCTCGGACGGCACGGCCTCATAGTCGTGGCGCGAATAATAGTTGCGACCGAACTCGGCCCAATGCGCCGACATGATCTGTTCGACCGGTTCGATGCGGCGGGCAAGGATGTTCAGCCACAGGAGCACCGCCCACAGCCCGTCCTTTTCCCGCACATGATCGGAACCTGTGCCGGCACTTTCCTCGCCGCAGATGGTCACCCGACCCGCATCCAGCAGGTTGCCAAAGAACTTCCAGCCGGTCGGGGTCTCATGGCATTCGATGCCCAGTTTTTCGGCCACCCGGTCGGCAGCGCGGCTGGTCGGCATCGAGCGCGCGATCCCGGCAAGCCCCTTCTTGTAGGCTGGCGCCAGATGCGCGTTTGCCGCCAGAACGGCCAGACTGTCCGAGGGAGTGACATAGATCCCGCGCCCGACGATCATGTTGCGATCGCCGTCCCCGTCCGAGGCCGCGCCGAAATCGGGGGAGTCCTTGCCAAACATCGCCTGCATCAGATCGGCAGCCCAGACCGGATTCGGATCGGGATGGCCGCCGCCGAAATCGGGCGACGGCGTGCCATTCACGACCGTCCCCTTGGGCGCACCAAGGATACCTTCAAGGATCGCGGTCGCGTAAGGCCCGGTCACCGCATGCATCGCGTCGAAGCGCATGCGGAATCCGCCGATGAACAGGTTGCGGATCAGGTCGAAATCGAACAGCTCGCCCATCAGCTGGGCGTAATCGGCAACCGGGTCGACAATCTCGACCGCCATGTCGCCCATTTCGGTCTCGCCGATCACGGACAGGTCCAGATCCGCACTTTCAAGGATGCGGTATTCGGTCAGCTCCTGCGTGCGGGCAAAAATCAGGTCGGTCACGGATTCGGGCGCGGGGCCGCCGTTCGCTCCGTTGAACTTCATGCCGAAGTCCTCGTCGATGCCGCCCGGATTGTGGCTGGCCGACAGGATGATCCCACCATCCGCCCCCAGCTTGCGGATCAGGTTCGAGGCCGCGGGCGTCGACAGCAAGCCGCCCTGCCCCACGATCATGCGCGCCGCGCCATTCGCCGCGGCCATGCGCAGGATCACCTGCACCGCCCGGTCGTTGAAGTAGCGCCCGTCGCCGCCAAGGATCAGGATCTTGTCCTGCACGCCACCGATCGCATCAAAGACCGACTGGGTGAAGTTTTCCAGATAATGCGGGCCCATGAAGATCTTGGTCTTCTTGCGCAGACCCGAGGTGCCGGGCTTCTGCCCGTCGATCGGCTGGGTGGGAACGGTCAGGATGCGGGTCATGTCGCGCCTTTGGTTGTACAAGCCTTTGCGGGGATCTTGCATGTTTCCTGATGGCTTACCATGCCGCGTATGACGGCGGGGTAAAGTCCCGCCGATGGAAAAAAGGGCGGCCGCATCGCGACCGCCCGTTCTTGTGGCATGACCTTAGTGCAAAGGCACGCGCGGGCCGTTGTCGCCCGCCTCGCCCAGATGAGCGCCGGTGATGCGGTTGCCGACGATCAACCCGTCCGGCCCCGCGCCGACATGGACGGTCTGACCATCCATGATCTCGCCGCCCAGGATCATTTCGGCCAGCGGGTTCTGCAGACTGCGCTGGATCACCCGCTTCAGCGGACGCGCACCAAAGACGGGATCGTAACCCTCATCCGCCAGCCATTTCATCGCGTCATCGTCCAGATCCAGATAGATGTTGCGCTGCGCAAGGCGCTGCTCCAGCTGGAACAGCTGGATCTTGACGATCCCGTCCATATTGTCCCGCGTCAGGCGGTGGAAGATGATGATCTCATCCAGACGGTTCAGGAATTCGGGGCGGAAATGCGCCCGCACCGCGTCCATGACCTGCGTCCGCGCCTGACCGCTATCGGCCCCTTCGGGCAGCGTCGACAAAGCCTGCGCCCCAAGGTTCGAGGTCAGGATGATCAGCGTCTGCTTGAAATCCACCGTCCGGCCCTGCCCGTCGGTCAATTGACCGTCGTCCAGCACCTGCAATAGCACGTTGAAGACGTCGGGATGGGCCTTTTCGACCTCGTCGAACAGGATCACCTGATAGGGACGGCGGCGGACGGCCTCGGTCAGCGCGCCACCCTCGTCATAGCCGACATAGCCCGGAGGCGCCCCGATCAGGCGGGCAACCGAATGCTTCTCCATGTATTCGGACATGTCGATGCGGACCATCGCGCTGTCATCGTCGAACATGTATTCGGCGATGGCCTTGGTCAATTCCGTCTTGCCGACGCCGGTCGGACCAAGGAACAGGAAGCTGCCCAAGGGGCGTTTCGGGTCGTTCAGCCCGGCGCGCGCGCGACGGACGGCATTCGAGACCGCCGTCACCGCCTCGGCCTGACCGATGACGCGCTTGCCAAGGACTTCCTCCATCTTCAGCAGCTTCTCGCGCTCGCCTTCCAGCATCTTGCTGGTGGGGATGCCGGTCCAGCGTTCCACGACTTCGGCGATCTGCTCGGGGCGGACGGCTTCCTCGACCATCGGGCTGTCATCGTCGCCCTCGGCCTCGGCCAGCTTCTTTTCCAGACCGGGGATGATGCCGTAGGACAGCTCCCCGGCCTTCGCCAGATTGCCCTCGCGCTTGGCCTGATCCAGCTCGGCGCGGGCCTTGTCGAGTTGCTCTTTCAGATTGCGCGAGCCTTCCAGCCGGTCGCGTTCGGCCTGCCAACGGGCCGTCATCGTCGCCGACTGCTCCTGCAATTCGGACAGGTTCCGTTCCAGCTTTTCCAGCCGGTCCTTGGATGCCGAGTCGTCTTCCTTTTTCAGCGCTTCGGCCTCGATCTGCATCTGCAGGATCTGGCGGTCCAGCGCGTCCAGCTCTTCGGGCTTGCTGTCCACTTCCATGCGCAGACGGCTTGCGGCCTCATCGACCAGGTCGATGGCCTTGTCGGGCAGAAAACGGTCGGTGATGTAGCGGTTCGAAAGCGTCGCCGCAGCCACCAGCGCAGCGTCGCTGATGCGGACACCGTGATGGAGTTCATATTTCTCCTTGATGCCGCGCAGGATCGAGATCGTATCCTCGACCGTCGGCTCGGTGACCATCACCGGCTGGAAGCGCCGGGCAAGGGCCGCGTCTTTCTCGATATACTTGCGGTATTCGTCGAGCGTCGTCGCGCCGACGCAATGCAACTCACCCCGCGCCAGGGCGGGCTTGATAAGGTTCGCGGCATCCATCGCGCCATCGGTCTTGCCCGCGCCGACCAGCACATGCAGCTCGTCGATGAACAGGACAACTTCACCGGCAGCGTTCTCGATTTCCTTGAGAACGGATTTCAGCCGCTCCTCGAACTCGCCGCGATATTTCGCACCCGCGATCAGCGCGCCCATGTCCAAGGCCCAAAGCTGCTTGTTGCGCAGGGATTCCGGCACGTCGCCATCAATGATGCGCAACGCGAGGCCCTCGGCGATCGCGGTCTTGCCGACGCCCGGTTCACCGATCAGCACCGGGTTGTTCTTGGTCCGGCGCGACAGCACTTGCATGGCGCGGCGGATTTCTTCGTCCCGGCCGATGATCGGGTCGATCTTACCCTCGGCCGCGGCCTCGGTGAGGTTGCGGGCATATTTCGACAGCGCTTCATAGCTGTCCTCGGCGCTGGCGGTATCGGCGGTGCGGCCCTTGCGAATGTCGTTGATCGCCGCATTCAGCGATTGTGCCGTGACCTTACCCGCCGACAGCGCGTCGCGGGCATTGGTGTTGACGACTGCCAAGGCAGTCAGCACGCGCTCCGCCGGAACAAAGCTGTCGCCAGCCTTCTTGGCCAGCTTCTCGGCCTCGTCCAGCACGCGGACCATGCTGGGATCGACATAGACCTGACCCTGTCCGCCACTGACTTTGGGTTGCTTGGCCACCGCCTGATCAACAGCCTGACGCACGGCTTGGGCATCGCCCCCGGCCCGCGAAATCAGGTTGCTGGCGAAGCCTTGATCGTCATCCATCAGCGCCTTCAGCAGATGTTCGGGCATGACGCGCTGGTTGTCTTCGCGGATCGCGATAGTCTGGGCCGCTTGCAGGAAACCGCGCGACCGTTCCGTGAATTTTTCCATATCCATATGAAATTCCTTTCCTCAGCCCCCGCATGGGACCGCCCGCATTCGGCACGGCCCCTCGGGTCCTGCCTGTGAAATGGGCAGCCAGAAACGGGGTTTCAAGACTCGCGCATCCCCCATATAACCGCGCCGTTTGTCGCAGAGTTTGCCTGAAAATTGAGGAATGGGAATGGATGATCGTCTGATCGTGGCGCTGGACGTGCCGAATGCGCTGGCCGGGCTGGATCTGGCCGAAAAGATCGGCGACGCCGCCAGCTTCTACAAGATCGGTCTTGGCATGCTGACCGGGGGCGGTCTGGCGCTGGCCAATGAGCTGAAACAGGAACATGGCAAGCGCATCTTCCTGGACATGAAGTTCTTCGACATCGGCGCGACGGTCGAAGCCGCCGTGCGCGGCATCGCGCAATATGATCTGGATTTCCTGACCGTGCATGGCGACCCCCATGTCGTGCGCGCGGCGAAACAGGGTGCGGCGGGCTCGAACCTGAAGATCCTCGCCGTCACCATCCTGACCTCGCTGGACCGCGCGGATCTGGATGCCGGGCTGATCGTTCCGGGCGACGTGACCGAGATCGTGACCACCCGCGCCGCCCGCGCCTTTGAGGCCGGTGCCGATGGCGTCATCGCCTCCCCGCGTGAGGCCGCGCTGATCCGCGCCCTGCCGGAATCGGCGGGCCGCTTGATCGTGACACCGGGCGTGCGTCCGGCGGGCTCGGATGCGGGCGATCAGAAACGGATCGAGACCCCTGCCACCGCCATCGCCAATGGCGCCGACCATATCGTCGTCGGCCGCCCGATCTGGCAGGCCGCAGACCCACGCGCCGCGGCGCAGGCCATCGTCGCGGAACTGCCGCGCTAAAGCCCCAGCACCTGCGCGACGTGGCTGCGAAAATGCGGCACGGCGCGCGGGTGCGCCACGAATTCGGAAATCGGCATCATCCGCCATTCCTGCCCCTCATCGCCAAAGCGGATCGAGGCGATTTCACCAATCGTCAACGTCCCGACGAACAGCCATGAATCGCGCCCCGGACGGGTGACCGATGGCATGATCTGCCCCGCAAGCCGCGAGGGATCAAGGCGCAGTCCGAATTCCTCATCCAGTTCCCTCAGCGCGCATTCGATCGGCGTCTCGCCCGGTTCGGCCTGGCCGCCGGGCAGGTCCCAATGGCCCGGAAAGGGAAGCCAGTCGAAGTCGTCCCGCAGGCAGGTCAGCAGGTTCGCGCCCTGCGTCAGGATCAGTTTCGCGCCAACAAAGCTCATTTGTCGTCGTTGATGTCGCGGGTCCAGATCCGCACATCCCCCCGGCTCGAGCCAAAGATCCGGCGCAGACCCAGCCAGATCGCGCCGCTAAGCGCTGCCGTCACCACCAGCGCCATCGGCAAGCCCCCGGTCCAGATTCCGGCCAGTATCGCCAACCCCATCAGGCCGGTCGCCAACGCGATGCCAAGGAAAAACCAGCCCGGCAGCACGATCTCCAGCGCGCCCAGTATCAGTGCCGCGATGATCCAGATCCAGCCGTGCATCACGCCTTGCCGCCCTTGAACAGCTTGAAGGCATCGCCCATCGCCTCGACCGCCGACGCGGGCAGGATAATCGTCTGCTTGCCCTGCCCCTTGCCGACATCACCCAGCACCTCGACCTGACGCATGGCGACCTGATATTGCGCGGCCTCGATCCCGCCTTCGCGGATCGCCCCGGCGATGGCGCTGGTGGCGAATGCCTCGGCCTCGGCCAGAATGCGCTTGGCCTTGGCCTGCTGCTCGGCGGCGTAAAGATCGCCATCGGCGGCCAGTTCGACGGCGCGACGCTTGCCCTCGGCCTCGGTCACCTGTGCGCGGCGGGCGCGCTCGGCATTCAACTGCTGCAACATGGCGGCGCGGGTAGCATCGTCCAGATTCACGTCCAGAATCTCGGCCCGCGTTACCTCGATCCCCCAATCGTCAACGACATTGGCAAGGCTTTCACGGATGCGCTCGATCAGGCGGGCGCGGTTCGACTGGACCTGATCCAGCTCCATCGTGCCGATCTCGGAACGCACGATGCCCGCGACCGTGGTGGCAATGGCCGCGTCGATGTCGCGGATCCGGTAGACGGTCTTTTCAGGCTCAATGATACGATAGAAGACCGAGCTTTCGACCTGCACCAGTACGTTGTCGGCAGTGATTGCGTCCTGCCTGCTGGTTGGCAATTGCCGTTCCAGCACCGAGATCTTGTGCGCCACCCGGTCAAGGAAGGGCACGGTGAAGTTGATCCCCGGCCCCAGCACCGAGCGCAGCCGCCCGAAACGCTCGACCACGTATTTTTCCGATTGCGGCACGATGCGAACGGCCGAGGTGACCGCAAGGAAGATGACGATCGCAAGGACGATCAGGGCAATATTCTGGCCGATCAGTTCGGCGAAGTCGGTCTGCATCTTCCGGTCCCTTGTGTCAGGAGATCATTCGGCAGCGATTGCGGATTCGCTTTCATCCGGGCGCAATCCGGCCAGTTTTTCGACGATGCGGGCAAAGCGCGCGGCAAAGATGTCGAAGTCCGGGCGCGGCTCGATGCGCTTTTCATCCATGTAAAGCGAGCGATCCAGTTCAAGCTGGACGACATGGACATTGCGCGTGGGCTTGCCATAGGCCGCCGCGATATAGGCCCCCGAGAAGGGCGAATTCTTCTGCACGCGGAAACCTTCGCCCGAAACGGCCTCGACGACAGCTTTGGCGATCCGGGGCGCGGCCGAAACGCCGTTGCGGTCACCAAGCACGAAATCCGGACGCGGGCGCGGCAGATGCGCCAGGGCATCGCGAGGCATGGAATGCATGTCGATCAGAATCGCCCCGCCAAAGCGGCTGATCGCCTCGTCGATCAGGGCGGAAAGGGCATGGTGATAGGGATGCCAGAGCCGGGCGATTCGCAAATCGGCCTCTTCCCTGGCAATGGGACGGTCGTGAATCACCCGCCCTTGCGAGACAACGCGCGGAATCACCCCCAGCCCGGCCATGATTCGCGGGCTCATGATCCGGGGAACCGCACCCGCGACGACCAGAGGGTCGATTTCATCCGGCCCGCGATTGAGGTCGACGACACAGCGCGGCACCCGCGCTGTCAGCACCACCGCACCGTGATCCAGCGCCGGCGCAATCAGCCGATCGACGAAAGCATCCTCGGATGAGCGCAGATTCTGTGGATCAAGGCGCGATTCGGCCAAAAACCAGTCGGGATAACAGCGCCCTGAATGCGGCGAGGCAAAGATCACGCCGCCCAGCCAGTTTTCAGGGCGCGATAGATCGAAGGTTTTGTCGTCCAGGCTCATGCACGGAAATCCTTGGGAACTCGGCTGGCTGGGCAAGATCTGCCGGGCGGAATACAGTTCCGGTTATAGCTCAAGTTCAGCTTGAGCCAAGTCCGGTTCAGAAACATTGCAAAAGGGGGTTGCAGCCCCCGACAGGCGTATATATAGAGCCGCAGACCAAGGAGAAATGGACGCGAAAGCGCACAGATCGCCGGGCAAGTGGGCGGTTAGCTCAGCGGTAGAGCACTACGTTGACATCGTAGTGGCCACTGGTTCGATCCCAGTACCGCCCACCATCTAATTCCGCGCCCCGGGCAATGACCGGGGCATTTCAATTCCATGGCGCCTTTTGCGATGCGCCGCGATAGGAGAAGACCCATGAAGGTTCGCAATTCGCTCCGCTCGCTCAAGAGCCGTCACCGCGATTGCCAAGTTGTGCGCCGTAAAGGCCGCATCTATGTCATCAACAAGACCAACCCGCGTTTCAAAGCCCGCCAAGGCTGATCCGCGACACTTGTTGCCCAGTTGAAACGCCCGCTGCGTCCCCCGCAGCGGGCGTTTTCCTTTGTCGATTCGTTGCGCCCTGCCGTGGAGGCTGACTGCCCCCACACCCCCGTGGGTATTTCCGAAACGATGAACTCAGAATCGCGACAGGACCAGCCCGCCCGCAACCATCAGCGCGGCAAGGATCCTCGGCAGCGAAATATCGCGGATCGGCAGACCGAACGCACCGCTGCGGTCGAGGAGAATCGCCGCGACGATCTGGCCAAGCGCCAGCGCGCAAAGCGCGGTCAGCGCGCCCAGACGCGGCAATGACCAGACCATCGCCCAGACATAGAAGGCCCCCAGCAGCCCCCCGGCCCACATCCACAGCTCGGTCTGGGTCGCGCGCAGGAAGCCTCGGCCCTGCCCCATGAGCAGCGAAAGCGTAACAAGGATCATGAAACCCACGCCGAAGGAAATCGCCGCTGCCGCCAGCGGGCTCTGGGCCTGACGCGCCAGCGCGGCGTTGATCGGTGCCTGCACGGCGATGCAGATCCCCGCCAGCACGATCAGCGCGGCGGGCAGAAGTGAGTGGATCATGGGCGGGCTCCTTCTGTTTCCGGCTCGGCCAGAAGCGCATTTAAAGTCTGACGCGAGACATATCCCGTTACCCGCAAATTATGCACGGCCTGATAGCGGCGCAGCGCCTCGCGCGTGTCGTCGGTGAAGCGGCCATCGACCTCGCCCGGTATCAACTTGGCTTGATCCAGACGGGTTTCGATCAGCATGCGGGTGGTGGTGTTCAGGCCAAGCGCGGCCTCTTCCTGCTGCGCGGCCCTTGTCGTCGCCAGCAGATTGTCATGACGAAGCCGCGCTTCGGCGACATGGGAGCCTTGCGGGAAGCGGTCGAGATATTGCTGATAGGCCGCGGCGCTGTCCTGCCGGCGCGCCCATCTGAAGGTTGTCGAATCGCCACTGGCCCTTGGCTGCAGCAATGGATGCTGGCCGCTCGAGGCAAGTTGACGACGCGCGTCGATGGCGAAAAGCCCTTCGGGATAACGACGCAGGTAGTTGCGCAGGCGTTCGATGCCGCCGCGCGCGCCACTGCGTTCCCAGAAATCGCGATCCTGCTTGCCGCCGGGTTCACCCAAGGCGGCAACCTGCCGCCGCAGTTCAGCCAGTTGCGGAACGGTCAGATCTCCGGTTGGGTCAGCGCGGTTTCGTCTTTGCCAATCGCGAAGGGCCTCTCGGGTCTGGACGCCGATCCTTCCGTCAAGCGGGCCCGGTTCTAAGCCAAGTCGGGCAAGGGCGCGCTGGATCTCCAGTTGATCGGCAGGGGCCAGCTGCAATGTCGATGCGACCTGCGGCTGTTCCTGCAGGCGCAACGCCGCGCGGCGTTCGCGAGCGGCGGTGGCAAAGCTGCCCATGGGGAAGCGTTCAAGATAGGTGGACCAGGCCTTGATCGTGTCCAGCGCCGCCGCCTCGGCCCATGCGCTGCGGTCTAGGGCGGATGGCTGATCCTGCTGACCTGCCGGCATGGGCCGAACCGGGACCATCTGCGGATCACCGCCCGGCAGCAGCTCGACGCCCTGCCCCACCGACAGCGCACGGGCAACCGAGCGTCCCGCAGCCAGTTCCCGCAATGCCCGCGCCACCGCCTCGGGCGAGCCAGTGACAACCGAGACCCCTTCGGCATTGCTCATGGGGCCGATCCCACTGGTCAGACCCTGATCATGGGGCATGTCCTGCTGATCGGTACCCAGAAGCAGCACCGCATCCCTGTTCGCCATCAACTGCGTGATCAGCCCCAGCGGCACGCCCTGTGCACCTGCGCCCAGCGGGCCGGACTTCTGCGCCTCGGTGCCCATGTACCATGTCTCGGACCCGTCATTCAGGAAACGGCCGCTGAGCATCACCACCCGCGCGCCGGGTTCGAGATCGTCACGCGCGAGCAGATCCAGCACCTGCCGCAACTGCTCCGAGGGCAGATCGACACCTTCGGCAGTGACAAATCCCGCCTTGCGGATCACTGCGGCCAGGGCGGCGGTATCTGACCCGGCCAGATCGGGGGCATTCCGGTAATCCGCATTGCCGATGACCACCGCGCGATTCTCGGCCATGGCCGGAGCCGCGCCCGCAAGGGCGGCCAGCAGAAACAGGAAATACCGCATCGACGATCCTCATGGCCTTTTATTGGCGGCCGGGGTTCAGTCGTAGCTGCGCCGATCCTCGATGACCTTGCCGTCATTCGGAAGTGATCCCGGCGCAACCAGTTCGATCCGGCCACGAAGTTTCAGGGTGTCCAACACCGCTGCCTCGTATCTTGCCGCATCTTTGCTGTCGGTTTCCAGCAGCACTGTCATCACATCCATGTCTCCGGCACGATCGGCGAGCACGCGGGCGCGCCTTAGATCAGGATGGCGCGAGACCAGCGCTGCCACCTGCTCGGGACGGACGAACATGCCCTTGATCTTGGTGGTCTGGTCGGCGCGGCCCATCCAGCCCTTGATGCGCATGTTGCTGCGTCCGCAGGGACTGGTTCCGGGCAGGACGGCGGACAGATCGCCCGTTGCAAAGCGGATCAGCGGATAGTCGGGGTTCAGCGTGGTCACCACAACCTCGCCCACCTCACCATCGGGGACCGGATTGCCGGTTCCGGGGCGGACGATTTCGACGATCACGCCTTCATCGACGATCATCCCTTCAAGCGCCGGGGATTCATAGGCAATCAGCCCCAGATCGGCGGTGGCATAGCATTGCGTCGTGGCAATGCCTCGATCGACGTAAGCCTGACGCAGGCTGGGAAACAGCGCCCCACCCGAGACGACGGCACGGGTAAAGGCCAGCGCCTCGCCCATCTCGTCGGCCTTATCGAGGATGATCTTCAGGTAATCGGGCGTCCCGGCATAGGCGGTGGTGCCGATATCCACGGCGGCGCGGACCTGCAATTCGGTCTGGCCGGTGCCCGCGGGCAGGACGGCGGCATCGACGGCGCGGGCGGCGCTTTCGAACATCATGCCCGCCGGCGTCAGGTGATAACCGAAGCAGTTCTGCACGATGTCACCCGGCCCGACCCCCGCGGCCGACAGGAATCGCCCCAGCCGCCACCAGTCATTGCCGCGCCGTCCCGGCTCATAGATCGGACCGGGGCTTTGAAAGATGTTCTCGAACTCATGCGGATAGCGGGTGGTGAAGCCCCCAAACGGTGGCGATTTCCGCTGCGCTTCCGAGAGTTCGGATTTCCGGATCACCGGCAGGGCGGCAAGCCCCGCGCGCGTGGTGACCGCAGCGGGATCGACCCCTTGCAGGATGCGGGCCATGGCCGGGGCAGTCTGCGCCCGTGCAATTGCTGCGGGCAATGCATTGGCCAGCCATCTGGCGCGCTCATCGGCGCTGCGGGTCTCTAGTTCGTCATAGAATGTCATCGGACGCCTTTCGCCGAAAATCAGGCCAACCAGCGTTTGCGGCGGCGATAGGAGCGCACGTCGCGAAAGCTTTTCCGGCCCTGCTCGGACATGCCGAGGTAGAATTCCTTCACATCCGGGTTTTCGCGCAGCGCCTCGGCCGGGCCGTCCATCACCACCCTGCCGCTTTCAAGAATGTAGCCGTGATGGGCATAGCGCAGCGCGACATTGGTGTTCTGCTCGGCCAGAAGGAAGGTCACGCCCTCGCCCTCATTGACCGCCTTGACGATCTCGAAGATCTGCTCGACCAGCTGCGGCGCAAGGCCCATGCTGGGCTCATCCAGCAGGATGGTTTCGGGCCGCGACATCAATGCGCGTCCCATCGCGCACATCTGCTGTTCACCACCCGAAGTATAGCCCGCCTGACTTTTGCGGCGCTCTTTCAGGCGCGGGAAATAGGAATAGACCATCTCAAGGTCGCGGGCGATCGCGGCGCGGCCATCGCTGCGGGTATAGGCGCCGGTCAGCAGGTTTTCCTCGACGGTCAGGTGTTCGAAGCAATGCCGCCCCTCCATCACCTGAATGACGCCCTGTTTCACCAGCGCAGCCGGGTCCATGCCCTGCACGGGCGCGCCGCGATAGGTGATCTGTCCCTTGGTGACCTCGCCCCGTTCGGATTGCAGCAGGTTCGAGATGGCCTTCAGCGTGGTGGTCTTGCCCGCACCATTCCCGCCCAGAAGCGCGGTGATACCGCCCTTGGGCACGGACAGACTGACACCCTTCAGCACAAGGATGACATGGTTGTAGATCACCTCGATATTATTGACCTCGAGCAGCGGGCCTTGGGTGGCGTCAGGCATAGTTCCCCCAGTCTGGAATGCCCCGGCGACAGGCCGCCGGGGCGCGCGGGATCAGCAGCGCGGCGTGATGTTGAATTCCTTGGCAAAGGCCTCGCTGTCGGAAGCGATCAGCGGGTTCAGAACCTCTTGGTCAGGTTCGGTGAACTCGGTGATCAGGCTCCATTTCTTGGCGTTGGCGTCCCATTGCTGGATCCGGGCCATGCCGCTGCCGCCGTGGTTGTCGCAGCTCATCTTGATCTCGGGGCCGAAGTCAGGCAGGCCGATCTCGGTCAGGCGTGCAGGCGTGATGTCGAGCGCCTCAAAGCCGTCACGCAGTTGCGTGGCGTTGATCGCGGGGGTCCCCGCCAGCTCCTGCGCCTTCTTGATCGCTTCGGCGATCACCACCGCCGCATACATGCCGCGCGAATACAACGCCGAGCCGACGAACTGCCCGCCCTGCGATGCCTTGCCCGGCTCGATGACGAATTTCTTCATGTCGGCATAGACCGGGTAATCGGTCCCGACGCCGTTGAAGGTCAGCGACTTGTAGCCATGTGCGGCGGCACCGACCGGCAACACGTCAACCTCGGAACCCGACCACCAGACACCGATGAAATTCTCCATCGGGAAGCGGATATTCGCGGCCTCTTGAATGGCGGTCTGGTTCATCACGCCCCAGCCCCACATCAGCACGTAATCGGGCTTGTCGCGGCGGATCTGCAGCCATTGGCTTTTCTGCTCTTGTCCCGGAGGGTCGATCGGCAGTTCGGTCAGGGTGAAGCCGTGCTTCTTGGACAGATCCTGCAGGGTGCGGATCGGCTCCTTGCCATAGGCCGAATTGTGATAGACCAGCGCGACCTTTTTGCCTTTCAGGTCGCCACCGCTTTGGTCCAGCAAGTATTTCACGGCGACCGAAGCCCCGTCCCAATAGTTCGCGGGCGCGTTGAAGACCCATTCGAAGACGCTGCCATTCTTGGCCGAGGTCCGCCCATAGCCCGGCGTATACAGCACGATCTTGTCGGCCGAGACCTTGGGGATCAGCTGATAGGTGATGCCGGTGGACAAGGGGTTATAGACCAGCGCGCCCGAGCCCTTGGTGGCCTCGTAGCATTCGACACCCTTTTCGGTGTTATAGGCGGTCTCGCATTCCGGGGTCTGGATCTTTTCGCCGCCGATGCCGCCATCGCGTTCATTCAGCAGGGCGAAATAGTCGTTGAACCCGTCGGCATATTGCGTGCCGTTCGCGCCATATGGGCCGGTGCGATAGCTAAGGTTCGGCACGACCAGATCGGCCATGGCGGGGGCCGCGGCCAGAATGGCCCCCAGCGCGACGGTAGCAAGCTTCAGTTTCATCCTGGTTCTCCTCCCAAGGGTGATGTGCCGGTTATCCGGTCTTCAATGCGGGAACGGCCACAGCCGCAGCTTTTCCTTTGTCAGTCGCCACAACCGCGCGAGGCCATGCGGCTCGACGATCAGGAAGAAGATGATCAGCCCGCCGACGATCATCAGTTCCAGATGGGCCGCCAGATCGGTCGGCCATCCCAACCGTACCACCAGCAGGTTTTTCAGCAGGACCGGCAGCAGGACCAGAAAGGCCGCCCCGGCGAAGCTGCCAAAGATGCTGCCAAGGCCGCCGATGATGATCATGAACAGGACAAGGAAGCTTTTGTTGATGCCGAAGGCCTCACTGGCTTCTGCCGCGCCCAGATAGACCGAAAACAGCAGCGCCCCGGCAATGCCGACAAAGAAGCTGCTGACGGCAAATGCGGACAGTTTCGCGGTCAGCGGGTTCACCCCGATGATCTCGGCCGCGATATCCATGTCCCGGATCGCCATCCATTTACGCCCCACCATGCCGCGGGTCAGGTTGCGCGCGACCCATGCCAGCACCACCGCAAAGATCAGACAGGTCAGGTATTTCGCCGGAGCACTCGTCGCAGGCCCGGTCACCGCCCAGCCAAAGACGGTGCGCTCAGGCGCGTTGATCTGCCCCGAGGCCGAGTAGTTGTAAAACCACGGCACCTTGTTGAAGAGCCAGACCAGAAAGAACTGCGCGGCCAGCGTCGCCACGGCCAGGTAAAAGCCCTTAATCCGCAGACTGGGCAGCCCGAACAGCATCCCCACCACGGCGGTGATCGCCCCTGCCAGCAGGATATGGACAAAGATCGGCACGCCCGGAAGGGCGGTCATCAGCTTGTAGACCGAATAGGCCCCCACCGCCATGAAACCGCCGGTCCCCAGACTGACCTGCCCGGCATAGCCCGTCAGGATGTTCAGCCCGATTGCGGCGATGGCATAGATCAGGAACGGCACCAGAACAGCATTGGCCCAGTAACTGTCGATGACAAAGGGCACGACCAGAAAAGCCACTGCCAGCAACGCGTAATAGCCCCAACGGTCCAGCCGGATCGGGAAGGTCTGGCCATCGTCGCGATAGCTCGTCTTGAAGTCACCCGCCTCGCGATAGATCATCTGCCCCTCCCGGCATCAGCCTTGCCGTGGGGGCTTCGCGCCCCCACACCCCCGCGGGATATTTCCGCAAGAAAGAAGCTCGGTCGCACCGGTTTCTTTCTTGTCCAAATATCCCCGCCGGAGGCATTGAATCTTTTCACCTCAGACCCGCTCGATGATCCGCTCGCCAAACAGGCCCTGCGGCCGGAAGACGAGGAACAGCAGCGCCAGCACATAGGCGAACCAGTTCTCGGTCGCGCCGCCGACCATCGGACCGATGAAGTATTCAAACAGCTTCTCGCCCATGCCGATGATCAGCCCGCCGACGATGGCGCCGGGGATCGAGGTAAAGCCGCCCAGCATCAGCACCGGCAGCGCCTTTAACGCGATCAGCGACAAGCTGAATTGCACACCCGATTTCGTGCCCCACATGATGCCCGCTACCAGCGCGACAAAGCCCGCGATCGACCAGACCATGATCCAGATGAAGCGCAGGCTGATGCCCACCGACAGCGCCGCCTGATGGTCGTCGGCGACCGCGCGCATCGCCCGGCCCTGCTTGGTATATTGCGAGAAGCCGACCAGAGCTGCCACCAAGGCTGCCGCGATGACCGTTGCCCAGATGTCGAGCCGGTCGATGAAGAAGCCATAGCCCAACCAGTTGTTTGTTGCCGTCTCGATGCTGTCCGAGATGCCTTGGGGCAGGCCCACATCCAGCACCTTCACATCGGCGCCCCACATCACGTCGCCCAAGCCCTCAAGGAACCAGGCCAGACCGATGGTCGCCATGAACAGGATGATCGGCTCCTGGCCGACCAGATGTTTCAGCACCAGTTTTTCCACCGCGATGGCCAGACCGACCATGATCAGCGCGGTCAGTGCGATCCCGAAGATCGCGGGCACGGTCCAGCCGAAGCGGTCCACATGCACGCCGAACGCCGCATTGATCAGATGTGCAAAGGGCACGCGCCCTTCCATGATTCCCACCAGCGTCATGGCGGCGAACAGCGCCATCACCCCTTGGGCATAGTTGAAGACACCCGAGGCCTTGTAGATCAGCACAAAGCCAAGGGCGACCAGCGAGTACATCACCCCGGCCATCAGCCCGTTGACCAGCACTTCGCTTGCGTAAAGGAATTCCATGCGCTTGCCCCTTACTCGTGCGCCACGCCCAGATAGGCGCTGATGACCTCGGGATTATTGCGCACCTCGTCGGGGGTGCCGTCACCGATCTTGCGGCCGTAATCCATCACCACCACCCGGTCGGACAGATCCATGACCACGCCCATGTCATGTTCGATCAGGACGATGGTCGTGCCGAATTCGTCGTTCACATCAAGGATGAAGCGGCACATGTCCTCTTTCTCCTCGACGTTCATGCCGGCCATCGGCTCGTCCAGAAGCAGGATGCGCGGCTCGGCCGCCAAGGCGCGGGCCAGTTCGACGCGCTTTTTCAGCCCGTAGGGCAGACGGCCGACCGGGGTCTTGCGGATGTTCTGGATTTCCAGAAAGTCGATGATCTTTTCGACCTGAGCGCGGTTTTCGACCTCTTCGCGTTCGGCGCGGCCCCACCACAGGGCTTGGCTGAACAGCGATGATTTCATCTTGTTCAGCCGCCCCGTCATGATGTTGTCCAAGACCGACATGCCATCGAACAGCGCGATGTTCTGGAAGGTGCGCGCCAGCCCCAGACGCGCAACCTGATAGGGTTTCATCGGCGGGCGCTTTTGCCCCTCGAACCAGATCTCGCCCTGCTGGGGCACATAAAAGCCCGAGATCACGTTCAGCATCGAGGATTTGCCCGCGCCGTTCGGCCCGATGATGGCGCGGATCTCGCCCTCGCGGATATCGAAGCTGATGTCCTTGATCGCCACCACCCCGCCAAAGCGCAGGGTGATGTTTTTCAGGTCCATCAGCACGGGGCGGGTCGCGCCCTTGTCGGTGCTGAATTCGGCTGCGGGCGTTGCGATCATGATGCCAGCCACACCCTTTCCAGCAGCGACAGCCCGATATTGTAGGCAATCAGCGCCGCGCCCCACAGATGCGCCTTGCCCAGGGGCAGCGCCGGCCACAGGCGCGAGATCAGCAGCACGCCAAAGATCGCGCCGACGGCCCCGGCAAAGACGTGAAAGATGTTCGGTGGCAGGATCGAGGCCAGAATCCATGCCAGAACGATCCCGGCAATGCCGAAGGCGATGGCGAAGACATAGGCGGGTTTTTCGGTGCTCATGCTGCAATTCCCCTTGGTTTCACATGGAGGGCCGGGGGTGCGACCTGGGCATCCTCGATCCGCAGCGTCGCCTTGATCCTGCCCTTGCGGCCATCTTCATAGGTGACTTCGGTTTCGGTAAAGACGTTTTGCGATCCATCGTAGAGCGCGGCGATCAGGTCGGCATATTTGTCGGCAATCACGCCCCGGCGAACCTTGCGGGTGCGGGTCATTTCGCCATCGTCGGGGTCCAGTTCCTTGTGCAGGACCAGAAAGCGGCTGATCTGGCAGCCCGATAGCATCGGGTCCTCGGCGACCGAGGCATTCACCTGCGAAACATGGTCACGGATCATCGCATAGACCTGCGGATGCCCGGCCAGTTCCTGATAGCTGGCATAGGCGATGTTGTTGCGCTCCGCCCAGTTTCCGACGGCGGTCAGGTCGATATTGATGAAGGCGGTGCAAAATTCCCGCCCCGCTCCGAAGACCACCGCCTCAAGGATGTTGGGATAGAACTTCAGCTTGTTCTCGACATATTTGGGCGCGAACATCCGGCCATCGGCCATCTTGCCCACATCTTTCGCGCGGTCGATGATGCGCAATTGCCCGGTCTGTTCCTCGAAGAAGCCAGCATCCCCGGTCGCGACCCAGCCCTCGGGGTCCTTGGTCGAGGCGGTGCTGTCGGGATTGCCGAAATATTCGACGAACGTGCCGGGGCCGCGATAGAAGACCTCGCCGCTTTCGGCGATCTTCAGTTCCACCCCCGGCGAGGGCACGCCAACCGTATCGGGCCGAACCGCGCCGTCTGGCTGCTGGGTGATAAAGACCGAGGCCTCGGTCTGACCATAAAGTTGCTTCAGGTTGATCCCAAGGCTGCGATAGAAGCTGAAGATCTCGGGGCCGATCGCCTCGCCTGCGGTATAGCCGACGCGGATGCGGGAATAGCCCAGCGTGTTTTTCAGCGGTCCATAGATCAGCAGGTTGCCAAGGCCATAGCGCAGCCGGTCCAGCGGCCCGACCGAACGACCCTCAAGGATGGATGGGCCGACGCGGCGGGCCAGATCCATGAAATGCCGAAACAGCCCACGCTTGATGCGGCCTGCATCCTCCATGCGGATCATCACGCTGGTCAGCTGGCCCTCAAAGACCCGCGGCGGGGCAAAGAAATAGCTGGGGCCGATCTCGCGCAGGTCGGTCATCATCGTCTGCGCGCCCTCGGGGCAATTGACGGTGAAGCCTGCCGAATAGGCCTGTCCGACCGAGAAGATGAAATCGCCGACCCATGCCATCGGCAGATAGGCCAGCACTTCTTCGGCTTCGGTCAGGCGGTCGAAACCGGCGCTGTTCTTCGAAGTCTCGATGATATTGCGGTTGGACAGGACGACGCCCTTGGGCTTGCCGGTCGTCCCCGAAGTATACAGCATCACGCAGGTATCGTCATAACCCAGCCCGGCAATGCGGGCGTCCAGTTCCGCGCCCAGACGCTGCTCGGCGGCGCGGCCCTCGGTCTGGATGTCGGCCAACGCGTTCATCCGAGAATGGTCGTATTTCCGCATGCCGCGCCGGTCGGTATAGATCAGGTGCTGAACGGCGGGGGCGCGGTCGCCGACCTCAAGCACCTTGTCGACCTGTTCCTGATCGCCGCAGACCACGAAACGCGCGCCGCAATTGCCCAGCACATAGGCCATCTCATCGGCGACAGCGTCCTGATAAAGCGGCACCGGAACCGCGCCGCACATCTGCGCCGCAACCATCGACCAGTAATGCATGGGCCGATTGCGGCCGATGACGGCGACATGCTCTCCGGGCTTCAGGCCCAGCACCAGAAACCCCAGCGCGATGTCGCGGATCTGGCGCGAGGTCTCGGCCCAGGTCCAGCTTTGCCAGATCCCGAACTCTTTTTCCCGGTAGGCGGCCCGGTTCCCGAACTGCAAGGCGTTTCGCGCCAGCAAAGCGGGAATGGACCGCAGCCCGGCCTCGGCAGACTGCATGTTGGACATGGGTTCCTCCGCGCCGTCCGGGCTCCCCTCCCATCCGGCAAGTTCAGCTTAGCCCGGTAATCCTTGCGCGAATTTGTCCCGAATCCTACGAATTGTTACGGGGCCGGGGCCAGCCTTGCGGGGGGACATGCTGACCGAGGAAAACCATGGCGAATTGACGAGGTCCGGGCTGAACCTGATTCAGCAGGCGATCTCGATTTTTGATGCCGACCTGCGGCTGGCGGTCTGCAACCGGCCCTATCAGGCGATGTTCGCTTTGCCCGATGAACTGACCCACCCCGGCACGCGGTTCGAGGATACGATCCGCTACCTTGTCCTGCGCGGCGAATATGGCCCGCAGGACGATCCCGAAGCCGCAATCCACGAACGCGTGGCGCAGGCCCGCACCTTTCAGCCCCATTACATGGAGCGTCAGCGCGCCGACGGGCGCTGGATCTCGGTCGAGGGGGCGCCGCTGTCGCAAGGCGGCTGGGTCGCGGTCTATACCGACATCACCCCGATCAAGCAGCATCAGGAACTGCTGCGCGCCCGGTCCGAGGAACTGTCCGAGCTGGTCCTTGACCATGCCGAGCGGCTTTCGGCGGCAAACCGGGCCTTGGCCGCGACCAATGCCGCGCTAGAGGAAGCCAAGCGCATCGTCACCGAGCAAGAGCAGCGCACAAGGCAGGTGACGGCGATGGTCCCGGCGCATATCGCGCATATGGACCGAGATTATCGCTACACCTTCTCGAACAACCAGATCTCGGCAGTGTTTCCGGGTGCCGGGGCCTCGATCCTTGGCCGCGACGGGGTCGAGGTGCTGGGTCCCGAGACCTTTGCCCGCATCCGCCCGCATATGGACCGCGCGATCGAAGGCCAGCCGCAGGTGTTCGAGATCACCCACCCGCCATCAGGTCGGCGCATCCGGATCGCGCTGACCCCGGACCAGAACGGTCGCGGGGCCTATATCCTGTCCACCGATGTCACCGCCGAGGTCCACTCGCGCGAGGCGATGGCCCATGCCGCCAAGCGCGCGGTGGCGGCGCAGGTAACCTCGGGCATGGCGCATGATTTCGGCAACCTGCTGACGGTGATCCTTGGGTTGCAAGCACGCCTGTCACGGGCCGGGCTGACGTCCGAGCAGGCCGAGGATGTGCAGGCCACGCAGGCAGCCGCCCGGCGCGGGGTCACGCTGCTGGCCGGAATCGCCACCCTGACCGGACGGCGCGATCACCGCCCGCGCCCGGTCGATCTGCGCTTGCTGCTGGACGAACTGGCGACGATGACCCGGCCCAGTCTTGGCGCAGGCATCCGCCTGGACATCGCCCCAGACCTGCCAGAAACGCAGCTGATGCTGGACCCCGGCGCGCTGCAGGATGCGTTGCTGAACCTGATCCTGAACGCCCGCGACGCGATGCAGGGACAGGGAAACATCACCATCGCCGCCCGCCCCGCCGGGCATTGGCTGGAACTGGTCGTGACCGATTCCGGCCCCGGCTTTTCCGCCGATGCACTGGAACGCGCGACCGAACCTTTCTTTACCACCAAGGGTGGGCAGGGCTCGGGTCTGGGCCTGTCGATGGTCTATGACCAGATCAAGCTGGCGGGTGGGACGATGCGGCTGGCCAATGCGGATGGGGCGCAGGTGACGATCCGCCTGCCTTGGCACGCGGTCAGCCCGCTGCTGATCTTGCTGGTTGAGGACGATCCCGACATCCGCGCCACCACGCGCGAAATGCTGCTGGCCCAAGGCCATGCCGTGATCGAGGCCGCCGCCCTGTCCGAGGCACGCGACCTGACCGACCTGCCGGGGCTGGCGCTGATCCTGTCCGATCTGCAGCTGGGCGATGGTTCGGGCGACGCGCTCGCCGATGCGGGCCTGCCCCTGATCCTGATGACCGCCCTGCCCGCCAGCGCCCCCCAACGCGAGGGCTTGCGCGTTCCGGTCTTGACCAAACCATTCGATGAGGCCGAACTGGCCATGGCCCTGATGAAGGTGACGGATGACTGACGCCCCGCTGATCGCGATCCTTGACGACGAACCCGAGATCCGCCGCCTGCTGTCCGCGGCCCTGGTCGAGGCGGGCTTTCGCACCCAATGCTTTGCCCGCGCCACCGAATTCGAGGCCGCCCTGCGTCGCATCCAGCCCGAGGCCTGTTTGATCGATCTGGGCCTGCCCGACCGCGACGGGCTGGCGCTGGTCCACCGGCTGGCCCGCGAATCCGGGGCGGCGATCATCATCATCTCGGGGCGGGCACAGGTGCAGGACCGGGTGGCGGGGCTGGAGCTGGGGGCCGATGATTACATCATCAAGCCCTTTGAACCCGCCGAGGTCGTGGCCCGCATCCGCGCCCGGCTGCGCAAGCCCGCGCGGGATGCGGGCGCGGGCCGCCAGCTGATCCGCTTTGCCGGTTGGACCGTCGATTTCGACCGCTATGCGCTAACCTCTCCCGAGGGTGAGGAAACCCCGATCAGTCATGCCGAGGCCGAGGTGCTGCGGCTGTTCCTCGACAATCCGCGCCGGCTGATTTCGCGCGCGCAGATGCTGGAAACCTTGGGCGGATCAGCGGGCGAAAGCTTTGACCGGGCGATGGATGTGCGCATCTCGCGGCTGCGGACCAAACTGGGCGAGGACCCGAAAAGCCCGCGGCTGATCAAGACGATCTATGGCGCGGGCTATATCTTCCTGGCCGAGCCCGCCTGATCGCGCTTGCGGCAGGGCCTCATGCGACTATCCTGCCCGCCGCGAATTGCCACGAGGAAGCCATGCCCACCGTCTATGTCCTGAACGGCCCAAACCTGAACCTGCTGGGCCAGCGCCAGCCCGAAATCTACGGCAGCACCACGCTGGCCGATGTCGAGCGCGCCTGCACCGATCTGGGCCGCGAGCTGGGGCTGGAGATCCGCTTCTTCCAGTCGAACCATGAAGGGGTGATCGTCGACACGATCCACGAGGCCCGGCACGAGGCCAATGCGATCATCATCAATCCCGGCGCACTGACCCACACCTCGGTCGCGATCCTCGACGCGCTGAACACCTTCGACGCGCCGGTGATCGAGGTGCATATCTCGAACATCCACAAGCGCGAAAGCTTCCGCCACCATTCCTATGTCAGCCTGCGGGCCGAGGGCGTGATCGCGGGTCTGGGCACCCACGGCTATCTGCTGGCACTGCGCCATCTGGCGCCGCTGGTCGGCGCGGATCAGCCCCGGCCTTAAGCGAACAGCCCGCGCGCGGCCAGCTCGGCTGCCAGCGCTTCGGCATCGGTGAAATGGATCGCATCCATGCCGACCGCGCGGGCACCTTCGACATTCGGCAGGCTGTCGTCGATGAACAGGCAGTCCTGCGCGACCAGCCCGTTGCGGTCCAGAAGCATGCGATAGATCGCGGGCTCGGGTTTCAGCAGCGCGACCTGCCCCGACACCACGATGTCGCGAAAGACCGTACCCAACCGAGGATACAGTTCAAGCGCGGCAGGCCAGGTGTCCGCAGCCCAATTGGTAATCGCGTAAAGAGGCACATCCCGCGCCGCCAGATCCTCAAGAATTTCCCAAGTGCCCGGCACGGTCTTGTCGATGGTGACCGGAAAGGTCGTCAGGTAGTGGGCCATATGCCGCGCCAGATCGCCATGTTCGGCCTTTGCCGCTGCCAGCCCATCGGCAAAACTGCGCCCGCCATCCTGCAACCGGTTCCAGCGCGCGAAATCGATCTGCCGCAGCCAGTCCTCGGCCGCGTCGCGGGTGGTGAAGACATCGGAAAAACCCAGCGCCGCATCCCATTCGATCAGCACCGCGCCAAGGTCAAAGATCACGTTCTTAGTCGTCGCCATGCCGCAAACCCCCTGCATTCTGGCCCAAACCTGAGCATCGTCCTGCCCAAGGTCAAGAAACGGAAATGCCACGGGACCAAAGCCCCGTGGCATGATGTCATCGCAATCCGAAAGGGATCAGCCGCGCAGGTCTTCCGGCAGCAGGGCTTCCGGGAAGTTCTGGTAGCTGACCGGACGCAGGAAACGACGGATCGACAGCGTGCCGACCGAGGTCGCGCCGAAGTTGGTCGAGGCCGGGTACGGCCCGCCATG
This sequence comes from Paracoccus sp. PAR01, assembly GCF_014851995.1. NCBI lineage: Bacteria > Pseudomonadati > Pseudomonadota > Alphaproteobacteria > Rhodobacterales > Paracoccaceae > Paracoccus > Paracoccus sp. PAR01. The sequence continues at coordinate 24,965 of NZ_JACVAW010000009.1, forward strand.
AACCATCGAATCGACCACTTCCACGCCGGTCGGGAAGCCGTTGACCAGCACACGACCCGATTTGCGCTCAAGCACCGGGCGCAGTTTCTGCGCATCGGCCAGATCGTCCGCATCCATGTGGATCGTAGTGGTCAGCTGACCTTCGAAGCCTTTTGCCAGCGTCACCATCTCGTCGACGGATTTCACGCGAACGATCAGGCCAAGCGGGCCGAAGACCTCTTCACCCAGCGCGTGGTCCTGCAGATAGGCTTCGGCGGTGGTTTCATAAAGGTTCGGGTTCGCCTGACGATCCGACGATTCCGTCGCATAGACCGGGGTCACCGAATTGCGCGATTCAAAGCGTTCCTTGCCGTCGCGATAAGCTTTCGCGATGCCGTCGGTCAGCATGGTCTGCGCGCCGACCTTTTCCAGACCGGCCTTGGCGGCGGCGGTGTAACGGTCAGCTTCCGGACCGTCGATCACGACCGAGATGCCCGGATTGGTGCAGAACTGGCCCGCGCCCATGGTCAGCGAACCGGCCCAGCCAGCGCCCAGTTCCTCGGCGCGGGCGGACATCGCCTGCGGCAGCAGGAACATCGGGTTGACCGAGCCCAGCTCACCGAAGAAGGGGATCGGCTCGGGGCGCTGTGCGCACAGGTCGAACAGCGCACGACCGCCGCCGAGGCTGCCGGTGAAGCCCACGGCCTTGATGCGCGGATGCTGGACCAGCGCGGTGCCGACATCGCGGCGACCGCCCTGGATCAGGCTGAAGACGCCCGGGTGCAGGTTGCGTTTCGCGATGGCAGCGGCGACGGCCTCGGCCACGATCTCGCCGGTGCCGGGATGGGCCGAGTGGCCTTTGACGACGACCGGGCAACCAGCAGCCAGAGCGGCGGCGGTGTCACCACCGGCGGTCGAGAAGGCCAGCGGGAAGTTCGAGGCGCCGAAAACGGCAACCGGGCCGATGGGACGCTCGACCAGACGGATCTCGGGACGGGCAGCCGGCTTGCGGTCGGGCAGCGCCGCGTCGAAGCGGCGGTCAAGGTACTCGCCTTTGCGGATATGGTCCGCGAACAGGCGCAGCTGGCCGGTGGTGCGGCCGCGCTCGCCCTGCAGGCGGGCTTCCGGCAGGCCGGTTTCCTGGCTGCCGATCTGGGTGATGGCATCAGCGCGGGCTTCGATTTCGTCCGCGATGGCCTCAAGGAACAGGGCACGTTCCTCGCGCGAGGAATAGCCATAGCTCCAGAAGGCGTCTTCCGCGGCTTCGCAGGCGCGGTTCACCAGATCGACGGTGCCGACGCTGAACGCATGCGACGGGCCGGTTGCCGGTTCCGAGGGGAAGGTCTGCTCGGTCGCGACCCATTCGCCAGCGATCAGATGTTTGCCGTGAGGGGTGAAGGTCATTGGGGAGGTCCTCCGTTTGGTCGGACACTATTTGGCATCTTGGTATACCAGTCGCAAGGTAAACCGGGGAAAACTGCCTTCTTCTTCCCGTCTGCCCGATATGTTACGGCTGCATGAAACAACTTGCGGATAGCACGGATGAAGATTGCCGTAGCAGGCTTGGGTTACGTCGGCATGTCGATCGCCGTCCTTTTGGCCCAGCACAACAAGGTCGTCGCTCTGGATGTGAATGCGGGTCGCGTCGAGCAGGTCAATGCCCGCCGCTCGCCCATCGAGGACGTCGAGATCAGCCAGTGGCTGGCGGAAAAGGCGCTGGACCTGACCGCCACCACCGACGCGGTTCAGGCGCTTGAGGGCGCGCATTTCGTCATCATCGCGACGCCCACGAATTACGATTCGCGCACCAACCATTTCGACACGTCCAGCGTCCAGCAGGTCATCGAACTGGCCCGGACCCATGCGCCCGAAGCCACCATCGTGGTCAAATCCACCGTCCCCGTCGGTTTCGTGACCGAGATGCGGGCGCGGTTCGGCTATGACGGGATCATGTTCTCGCCCGAGTTCCTGCGTGAAGGCCGGGCGCTGCATGACAACCTGCATCCCTCGCGCATCGTGGTGGGCGATCACAGCCCGGAGGCGCATGAGATTGCCGAACTGCTGGTGCAGGGCGCGATCCGCAAGGACATGCCGGTCCTGTTCACGGGCGCGGTCGAGGCCGAGGCGATCAAGCTGTTCTCGAACACCTATCTTGCGCTGCGCGTCGCCTATTTCAACGAACTCGACAGCTACTCCATGTCACGCGACCTGAACACGCGCGAGATCATCGAGGGCGTCGGCCTCGATCCCCGGATCGGCGCGCATTACAACAATCCCAGCTTCGGCTATGGCGGCTATTGCCTGCCCAAGGATACCAAGCAGCTGCTGGCCAACTACGATCAGGTGCCGCAGCAGCTGATCGCGGCGGTGGTGGAATCCAACCGCACCCGCAAGGATTTCATCGCCGACCAGATCATTGCCCGGCAGCCCAAGCTGGTTGGCGTCTATCGGCTGGTGATGAAGGCAGGCTCGGACAATTTCCGCGACAGCTCGATTCAGGGCATCATGAAGCGGATCAAAGCCAAGGGCATTTCCTGCATCGTCTATGAACCGGTGCTGAAAGAGGACCATTTCTTTCACAGCCCGGTCGTGCGCGATCTGGCGCAGTTCAAGCAGCAGGCCGACCTGATCATCACCAACCGGATCACGTCCGAGCTCGCCGATGTCGCGGACAAGGTCTATACGCGCGATCTGTACGGGGTCGATTGATGCGCGTTCTGATCACGGGTTCGGCCGGGTTCATCGGCTATCATCTGGCGCAATTGCTGCTGGACGAAGGCGCCGAAGTGATCGGGCTGGACGCCCATGACCCCTATTACGACCCGGCCCTGAAGGAAGCGCGCGAGGCGCAGTTGCGCGCCCGTCCCGGCTTCACCGCGATCCGCGCCCGCGTCGAGGAACCCGGCCTTCTGGCCGATCTGTTCGCGACCCATCGCCCGGATATGGTGGTGCATCTGGCCGCGCAGGCGGGCGTGCGCCATTCCATCGACAATCCCCGCGCCTATCTGCAGTCGAACATCATCGGCACGTTTGAACTGCTCGAGGCTGCGCGGGCACATCCGCCGCGCCATCTGCTGCTGGCCTCGACCAGTTCGGTCTATGGCGCGAACAAGGACATGCCTTACCGCGAGACTGACAAGGTCGATGCGCAGATGTCCTTCTATGCCGCGTCCAAGAAATCGACCGAGGCGATGGCCCATAGCTACGCCCATCTGTTCGGCCTGCCGGTGACGATGTTCCGCTTCTTCACCGTCTACGGACCATGGGGACGGCCCGACATGGCGCCTTGGCTGTTCACCAACGCGATTCTGGCGGGGCAGCCGATCAAGGTCTTCAACCACGGCGATATGCGGCGGGATTTCACCCATGTCGCCGATCTGGTCCGCGCGATCCGCCTGCTGATGGATGCGGTCCCCGGCGACACACCCGTCGGCCCCGAGGACAGCCTGTCCCCGGTCGCGCCGCATCGCGTGGTCAATATCGGCAATGGCGCGCCGGTCGAGCTGATGGACTTCATCGCCGCGATCGAATCGGCCACCGGGCGGGCGGCGATCAAGGACATGCAGCCCATGCAGCCCGGCGACGTGCCTGCGACCTGGGCCGATACCACCTTGCTGCGCCGCCTGACCGGCTATGCGCCGCAAACGCAGGTTGCGCAGGGCGTCGCCGATTACGTCGATTGGTTCCGCAGCTATTACGGATGACCCTTGCGGGGCGCGGGCTTCGGCCCTAGGTTGTCGTCACAATTTCTACACTTGGGGAGTCCCGCAACGGGGCTGAGAGGTGCCAGGCACCGACCCATCGAACCTGATCCGGGTCATGCCGGCGTAGGGAAGGGTAGAGCGCCTTGGCCGGGTCCCCCGGTTTCGTGCGCGCATATCCCCCAGACCGCATGACCCGCTGATGACGAAAGGCGGGCCATGACATATCCCATCGCCCTGACCATTGCCGGCTCTGACAGCGGTGGTGGCGCGGGCATTCAGGCGGATCTGAAAAGCTTCTCGGCTTTGGGGGTCTATGGCGCATCCGTGATCACAGCGATCACAGCGCAGAACACCCGAACCGTCGCTGCGGTCGAATCCGTCAGCCCCGGCATGGTCGCGGCCCAGATCGACGCGGTTTTCGGCGATCTGGACATTCGCGCCGTCAAGATCGGCATGGTCGGCGGTCCCGAGCGGATCGCGGCAGTCGCCGACCGGCTGAAGGTCTTTCAGGAGGCCAGCCCCTTTCCCATCGTCCTCGACCCGGTGATGGTGGCGAAATCGGGCGATGCGCTGCTGCCCGATCAGGCCGTGACTGCGCTGCGCGACTGCCTGATTCCCTTGGCCACCGTGCTGACCCCAAACCTGCCCGAGGCTGCCCGGCTTCTGGACCTTGCCCCGGCCGACACGACCGAGGCCATGCAGGAACAGGGTCAGGCGCTGCTGGCCCTTGGCGCAACCCATGTGCTGATGAAGGGCGGACATGCCTCGGGCGACATCTGCACCGACCTGCTGATCGGGCCGCAACCGCTGGCCCTGTCGGCCCCGCGCCAGAACACCCGCAACACGCATGGCACGGGATGCTCGCTGTCCTCGGCCATCGCGGCGGGTCTGGCGCAGGGGATGGACGTCGCCGAAGCCGTCACCCGCGCCCATCGCTGGCTGCAAGGCGCGATTGCCGCCGCCGATGACCTGTCCGTCGGGCTGGGTCACGGCCCGGTCCATCACTTCCACGCGCTATGGGGACAGTCATGACCGAAGTCACCATCCTTGGGGCCGGGGTCATGGGCCTGTCGATCGCCACCGAACTGGCCTCGCGCGGGCTGACGCCGCGCCTGATCGATCCGGCAGGCAAGCCCGGCGCGCATGCCTGCAGCTGGCGCGCGGGCGGCATGCTCGCCCCCTATTGCGAAGCCGAAAGCGCCGAGCCGGTCGTGGTTCGCCATGGCCTTGGCGCTGCGGATTGGTGGCAGGCGCAGGGCGTCGAGGTCACCCATCGCGGCACGCTGGTCCTTGCCCCGTCACGCGACCGGGCCGAACTGGACCGCTTTGCCCGCATGACCGAAGCCCATTCCCCCGTCGATGCCGAGACCATCGCCACGCTGGAACCCGAGCTTGAAGGCCGCTTTGCCCGCGGCCTGTTCTTCGGCACCGAATCCCACCTGAACCCGCGTGAGGCGCTGCGCGTCCTGCGCGACCGGCTGGCGGAAAAGGGCATCGAAATCGAAACCGACGCCGCACCCACCGGCCTGACTGTCGATGCGCGCGGCCTGTCCGCCCGCGACGAACTCAGCGACCTGCGCGGCGTCCGCGGTGAGATGCTGGTCCTGCGCTGCCCCGAGGTGAACCTGACCCGCACCGTCCGCCTGCTGCATCCGCGCATCCCGCTTTACATCGTGCCGCGCGGCGAAGGCATCTACATGATCGGCGCGACCATGCTGGAAACCGGCGGCAAATACCGCGTCACCGCCCGGTCCGCCGTCGAGATGCTTTCCGCCGCCTATGCCCTGCATCCCGGCTTCGCCGAGGCCGAGATCCTCGAGCTTGGCTCGGACGCGCGGCCCGCCTTCCCCGACAACCTGCCCCGCCTGCGCCGGCGGGGGAACACGCTTTATGCCAATGGCCTTTACCGCCACGGCTACCTTCTGGCCCCCACTGTCGCCCGCATGGCCGCCGATTACATCACCACGGGCCAACGACCGGAGTTCATGGATGAAGATCACCCTTAACGGCGAGGCCCGCGATCTGGCCGGGCCGACCGTGCAGGACGCGCTGGTCCAGATCGGGCTGGGCGAGGCCAAGGTGGCGACCGCGCTGAATGGCGGCTTCCTGCCCGCGCCGTCGCGCGCGGCCACGCAACTGAAGAATGGCGACGCGCTGGAAGTCGTGGCGCCAATGCAGGGGGGCTAGGATGCCTGTCTTTTACGGAACCCATGTCGACAGCCCGCTGATGCTGGGGACAGCACTTTACCCCTCGCCCGCCATCATGGCCGAGGCATTCCGCGCATCCGGCGCGGGCATCGCCACCGTCAGCCTGCGCCGCGAGGGCGGCGCCGGTCAGGACTTCCACAACCTGATCAAGGGCCTGAACGTCCCGGTCCTGCCCAATACTGCCGGTTGCCACTCGGTCCGCGAGGCCGTGACCACCGCCCAGATGGCGCGCGAGCTGTTCGACACGCCTTGGATCAAGCTGGAGGTCATCCGCGACGATGACACGCTTTGCCCCGACGTGATCGCCTTGGTCGAGGCCGCGCGGATCCTCTCCGATGACGGCTTTCAGGTCTTTCCCTATTGCACCGAGGATCTCTCGGTCTGTGGGCGTCTGCTCGATGCAGGCTGTCAGGTGCTGATGCCATGGGGCGCGCCGATCGGCTCGGGCCGGGGGCTGAACAATCCCTACGGGCTGCGCTCGGTCCGGGCTCATTTCCCCGATGTGCCTCTGGTCGTCGATGCCGGGATCGGCCTGCCCAGCCACGCCGCCCAAGCGATGGAACTGGGCTATGACGCGGTGCTTCTGAACACCGCCGTCGCCAAGGCAGGCGACCCGGTCGCCATGGCCCGCGCAATGGCACTGGCGATTCAGGCCGGGCAACTGGCCCATGCCGCAAACCCGATCGAGGCCCGCGACATGGCCGCTCCCTCGACCCCCGTCTTCGGAATGGCAGTACTCGGATGAGCTTTCCACGTTTCTACCCGATCTTCGACAGCGCCGACTGGATCGCGCGCGCCCTGCCGCTGGGTGTGAAGCTGGTCCAGATCCGCATCAAGGATGTGGATGGTGACCAACTGGTGCAGGAACTGACCCGCGCCCGCGATCTGTGCCACGCGCATGGTGCGACGCTGGTCGTGAACGATCACTGGCAAACCGCCATCGAGCTGGGTTGCGACTTCATCCATCTCGGCCAAGAGGATCTGGACGTGGCCGACATCCCGGCCATCCGCCGCGCCGGGATGCGGCTGGGTCTGTCGACCCATGACCATGCCGAACTGGACCGCGCACTGGCGCTGGCCCCGGATTATATCGCACTTGGCCCGGTCTGGCCCACCATCCTGAAAAAGATGAAATGGGAACAGCAGGGGCTGGAACGCGTCAGCGAATGGCGCAAGCTGGTGGGCGATACACCGCTGGTCGCCATTGGCGGCGTGACCCCGGAACGCGCGACTCTCGCCTATGCGGCGGGTGCCGACATTGCCTCGGCAGTGACCGACATCACCCTGAATCCTGATCCCGAAGGCCGCATCCGCGAATGGCTGCGGGTGGCCGCATGAGCCGCCATGCCCGCCAGATCATCCTGCCCGAAGTCGGGGCGATGGGTCAGGCGACCATTGCCGCCGCCCATGTCCTGATCGTCGGCGCGGGCGGGCTGGGCGTCCCGGCGCTGCAATATCTGGTGGGCGCGGGCATCGGCCGGATCACCCTGATCGATCCCGATACCGTCGAGGAATCCAACCTGCACCGCCAGCCGATCTATTCGATGGCGGATATCGGCCAGCCAAAGGCACAGGCCGCAACTGGCTTCGCGGCCCGGCTGGACCCCAACGTCACGGTCAGTGCGCTGGTCGAACGCCTGACCCCCGCGAATGCTGCGGATCTGGTCGCTGCGGCGGATATCGTGCTGGACTGCGCCGACAGCTACGCCGCCAGCTACACCCTGTCGGATGCCTGCCTTGCGGCGGGCGTGCCGCTGATCTCGGCCTCGGCACTGGGGCTGTCGGGCTATGTCGGGGGCTTCTGCGGCGGTGCGCCCAGCCTGCGCGCACTGTTCCCCGACCCGCCCGACAGCGGCCAGACCTGCGCCAACGCCGGTGTGCTTGGCCCGGTCGTGGGGATGCTGGGCTGCCTTCAGGCGCAGATGGCTCTGGGCGTACTGCTGGGCCTGCAGCCCTCGCCGCTGGGCCAGTTCACCCGGCTGGAGCATGGCCGCTTCACCCAGTTCCGCTTTGACGGCGCACCCGAAAACGACGGCCCCCGGTTCATTGCGCCCGAAGACATCCGCAACGGTGATCTGGTCATCGACCTGCGCCCTGCCGATGAGGCCCCGCGCAAGGCCACGCCCGACGCCTTGCGCGATCCCGGCTACGGCCCGACCGGCCCCCTGCCCGAACCCGGCCAGCGCATCGTGCTGGCCTGCCGCTCTGGCCTGCGCTCATGGCGCGCAGCCGAAGCCCTGTCCCGCCGCTGGAACGGCGAGATCACCCTGCTTGCCCTTGGAGGAGACACATGAAGCATTTCGCCCTGACCGCCACGCTGGCCCTGCTGGCCCAACCCGCACTGGCCGCAGATAAGGTCACGCTGATGCTGGACTGGTTCGTGAACCCCGACCATGCCCCGATCATCGTCGCGCAGGAAAAGGGCTTCTTCAAAGATGAGGACCTCGAAGTCGAGATCGTGGCCCCCGCCGATCCCGCCGATCCGCCAAAGCTGGTCGCTGCAGGCAAGGCGGATCTGGCGATCAGCTACCAGCCGCAGCTGCATTTGCAGGTGCATGAGGGCCTGCCGCTGAAGCGTGTCGGCACGCTGATTGCAACGCCGCTGAACTGCCTGATGGTCAAGGCCGACGGCCCGGTCCAGAAGATCGAGGATCTGAAGGGCAAGAAGATCGGCTATTCGGTCTCGGGGGTGGAAGACGCGCTGGTCGGACAGATCCTGAAATCCGCAGGCCTGACCATGGCTGACGTGGAAATGGTCAATGTGAACTGGTCGCTCTCGCCCGCCCTGATCGCCGGTCAGGTCGATGCCACGATCGGCGCCTATCGCAATTTCGAGCTGACCCAGATGCGTCTGGAAGGCGCCGAAGGGAAATGCTTCTTCGTCGAGGAACAGGGCGTTCCGACCTATGACGAGCTGATCTTCGTCGCCAATTCGCAGGTTCTGGACAAGGCCAAGACCCAGCGCTTCCTGCACGCGGTCGAGCGCGGCGCGCAATATATGGTCAACCACCCCGACGAGGCATGGGAGCTGTTTTCCGGCACTGCCCCCGACCTCAAGGACGAACTGAACGCCGCGGCGTGGAAGGACACCCTGCCCCGCTTCTCGCAAAGCCCCGCCGCCTTGGATCAAGGACGCTACGCCCGGTTCGAGACCTTCCTTCATGAGGCCGGGTTGGTCGACAGCGTGCTGCCGGTCTCGGAACTGGCCGTGGATCTGGGGGCGCAATGAGCTACGGTCAGACCTTCGCCAACTGGCGCGATGCGGCATCCGATTGGGACGCCTATACCCGCCACCCGTTTGTTCAGGGCATGTGCGACGGTACGCTGCCACGCGCCGATTTCCTGACCTACCTGGTGCAGGATTACCTGTTCCTGATCCATTTCTCGCGCGCTTGGGCGCTGGCAGTGGTCAAGGCAGGCGATCTGGATGAAATGCGCGCCTGCTCGGCCACGGTCCATGCGCTGCTGGACCATGAGATGTCGCTGCATGTCCAGACCTGCGCGGAGGCGGGCATCGACATTGAGGCTATGACCCGCACGCCCGAGGCGATGACCAATATCGCCTATACGCGCTATGTCATGGATGCGGGTCTGTCGGGCGATTTCCTTGACCTGCTGGCGGCATTGATGCCCTGCGTGTTGGGATATGGCGAAATCGGCACGCGACTGGCACGCGAGGCCGCGAACGACACCCCCTATCGCGACTGGATCGAGACCTATGCCGGTCCCGAATATCAGCAGGCCTGCGCCAAGGCAGGCGCGCTTCTGGACAACGCGATCCGCAAGCGGCTGGGCGACAATCCCGAAGCCCTGCCCCGCTGGACCGCGCTGCGCGAACGCTTCGCCACGGCGACCCGGCTTGAGGTCGCCTTCTGGGATCTGGGCCGGGCATGACCATCGCGCGGGTCCGGGGACAGGCATGGGTCGGCGATACGCCTCTTTTCGCGCCCGTCGATCTGACGCTGGCAGAAGGCGGCTGGACCTGCCTGCTGGGCCCCTCGGGGGTCGGCAAGTCGACGATCCTGCGCCTGATCGCCGGGCTTGAAACCGGCGCGCGTTTCGACGGCGAGGTCACTCGCAGCACCCCCGTTGCCCTGATGGCGCAGGACCCCGGCCTGATCCCTTGGCTGGGTGTCACCGGCAATGTCACCATCGGCGCCCGCCTGCGTGGCGACCTTCCGGCTTCTTTCTTGCCTAAATATCCCGGGGGACGCCGCTCTGGCCCCATTGAGGGGCCGGAGTGGCGGGGGGCAGAGCCCCCTGCCGACCCCATCACCCGCGCCAGGACCCTGATCGACGCGGTTGGCCTTGGCGACCGTGCCGATCACCTGCCCGCCAACCTGTCTGGCGGACAACGCCAGCGCGTGGCTCTGGCCCGAACCCTGTTCGAGGACCGGCCATTGGTCCTGCTGGACGAACCCTTTTCGGCGCTGGATGCAAGAACTCGGGCGCAGATGCAGGACCTGTCGGCGCGGCTTCTGGCCGGACGAACCGTCCTGCTGGTCACCCACGACCCGGCCGAGGCCGCGCGCCTGGGCGACCGCATTCTGTTGCTGCGCGAAGAAGGCCTGACCGAATGGCCCGTCCCCATGCTCCGCCCACAAGGCGCGGCCCGGCCCTATGACGCACCCGAGGTGTTGACCCTGCAGACCGACCTGATGCGGGGAATGATGGCATGAGAACGGTTCTTGCCCTGATCGTCACCGTCCTTGTCCTGTGGCAGGGCGTCATCTGGCTGGCGGGCATGCCGCCGTTTCTGCTGCCCTCGCCCGGCGCGGTAGCCGAGGCACTATGGCTGAACCGCGCGGAAATCGCGCGCCATGCGGGCTTCACACTGGCCGAGGTCATGCTGGGTTTTCTGCTGGGTTCGGTCCTTGGCGCGGGACTGGCCATCGCCATGGGATTTTCGGAACGCCTGACCGGCGTACTGCGCCCGATCCTGACCTTCAGCCAGACCATCCCGGTCTTTGCGCTGGCCCCGATCCTGACACTGTGGCTGGGCTTTGGCATGGCCCCAAAGATCGCGGTGACGGTGCTGATCGTGTTCTTCCCGGTCGCCTCGGCCTTTCTTGACGGACTTGGCCGCACGCCGCAGGCGGCGCTGGATCTGGCACAGGTCATGGGCGCGTCCCGCGGGCGGATCATGCGCCACCTGCGTATTCCAGCGGCTCTGCCGCAACTGGCCACCGGACTGCGGCTGGCGGCGGTCTATGCGCCGATCGGCGCGGTCATCGGCGAATGGGTCGGCGGCGCGCGCGGCCTTGGCGCGCTGATGATCCATGCCAATGGCCGGATGAAGACCGATCTGGTCTTTGCCGCGCTACTGGTCCTGTCGGTGATGACGGTGATCTTTGCGCGGCTGGTCGCGATGGCGCTGGCACGGGCATGGCGGCGCTACGGGGTGTAACCTTGCCCGCTTACAGGTAGCGGGCAGCCTCGGCCAGATCCTGCGGGGTATTGAGATTCATGAACGGATCGAACGGATTGCTGTCAAAGACAGCCCGGCCCGGATTATAGGCCGCGGCGAATTGCCCGGTGCGGTGCAGACCCGATTCCAGCGCTGCACGCAGGTCATCCGCGATCGCCACCGGCCACAGCCCGCAGGTCGGGTGATCGCGCAACTCTCCGGTTTCATCGGCGCTGGCCGCGACTGCCAGTCCCGAGCGACCCCGCGCCTCGCACAGGCGATGGACCAGATCCAGCGGCAGGAACGGCGTATCCACGCTGACGCTGACCACCGCATCGGCACCCAGCGCCGCCGCCCACTCCATCCCCGCCAGAACCCCGGCCAGAGGCCCCGGAAAGCCCGCAAACCCGTCCGAGATCACTGGCACGTCGTAATCCTCGAACTGGTCGGGATCGCCATTGGCGTTGACCGCTACAGCGCTGCATTGCGGGCGCAGCCGGCCCAGGACGCGCGAGATCAGGGTTTCCCCTGCCAGCAGGCGCAGGCCCTTGTTGCCCCCGCCCATTCGGGTCGACAGCCCTCCGGCAAGGATGACGGCGGGCGGCAGGCTCATTTCAGGCCAGCCTGAATGGCACGGGCAAGGGCGAACACCCTTTGCTCAAGGATGACCGGGGTTTCGCAGACATAGGTCAGCGATTGCTGGCGGTCCTGAAAGATACGCATGTCCCAGTCGAGTTGCTTTTCCTGCTCATCGATGGCGTCGAAATCGGGGCTTGGAGCCTTTTCCATCTCGGCCATCTTGGCGCGATGATCCTCGATCCTTTTGGCAAGGTCCACCTGCTTGTGGCCATAGCGCGCGATCCCGGAAATCAGCGCCGAACGCTGCGGCTCGATCCGGTCGAGGACGGCGACCATCAGCGCGGTCAGTTTCGCATTGTCCGCCTGCGCGGCAAATGTCCCGATCTCGGCGGTGGCCTGATCGATTGGCAGGCGGCGCTGCTCCAGCCGGTCGGCCAGGTGCGCGATATCTGGCGAGCGGGCCAGTTCGCGAACGGCATCGTCAGGCTCGGGCCCGGTCCACATCTGGCCCAGCGACAGATGCGGCTGCTTGCGCTGGATGCAGGGCCAGTCGGGATCGGTGCCGGATTCGGCATGGGCGACCCCCGTGGCTGCCAAGGACACCGCGAATATCAGAAACTTCATGCTCCCCCCTTTCTGCGTGCCCACAGCCCCTTGGCCGGATCATACATGAAGACCGCCGCGCCAAAGAACAGGATCAGGCACCCCGTCACCACCAAGAAGGACAGAAGATCGAACTGTCCGTAAAGCGCAAATCGGATCAACTCCACCGCATGGGTGAAGGGATTGATGGCGCAGATGTCATGCAGCAGGGTCGAGCTTTCCCGCATCCGCCACAGCGGGTAAAGCGCGGTCGAGGCAAAGAACATCGGGAAGATGACGAAGTTCATCACGCCCGCGAAATTCTCAAGCTGCCGGATGGCCGAGGACAGGAACAGCCCCATCGCCCCCAGCATCAGCCCCGACAGGATCAGCGCCGGCAGCACGGTCAGATATCCGATCGGCGGCGGTTCCACATCCCAGAACCATGCGATCGCAAGGAAGGTGTAAACCTGGATGATCGACACGATCACCCCTGCGACCAGTTTCGACCCCAGCAGGAACCAGCGTGGGAAGGGACTGACCAGCAGGGTGCGCATCGCCCCGGTCTCTCGGTCATAGACCATCGACAGCGAGGATTGCATACCATTGAACAGCTGGATCATCGCAACCAGACCGGGGGTCACATAGACCTCGTACAGCACATAGGTCTGGTAGGGCGGCGTGATCGACAGGCCCAGCACCGCACGGAACCCGGCGGCAAAGATGAACAGCCAGACCAAGGGGCGCACCAGCGCCGCAAGGAAGCGGCCGCGCTGATTGACGAAGCGCAGCGTCTCGCGCCGGGCAATGCCAAGAAAGGCCGTCAGCCACATGCGCGGGGTCAGGGCGTGGCTCATGCGTCTTCCCCTGTCAGGCGCAGGAAGGTGCGGGTCAGGTCGTCGCCCTTGGTGACCTCATCCGTCCGGCCCGAGGCCAGAACCTGCCCCTTGTGCAGGATGACCAGCCCGTCCTCGGGGCGGATTTCATCCATGATATGCGTGGCCCATAGCGCCGAGACCCCCTGACGGGTCAGGTCGCGGGTCAGGGCCACCACTTCGGCGCGGGATTTCACGTCCAGACCCACGGTCGCCTCATCCAGCAGCAGGATCTCGGGTCGGTGGATCAGGGCGCGGGCGATTTCCGCCCGGCGCTGCTGACCGCCCGACAGCGCCGAAACCCGGACGCCCAGCTTGTCCGAAAGACCGACCAGCGCCATCACCTCGGTCGCGCGGTCGCGGGTCTCGCGCCGGGTGATGCCATGCAGGGCGGCGTGATAGTCAAGGTTCTGCGCCACGGTCAGGTCGGCATCCAGCGATCGGGACTGGAACACCACCCCCAGCCGGGCCAAGGCCGCGCCGGGTTCGCGCCGCAGGTCATGGCCCGCGACCTCGATCCGGCCCGAGGTGTTGTCGTAAAGCCGGGTGATCAGGGAAAACAGCGTTGTCTTGCCCGCGCCATTCACCCCCAGAAGGGCGGTGAAGCTGCCGCGTGGCACGGTCAGCGAGACATTTTTCAGCGCGTGGAACGCCCCGAAATTATGGCTGACATTCTGGATGGAAAGCGCGTCTTGCGGCATTTTTGGCGGGCGCGGGTCGGGCCCGCACCCCCTTTGCGGTTATTGGATGTTGAACACTGCCTGCTGGGTTTCGCCATGCGAGCCGGGAATGGACAGCGTATAGCGTCCCGGCACAATCGCAACGAAACTGAGCGAGGCGGTGCCGGCATCGTCGAATTCCAGCGAATGGACCCCCATCGGACGGATCTCGATATCGTTGATGACGATCTCATTGACCCAGACCGCGCGGAAGAAGTCGCCACCCGACAGCGCCAGTTCCTGGCTGCCATCGGCGGTGATGTCGATGCGGTAATAGCCGCCCGATTTCAGCTTGTATTCCGCGCTGGCAACCGGCTTGCCCGAGGCCAGAGTCAGCGGCGCAAGCTGGGTGCGGTTGTCGCGGGCCAGCATCCCCGAGAAACCATAGTCGAATTTTGCGGCGGCCTCATGCACGCCGTCAGCGGCAGCCTCGGCTTCTTCCTCCTCTCCCTCCTCCATCTCGGCGGCCTGAGCCGCGGCATCCTCGGGCTTGGGCTTGGGGGCTTCCTGAGCATAGGCGGGGGCGGCAAGGCCGGCCATCAGCATCAGGATCGTCAGCAAACGGGTCATCTGTTCCTCCTCCGTATTTGATTTGTCAGTTCGGCGCGACCACCACGCCCCAAGGCTGCTGCCCTACCGGGATGGATTTCACGACCTTGTTCGCCGCCACATCGATCACCGACACGTCGTTCGAATTGCCGTTCGTCGTGAACAGGTATTTTTCGTCCGGGGTGAAGCCCATCTGCCAGACGCGCTGACCGACCAGCAGGTAATCCTCGACCTCATCGGTTTCGCCATTTATGACGGCGACGCGGTTGGCGGGGCCAAGCGCCACGAAAACCTTCTTGCCATCCTTGGTGACGCGCACGCCGACCGGCTGGATCGCCTCGGGCAGGACGCCGGGGATGTCGAAGCTGATCTTCTTTTCAATGGTCTGGGTTTCGGGATTGATCACGCTGACCGTCCCGCCGATTTCCGAGCTGACGTAAAGCTTGGTCCCCGCATCATTGTACTGGGCAAAGCGCGGGCGACTGTCGACCAGCACATTGGCAAAGATTTCAAACGTCTCGGAATTGATGAAATGCGCCATGTTGGTGGTTTCCGAGGTGTTGATGACCACCTTGCCATCGGGGCTGATGCCCATGCCCTCGGGTTCGACCCCAACCGGGATTTCCGCCAGCATCTTGTGGGTCTTGGTATCGACCACGGTCACCAGGTTGTCGTCCTCATTGGCGATATAAAGCGGATTGCCCGAGGGGTGCAGGACGAACAGTTCGGGATCGGGACCGGATGGCAGGGTGTGGGTTTCCTCCATCGTCTCGGGGTTGAAGACCCGCACCAGATCGTCGTCCGAGGCGCAGACATACAGTTCCTTGCCGTCGGGGCTGATGGTGATGCCGCGCGGACGCGCACCGACCGGGTAATGGCCGATCACCTCCAGCGTTTCGCTGTCCAGAACGGTGACGTCATTGCCCTTTTCATTGCTGACAAAGACACGGTTCGCCAAGGCGGGCGTGCCCAGCCCAAGGCAAATCGCCGAGGTCAGGATGGCTGTCGAAAGATGGTTCATCTTTGGCCTCAGAATTTGCATTGGGTTTCGGGACGGTCGATGCCCAGCGTGTCCAGCGCCGAGGTCTGGTGCAGATACTGGTCCTGCGGGCTGACCGAGGCGGTCACGTCCCCGGTGGTCAGCAGGATCGGCTGGCGCAGCTGGTGGTCCCAGTCGCGCATGGTCAGCTTCTGCCCCTTGAAGCCCGCGACCTCGAAGCGGTCGGACAGCATGAAGTCCTTGAGCGTGGCAGATTCCGTGCTGTTCGTGCGCGTCGCGGCCTCGCCGATCATGCGCAGTGCCAGCCAGGTCTGGTAGTCCTCGTCCCTCATGGTGCGGGTGGCAAGCTTCTCGAACCGGTTCTGGAACTGGGTCGCGCCCCATGCCTCAAGCGAGGGGTGCCACGAATGCGGCACCAACCCGGCCGAGCCGACCACCGGCCGCGCGTCCCATGTCTGATAGGGCAGCCACAGTGCGAAGATCCCCGCCTCATCCGCCGCGACGACGACGTGATGCTCCTTGGCGCGCTGGGTAAAGACCGGCATCTGTTGCTGGACCTGCACATGGCCGCTGTCGCTGCGCCGCCCGCCGCCAGTGTCCTCATAGATGCGTTCCTCGACGATCTTGGCACCGAATTTCGTGGCGGCGCGGCGATAAGCGTCGGCCAGCGCGATGTCCTCGGGGTGGCTGCCCGAGATCAGGAACCAGTCGCTCCATTTCTTCCACATCAGGAACTGCGCCAGCCCGTCCGCCATCATCGCGTGGCTGGGCGCGGTGTGGATGGTGTTGAAGCGGCAATCCGCGCCGCGCAACCGGTCGCCCTTTGCGCGGGCGTTGAAGATCAGCGCGCGATCCCCGGCCTGATCGGCCAGTTTCAGGGTGTTTTCCTCATCGGCAAGCGTGACGATGAAACTGATACCCTCGGCCAACAGCTTGTCCAGTTCCGCAGCCGCGGTCTGTGGCGTCGCGGTGATCTCCAGCGCTTCGAAATCCTGCCCCATGAAGCGGCCGGTGGTGTCGTTATCGTCGATGGCCAGCCGCGCCCCTGCAAAACCCAGATCCGCGGGCGGCGTATCCAGCCGCGAGATCGGCGGCAGTTCGTTCATGTCGACGCGCAGCACCGCCGCGCGCACGGTCTGCGCAGGTTTTTGCGCAGCCTGCTGCGCCATGGCCGGGCCAGTCGCACACAACCCCGCCAAAAGTATGATGATTCTGCCTTTCATCCCCGTCCTCCCCGTCGCATCATGGCGGGCGAAAGCGCCCCCGCCAACCCGGCAAACACCCCGGGTCGACCCGGGGAAAATCACCCGATACGTTTGTCGTAGTGGACGCGCTGCAATGCGGCGGGCAAGGTCGGCACAAGCCGGGCGCCGGTCCCATTCGCCGCCCGCGACTTTCGGGAGGAGACTGAAGGATGAAGCGATTTCTGGCCCTGACCCTTGGCGCGACGCTGGCGCTGGCAGGGGCGGCGCATGCGCATGGTCCGGTACGGCTGAAGCTGGAACTGGATCAGAAACTGAACGCCACGCCCGACGAAGTCTGGGCCGCCATCGGCAAGTTCGAGGATATGGGCTGGCATCCCGCCATCGCCAAGACCGAGATCACCGGCGATGGCTCGGTCGACCAGCCCGAGAAGTCGACCCGCATCCTGCATCTGAAATCCGACGCTGGCGATCCGACCATCACCGAGGTCCTGTCCAAGATCCAGCCCGACAAGCGCTGCTATTCCTACCGCATCGAGGCGGTCGAGGTCTCGGTCCTGCCGGTGACGAATTACGCCTCGACCATCTGCGTCAAGGATGAGGGCGGCAAGGCCACGGTCGCATGGCGGGGCGGCTTCTATCGCGGTTTCCCCAATAACGAGCCGCCACCGGATCAGAACGATGAGGCCGCGATCGCCGCCGTCACCGGGATCTATCAGGCAGGACTGGACGCGCTGGCCGAAAGGTTCGGCAAGGCGGAATGATCCGCCCGGCCGCGCTGGCGCTGGCGGTATTCGGGGCCGGATCGGGGCATGCTGCCGATCTGGCCTTTGTCACCTCGCAGAATGCCGAAACCGTCAGCATCGTCGATCTGACGACGGGTGCGGTTGTGGCCGAAACCCCGATCCCCGGTGCGCCCGCCCCGGTCGCCTATGACCCGGCGCGGGGGCGGGCCTATGTCGTCTCGGCCAAGACCGGGGATCTGACTGTGCTGG
Organism: Paracoccus sp. PAR01; assembly: GCF_014851995.1. Classification (NCBI taxonomy): domain Bacteria; kingdom Pseudomonadati; phylum Pseudomonadota; class Alphaproteobacteria; order Rhodobacterales; family Paracoccaceae; genus Paracoccus; species Paracoccus sp. PAR01. The sequence goes on from NZ_JACVAW010000009.1 coordinate 42,764, forward strand.
ATGAAAGCGGCACTATCCTGCGGCAGCTGGATCTACCCGAAGGGGCTTTCGGCATCGTCCCGGCTGCAGATGGCGGGTTGTTTCTGACCGAATGGTATCAGGGTCAATTGATCCGACTGGACGGGGCGCTGAACCCGGTCTGGTCCGTCCCGACCGGGCGCGCCCCGGCTGGGGTCGCTGTGGATGGGGAGCTGGTGGCGACGGCGGATCGGGATGACGATCAGGTCTCGATTTACGACGCCGCCACGGGCGCGTTGCGGGCACGCGTCGCCGTTGGCAAGCATCCCTATGCAGTGGCGTTTCATGACGGACGGCTGTGGTCGGCAGATGTGCAAAGCGACACGGTCAGCGTCGTCGATCCAGTTGCGGGCAAGCTGATCAGACAGATCCCGACCGGCAGCCATCCTTACGGCGTGGCCTTTGCGGGCGGACGGGGCTTTGTCACCGACCAATATGCCGGGACCGTCACCGTCTTTGACCCCAAGGATCTGACCGTCATCCAGACGCTGGATACCGGCGACTACCCCGAGGGCATCGCCACCCTGCCCGACGGCTCGGGCGTGGTGGTCGCACATTGGGATTCGAACACGCTGGTCTGGATCGACGCCGCCACCCTGTCAGTTACCCGGGAGATCGAGCTGCCCGACGGCCCCCGCGCCTTTGGCAATTTCACGGGGCGACAGCGGTGATCAATTCGCGTCCAGCCGCCTGCCAGCCATCGCTGCCTGCCGGGTACCAGATCACGCCGGAATAGCCCAACTGGACGGCGCGCTTGCCGGCATTCCAGCTCATCCAGCAATCGGTACGGCAGAACAGCACGACCGGCTCGGCTTTGTCACCCTTGGTCGCGTTCTCCAGCCCCTCGGCCAACCGGGTTTCCTCGACCGAGGAGATGCGGTCATAGCCGGTGTCGTAAAGCCATGTCGCACCGGGAATGGTCATATGCGGCGGAGCGTTCCAGATCGTGCCTTCTGGCAGGCCATCGGGACGCTTCTGGCGCGGCATCACGTCAAGGAAAGGCACACCCTGGTCATGCAGGACCAGCGCCTGCGGCGTGTCCACCACCCGCGCGCCAGAAAGCGTCGCGGGCACCGGGGATTTGTAGGGCTCACCGTGGAAGTCCTGCGGCTCAGGCACCTGCGCCTGCGCCATGGCGACGCTTAGGATCAGCGCCAGCGCCGCCAGCCGGATCATGGCTTCAGCCCTTTGCCATAGTCATCAAGGATCGGGACACCCGCATCGCGCAGGATCGCATCGATGCCGTCCTGATTGCGGCGGATCAGGCTGTTCAACTCTCGTTTCCAGCTATCCTCGCCCAGCCGGACGCCCATGGTGATGCGGTAGAACATCTTGGGGCCGGTGGTCTCTTTGACCAGCGGCGTGAACTGCAATTCGGGATCGGCCTTGACCAGCGGTCCGGCCAGCGGCCCCCACAGCACGGCAGCCGCCAGTTCGCCGGATTTGACCTGCGCCAGCATGTCGCCCACGGGATTCTCGACCCGGCGGTCCACGAACAGGTCCCAGCCCTTCATGTTCTTGGCCAGCCCCGCCCGTGCCATGTTGGTCGCCGGAGGCGTGCCCGCGATCACGCCGATGGGCTTGTCCTTCAGCGCCGGGTCCTCAAGCAGGTCCACGCTTGCCAGCGGACTGTCCTTGCGGGTCACGATCCCATAGGCCGAGGTGTAGTAGTGGTTGGTGTTCAGGACCATCTCATCGCCCTGAGCATAGCCGATGACGATGTCGCACAGCCCCGCCCGCAGGGTCTTGCGGATAAAGCCCGAGCCCTGCGGGAACCAGGTATAGGTCACCGGCAGGTTCAGCTTTTCGCCAAGGAAGGTTGCGATCCGGTTCTCGAACCCCGAGCCGTCCTCGGAGGACATCGGCACCGCAGCCGGGTCGGCGCAGACGCGCAGCTCGGTGTGGGAACGCAGATCGGCGACCTGCGCCGATGCGGCCGAGGCCGCGACGCAGGCCGCCATGATGGCGGACAGAAGAAAGGGTTTCATCATCCTTCCATGCAGGAGTTTTCCTGCGCTGTGAAATCGTCCGACTTGGCTTCCTTCTTGGCCGGGCGACCGCGCGGCAGATCGCCCACGCCGCGTGCCAGAAGATAGACATAGATATCGTCGATATAGCACCAAACGTTCTTGTTGGTGCCGAATGCCGGCATCACCAGGTTGGCGGACGTGTTCACGTCCTGCTTGCCCGAGGCGACGATTTCCTGAAACTTGTAATAGTCCAGTGTCTGCACCGAGTTCTTCAGCGCCGGGGCATAGGTCGAGCCTTCGCCGTCCGGGCCATGGCAGACATGGCATTCCGCCGAATAGCGCCGATAGCCCGAGAAGGTGGCATAGTCGATCGTGCCATCCTCGGCGATCTTGAAGGTCGGGATGTCCTCGGCGGTGTACCAGCGGCCGTTTTCCATATGGTCGGGCGTCATGTCCTGACCGTTCTGCAGCACCAGCTTGCCGCCTGCTGCGGCGGGGGCCGCGGGCGCTGGCTGAGCGGGCGCGGCTGCGGGCGCTTCGCCCGAAGTGGCAGCTGCCGCCCCTGCTCCGGCCTGCGCCGGAGGCGTCGTGTTGTCCTGCGCAACGGCCGTCTGGGCCATGGCGGTCGTCGCACATGCGACACAGATCGCCATCAGTCTGGCGGTCGTCCTGTTGATCATGAATATTCCTCCCTACTCCGTCCCTGAACAGGACGGGGCCGCCCCAAGGTTATCCTTGGAGCGGCCCTTTTCGAGTCACAGTTTGTTATTCGGCACCAAAGTATGAGGTCAGCCGGGCAGCTCGAACACGGTCAGCTGGCCGCCCAGTTCGGTATATTGCGACAGCGCCGCATAACCGCCCACGGCACCCAGACCTTCGTTCGGGTTGGTCAGGCCAGCGGCCAGACCGATGCCCGCCCAGCCACCGACACCGGACAGGATGGCGATGTACTGCTTGCCGCCATGCTCATAGGTCATGACGTTGCCGATGATGCCCGACGGGGTCTTGAACTTGTAAAGTTCCTTGCCCGTCTCGGCGTCCACGGCCTTCAGGTAGCCTTCCAGCGTACCGTAGAAGACCACGTCACCCGCAGTCGCCAGCGCACCCGACCAGACCGAGAACTGTTCCGGCAGCGACCACTTGATCTCGCCCTTGGTGTTGTCCCAGGCGATGAAGTTGCCCATGCCGCCATGGCTGTTCGGCGCGGGGAACATCGAGAGCGTCGCACCGACATAGGGCTGACCGGCGGTATAGGCCACGCGGAACGGCTCATAGTCCATGCAGACGTGGTTGGTCGGCACGTAGAACAGGTTGGTCTTGGGCGAGAAGGCCGCCGGTTGCTGGTCCTTGGTCCCAAGCGCGGCCGGGCAGATGCCGGTCGAGTTCACGTCCTCGCCGTTCTGTTCGGTCGAATACTGCGCGACCACGGCGGGACGGCCGAAGGTTTCCGAGTTCGGGTCCATGTCGACGCCAGTGGTCCAGTTCACCGCCGGATCGTATTTCTCGGCCACCAGCAGTTCGCCGGTTTCGCGGTCCAGCGTATAGCCAAGGCCGTTCCGGTCGAAGTGGGTCAGAAGCTTGCGTTCCTTCCCGTCGCGGGTCTGGTTGGTCAGGATCATCTCGTTGATCCCGTCGAAGTCCCATTCGTCATGGGGCGTCATCTGGTAGAACCACTTGGCCACCCCGGTATCCGCGTCGCGGGCCATGATGGTCATCGACCATTTGTTGTCGCCCGGACGCTGTGCCGGGTTCCAGGTCGAGGGGTTGCCGGTGCCGTAATAGACCAGGTTCAGCTCGGGGTCATAGGAATACCAACCCCAGGTGGTGCCGCCGCCGATTTTCCACTGATCACCTTCCCAGCTTTTCAGCGAGCTGTCGGCGCCGATCGGCTTGCCCAGAACGGTGGTCTTTTCCGGATCGACGAGCATTTCGGCATCCGGGCCGGTCGAATAGGCTTTCCAGAGCTCCTTGCCATCGGCCAGGCTATAGGCGGTCACGCGGCCACGTACGCCGTATTCACCACCCGAGACGCCGACGATGACCTTGTCCTTGACCGGCAGCACGGTCGCGGTGTTGGTTTCGCCGATCGCCGGGTCGCCGGTCTTGACCGACCATTTGACCTCACCGGTCTTGCTGTCCAGCGCCACCAGCGTGGTGTCGGCCTGATGCAGCAGGATCATGCCATCGGCATAGGCAAGGCCGCGGTTCACGGTGTCGCAGCACATGACCGCGATGACGTTCGGATCCTGCTGGGGTTCATAGCGCCACAGGATCTTGCCGTTATCGTTCAGGTCCAGTGCAAAGACGTTGTTCGGGAACGGGGTGTGGACGAACATCACATCCCCGATGACCAGCGGCGAGCCTTCATGGCCACGCAGCACGCCGGTCGAGAACGTCCAGGACACCCGCAGGTCCTTGACGTTGTCCTTGTTGATCTTGTCGAGCGTCGAATAGCGGGTATTGGCATAGTCGCCGGTCTGGATCGCCCATTGCTGGGGTTTCGCGATTTCTGCCATGACGCTGTCATTGGCCAGCGCAGACGAGCCGGACAACAGCAGCGCCAAAGTGGCGCCCTTCAGCAGTCTTTTCATGATTATCCCTCCGCTTGCTGGCCAGCGCGACTCCTCCTCGCGGGGTGGCCATCCGAGGGTAAGTGTTCGTGCCCGCTTGTCTTTACGTCAACGAAGCCGACAGGACCGTAACACCAAAGTCTTAGGGAAAAACGGCAAATCCAATAGGAATTCCCCCTGCATGGTGCAGGGGGAAAGCGCCCATGCGATCAGGCAAGCCTTTCGGCATGCCAGCGGACGTGATCGGCCATGAAGGTCTGCACAAAGAAGTAGCTGTGGTCATAGCCCTGCTGCATGCGGAACTCGCCGGGTTGGCGACGCTCGGCCATGGCATGGGCCAGGGATTCGGGCTTGAGCAGGTTCAGGAACTGGTCGCTGGAACCCTGATCGATCAGGATCTCGCGGGGGAAGCCGCGTTCGCGCATCAGAAGAGTCGCGTCATGGGGTGCCCACGCAGCACGGTCCTCGCCCAGATAGGCGGTGAACTGCTTGCGGCCCCAATCGGATTCGGTCGGATTGGCGATCGGCGCAAAGGCCGAGACCGACTTGTAGCGCTCTGGGAAGGTCATCGCGATGGTCAGCGCGCCATGGCCGCCCATCGAATGGCCGGTGATGCCCTGCGCATCGCGGTCCAGCGGAAAGTTGGAGAAGACCAGCTCGGGCAGTTCATGGGTGATGTAGTGCCACATCTTGAAATGCGGCGCCCACGGCTTCTGCGTGGCATCGACATAGAAGCCTGCGCCCTGCCCCAGATCATAGGCCTCATCATTGGCGACTCCTTCGCCGCGCGGCGAGGTGTCGGGAAAGATCAGCGCGATACCGAATTCAGCGGCCCATTCCTGCGCCCCGGCCTTGGTCATCGCGTTTTCATGGGTGCAGGTCAGGCCCGACAGATACCACAGGACCGGGACCTTGCCGTATTCGGCCGCCGGGGGAAGATAAACCGCGAAGGTCATCTCGGTGCCGGTGGCCTCGGATTTGTGACGATAGACGCCCTGCGTCCCGCCGAAACTGCGGTTTTCAGAAACGGTGTCGAATTTCATCTGTCTATTCCCTCGGGCAGATCGAATGCTGCGGCCAATCGAAATCAAGCCGGGCTTCGGGGCAACCGTTAATCTCCGGATCTGCACCAAATTGGCGGTATACGCGCCAAGTGGCAGCAGCGCCACGCGCAACCAAGAATAGCCAAGGCCGGAAAGCAGCTTAGACGAATCGTGCTAATGTCCCGAAAGTATCGGCGATAAGGAACATTTTATGTCCGCAAGACGCAGATCTATTTCCTTTGCCCTGTTCGGCGCCGCCCTAGGCTTCGCCACTATCGCCACCGGACCGGCGAAGGGTTTCGACTTCAATATTTTTGTCGACCCCGAGGACAACTATATCGACGCCTCGGCCTTTCTGGCGCGGGGCGGCTTTATCCCGGTCCCGGTCATCATCACCGAGCCTGCCGTGGATGGCGGCTTCGGGATCATCGGTCAGTTCGTCCGCACCCCCGAACATCCCGGAGACCAGCCGCCGCGCACCATGATCGGCATCGCCAAGACCGGGAACGGCTCTACCGCCGGGGGCATCCTGCGCAGCGGCAACATGCGGGATGGCAGCGTCCGCTACAAATACGGGTTCGGGGCGGCCGACATGACCATGCCGATCTTTCCCTTCGGGTTGGACCAATCGGTCGACTATCACAACAAGAACCTTGCCGGCTTCGCCAATATGCGAATGCGGCTGGGTGAATCCGATTTCTGGGCCGGACCGCGGCTGATCTATCGCCAGACCGACGTATCCCTGGGCGAGGACGCGGATCTGGGCCCCGTCGCATCGCGTGTGCGCGACCAGATCAACAACCTGTTCGATTCCAAGCAATATATCGCCCTTGGCGCGTCGCTGCATTACGATACCCGCAACAATCCGCTTTCGCCGACGGATGGCATCAATGGCGTGCTGAGGCTGGATTTCTATGACGACGCCTTTGGCAGCGATGCGGATTTCAGGGTCGGTCAAGGCGCTTTGGCCAGCTTCACGCCCTTTGGCGAGGATTGGAGCCTTGGCATCCTGTCGAAATACAAATGGACCAACGGCGACAACCCGTTCTTCACCCTGCCCTCGGTCGACCTGCGCGGTGTGCAATCCGGTCGCTATTCGGGCGATGCGGCCTATAGCACCGAGGTCGAGCTGCGGCGGCAATTCACCCCGCGTTGGGCGGGCGTCGTGTTTGGCGGTTATGGCGAAAGCTTCGTGTCGCACACCAAGCTTTACGATGCCGAGGGTGACATCTGGGCCTATGGCGCGGGCGTCCGCTACAAGCTGGCCCGCAAGATCGGGCTGGATGTCGGGCTGGATCTGGCCAAGGGGCCGGAGGAATCGATCTTCTACATCCAGTTCGGCCATGCATGGGGCCGAGACATGGACTGAATGGCTTCGCGGGACGGACCCTACAGCCCGTCCCGCCAAATCTTATTTCAGCTCATCCACAGTGCGGATGATCTTGCCCAGCAGGCCGTAATCCAGCGCCTCTTGCGTATTCAGCCAGAAGTCGCGCTGAGTGTCCTTTTCGATCCGCTCAATCGTCTGGCCGGTCGCCTCGGCAAAGATCTGGTTCAGGCGGTCGCGCATCAGGCGCACCTGCTCCGCCTGGATCATCATGTCCGTGGACGTCCCGCCGATCCCACCCGAGGGCTGGTGGATCAGGAAGCGCGTATTGGGCAGGCAGTAGCGGTTTTCCTTCTTCGCCGCGACGAAGATCAGCGCGCCAGCCGAAGCCACCCAACCCGAGCCGATGGTGCGCACGGTCGGGCGGATGAACTTGATCACGTCATGGATCATGTCGCCCGATTCCACATGCCCGCCGGGCGAGGAGATCAGCATGTTGATCGGCGCGTCGCTGTCCTCGGCCAGGGCCAGAAGATGGGCGACAGTGCGCTGCGCCAGCTTGTCATTGATCGGCCCGGCGACAATCACCGTGCGCGATTTGAAGTACAGCTTGCCGATCTTGTCGCCCTCGGGCAGGCCCAGACCTTCGTCCTTGTCGCCTTTCTGCGGGCGATCGTCGTCGTCATCATCGTCGTCGTCGTCGTTCAGCCACTGGTGACGCATCGGCCTGCTCCTTCTGTTCCTCATGGCGACGGCGGGACCAATCGGCCCCGCCGTCCTTTTAACTAAGCAGCCGTTTACGATCAGTAAAGGACGACCGAGCGGATCGACTCGCCCGAATGCATCAGGTCGAAGCCCTTGTTGATGTCATCCAGCGGCATGGTGTGCGTGATCATCGGGTCGATCTCGATCTTGCCGTCCATGTACCAGTCGACGATTTTCGGCACATCGGTGCGGCCGCGCGCACCACCAAAGGCCGTGCCCTTCCAGACCCGGCCGGTGACCAGCTGGAACGGACGGGTGCTGATTTCCGCGCCCGCAGCCGCCACGCCGATGATGATCGACTGGCCCCAGCCGCGATGGGTGCATTCCAGCGCGTCGCGCATGACCTTGGTATTGCCGGTCGCGTCGAAGCTGTAATCGGCGCCGCCGATCTGGTCGAACGGGGTCTTCGTCATGTTGACGATTTCCTGCACGACCGAGCCTTCGACCTCTTTCGGGTTGATGAAATGGGTCATGCCGAAATGTTCGGCCATGCCCTTTTTATCGTTGTTCAGGTCGACGCCGATGATCATGTCGGCCCCAGCCAGACGCAGGCCCTGAATGACGTTCAGCCCGATGCCGCCCAGACCGAAGACCACGGCTTTCGCGCCGATCTCGACCTTGGCGGTGTTGATCACCGCGCCGATACCGGTGGTGACGCCGCAGCCGATATAGCAGATTTTGTCGAAGGGCGCGTCCTCGCGCACCTTGGCGACCGCGATTTCCGGCAGCACGGTGTAGTTCGAGAAGGTCGAGCAACCCATGTAGTGACGGATCGGCGTGCCATCCAGCATGCTGAAACGGCTGGTCCCGTCCGGCATCAGCCCCTGGCCCTGCGTCGCACGGATCGCGGTACAAAGGTTGGTCTTGCCCGACAGGCAGGACGCGCATTGGCGGCATTCGGGGGTGTAAAGCGGAATGACGTGATCGCCGACCTTGACCGAGGTGACACCCGGTCCGACCTCGACCACGACGCCCGCGCCTTCATGACCCAGGATCGCCGGGAACAGCCCTTCCGGGTCGGCGCCCGAGCGGGTGAATTCGTCGGTATGGCAGATGCCCGTCGCCTTGATCTCGACCATGACCTCGCCGGCCTTCGGGCCTTCAAGGTTCACTTCCATGACCTCCAGCGGCTTGCCAGCCTCAAGCGCTACGGCTGCACGTGTTCTCATCTTGATTCTCCTTCCGAGTCGGCCTGGTGGCCTGCTGAATGTCGGTCACCGTGCGACCCCGGCTGCTTGTGCTGCGACGGCATCGGGGGCCGGTATGACCGACCCCCTGCTTGCCTTTGAAACAGCCGTCGTCAAGCCGGGAGCGCACCAGATTTTTTGGCGATATGGGTCGCGATCGCATCCATCAGCGGCGGCGACAGCGCATCATAGGGCTCCAGCCCCAATTCCTTGAGCCGGGCGCGGATGCCCGCCATGCGGCTGGGATCGACGCCCGATTCGATGATCGAACTGACGAAGGCCGCGAATTCCGGGGCCGACCAGCCGTCCTGATCCGAAAGCTCGGTATGGACGAAATCCAGACCATAGAACGGGTGCCCGGTATTTTCGATGCGGCCATACATGTGGACGCCACAATCCTTGCAGCGAAAGCGCTGGATCGGCGCGTCGGGGTTCACGACTTCAAGCTTCTCGGCGCCACTGAGCACCTCGACCGAATCGCGTCCGACCACGGCGATCTGCGAGAAGACCGCGCCATCGGGCTTCCAGCATTTGGTGCAGCCACAGACGTGGTTATGGGCGGTCTGAGACTTGACCGCGACGCGCACCGGGTTGGTTGCGCATTTGCAGTGAAGTTCGCCGCCCGAAAAACCGGCTTTGGCCGGTTTGATGCCGTTATCAACGGCGGGGTGGATCTTTACCCCGGAAGTGTCGCTCATGGTCTCCCTCCCGATAGACCCTGGGCCATGACCGGCCTCAGTGAGCGCAGTTTGCGCCGCGTTCGGGCGCAAGCAAGTGGGCAAAAGGTTGTAATCCTTGGGCTAGGGTCAGGCCTCGGGACGGGTGACCAACCACAGCGCGATGGCACTGCAAACCAGCGCCTGTCCGGCGATCAGCCGCGGGTCCAGTCCCAGCCACAACGACCAGCCAACGCCGCAGGTCATGGCCAAAGTCGCCCAGATCTTGGCCGGACGGCCGATGACACCGCGCTTGCGCCAAGCCCGGATCTGGGGACCAAAGGTCGGATGCCGGGTGATCCGGGCGCTGAGGCGCGGCGAGGATTTGGCGAAGGACCAGACCGCGACGATCAGGAAGGGCACAGTCGGCATGACCGGCAGGATCACCCCCAACAACCCGATGGTCAGGGAAAGCCAGCCAAGGGCGAGCCACAGATAACGCATCCTATTCCGCCAGCTCCCTCAGGATTCCATTCAGGACCGGACGGCCCGCCGCTGTCGCAGCCAGCCTGTCGCCCCTTTGCTCAACCAGTCCAAGGCCGACCAGATCCGCCAGACGATCCTGCGGCAGCGTCGCGCCATGGGCAAGGTAGCGGGGGATGTCGATCCCTTCGCTGAGGCGCAGGCACATCAGCAGGTATTCCACGGCGCGGTCCGAAAGCGTCAGCAGCTCGCGGGCGCTGTCGCCATTGCCGTGCTTCTCGACCGCATCCAGCCATGCGCCGGGGGCGCGATGTGCCTCGGTCGCCCAGCGGCCATTTGGCAGCGTCAGCCGGCCATGTGCGCCGGGGCCGATCGCGGCCCAATCGCCCTGCCGCCAATAGACCAGATTGTGGCGGCTTTCGGCACCCGGCCGGGCGTGGTTCGAAATCTCATAGGTCGGCATCCCGGCGGCGGCGCAGATCTCTTGCGTGTCCTGATACATGTCGGCGGACAGGTCATCGTCGGGCAGGCCCTTGAGACCGCCCTTGGCGTGACGCGCGCCGAATGCCGTGCCGGGCTCGATGGTCAGCTGATAGGCGGACAGGTGATCGACAGCCATGGACAGGGCCTCGGTCAGCTCGCGCCGCCAATGGGCGCGGTCCTGATCCTGCCGCGCATAGATCAGATCAAAGCTGACACGCGTGAAACATTCCCGCGCAATGTCAAAGGCGGCGCGCCCCTCGGCCACGCTATGCATCCGGCCCAGACGGCGCAGATCATCATCGTTCAGGGCCTGCATCCCCATCGAGACGCGGTTGACCCCGCCATCGGCATAGGCGCGGAACCGGCCCATCTCGATGCTGGTCGGGTTGGCCTCAAGGGTAATCTCGATGTCATTGGCAAAGGGCCAATGCTGACGCGCGGCATCGATCACGCCGGCGACGGTTTCGGGTGCCATCAGGCTGGGAGTGCCACCACCAAAGAAGATGCTGTTCAGAACCCGGCCCGGAACCTCGCGAGCCAGCCTTGCCAGCTCGACCCGGTAAGCTGCCAGCCAGCGGCTTTGGTCGATCGACGCCGAGACATGGCTGTTGAAATCGCAATAGGGGCATTTCGAGGCGCAGAACGGCCAATGGACGTAAAGCGCGAATCCCCCTGCCCGCCAGTCATCGGCAAGGGGATCGGTCTGGGCAAGGGTGGTTGTCACTGTCACTCCCGAAAGGCGGTCACTTCGATCTCGACCTTCATTTCGGGTTTGATCAGGCCCGCTACAACCATTGTCGCTGCAGGTAACGCATCCTTCATCGCCTCACCCAGCACCGGAGCGATTTCATCGACCAGCGCGGCATCGGTGATCGTGTATTGCACGCGCATGATGTCGGCGGGTGTAAACCCGGCCTGATCCAGCGTTGCAAAGATCGTGGCAAAGGCGTTGCGGGCCTGTTCAGCGGCGCTGTCCGGCATGGACATCGCCGCATAATCATAGCCCGTGGTGCCCGAGACGAAGCACCACGGCCCCTTGACCACCGCCCGGCTGTAGCCGAGCGCGGTTTCAAACGGCGATCCGGTCGAGATCCTACGCAAAGGCGGCCTCAAGCTTTCTGAAGGCATCGGCGCGATGGCTGATGCTGTTCTTTTCTTCGGGCGTCATCTCGGCAAAGGTACGGTCATGGCCGTCGGGGACAAAGATCGGGTCATAGCCGTGGCCCAATGCGCCACGGGGCGGCCAGACCAGATGACCGGGTGCGATGCCCTCGAAGATCTCCTCATGCCCGTCGGGCCACATCAGGATCAGCGTGGCGCGGAACTGGGCAGTACGGGGCTCGGGCGCATTGCGCGCGTCCAGCTCGGTCCATGTCCGCGACATGGCCTGCATGAAGTCGCGGCCATTGGGCGTTTCCGCCCAGTCGGCGGTATAGACGCCGGGCGCGCCATCCAGACCGTCGACGGTAATGCCGCTGTCGTCGGCCAGCACCGGCAACCCGGTCGCCAGCATGGCAGCCCGGGCCTTGATCCGGGCATTGCCGATGAAGCTATCCTCGGTCTCGGCCGGTTCGGCCAGTCCCATCTCGCCAGCCGAGGTGACCTCAATCCCGTGCGGGGCCATCATCGCGCGGATCTCGTCCAGCTTGCCGGAGTTATGGGTCGCGACCAGAAGCTTGCGTTCGCTGAGCTTCCTCATGCGATGGCTTCTTTCTGAGCGCGGACCAGCTCGGCGATGCCAGCCTCGGACAGGTCCAGCAGGTCGTTCATCTGCGCGCGCGAGAAGGTCGCGCCTTCGGCGGACATCTGCACCTCAATCAGACGACCTGCGCCGGTCATGATGAAGTTGCCGTCAGTGCCGGCTTCGCTGTCCTCGGCATAGTCCAGATCCAGCAACGCCTGACCGGCATAGATCCCGCAAGACACTGCGGCCACATGATCCATGATCGGATCGGTCGAGATGATCCCGGCCTTGAGCAGTTTATTCACTGCCAGACGCAGCGCGACCCAGCCGCCGGTGATCGAGGCGCAGCGCGTGCCGCCATCGGCCTGGATCACGTCGCAATCGATGACGATCTGGCGTTCCCCAAGCGCGCGGCGGTCGACGCCTGCGCGCAGGGCGCGGCCGATCAGGCGCTGGATTTCCTGGGTGCGGCCCGATTGCTTGCCCGCCGCAGCCTCGCGCCGGTTGCGCGAGTTGGTGGCGCGCGGCAGCATTCCGTATTCGGCGGTGACCCAGCCTTGCCCGGAACCCTTCAGGAAGGGCGGCGCTTTTTCCTCGATCGTAGCCGAGCACAGCACGCGCGTGTCCCCGCAAGAGATCAGGCAAGAGCCCTCGGCGTGACGCATGATCCCCGTTTCGATTGAAATCGGACGCATATCGCTTAAATTCCGGCCTGAGGGTCGCATCGGTCATTCCTTTCGGGGGTTTTGCTGTTCAAATACCGCTCGCCTGCCCCTGACCGCAACCCGTTACCCAACGCGATTGATCCGCCATGCCTGACCGCGCCTTGCTCTCTGACTTGAATGACCGATCCCGCGAGGTATTTCGCCGGGTCGTCGAGACCTATCTGGCCACCGGCGAGCCCGTCGGTTCGCGCACCCTGACCCGCGACATGAGCGAAAAGGTCAGCGCTGCCACGATACGTAACGTGATGCAGGATCTGGAACATTTCGGTCTGCTGGACCATCCCCATGTCTCGGCCGGGCGGATGCCGACGCAACTGGGGCTGCGGCTGTTCGTAGACGGACTGATGGAAATGGGGCCGGTCTCGACCACGGATCGCGAGATGATCGAGGAGACGCTGGGCAATGATCAGGGCGATACCGGTGCGATGCTGGACCGGGTCAGCATGGCGCTGTCGACCCTGACGCACGGCGCCTCGCTGGTGCTGATGCCAAAGCAGGAAGCGCCGGTCCGTCATATCGAATTCGTGAGCCTCGCCCCGGATCGCGCGCTGGTCGTGCTGGTCTTTGCGGATGGACGGGTCGAGAACCGGGTCTTTACCCCACCGCCCGGCCATACCGCCAGTTCGATGCGTGAGGCGGCGAACTTCCTGAACGCGGTGGCCGAGGGGCGCACCCTGACCGATCTGCGCAGCAGCATCTCGCATGAGATCGAGGCCAGCCGTCAGAAGCTGGACCTGATCGCCGCCGAGCTGATCGCCTCGGGATTGGCGATGTGGGATGGCGATGTGGCCGACCCGCGGTTGATTGTCCGCGGACGCGCCAACCTGCTGGCCGATGAACTGGCCGATCTGGACCGCATCCGCACCCTGTTCGACGACCTCGAACGCAAGCGGGATATCGCCGAATTCCTTGAACTGGCAGAGCATGGCGAGGGCGTGCGCATTTTCATCGGCTCCGAGAACAAGCTTTTTTCACTTTCCGGTTCATCTCTGGTGGTTTCACCCTATATGAATGCCGACCGAAGGATTGTCGGCGCGGTCGGGGTTATTGGACCCACCAGATTGAACTATGGAAGGATCGTGCCGATTGTCGACTATACCGCCCAGCTCGTCGGCCGGATGATTGCCGGCCGGAAAGGATAAGGACATGACGAACGAGTACCCGAACGGCCTGACTGAAGGCGATGATCTTGCCAGCCCGCTGGACGAGGCGGTCGAGGACACCTCGGAGATCGAGGCGCTGATCGCCGAGCGGGACGCCCTGCAGGACAAGTTCATCCGCGCCCTCGCGGATGCCGACAATGCCCGCAAGCGCGCCGACAAGGAACGCCGCGAGGCCGAGCAATATGGCGGCACGCGCCTGGCGCGTGATCTGCTGCCAGTCTACGATGCCCTGTCCCGTGCGCTGGATTCGGTCAATGACGAGCAGCGCGGCGCGAATGGTGCGTTGATCGAAGGCGTCGAACTGACCCTGCGCGAGTTGAACAATGTCTTCTCCAAGCATGGCATTCAGGTCATCAACCCGGCAGTCGGCGAACGCTTCGACCCGCTGCAGCACGAGGCCATGTTTGAGGCCCCCGTTCCGGGAACAATCGCCGGCAACATCATTCAGGTGATGGGGCATGGCTTTATGCTGCACGACCGGCTGTTGCGCCCGGCCAAGGTTGGCGTCAGTTCTACCCCTGCCCAATAATCGCAAAAAGCCCCGGTTTCGCACCGGGGCTTTCTACATCTAGTATTTCATATCGGCTAAACGTCTATATGAGCTATTGATTTCCAAGAAGTTGGCAAAGCTGATCCAGCTGGTCCAGATCCTTGTAAGTAATCACCAGCTGACCGCCATCCTGCCCGGAATGATTGATCGCTACCTTCATGCGAAGATGCGCCGACAAATCGCCCTCCAACGCACGGGTATCAGAGTCTTTTTCGGCTTTGGCGCGGGCTGGTTTCTGCTTGTTGGCCTCGGCTTGACGACGAACCAGTTCCTCGGTCTCACGCACCGATAGGTTCTTCTCGATAACCTTGCGGGCAAGATCTACGGCATTCTGCGCCGTAATCAGCGCGCGCGCGTGACCAGCCGTCAGCTTACCTTCCTTCAGCCAGTTCTGAATCTGCTCTGGAAGATTGAGCAGACGCAGCAGGTTCGCAATATGGCTGCGGCTTTTGTTCAGCGCTTCGCCAAGCTTCTCCTGCGTATGACCGAAACGGTCCATAAGTTGACGATAGGAGGCCGCCTCTTCGATCGCATTCAGGTCAGAACGCTGGATGTTCTCGACGATCGCGACTTCAAGCACCTCAGTATCGTCCAGATCGCGGACAATTACTGGGACTTCGTGCAACTGGGCAATTTGGGCCGCCCGCCAGCGACGCTCACCCGCAACGATCTGGAACAATCCCCTATCGCTGGGATGCGGTCGAACGATCAACGGCTGAAGGACGCCTTTCGCTTTAAGCGAACTTGCGAGTTCCTGCAAAGACTCAGGCGCAAAACTACGCCGAGGCTGGTCCGGGTTTGGGGTCAGTTGCTCTACCGGAAGAACCTGCCGAGGCACCGGTTTGTCTGATGGAATAAGGTCCACGTCCGCCATCAATGCCGACAATCCGCGCCCAAGCCCCCGTTTTTCCAGTCTATTATCTGACATTTAATACTCCTAGGCGGCTACGAATTGTCTGGAGAGAAATTCCTTGGCCAGCTCGCGATATGCGGCGCTGCCTTTTGAGTTCGAATCGTATTGCAACACAGGCATGGCATACGACGGCGCTTCGGACAGACGCACGTTGCGAGGAATAACCGTGTTGTAGACGAGACCTGACAACGTATTCCTCGCGTCGGCCTCCACCTGCTGGGATAGATTGTTCCGATTATCGGACATAGTCAGCAAGACGCCCTCGATCCGCAGATCCGGGTTTGCAGCCTGCCTGATTTCGCGCACCGTCATAAGCAACTGGGACAATCCTTCCAGCGCATAGAATTCGGCCTGCAACGGAACGAGAACGCTACCGGCGGCAACCATGGCGTTCAGGGTCAGAAGTCCAAGTGCGGGTGGGCAGTCGATGAGCACGAAGTCATACTCGCCCACCTCCTGCAACTTCCGTCGCAACAGTTGCATGCGTCCTGGTCGGGTCGCGACCTCAAAATCGACTGATGCGAGATCTCGATCTGACGGAATAAGGCTTAGATTGTCCACTTGGGTCGGAATCAAGGATTCCCGAAAGCTGGCATCGCCAGTAAGCAAGTCATAGGAAGTGATGGATCGTGTTTCAGGTGCGACACCAAGCCCTGTCGAAGCATTGCCTTGCGGATCTAGATCGATGATTGCGACGCGTTGACCCGTTTCACTGAGTGCCGCAGCGAGATTGATTGCCGTCGTAGTCTTTCCGACTCCACCCTTTTGGTTTGCAACGGCAATAATCCGACCCTCAGGCATGACGAAGCTCCGAAATTTCCAAGATGGCTGCCTCTGAATCCGTGACGCTTGGATGTGAAGTCACGTCAAACTTCCACGTCTCACGCGCTGCTTCGACTTCGGTCCGCCAATTTCGTCCCTTCATCAGCCAAGCCCTTCCACCAGACACCAAATGCCTGTCGACATAAGACAACAGCAATGGAAGCGGCGCAAGAGCGCGAGCGCTAATATGGTCGGCTTTCAGCGGATTGACGCTCTCAATACGTTCAGTTGAAACGCTCAAATTAGTCAACTTGAGTTCGCGACCTGCATTCCGCAAGAAGCTGCATTTTCTCCGGTCACTTTCAACGAGATGCACCCGCATATCGGGACGGCAGATGGCAACAACAATGCCGGGAAGACCACCTCCGCTACCTATATCCACCCAGTCACCCAACGAGGAACGCGAAACATCAACTAGCTGCAGGCAGTCATCGATATGCCGGCTTTTCACCTGTTCCAGAGTAGACGGAGCTACAAGATTTATTGCCGGATTCCATTTGCGTATCAGGGCTGCGTATTGTTCAAGAACTTCTGTTTCACGTGAAACATTCATGCTGATTTCCGCATTCCTGATTTCAGGAGCGAGAGAATAAGTGTCAGAGCTGCAGGCGTCATACCCTCAATGCGGCTCGCAGCAGCCAAACTGTCGGGCAGGTGAGCGTTAAGCTTGGATTTCAACTCGTTTGAAAGACCTGAAATGGTATCGTAGTCGAAAAGTGGAGGTATTTTAACGGCTTCCTCTTTACGAAGCATTTCTGCGTCTTTGCTTTGTCGATCAGTATACTGGTGATACAGGGCATCAATCGCAACCTGCGTCAAAATCGGCTCCGGAGCGGCTTGGAGCGTTTCATCCAGAGAGATGATCGAATCTCGGCCAATCTCCTGCTGACCTAAAAGCGAAAATAGGCTACGGCGATGCCCGTCTTGCCGAACGTCTATTCCGACTTCTTTGAGTTTGGACGGGGTAAACCAAACCGATGACGCGTGGTCACGAAGAGCGGTGTACTGTCGCAGCTTGTCATTGAAGCTGAGTTTTCGGGCCTCGCCGATACAACCAATATCAAGCCCCACCGGTGTAAGCCGCTGATCGGCATTATCGGCACGAAGTGATAGTCTGAATTCTGCGCGAGACGTAAACATACGATATGGTTCACTTACACCACGCGTTACAAGGTCGTCGATCATCACACCGATATAGCTTTCAGATCGACTGAACTCGACGGCAGGACGCTGCTGCGCACGCAAAGCAGCATTCAACCCCGCGACAAGTCCTTGCGCAGCCGCCTCTTCGTAGCCAGTCGTGCCGTTGATCTGCCCGGCCAAATGCAGCCCTGGCATGGTCTTCACCTGGAGCGTAGGCGTAAGCGCGCGGGGATCTACGTAATCATACTCTACGGCGTAGCCCGGCTGAACTATTTCTGCATTCTCCAAACCCCTGATTGAGCGAACATAATCTACCTGAACATCGACAGGAAGCGATGTGGATATTCCGTTCGGATAGACGAGATCGGATTCTAGTCCTTCGGGTTCGAGGAAAATCTGATGTGAGGATTTCTCTGCGAAGCGCACAACCTTATCTTCGATCGATGGACAGTAACGAGGGCCTACCCCATCAATTCGGCCGCCATACATAGCCGATCGTGACAGGTTGCTTCGAATTATTTCATGTGTGCGGTCGTTGGTGTGGGTAACCCCGCAACTTATCTGATCAGCTACCGGGTGGGAGTTCAAATATGAGAAAAGTACCGGTTCATCGTCACCCGGCTGGAACTCCAGAATATCCCAGTTGATGCTATCGCGAGCGATACGCGGCGGGGTTCCCGTTTTCAAACGCCCAAAGGGAAGCTCCAGCTCCCTGATAGAGTTCGCCAATCCAATGGATGCTTCATCGCCCCATCGCCCCGCACGCTTGGTTTCCTCACCAATGTGAATCAAGCCATTCAGAAAGGTCCCAGTTGTCAGAACTACCTGACGTCCGAGCAGTTCAGTCGAATCAGCCAGCCTAACTCCCTCGACGCCATCCGAGCTCGCTACCAGCTCGCTCACTTCACCCAGAACAATGCTGAGGTTCGCCTGCCCCTCTACCATTTTCCTCGCTGCAGCGCGATATAGCGCTCTATCCGCCTGCGCACGAGGCCCTTGCACCGCCGGACCTTTACGACGATTAAGCAGACGGAACTGAATGCCGGCTGCATCCGCAATCCGTCCCATAACACCGTCAAGAGCATCGACTTCACGTACCAGGTGGCCCTTACCCAAGCCGCCAATGGCCGGATTGCAGGACATCGTACCGATGTCATCCATGCGCATTGTCACCAATGCGGTATTTGCACCCATTCGTGCCGCGGCCATAGCGGCTTCAACACCCGCATGTCCTGCACCAACGACAATCACATCGAATTGTTTCACGTGAAACACCCTACTTCCCGATACAGAACGAGGAAAAGATCTCGTCCAGAAAATCCTCGGCACCTACCCGGCCCACCATCTCCGCAAGCGCATGTGCAGCCTGGCGAATACTCTCAGCCATCAATTCCGGGGCCATGTCTGGATCAATGTCCAAACACGTGTATGCCCTTGAAAGCGATTCTGCTTGCCTTTTGTGTCCCACCAAGCCGGAACGTGAGGCTTTCGCTTTCAGTCGATCATAGATCAAATCGAGAAGATCGGCGACCCCTGCTCCAGTTTCCGCGGATATGGCTAGTCCTTCACCGTTTACAAGATCCGCTTTCGATCGAACACGAATATCGTCTTCGTTCCAGTTTACCCCATCCCATCCGTCGGCGGACAGGTGTATCCTAAGATCTGCCTCTTTTGCGCGCTCAGTTGCCCGAGAGATGCCCATTGCTTCCACTGGATCTAGACTGTCACGCAGTCCCGCTGTGTCCAAGAAAGTCACGGGAAGGCCGCGCAGATCCGTGTGCAACTCGATAATGTCTCGTGTCGTCCCCGCAGTATCAGATACTAGCGCGAGTTCTCGGCGAGCAATCCTGTTGATAAGTGTCGACTTTCCTGCATTTGGCGGTCCGATGATCGCCACTTCATAACCCTGCCGGAGACGTTCGGTCGCCGGATAGCTGAAGAGCATCTTCTCGATTTCAATCCGCACGTCTCGCACTAAGTCGAATACCTCCGATGGGACTTCCTCAGGGACTTCCTCATCCGCAAAGTCGATACTCGCTTCAATCAGCGCGCCGGCACGGATCAATTTTGTCCGTAGGACATCAGTCTGCTTGCCCAACTCACCTTCAGTTGCCCGCATCGCCAATTTGCGCTGCGCTTCCGTTTCGGCGGACAACAGATCGGCCAAGCCCTCAGCCTCGGCCAGATCCATCATCCCGTTAAGAAACGCACGGCGCGTGAATTCACCAGCTTCTGCACGGCGAACCCCTCGCGCAATCAGCGCGACGTTAAGTCGATTCACGATTACTGGGGCGCCGTGAACATGGATTTCCGCCACTTGCTCCCCGGTAAAGCTCTCACCCTCATCGAATCGAATAACCAACGCTCGGTCGATCAGATCGTCGCCATCACGTAAAGCGCGCAGATAAGATCTGCGCGCTTCAGGCAGGAAGCCTGCCAATGTCTCAATGACCGCATGCGAATCAGGCCCGCTCAGGCGGATGACAGAAACACCTCCGCGACCGGGCGGGGTTGCCTCGGCAAAGATTGTGTCCAATCCGTCCTCCGGACCATCAGGCGTTCATCGATTCGAAGAACTCGCCGTTGGTTTTCGTCTGTTTCAGCTTCGAAATCAGGAACTCGATCGCATCGGTCGTTCCCATCGGGTTGAGGATACGGCGCAGAAGATAGGTCTTCTGCAGATCCTTCGAATCGACCAGGAGTTCCTCTTTCCGGGTACCGGATTTCAGAATATCCATCGCCGGGAAGACACGCTTGTCCGCAACCTTGCGATCCAGCACGATCTCGCTGTTGCCCGTGCCTTTGAACTCTTCGAAGATCACCTCGTCCATACGCGAGCCGGTATCGATCAGCGCGGTCGCGATGATGGTCAGCGATCCGCCCTCTTCGATGTTCCGCGCCGCGCCGAAGAAGCGCTTCGGCCGCTGCAATGCGTTCGCATCGACACCACCGGTCAGAACTTTACCCGAGCTCGGCACAACAGTGTTGAACGCCCTACCAAGTCTGGTGATCGAATCGAGAAGAATCACAACATCTCGTTTATGCTCGACCAGACGCTTCGCCTTTTCAATCACCATCTCGGACACGGCCACGTGACGGCTCGCCGGTTCGTCAAAGGTCGAGGAGATCACCTCACCCTTGACCGAGCGCTGCATGTCCGTCACCTCTTCGGGACGTTCGTCAATCAGCAGCACGATCAAGTAGCACTCGGGGTGATTCTTTTCGATCGAGTGCGCAATATTTTGCAGCAGAACAGTCTTACCCGTGCGCGGCGGTGCGACAATCAGTGATCGCTGCCCTTTTCCGATCGGCGCAACCAGATCAATGATACGCGCCGAACGATCCTTGATCGTCGGGTCCTCGATCTCCATCTTCAGCCGTTCATTCGGATAAAGCGGCGTCAGGTTGTCGAAGGCGACCTTGTGGCGTGCCTTTTCGGGATCTTCGAAGTTGATCTTCTCAACTTTCGTCAGCGCGAAATAGCGTTCATTCTCGCCCGGCGCGCGAATTACGCCTTCCAGCGTATCTCCGGTGCGCAGCGAGTGCTGACGGATCATATCCGGGCTGACGTAAATATCATCGGGACCGGGCAGATAGTTCGCCCCGGTCGAGCGCAGGAAGCCGAAGCCGTCCTGGACGACCTCAAGGACGCCATCGCCCCCGATTTCGAAACCTTCTTCAGCATGCTCCTTCAGGATCGAGAACATCATCTCGCCCTTGCGCATGGTCGACGCGTTCTCGATTTCCCACTCTTCGGCCATGGCCAGCAGGTCTGCCGGGCTCTTCGCCTTGAGATCGGACAGGTTAAGACGTTCTTCGCTCATTTCGGGCCTATAGACACGCCGAAATTGAGCGCGCCGCAATGGAATCATGTGATGGAAAGAATCTACCGGACGGCAGTCCTGTCTCAGATAGGAAGAATCCCACCGCGAGTCAATTCTCAGAACTTCAGGATCACCGACAGCACGATCACGACCATCAGAAGCGTCGGCAATTCGTTCATCATCCGATAGCGACGTCCTGTCAGCCCCCTGCCCGCCAGCAGCGCGCGGCGCTGCCCGGCCAGCCACATGTGAAACCAGGTCATCGCGATCACCGCACCTGCCTTGGTCCAGGGCCAAAGCATTGTCCAGTCAACGATTCCCGGCGTCATTACCAGGATCAGACCTGCGATCCAGGTGACGATCATGGCGGGGTTCATGATCAAGCGCAGCAGCTTCTCCTCCATGATGATCAAAGAGCGTGCTGGCTCGGCATCTGTCTGCTGTCCCCGTTCAGCGTGATAGACAAACAGCCGCGGAAGATAGAACAGGCCTGCCATCCATGACAGGACGGCCATGACATGAAGCGCCTTTACCAATGGGTAAGACGAGGCGAACAGATCGAGCATGAGCATCTCCGGATTCGGTCTCTCCTTTCTTCAAATGAAAAGAAAGATAAAGGAAAGATGATGATGAAGTAGGCCCTGTGGATAACCGGAAAAGAGTGTTTCACGGAAGAAATCCCCACAAGACGCCAATGTGGAAAAGATTAACCATCTACGGATCATCAATTATTAAATAAATAAATACAGATACTTACCTAAAACCACATTGTGGATAACTTTGTGAAAAGTTTAGTTTTCCCCAGCATGTGAGTAAGTGGCGATGTTCTGTCTACATGTGGAGAAGAGTCCTCCGTTCCCGGGTCGTTCCGATGAGTCGCCCACACCCTCGAAAGATCGAGTCTGATTCCCACAGATTCGCCCTCGTGAGTCGCACCCGATTCCTCCACAGCCTTATGCAGAGAATCGATTTTCGCCTTGAAAACTGGCCCTCTGCATGGGCCTGAAAGCGCCGCAAGAGCGAAAATGGCAGGATCGCGAGCTATCCGTTTTCGCCATCGGGATGTCGCATTTGATCGGCTGTCGCAGTCACGGCCCTGCCAAATTCGACACAGGACGCCACGCCACTCAAAGCCACCGGTAACTGGTCATGCTCAACTCTTCGGAAATCCTGTCGCAGCTTGTCAGCAGGCAGAAAAATTACGCCCTGACGCGGGATCTTTATTGTGATCCCGGCGTATTTCAGGCGGATCTGGACCACGTCTGGTATCGGGAATGGCTGTTTGCCATCCCGTCCTGCGAAATCCCCAAGACTGGGAATTACGCGACGCTTCAGGTCGGCGCCTATCCGGTGATCATTTTGCGGGGCGGGGACGGTAAGATCCGGGCCTTCCACAACGTCTGTCGTCATCGCGGGCAGCGGCTGTGCTCCAAGGCAAGCGGCTCGACCACGAAACTCGTCTGCCCGTATCACCAATGGACTTACGAGCTGGACGGCAAGTTGCTTTACGCCCGCGACATGGGCGATGACTTCGACGCCTCGAAGTTCGGGTTGAAGCCGGTTCATTGCGTCGATCTGGGTGGGATGGTCTTTGTCTGCCTTGCCGCCATTCCTCCGGCGATCGCCGATCTGGCCAAGAACCTGATCCCCTATCTTGCGCCTTCGGGGCTGCTGGCCGATGCCAAGGTCGCCCATTCCTCGACCATCGTCGAAAAGGGCAATTGGAAGCTGGTGATCGAGAACAACCGCGAGTGCTATCACTGCAGCGGCTCGCATCCCTCGCTGTGCCGGAGCTATTCCGACAATCCGCTGATGACGGTGATGGAGGGGCCGAATGCCGCTTCGCCGGAAATCCTTGAGCATTGGGATCGCTGCGACAAGGCCGGGATTCCGGCGCGCTTCGTCAATCAGGCGGACATGCAATGGCGCATGGCGCGGGTGCCGCTGCTGGATCATGCTGAAAGCTTCACCATGTCGACGAAATCGGCGGTGTCGCGGTTGATGGGCAACATGCCCTGGGCCGATGCGGGCAGCCTGATGTTCTATCACTTCCCGTCCAGCTGGAACCACTACCTGGCCGATCATGCCATCGTCTTCCGCCTGCTGCCGATCAGCCCGACCGAGACCGAGGTCACGACCAAATGGCTGGTCCACAAGGATGCGGTCGAGGGCAAGGACTACGACATTGAGAAGCTGACCGAAGTCTGGATGGCCACCAACGATGAGGACCGCCGCGTGGTCGAGGAAAATCAGAACGGCATCCGCTCGCCCGCCTATGAGCCCGGTCCCTATTCCCGCACGCAGGAAGAGGGCGTGATCCATTTCGTGGATTGGTATGCCGGCGTGATGAAGGGCCGTCTGTCACCCGTCCCCGCCATGGCGACCGAGTGATGGCGGTTCTGGTCAAGGCCTTTGGTGACAGGCCGTGGCGCGACGATGAGCCTCTGGAATGCGCGATGATCGTGCCCGAGACCACGGACACCGCGACCTTCACCTTTCGCGCGCCATCCGGGGCCTTTTTCGACTACCAGCCGGGCCAGTTCGTCACGCTGGACCTGCCGGTGCCCGGCGGCAATGTGCAGCGGACCTACACGATCAGCTCCAGCCCGTCGCGGCCGCTGTCGATCTCGATCACGGTCAAGGCGCAGCCCGGCAGTCAGGGCGGGCGCTGGATGATCGACCATCTGCGTCCGGGGATGCGGCTTAAGGCGTATGGCCCGGCGGGGATCTTCAGCTTCATCCGGCATGAGGCACCGAAATATCTGTTCATCTCGGCCGGGTCCGGGGTCACGCCCTTGATGTCGATGACGACATGGGCGTGGGATTCCGGGGAAATGCCCGACATCGTCTTTGTCCATGCCGCGCGCACGCCCAGCGACATCATCTTTCGCCAGCGGCTTGAACAGATGGCCGACCGCGTGCCGGGGCTGCAATTGCGCTTCACGGTTGAGGAGGGCGATCCCTTCCGCAGCTGGCACGGCTATCGTGGCCGGCTGAACCAGATCATGCTGGGCCTGATGGCCCCCGACTATCTGGAGCGTGA
Source organism: Paracoccus sp. PAR01 (assembly GCF_014851995.1). Taxonomy (NCBI): domain Bacteria; kingdom Pseudomonadati; phylum Pseudomonadota; class Alphaproteobacteria; order Rhodobacterales; family Paracoccaceae; genus Paracoccus; species Paracoccus sp. PAR01. Next base: position 67,133 of record NZ_JACVAW010000009.1, read on the forward strand.
GGTCTTCTGCTGCGGCCCCGAGCCCTTCATGCAGGCGGTGCGCGACATGCTGGTGGCGCTTGGCTACGACATGGACCGCTACCATCAGGAAAGCTTCGGCGCGCCGGTGCGCAACGAATCCGAAGCCCCGGTGCTGGATGATCTGGTCCCCGATGAGGCCAGCGAATCGCGGATCAGCTTTGCGCTTTCGGGGGTTACGGCGACCTGCACCCAGACCGATACGGTGTTGGGCGTGGCCAAGGCGAACGGGTTGAACATCCCTTCTGGTTGCACCTTTGGGTTGTGTGGGACCTGCAAGATCCGCAAGACCTCGGGCGAGGTGCATATGGTCCATAATGGCGGGATCAGCGACGAGGATATCGAGGCGGGTTATATCCTGGCCTGCTGCTCGCATCCGATCGGGGCCGTTGCCGTCGAGGTCTGATCCATGCTGCTTTGCAGCATAAACCTAGGGTTTTTCTGGGGAAAACGCGGAATGCCTGCGACCTTGCGTCGCTTGACATGCCTTTACCTGCGGAGTCATGCTGGACCTTACCTATCCAATTGACAGGCAAAAAGGAGGCACGATGAACATCGACCTCTCACGTCGCGGCTTTCTGAAGCTGGCGGGTGCGGGTGTCGCGGCAACTTCGCTCGGGGCCATGGGTTTTGGCGCGGCCGAGGCGGCGGAACAGGCGCATGTGCGTGCCTTCAAGCTGGCCTCGACCACGGAAACGCGAAACACTTGTACCTATTGCTCGGTTGCCTGCGGGATCCTGATCTATTCCAAGGGTGATGTCGCGGCGGGCGAAGAAGCCCATGTCGTCCATATCGAGGGCGATGCCGACCACCCGACGAACCGCGGCACGCTTTGCCCCAAGGGTGCAGCGCTCAAGGACACCGTCCTGTCCGCTACCCGCCTGACCCAGCCGCGCATCCGCCGTCCCGGTTCCGACACGCTGGAAGACATCAGCTGGGAAGAGGCGCTCGACAAGATCGCCCGCGCGCTCAAGGACGACCGCGACGCCAACCTGATCGAAACCAACGACGCCGGAGTTCCGGTCAACCGCTGGACCTCGACCGGGTTTCTGGCCGCTTCGGCCACCACCAATGAAACCGCATGGCTGACCTATAAAGTGGTCCGGTCCATGGGGATCGTCGGATTCGATAACCAGGCGCGCGTCTGACACGGCCCCACGGTGTCCAGTTTGGGCCCGACATTTGGCCGTGGAGCGATGACCAACTCCTGGACCGACATCAAGAATACCGACCTCGTGGTCGTCATGGGCGGCAACGCCGCTGAAGCCCATCCCTGCGGCTTCAAATGGGTGACCGAGGCCAAGGCGCATCGCGGCGCCAAGCTGATCGTGGTCGACCCGCGCTTCACGCGCACCGCATCCGTGTCCGATTACTACGCGCCGATCCGGCCGGGCTCGGACATCGCCTTCCTGATGGGCCTGATCAACTGGATGATCCTGAACGACAAGGTCCAGTGGGAATACGTCAAGAACTTCACCAACGCCGCCTTCATCGTGAAGGACGAGTTCGGCTGGAGCGACGGTCTGTTCTCCGGCTACGATCCCGAGAAGCGCGACTACGACAAATCCAGCTGGGATTACGTCATCGGCGAAGACGGCTTTGCGCAGATCGACATGACGCTGGAACACCCGCGCTGCGTCTGGAACCTGCTCAAGGAACATGTCTCGCGCTACACGCCCGAACTGGTCGAGCAGGTCTGTGGCACGCCCAAGGATAAGTTCCTGAAGGTGGCCGAGATGATCGGCGAATGTTCGGCCGTCGATAAGACCATGACCTCAATGTACGCGCTTGGCTGGACCCAGCATTCCAAGGGCGCACAGAACATCCGCGGCATGGCGATGCTGCAGCTGGTCCTGGGCAATATCGGCGTCCGGGGCGGCGGGATGAACGCCTTGCGCGGGCATTCGAACATTCAGGGCCTGACCGATGTCGGGCTGATGTCGAACCTGCTGCCGGGCTACATGAACATCCCGACCGAGAAGGAAAAGGACTGGACGACCTATATGTCCAGCCGGTCCTTCAAGCCGCTCAGGCCGGGCCAGACCAGCTATTGGCAGAACTATCCCAAGTTCATGGTCAGCTTCATGAAGGCCATGTGGGGCGATGCCGCGCGGGCCGACAATGACTGGGCATTCCACTACCTGCCCAAGCTGGATGTGCCGACCTATGATATCCTGCGCATGTTCGACCTGATGAACGAAGGCAAGATCACCAACTACTTCTGCCAGGGCTTCAACCCGCTGCTGTCCTTCCCCAACCGGGGCAAGGTCACGTCGGCGCTGTCCAAGCTGAAGCTTCTGGTGGTCATGGACCCGCTGGAAACCGAGACCGCCCATTTCTGGGAAAACCACGGCGAATATAACGACGTGGACACGGCCTCGATCCAGACCGAGGTGATCGAGTTGCCCACCACCAGCTTTGCCGAAGACGACGGCTCGCTGGTCAATTCGGGGCGCTGGATGCAGTGGCACTGGGCGGCGGCGACGCCTCCGGGTCAGGCCAAGCGTGATACGTGGATCATGTCGCAGATCTTCCTGCGCATGAAGAAGATGTATCAGGACGAGGGCGGGCCCTTCCCCGATCCGATCCTGAACCTGACTTGGAACTACAAGGACGAGAACGAACCCTCGGCCGAGGAACTGGCGAAAGAACTGAACGGCCGCGCGCTGGCCGATGTCTTTGACCTCAAGGACACGACCAAGCTGCTGACCGCGCAGGGCAAGCAATTGCTGAACTTCAGCCAGTTGCGCGACGACGGTTCGACCATGTCGGCCTGCTGGATCTATAGCGGTAGCTGGAACGAGGAAGGCAACAACATGGCGCGGCGGGACAATTCCGATCCCGACGACACCGGCGCCTTCCTGAACTGGAGCTTTGCCTGGCCGCTGAACCGCCGGATCCTGTACAACCGGGCCTCGGCGGACATGCAGGGCAAGGCCTGGGACCCCTCGCGCAAGCTGATCGAGTGGAATGGCGAGAAATGGGCAGGTTACGACGTGCCCGATATCGCCCCCACCGCGAAGCCCGACGAGGTCGGCCCCTTCATCATGAACCCGGAAGGCTCGTCGCGCCTGTTCAGCCGGGGCATGATGCGCGACGGGCCCTTCCCGACGCATATGGAGCCGTTCGAGTCGCCGCTGGCCAACGTCTTCAACCCGGAAATGCGCGGCAACCCGGTGGCACGGGTCTTTGCCAAGGATGCGGACCAGTTCGCGACCAGCGACGAGTTCCCGTTCGTGGCGACGTCCTATCGCCTGACCGAGCATTTCCACTACTGGACCAAGCACAACCGCATCAACGCGGCCCTTCAGCCCGAATTCTTCGTCGAGATCAGCGAAGAACTCGCCGCCGAAAAGGGCATCACCAAGGGCGGCACGGTGCGGGTCTGGTCCAAACGTGGCTCGATCACGGCCAAGGCGCTGGTGTCCAAGCGCCTGCGCCCGCTGCAATGCGGCGACAAGCTGGTGCATGTCATCGGCATCCCGCTGCATTGGGGCTTCATGGGAGCGGCGCGCAAGGGCTTCGGGCCGAACAGCCTGACGCCATTTGTGGGTGACGCAAACGTCGAGACGCCTGAATTCAAGGCGTTCCTCGTCAATATCGAACCGGCGACGGGGGAGGTCGTGTCATGACCATGGATCCGAACCTCGACAGCCCAAGGACGGCGGTGTCGAACCCGCCGATCCAGCCGATGAAGGCCAACCTTGGTGCTGGCGATGTTGTCCGCGCCTCGGCCATGCCCGATCTGCCCAAGCCTGAACGTCAGCTGACCCCGGTGGCCAAGCTGATCGATGTGTCCAAATGCATCGGCTGCAAGGCCTGCCAGTCGGCCTGCGCCGAGTGGAACGACACCGTGCCCGAGATCGAGCACAATGTCGGCATGTTCGAGAACCCGCATGACCTGACCCCGGACATGTTCACGCTGATGCGCTTCAGCGAATTCGAAAACCCGGAAACCGGCAATTTCGAATGGCTGATCCGCAAGGACGGTTGCATGCATTGCGAGGATCCGGGCTGCCTGAAAGCCTGCCCGGCCCCCGGCGCGATCGTGCAATATTCGAATGGTATCGTGGATTTCATCCACGAGAACTGCATCGGTTGCGGCTATTGCATCACCGGCTGCCCGTTCAACATTCCCCGCGTCAGCAAGACCGATCATAAAAGCTATAAATGCACCCTGTGCTCGGATCGCGTTGCCGTGGGTCAGGGACCGGCCTGCGCCAAGGCCTGCCCCACGCAAGCCATCGTCTTTGGCGCCAAGGAGGACATGATCGAACACGCCAATATGCGCGTGGCCGACCTGAAATCGCGCGGCTACGAAAACGCCGGCATCTATGACCCCGAGGGCGTGGGCGGCACGCATGTCTTCTATGTGCTGCACCATGCCGACCAGCCCGAGCTTTATTCGGGTCTGCCTGCCAATCCGCAAATCTCTCCGGTGGTGCGCGGCTGGAAGGGCGTGACCAAGACCATCGGTCTGGCGGTCATCGGGGCGGCGGCGGTGGGCTCGATCCTGCATGGGCTCTTCGCCCGCGCCAACCGCGTCAGCGCCGAGGAAGAGCGTGAGGCCGAACATCTGGTCGACCGCAGCCTTCCCCCCAGGGACGAGAGGGTATGATGGAAAAGCGTCAATATTCTCAAAGCGGCGACCATATCGAATCGACCGCTCCCGTCACCGTCAGCCGGTATCGCGGTTTTACCCGGGCCAATCACTGGGTGACCGCGCTTAGCCTGATCGTGCTGCTGTTGTCGGGGCTGGCGCTGTTTCACCCCTCGCTCTACTTCCTGACCGGGCTCTTTGGCGGCGGGCAGACCACACGTTGGCTGCATCCGTTCGTCGGCATCCTGCTGTTCTTCAGCTTCCTTGTGCTGTTCCTGCAGCTGTGGCGGCTGAACCTGCCCCGTCCCGAGGACCGGACCTGGGTCAGCCATATCGGCGATGTGGTGAAGGGTCACGAGGAACGCCTGCCCGAGCTTGGCAAATACAATGCCGGGCAGAAGGGCGTGTTCTGGGCGATGTCGGTGCTGATCGTGGTGCTGATCGGCTCGGGCGTGATGATCTGGGAACAGTTCTTCCCCGATCTCGTGACCATTCCCGTGCGTCGTTGGGCGATGCTGATTCATTCGCTGGCAGCGGTGGCGATCATCCTTGTGTTCATCATGCATGTCTATGCGGCGATCTGGACGCGGGGGACGCTGCGCGCAATGACGCGGGGCACGGTGACCGGCGGCTGGGCATGGCGGCATCACCGCAAATGGCTGCGTGAACTGGCTGGACGAGAAGGGCGCGGCCCGGCAGAGTAAGCCACAAAGGCGCGTCTGCCCCCAAAGGACAAGATGACTTCCGATCCCAAACCCGACCCCTCGATGATCGGCGGCGTGGCCAAGGTTCCCTTGGCGCGCCTGCCCGACCCCGAGGCGCTTTTCACCACAAGGGCCGAGCGTTTCGAGTTTCTGGCCGAATACAGCCCGAACCTTGCCCCCTATCTGCGTTTCCTGGGTGAAGTGGCACTGGCGCAGGCCGAACTGGCCCGTGAACTGCCGCGCCCCGAGCCTTTGTCGCCCGAACGTATCGCATTGGCGCGCTCCTCGCGCATGCCGCCTCTGGATCGCAACGACATGCGCGCGGGGTTGGCGCTGATCCTGCCCAAGCTGTGCGACATGCTGGCCGATGTCGACATGCCCGAACCGGGCCGTCTGGCGCTGCAGGCCCTGCAATCCGCGGAACCCGAGGATCTGGACTGGGTGATGACCAATGTCCTGACCGACCAGATCCCCGAGGACAGCGTCGCCCCGCATCTGTTCGCCGCCGCCGCCCTTCAAGTCCATGCCGCGATGCTGGCCGCAGGGCTTCACGTGGAACAACTGGTCCCGATCCATGTCGGCGCCTGCCCGGCCTGCGGTGGTCGCGCCGCCGTAAGCATGGTCACCGAAAACATGGGGGCCGAGGGCGCGCGCTATTGCTCCTGCGCGACCTGCCAGACGCTGTGGAACGAGGTGCGGGTCCGCTGCACCTGCTGCGGTTCGACCAAGGGCATCACCTATCGCTCGGTCGAAACCGATGAGGCCACCGTCAAGGCTGAGATCTGTCGCGAATGCGCGCGCTGGGTAAAGATTCTTTATCAGAACAAGAACCCGACGCTGGAGCCCATCGCCGATGACGTGGCCAGCCTTGGTCTGGACCTGATGATGGGCGAAACCGAATGGAAGCGGGGCGGCTACAACCCCTTCCTCGTGGGCTATTGATGCCCGACCTGCGGTCCCTGCCCTCGGTCGACAGGTTGCTGGCCGATTGCGGCCCGCTGATCCAGACCCATGGCCGCCCGGCGGTGACCGCTGCGCTGCGTGCCGAGCTGGCGACGATCCGCGCCAACCGCCCCGATCCGCTGCCCGATGCGCGGGAAATCCTGATCCGGGTGGTCAAGTCGATGGCCTCCGAGGCGCAGTCGCGGCTGCGCCCGGTCCTGAACCTGACCGGAACCGTCCTGCACACCAATCTGGGCCGCGCCCTGCTGGCCGAATCCGCCATCGAGGCCGCCGTCGCCGCGATGCGCGCCCCTGCCGCGCTGGAATTCGATCTGGATAGCGGCGGTCGCGGCGAACGTGACAGCCATCTGCGCGGGCTTCTTTGCGAATTGACCGGGGCCGAGGACGCGACCGTCGTCAACAACAATGCCTCGGCCGTGCTGATCGTCCTGAACACGCTGGCCAAGGGCCGCGAGGCCGTGGTCACGCGCGGTGAGCTGATCGAGATCGGCGGTGCCTTCCGCATGCCCGCGATCATGGAGCAGGCCGGTTGCCTGCTGCGCGAGGTCGGCACCACCAACCGCACCCATGCCAAGGATTACCTTCAGGCGATCGGTCCGGACACCGGTTTGCTGATGAAGGTCCATACCTCGAACTACCGGATCGAGGGCTTCACCAAGGAAGTGTCCGCCCCCGAACTGGCTTTGATGGCACATCAGGCCGGTCTGCCCTTGGTCAACGATCTGGGTTCGGGCACATTGGTCGATCTGCGCCGCTGGGGTCTGAAACCCGAACCCACCGTGGCCGAGGCCGTGGCCGAGGGGGCCGATGTCGTGACCTTTTCCGGCGACAAGCTGCTGGGCGGACCGCAGGCAGGGTTCATCGTCGGCAAGCGCGAGATCATCGCCGCCATCAACAGGAATCCGCTGAAGCGCGCCGTCCGCATGGACAAGATCCGCATTGCCTCGACCGAGGCCACGCTGCGCCTGTATCGCGACCCTGACCGGCTGGCCGACCGCCTGCCCACATTGCGCCTGCTTGCCCGCCCCGAGCCCGAGATCCGCGCGCAGGCCGAACGTCTGGCCCCGCGCGTCGCCGCGAAACTGGGCTGCCGGGTGCGCGTCACCGATTGCGCCAGCCAGATCGGCTCGGGCGCGCTGCCCACCGAAACCATTCCCAGCGCCGGGCTGGCACTTGGCCCCTCGCCCGAGGCCTTGGCCGAGCGCCTGCGCGGGCTTTCCACCCCGATCATCGGCCGCATCCGTAATGATGAACTGATCCTTGACCTGCGCTGCCTGCCCGACGACGCGGCGCTGCTGGCTGCCATCTCGGGATGATCGTCGGCACGGCTGGTCATATCGACCATGGCAAGACCGCGCTGGTCCGCGCCTTGACCGGCATCGATGCCGACCGTCTGGCCGAGGAAAAGGCCCGCGGCATTACCATCGATCTGGGCTTTGCCTATGCCGATCTGGGCGGCGGCGCGATCACCGGCTTTGTCGATGTGCCGGGGCATGAGAAATTCGTCCATACCATGCTGGCGGGTGCGGGCGGCATCGATCTGGCCCTGCTGGTTGTCGCCGCCGATGACGGGATCATGCCGCAAACGCGCGAGCATCTGGCGATCCTCAATTTGCTGGGCATCACCCGCGGCATCGTCGCGCTGACGAAATCCGACCTTGCCGATGCGGAGCGCATTGCCGGGCTGACTGCTGACATCGACGACATGCTGGCCGCGACCGGACTGGCGGGTGCGCCCGTGCTGCCGGTCTCATCGCTGACTGGCGCGGGGGTCGATATCCTGCGGGCCGAGCTTGCCAAGGCCGAGGCTGCCACGACCGCCCGCGCGGCGGATGCGCGATTTCGCATGGCGGTCGACCGCAGCTTTACCCTTGCCGGGGCGGGCACGGTGGTGACCGGGACGGTGCTGTCAGGGCGGGTTGCGGTCGGGGATCAGATCACCCTCAGCCCCTCGGGCCTGTCTGCGCGGGTGCGCGGCATCCATGCCCAGAACCGCAAGGCCGATCACGGTCTGGCGGGCCAGCGCTGCGCCCTGAACCTGTCGGGCGACCAGATCACGCGCGAGGCCATCGCGCGCGGCGACATGGCCTTGGACCCGGTCCTGCACGCTCCGACCGAGCGCATGGATGTGATTCTGCACACGCTGGACACGGAACCCAAGCCCCTGTCGACGTGGTTTCCGGCCCGGCTGCATGTCGGCGCGGCCGAGCTTGGCGCGCGTATCGTCCCACTAGAAGGCGATCTGGCCCCCGGTGCCGAGGGGTTGGCTCAGATCGTTCTGGACCGCCCGCTGGCCGCCGCGGTGGGCGACCGTTTCATTCTGCGCGACGTGTCCGCCCGGCGCACCATCGGTGGTGGGCACATCGTCGATCTGCGCGCGCCCTCTCGCCGCCGCACGCATCCCGAGCGGATCGCGGCCCTGCGGACCATGTCCCTGCCTGACCCTGTCGCTGCATTGGCGGCGCTGGGGGACAGCGGTCTGGTCGATCTGGGCGGTTTCGCTCGCGACCGGGCAATGTCGCCCCAGCAGCTTGATACCGCGCTGACCGCCTCTGGCCTTGTCATCATCGCGGGCACCTCGCAGGCGCTGGCACCGCAGGGGCTGGCCGCCTTGCGCCAGCAGATGCAGGACGCCTTGGCCGAGTTTCACCGCGACAATGCCGACTTACAGGGGCTGGGGCGCGAAAGGCTGCGGTTGGTCCTGTCCCCCCGCTTGCCGAAGCCCGATTTCGGAAGCTTCATCCGTACTGAGGCTGACGCCGGTCACATCGCGCTGGACGGGGCCTTCATCCGCCTGCCCGGCCACCTGCCCCGCCTCTCGGACGCGGATGAGGACATCCTTGCCCGCATCCTGCCACATCTGACCGGCGAGGAACGCTTTCGCCCGCCCCGCGTCCGCGACTTCGCCACCGAGCTTGGCGTGGACGAGCCCGAGATACGCCGCATCCTGCGCGTGGCCGCGCGGCAGGGCCGGATCGACCAGATCGCGCATGATCATTTCTTTGCCCGCGCCACCACCGTGGAAATGGTCGCCATCATCCGTGACGTGGCCGCGCAGACCACGGCTGGCTGGTTCACCGCGCCCGAGTTTCGCGACCGCGTGCAGAACGGACGCAAGGTGGCAATCCAGATCCTCGACTTCTTCGACAGGCTCGGTCTAACCTTGCGGCGGGGCGATTTGCGGCGCATCAATCCGCACCGGATCGACCAGTTCACGCCGGGCGGGTCGGACGGATGAGCCATTTGGAAGAGAATCGTCCCCGGTGGGGCGGCCGGACTTCAAATCCGGTTGGGGCAGCGAGCCTGTCCCGGGTGGGTTCGACTCCCATTCTCTTCCGCCAATACTGAAAGGGTTTCGATGCAACGTGTGACGCTTGGAAACAGCGACGTCTCGGTCAGTGCCGTGTCGCTGGGGACCATGACCTTTGGCAACCAGACCGGGATGGCCGATGCCCATGGCCAGATGGACATGGCGCTGGAAGCCGGCATCACCTTCCTCGACACAGCCGAAATGTATCCGGTGAACCCGGTCGAGCGTGAAACCGTCGGCCGGACCGAGGAAATCATCGGCGCGTGGCTGTCGGATCGCGGCGGGCGCGATAAGGTCGAGATCGCGACCAAGGTCGCCGGGCCCAGCGACAAGGTGCGCCTGCATGGCTATGACGGCAAGACCATCCACCAGACCATCGACGCATCGCTGAAGCGTCTGCGGACCGATTACATCGATGTCTATCAGCTGCATTGGCCGGTCCGGGGCAGCTACGCCTTCCGCCAGAACTGGCGCTATGACCCGCGCAAGCAGGATCGGCAGAAGACGCTGGATCACATGGCCGATGTGCTGGAGGCCGTCAGTGACGCCGTCCGCGAGGGCAAGATCCGCGCCTTTGGCCTGTCGAACGAATCCGCCTGGGGCACCTCGCGCTGGATCGACACGGCCGAGCGCATCGGTGCGCCGCGCGTGGTGACGGTGCAGAACGAATATTCGCTGATGTGCCGGCTTTACGATACCGACATGGCCGAGGTCGCCGTGAATGAGGACGTGACCCTGCTGGCCTATTCGCCGCTGGCGGCGGGGCTGCTGACCGGTAAATACCATCTTGGAGAGCCCGAGGGCAGCCGTGCCTTTGTCGACAAGGCGCATGGCGGTCCAGGCGATCTGGGTGGACGCCGCACCAAACGCGCCCCCGAGGTGGTCGCGGGCTATCATGCGCTGGCCCATGAACTGGGGCTGGACCCGATCCACATGGCGTTGGCCTTTACCCGGCAGCGTCCCTTTGCCTGCATCCCGATCATCGGTGCGACCAACCGGGACCAGTTGGAGCATCTGCTGAAGGGAATCGATCTGGTCCTGTCGGACGAGGCGCTGCGCCGCATCGACCGGCTGCATCGCGACATGCCGATGCCCTACTAGTCGCGGCAGGATACCGACGCCACGGAACCGTTGGCAGCATCGTGCGGCTTGTGCAACCTGCCGCCGATGCTGACCACCGGAGGATCCGTCATGCTGCCGCCCATTCTTGCCAATCTGCGCATTCCCGTCATGGCCTCGCCCATGTTCATCGTCTCGGGGCCGGATCTGGTCATCGCGCAATGCAAGGCGGGTATCGTCGGCAGTTTCCCGGCGTTGAACGCGCGTGAGAAAGAGGGCGAGCCGGTCCTGCTGGACGCCTGGCTGACCCGCATCACCGAGGAACTGGACCGCCACAATCAGGCCAATCCCGACCGCCCCGCTGCACCCTTTGCGGTGAACCAGATCGTGCATCGTTCCAATGCCCGGCTGGAGCGTGACATCGAGATCTGCCACCGCCACCGCGTACCGATCTGGATCACCAGCCTTGGCGCCCGCCCCGAGGTGAACGCCGCCGCCCATGATTGCGGCGGCATCGCCCTGCATGACGTGATCAACAACACCTTCGCCCGCAAGGCCATCGATAAAGGCGCGGACGGGCTGATTGCCGTCGCTGCCGGCGCGGGCGGTCATGCGGGCAGCCAGTCGCCCTTTGCGCTGATTCAGGAAATCCGCGAATGGTTCGACGGGCCGCTGCTGCTGTCCGGCTCGATCGCCACGGGGCGTGCGGTGCTGGCGGCGCAGGTGATGGGTGCGGACCTAGCCTATATCGGCAGCCCGTTCATCGCCACGTCCGAGGCCAATGCCCAGCCCGAATACAAGCAGATGATCGTCGATAGCGGTGCCGAGGATATCGTGAACTCCAGCTTGTTCACCGGGGTCCACGGCAACTACCTTGCCCCCTCGATCCGCAATGCCGGGCTGGACCCGGCGGCGCTGGCCAGCGCCGATCCTTCCAGCATGGATTTCGGCGGCGCCAAGGCCTGGAGCAAGATCTGGGGTTCGGGTCAGGGCATCGGCGCAGTGCGCGGGATCGCGACCGCGACCGCGATGATCGACCGGCTGGCCGCGGAATATGCGCAGGCCAAGCAGGCCGTCGCCGCCATGTAAAGAAAAGGGCCGGGATGTCACCATCCCGGCCTTGTCGTCTCAGACGGTGCTGAGCCCCTCGGTCGAGGCAAAGAACATTGCCTGACTGACCGCCGAGCGCACCTGCTCCTCGGAATAGGGCTTCGAGATCAGGAAGGCCGGTTCCGGCCGGTCGCCGGTCAGGAGCCGCTCGGGGAAGGCGGTGATGAAGATCACCGGCAGGTCGCCCAGGTCGCCCAGCAATTCGTTCACCGCCTCGACGCCCGATGAGCCATCGGCCAGCTGGATATCGGCCAGGATCAGTTCGGGGCGCTTGTCATGGGCCAGCTCGATCGCCTGCTTGTGGGTGCGGGCGATACCGGTGACCTCGTGGCCCATCGCTTGCACGATGCCCTTGAGGTCCATGGCGATGATGGTTTCATCCTCGATGACCATGACCTTGCCGGTCAGCGACTGGCCCATCTCCTCCAGCGCGATCTGCACCAGCTCTTCGGCCTCTTCCTGCGAGATCTGCATGATCTGCGCGATCTGGTCGTAGCGCTGTTCCTCGATCGTGCGCAGCAGCAATGCCTCGCGCGAGTTGGGGGTCAGGCCGCGCAGATGCGTCTGGGCACGGGCTTCGTGCTGCGACTGAGGCTCGGCATGGACCGGCTGGCCCGAGCTTTGCCAGATCGCGTGGAAGGTGCGGAACAGGCACACCCGTGCCTCGGCCCCGTCCATCAGGCTGCGATCGCTGAGGATGGCTTCAAGTGTCGCTGCCGCGTAATTATCCCCGGCGGACTGGCTTCCGGTCAGCGCCCGCGCATAGCGACGCAGATAGGGCAACTCGCGGCTGATGGATTGTGCCAGGTCTGCTGCGTTCATGTCGTCCTCAAAAATGCAATATTCACAGGGAACTTGATTGGATACGTATCCGTTGCAAACTGTGCGCACAAGAATTTCGGGAATAACTTAAAAATGAAGACAAGGCGTGAGGAACGCAGAAAGGTCGCCATCGAACAGCAAATCGATGAAAACCTGAAACGCGTATATGAGCAGGACACCACCCAGAAGGTTCCCGACAGGTTTCTGGAATTGCTCGATAAATTGCGCGAGCAGGAGTAGCCCCGCATGACAAAGGACGCCAAGACGGCGCGTGCTTCGGGCCATCCTGACCCCCGAAACGAGATCGTGGATCACCTTCCCGCCCTGCGCGCTTTTGCGCTGTCGCTGACCCGAGAGGGCGCGTCTGCCGACGATCTGGTGCAGGACACCATCGTCAAGGCATGGACCCATATCGACAAGTTCCAGCCCGGAACGAACCTGCGGGCGTGGTTGTTCACCATCCTGCGCAACACCTTTTATTCCGCCCGCCGCAAGACCCGGCGCGAGGTCAGCGACAGCGACGGCATCCATGCCGCGCGTCAGGCGACCCGTCCCGAGCATGACGGGCGTCTGGCGCTGAACGATTTCCGTGTCGCCTTCCAGCAGCTTCCCGACGAACAGCGCGAGGCGCTGATTCTGGTCGGAGCCTCGGGCTTTTCCTATGAGGAGGCCGCCGGCATGACCGGGGTGGCCGTGGGCACGGTCAAGTCGCGGGCCAATCGTGGTCGCAAGCGTCTGGCAGAGCTTCTCAAGCTGGAAGCGGGCGAAGAGCTTGAGATGACGGATCGCGCGACGCTGGCCGTCATGGCGCAAAACCACCCCGTCTCACGCTAGGGGCGGCGTCTCGTGCTGCGCGGATTGCTGGATGGCTGGGAGTTCCCCAAGGGGCTGGGTTTTCGCCTTGGTGGGCTTTTGTCGCTGGCGATCCTGCCGATCGGGCTGATTTCGGTCATCCAGACCCTGCATCTGTCGCGTGAATATGAACGCTCGGCCGAGATTGCACTGCTGGGGCGGACGGCCACGGCGGCGGCGGGCGAACGCGCGCTGCTGCAGGGCGCGCTTGGCACCGCCGATGCGCTGGGTCCGGCCGTGCTCGAGACAATGGACAACCCCCGCGCCTGCGCCGACATCATGCGCAGCTTTGTCCAGCGCACGGTGAACTTTGCCTATGCGGGCTTCACCCGGCTGGACGGGACCAGCGAATGCTCCTCGGTGCCGGGGGTGCATGACATGACGCAGGACCCGGCCTTCAAGCATTTCGTCGAAAGCCCGGGCACGCTGGTCACCACCAGCATGATCGGCAGCGAAGACGGCGAATCCTCGGTCATCGTGATCCAGCCGCTGTATCGCGGGGCGGAACTGCTGGGCTACATCGGCGTCGCCATGTCCCATGACATGCTGCGCTCGACCCATGTCGCGGGTCTGGGCGGCGACAGCGTGCAGGTGCTGACCTTCAACAATCTGGGCCAGATCCTGTCCGGCGGGCAGGATGGCAAGGCCTCGCTTTCCGACCTGCTGCCGCGCGACAAGTCGCTGCCCTCGCTGCTGTCGCGCAGCGAGACCACCTTCAGCGACTATTCGGCGCAGGGCGAACGGCGGATCTTCAGCGTCGTGCCGGTGGTGCCGGGGCTGGTCTATGCGATGGGGTCATGGACGCGCTCGGAATCGGGTATTGCCGGCATCGACAAGACGCGGCGCACCGCGCTGGTCCTGCCGCTGATCCTGTGGGCGGCCTCGCTCTCGGTGGCCTATTTCGCGGTCTACCGGCTGGTGCTGCGCCATATCCGCGAGCTTCGCGGCCAGATGCGTCGCTTCGCCATCGGCGACCGCTCGGCTCCGCCACCGATCCTCAAGGACGCGCCCACCGAAATCGGCGACATGAGCGCGACCTTCCACAACATGGCGCGCATCCTGATCCGCGACGAGGACGCGATGGAGGCCGCGGTCAACGAAAAGACCGTGCTGCTGAAAGAGGTCCATCACCGGGTCAAGAACAACCTGCAACTGATCGCCTCGATCATCAACATGCAGATCCGGGTGATCGACCATGACGATGCCAAGCGGGTGCTGCGTTCAGTGCAGGACCGGGTGGCGTCGCTGGCGACGATCTATCGCAACCTTTATCAGGCCGAGCATCTGGATTCGGTCGAAGCCGACCGGCTGCTGATGGACATCATCAACCAGATGGTGAACGCCTCGGTCGGGCCGGGGACCGGACTGCGGGTGGAAACCGATCTGCAACCCCTGGTGCTGATGCCCGATCAGGCCGTGCCGCTGTCGCTGCTGGCGACCGAGGCCTTTACCAATGCGCTGAAATATTCCGGTTCGGGCGGGGATGGGCGTCCGCCATGGGTGCGCATGACGCTGCGCAGCGAAAGCCCGACCGAGGCCGTGCTTGAGGTCGAGAACTCGACCGGCGAGGCCCCGATGGCCGAAGGGACCGGGCTGGGCAGCCAGCTGATCGACGCCTTTGCCAGCCAGCTTGAGGGCCGGACCGAATTCGACCACAGCGCCGGGCGCTTCAGCATGCGGCTGCATTTCCGGGTCGAGCCCGTCCAGCGCCGCCCCGCTGCCATGGCCGATGTGGTTCTGACTTCGGCCGCGCGTCCGGGTTCGCAGCACTAGTTCTTGGGTGTGGTGTCTTCGCGGGCGGCCTTGCGCAGCTTGCGGGCGGCGGCAACACGGCGATGGCGGGCCAGTTCCAGATTGATGATCGCCCCCAGCATCACCGAGAAGCCGCCCAGATAGAACCACATCAGCAGCGCGATCACCGCGCCGATTGAGCCATAGATGCGGTTGTAGCTGTGAAAGCTGGCCAGATAGGCCGAGAACGCATAGGAGGCCAGCGCCCATGCCAGCGCGGCGAAAAGTGAGCCCCAGGTGAAGATCGCCGTCCGGGGCGTTTTCACGTTCGGACCATAGCGATACATGATCCCGATCACCAGAAGCACGATGACAAAGATCGCGATCCACGGGATCGAACCCAGCATCCACGCCCGCAGCGGCACATCGGGCAGGAAGTTCAGCATCAAGGGCACGACGATGATCAGTGCCAGCCCCAGGATGACGACGCCGACAATGACCAGCGTCAGCACATAGGCCAGCAGGAATCCCATGATTGTCGAATGCGAGCGCACGCCATTGGCGGCATTCAGCCCTCGGATCAGCGCATCGACCCCCGCCCGCGCCGAGATCGTGGCGATCAGGAAGGAAATCACCGTGGTCCAGCCAAGTTGCGTGGGTCCAGCCGCGATCAGTTCGTTGATTTGGCCATAGATGATATCCGCCGCGCCCGAGGGGATGAACTCATCGGCTGTGTGCAGGATATACTGTTCAATCAGCTGCGGGTCGTACCACAGGCCCCACAGCGCGAATAACGCCGCCAACCCCGGAAACACCGCGAACAGCGCATAGAAGGCCACACCCGCCGCGATCAGGCTCATGTGGATCTTGTCCATCCGCTCGAACAGCGCGAGGGTGAATTGCCACCAATCCTTCAGCAAGTGCCGCTTCCCTTCCCTTCGAGGGCACAGCTTGCGACGGGGGCGAAAGGTTGTGCAAGCCCGAAGGCCCGCGCTTTACGGCCCGAGGTAGCGCAGCCACACCGCCTTGTCGCCCAGCTTGGCCACGAAGGCGGCATGGGCTTCGGCCTCGGCCGCGGACAGGCGGGGGGCCAGCGGGCGCGGACGCGCGCCGCGCGGGCCGCCCTGACCCGAAACGCCAGACCCGCTCTGGGCGGCTGCAGCCGCTGTTTCCAGCACCAGCCCCGGTTGGCGTCCGCCGCGCAGCGCCAGATAGACCTCGGCCAGCAATTCGCTGTCCAGAAGCGCGCCGTGCAGCGTCCGGTTCGAGTTGTCGATGCGGAACCGCCGGCACAGCGCGTCCAGCGAGTTCTGCGCGCCCGGAAACTTCTTGCGCGCCAGTTCCAGCGTGTCGACGGCGCGCGAATAAGGCATGGCGGGATGGCCCAGCCGGGTCAGCTCGAAATTCAGGAATTTCATGTCGAACTGGGCGTTATGGATGACCAGCTTGGCGTCATCCCCGATGAAGCTGACGAAATCCGCGGCGATTTCGGCGAATTTCGGCTTGTCGCGCAGGAAGTCGTCGCCCAACCCGTGCACCTCGAAGGCCTCATTCGGCATCGAGCGTTCGGGGTTGATATAGACATGGAAAGTCTGCCCGGTGGGCAGGTGGTTCATCAGCTCGACCGCGCCGATCTCGACGATGCGGTCGCCGGTGGTCGGGTCAAAGCCGGTGGTCTCGGTATCCAGAACGATCTCACGCATGGGGGCTTCCTGCCACGATCCGGGCGCAGATGTCCATGATTGCTGCCCGCGCAACGTCCATCGTGTCCGAGGGGATCACCCAATCGGCAAGGCGGCGCTTTTCCGCATCCGGCACCTGCCGTGACAGGATCATCTGGAATGCCTCTTCGGTCATGCCGGGACGCGCCAGCACCCGTGCCCGCTGGATCTCGGCAGGGGCGGAAACCACCGCCACCCCGTCCATCCCGGCCTGACTGCCGTTTTCGTAAAGCAGCGGAATATCCAGCACGATGATCGGCGCACCCGCATGCCGGGCAATGAAATCTGCCCGGTCGGCGGCGACCAGAGGATGAACGATCGCCTCAAGCCGGGCGAAACCCGACGGGTCGGCGGCCAGCGCCGATTTCAGCGCCGCCCGGTCGATGCCGCCATCCTTCCACGCGCCCGGAAAGGCCGAGGCGACCTTGGCCACGGCCGCGCCGCCCGGCGCATAAAGCCGGTGGACGGCAGCATCGGCATCCCAGACCGGATGGCCCAGTTCGGCGAACATCGCGGCAGCGGTGGATTTCCCCATGCCGATGCTGCCGGTCAGGCCCAGCAGATAGCTCATCCCAGAACGGCCCGGCGCAGATCGTCATCGACCTCGGGGCGGTGACCGAACCAGCGCTCAAAGCCCGGCGCGGCCTGATGCAGCAGCATGCCCAGCCCGTCCACGATCTCGCAGCCACGGGCCTGTGCTTCCAGCAGGAAAGGCGTCATCAGCGGCGTATAGACCAGATCGGTGACCAGTGTTCCCGGTGCCAGCGCATCCAGCGGCACCCGCAGCGGCGGCTTGCCGTCCATCCCCATCGAGGTGGCGTTGACGACCGTGATCGCGCCTTCCAGCATGTTGCCGGCCTGCGCCCAGTCATAGACGACGACGCGGGCGCCAAATTCGGCCCGGATCTGCTCGGCCCGGATACGGGTGCGGTTGGCGATGCGCAGTTCCGTCACGCCGCTTTCCAGCAGCGAGGCGACGACGGCCCGCGCGGCCCCCCCGGCCCCGATCAGCGCCGCCGGACCCAGATCGGGAATCCAGCCCGGCGCATGCTGGCGGATATTGGCGATGAAGCCGTAGCCATCGGTATTGTCGGCATGGATCTTGCCGTCCGAGCGGAAGATCAGCGTGTTCGCCGCCCCGATCAGCGCGGCGCGGTCGGTGACGACATCGGCCAGGGCCAGCACGCTTTCCTTATGCGGGATGGTCACGTTGGCGCCGACAAAGCCCATGCGGGGCATGGCGCGCAGCACCTCGGCCAGATGCTCGGGCATGACGGGAATCGGGATGTAATGGCCGTCGATCCCGTAGCGTTGCAGCCAATGGCCGTGCAACCGGGGCGAGCGGGAATGGGCAATGGGCCAGCCAAGAACTCCGGCAATGGGGACATGGCGGGGGGCGTGGGGCTGAGAATCCGGCATGATCGAAACAGCTACTTTCTAAACGCGGTGTCGGGGCAGCCGCCCTCGGGGCGATCCTGTCGCAAAGCAGTGCCGCCCCGATCAGCGCCGGTCAAGCGGCCCGCCGATCACAGCCGCGTCGGCATGGCAGAAAGGCAACCTTTTCGCAGGCTTGGTTACGAAACGCCGCCCATTTCCGGCAGGCCGCCCTCGGCGACCAGATCGTCCAGCGTCAGGGATTCGATCAGCAGCAGATAGGACCAGAACACCTGCCCGAACATCTTGCGCAGGCGGCAGCTGGCCTCGTCCTCGCAATCCTCGCAGCGCTGGTAGGAACGACGCGACAGGCAGGGCAAGGGCGCGATCGGCCCGTCAACCTGACGCAGCAATTCGCCGATCGAGATTTCCTTGGGCTGCTTGATCAGCACATAGCCGCCGGCCCGCCCGCGCCGCGAGCCGACATAGCCCGCATTGCGCAATTCCAGCATGATATGTTCCAGAAAACGCTTGGGCGCACCGGACCTCGTTGCGATCTCTTCGATCGTCAGAGCGCTGCCACCGGCAGCGACCTCATCGGCAAGCGCGATCAGCGCCTTGATGGCGTATTTGGTTTTCTGCGAGATCATGGAAAATCAATAATCACGACCGGGCGGGGTTGCAATCATTTCACGGATTTTCCTTTCTGAAGAAACTTCGGGAACACAGCACTGACGTCAAAGCGTTATATTTCTGACACATTGGGCGCGCATTTCTGGCCGCGCAACATGAGGGAGGTGAACATGCGCATAGCGGTTCTGGGCGGAGATGGTTTTGTCGGATGGCCCACGGCGCTGCATTTGTCGGATCTGGGACACGAGATCCATATCCTCGACAACCTGTCGCGCCGCTGGATCGATACAGAACTGGGCGTGCAATCCCTGACCCCAATGGATTCAATTCAGGAACGCTGCCGGATCTGGCACCAGTTGACCGGACGCAAGATCCACTTCCACCTGCTGAACCTTGCCACCGAATATGAACGCCTCAAGGGCTGGCTGGCCGAAACTCGGCCCCATGCGGTCATCCATTTCGCCGAACAGCGCGCCGCGCCCTATTCGATGAAGACCGACCGCCACAAGGTCTACACCGTCAACAATAACACCAACGCGACCCATAACCTGCTGGCAGCGCTGGTCGAGACCGGCATTGACGCGCATCTGGTCCATCTGGGGACCATGGGGGTCTATGGCTATTCCTCGGTCGGTGCACCCATCCCCGAGGGCTATCTGGACGTGCAGATCGACACGCCCAGCGGTCCGCGCGAACAGCAGATCCTGTATCCGACCCGGCCCGGATCGGTCTATCACATGACCAAAAGCCTCGATCAGATCCTGTTCCAGTTCTATGCCCAGAATGACGGGCTGCGCATCACCGATCTGCATCAGGGTATCGTCTGGGGCACGCATACCGATCAGACCCGGCGGCATGAACAACTGATCAACCGTTTCGATTATGACGGTGATTACGGCACCGTGCTGAACCGCTTCCTGATTCAGGCCGCCATCGGTTATCCGCTGACCGTGCATGGCACCGGAGGCCAGACCCGCGCCTTCATCCATGTGCAGGATTCGGTGCGCTGTATCGAACTGGCGTTGAAGGATGCCCCCGCTGCAGGCGATCGCGTTCATATCTTCAACCAGATGACCGAAACCCACCGCGTTCGCGATCTGGCCGAACTGGTGGCAAAGCTGACCGGGGCCGAGGTCGCCTATCTGCCCAATCCTCGTAAGGAGGCCGAGGAAAACGACCTGATCGTCAGGAACGACCAGTTCCTGGCGTTGGGTCTGAAACCGATCACCTTGGCCGAGGGGCTGCTCTCTGAGGTGGTCGAGGTGGCGCGCAAATACGCCCATCGCATCGACCGTTCACGCGTGCCTGCCGTCTCGGCATGGACCAAGGATCTGGCCAAGCGCGTCGAACATGATCCCGAAGGCAAAAGGCTGCGTTCCGTATCGTGACCTCCGGCATCCATCCCCAAGGCAAGGCGCGCTCAGATCGCGCCTTTGTCACACTGGCGACCAATCCCGATTACGCGACCGGTGCGGCGGCCCTGTTCCGGTCCCTGCGGCGAACGGGGACAACTGCCGATCTGGTCCTGCTTTACACCGAGCTGCCCGATCAGACGGTGTCCGACCTGTCTACGCTTGGTATACGCGCGGTGCATGTGGATCTGCTGCCGACCTCGCATGAATTCAACGACTTGCATGCCCGCGCCCGGCTGCATGGCGTGGCCCCTTTTACCAAGGGCGAAAAGCCCCCCTTCCACACGCCATTGGACAATTTCGCCAAGCTGCGGCTGTGGCAGCTGGACTATGCGCGCGTGGTCTTCATCGATGCCGATGCGATCGTGTTGCAGAACATCGACAGGCTGTTCGACTATCCGGAATTTTCAGCCGCACCAAATGTTTACGAGTCTCTGACCGATTTCCACCGCTTGAATTCCGGGGTCTTCACCGCGCGGCCCTCGCAGGTCACATATGATGCGATGCTGGCCCGTCTGGACCAGCCCGGCCAGTTCTGGAAGCGCACCGACCAAACGTTTCTGGAAGCCTATTTCCCGAACTGGCACGGCCTGCCGGTCTTTGACAACATGCTGCAATATGTCTGGTTGAATCTTCCCGATCTGTGGCGCTGGCACGATATCCGCGTGCTGCATTATCAATATGAAAAACCTTGGGAAAATCATGCCAAGGCCGACAGTCTGCGGGTGTTGATAGACCTGTGGAAAGCCCATGCCGGTGACGGTCCCGTCCCCGATCCGCGCGACCTGCCGCCGCCCCCCGGTGCCGCATGAGGATCGCCCTGACCGGAGCAACCGGCATTGTCGGCCGCTGGCTGCACCGCGCCGCGCTGGAGGCCGGTCATCAGGTCGATCCCCTGCCCGGCTGGCGCCTTGGCCAGCCCGCAGATCTGACCGGATGCGACGCGCTGATCCACGCTGCCTTCCAACACGTTCCGGGCAAGTATCGTGGCGGAGAGGGGGACGATCCCGATGCCTTCACCAATGCCAACCTTCAGGGATCGTTGGATATTTTCAAATCCGCCCGCGATCAAGGTGTAGGTCGTGTGATCTTTCTGTCCTCGCGTGCCGTCCATGACGGTCACCCGGCGGGAAGCGAGTTGCCCGACGATCTGCCGCCCGCGCCGGTCAATCTTTACGGTCAGGTCAAGGCGCAGGCGGAGGCCGCCCTTGCCGCCATGGCCGCCCCGGATTTTCACGTAGCCAGCCTGCGCCCGACCGGGGTCTTCGGCCCCGGCCACCCGCAGAAATGGGCCGGGCTGATCCGCGATTTCATCTCTGGAAAACCCGTGCCGCCGCGCGTCGCGACCGAGGTGCATGGTGCCGATCTGGGTCAGGCCGCCATGCTGGTCCTGAATGATCCGGCCATGTCCGGCAGCTACAATGTCAGCGACATCATCCTTGACCATCATGAGCTTCTGTCCGGCGTCGCGGTGCTGACCGGCAGCCGATTTGCCCCGCCGATGCGTTCGGATGCAAGCCTGCTCAGTGTCCCTGTCTGTGCGCGGCTTGATGCGTTAAGATGGCGTCCCGATGGCCTTGCGCGGCTGCATGCCGACCTGCCCGCCATCCTGCAAGACCTGAAGGACATGGAATGAACGTCGATTACGCAGAACTCGCCCAGACCATTGCAAGCCTGACCCATGGCGAGACCGATGAGGTCGCGCTGATGGCGACGCTGGCCTGCGAGATCCACCATTCCGACGCCCGCTTCGACTGGACCGGCTTCTATCGCGTGACCGAGCCGGAATTGCTCAAGATCGGCCCCTATCAGGGCGGCCACGGCTGTCTGGTCATCCCCTTCTCGCGCGGGGTGTGTGGGGCTGCGGCGCGCACGCGTCAGACCCAGCTTGTGCCCGATGTCGACGCTTTCCCCGGTCACATCGCCTGCGCCAGCTCGACCCGGTCCGAATTGGTGCTGCCGGTCTTTGCCGCGAATGACCGCCTGATCGGCGTCCTTGACATCGACAGCAACCAACCCGACGCTTTCACCCAGGAAGATGCAGACCGCCTGCAGGAGATCCTGGATGCCACCTTCGGACGTCACTGAATTCACCGGCCATTGCCTGTGCGGCGCGATCCGCTTTCACGGCACCTATGACGACAGTCACGGGCTGAAAGCCTGCCATTGCGGCCAATGCCGACGCTGGTCCGGCCATGTCTGGGCGGCGATCCTGCCGAAATCCATGGTGATCGAGGGTGAGCCGAAATGGTATCGCGCCTCGGATTTCGCACGGCGGGGGTTCTGCCCGAGTTGTGGTTCGTCATTGTTCTGGCAGCGTGACGGGTCGGATATCATAGACGTGGCGGCGGGGGCGCTTGACAGCCCGACCGGGCTGCGGCTGCTGGGTCATATCTTTGTGGCCGACAAGGGCGATTACTATGACATCGCCGACGGGCTGCCGCAGGACCCGCGTGAATGAAGGCGCAGGGCCGCTGCCTGTGCGGGGCGGTGGCCTTTTCCGCCCGGTCGCGGGCCTATACGGCGCATGAATGCCATTGCACGCAATGCCGCAACTGGTCGGGCCATGTCTGGGCCTATGTCTGCGTCCGCTGGGACGAACTGACATTCACCCGTGACGACGGGCTGGCTTGGTACGCGCATACGCCAAAGGCGCGTCGGGGGTTTTGCGGGCATTGCGGATCGTCGCTGTTCTGGCGGCGGAACGGTTCGGCAAAGGTTGACGTTTCCGCCGGTGCATTCGATATGCCGACTGGGCTAAGGCTGGGTGCGCCCTCTTTCCCCGAAAACCACGGCGATTATTACGGGCTCTGACCATGATCTGGGATACGATTGCCAATTTTCCGGCGCAGCAATTGCTGGCTTTCATGGCGGGTGCGCTGGTCCTGAACCTAGCCCCCGGTCAGGACGTGTTCTTTGCCAGCGCCTGCGGCATCCAGAACGGGCCGCGCGCTGGCGCGCTGGCCGGTCTTGGCGTCGGCATGGGCGTGATCTTTCATGTCGTGATGGCGACGGTCGGCCTTGGTGCACTGGTCGCCGCCCATCCCGAGGCACTGGTTGCGATCAAGTTCGTCGGCGCGGGTTATCTGCTGTGGCTGGCCTATAAAAGCTGGACCGCGGGCGAGATCGACCCCAGCGCCCGTGCGGCCAGCAGCCCCTGGAACATCATCCGGCGCGGCGCGCTGTCGAACCTGCTGAACCCCAAGCCGGTGCTGTTCCTGCTGGCGTTCCTGCCACAATTCACCCGTCCCGAATTCGGCCCGATCTGGCAGCAGATCCTTGGGCTGGGGCTGATGTTCATGGCTTCGGGGACGCTGGTCACCATGGGTTATGGCATTGTCGGCGGCTATGCCGGGCAGGTCATCGGCAAGCGTCTGGGCATCGTCAACCGCATCGCTGCGGTGATGTTCGCGGGGCTTGCGCTGCGGCTGGTGTCGAAATGAGCTTCGTCTACGAACCCACGACCGAGCAGCCGCAGGTGATCCATGCCGATCACGAGGTGCTGGTGGTCAGCAAACCCTCGGGGCTGCTGTCGGTGCCGGGCCGGGGTGAGGATCGCACCGACTGCCTGATCGAGCGTCTGCGCGGAGCGTTTCCGACCATCCTGCTGGTGCATCGGCTGGACATGGACACCTCGGGGGTCATGGTCTTTGGCCTGACGCCGCATGCGCAGCGCCACCTGTCCAAGCAGTTCGAGGACCGCAAGACCAAGAAGACCTATCTCGCGCGGCTCTGGGGCAGGCTCGAGCCCAAGACCGGCACCGTCGATTTGCCGCTGATTGTCGACTGGCCGAACCGCCCCCGGCAAAAGGTCGATCATGAACAGGGCCGCCCCGCCCAGACCGATTGGCGGGTGATCCGCGCCAGCGATACGGAAACCCGCGTGCGCCTGTCGCCGGTGACGGGCCGCAGCCATCAGTTGCGCGTCCATATGGCGTCGCTGGGGCACCCGATCCTTGGCGATCCGCTATACGCCACAGGTCAGGCGGCCGAGTTCCCGCGCCTGATGCTTCACGCCGAAAACCTGCGCTTCAAGCATCCCGAAACCGGGGTCATGCAAAGCTATACCGCACCCGCGCCGTTCTGAGCGATCTCACGACAGTTTCAATAAGGAAATCATCCGACTTGCCGTAGCTTTGCAGGGGAATCACCCACAGGGAGCGGAAAGATGACCGGAAGTGGAATCAGCCGTCGGGGAGCGATGATGATGGGGGCGGGCCTGCCAGCACTGATCGCGCTGCCCGCCTTGGCGCAGGCCCCCGCGCCCGATGCCAAGCCCGCGGGCAAGGCGCATACGATCCAGCTTGGTGCGTTTCAGGTCTCGACCCTGCTGGGCGGCGCGGCCATGCGCGAGAAGCCGATCGAGACCTTCGGCCTGACTGCCGATCCTGCCGAATGGGAAAAGCTCAGCGAGGCGAATTTCATCCCCGCGGACAAGTCGGGCAACTCCTTCACCATGACGCTGGTCAAGACGCCGGACGCGCTGGTCCTGATCGATACAGGCATGTTCCCCGAGGTGACGGTCTCGGCGCTGGCGGCGGCGGGCTATGCGCCCGAGGACGTGACCCATGTGCTGCTGACCCATATGCATGGGGACCATGTCAGCGCCCTGACCAAGGACGGCGCGCCGGTCTTTGCCAAGGCGCAGCTGATCGCCCCCAAGGTCGAGGCCGACCATTGGGCCGCCAACCCCGCCGAGGCCTACACCACCCATGTCGCGCCGCTGATCGGCAATGCCCGCCTGATCGCGGATGGGGATGAGGTCATGCCCGGCATCACCGCCGCAGGGGCTTACGGCCATACGCCGGGCCACACGACCTACCTGCTGGAAAGCGATGGTCAGCGCCTGCTGGTGACCGGCGACACCTTCAATCACTATGTCTATTCGGTCCAGCGCCCCGAATGGCATGTCCGCTTCGACATCGACAAGGACAAGGGGGCCGAGACCCGCAAGACGGTGCTGGCGCGTCTGGCCACCGACCGCATTCCCTTCATCGGCTATCACATGCCCTTCCCGGCGCTGGCCTATATCGCGCCGGGCGAGGCCGAGGGGACCTTCCGCTATGTTCCCGCGACCTATCAGTTCGCGGGCTGAAACCGGCCTTGCGCCAGTCCACGGTGGCTGGCGCAAGACCTGATCGCGCTGCCATCGCCTGCGGAACTTGCCGATGATGCGCCCGAGCAAACCGGAGGTCGCAATTGGCAGGAAGCGTTATCGCGGTCGCAAAGGATGGGAAGCATCGCTTCTCAAAGATCGAAGCCCCGGAAATCCGCATCCTTACCGGGCTCGGGGTCGAGGGCGACGCGCATCAGGGCGATACCGTCAAGCACCGCTCGCGGGTTCGGGCCGATCCGACGCAGCCAAATCTGCGGCAGGTGCATCTGATCCATGCCGAGCTGTTTTCCGAACTCAAGGCGCAGGGCTTTGACATCCGCCCTGCCGATCTGGGCGAAAATATCACCACCAAGGGCGTCGACCTGCTGGCGCTGCCACGCGGCGCGATCCTCAAGCTGGGCGATCAGGTGGAACTGGAGGTCACCGGCCTGCGCAATCCCTGCGCGCAGATCGAGAATTTCCGCAAAGGGCTGCTGGGCGCGGTTCTGGTCAAGGCGGCAAATGGCACGCTGATCCGCAAATCGGGGATCATGGCGGTGGTGCGGTCGGGTGGCACGGTCAAGCCGGGCGATGCCATCGCCGTCACCAATCCGCCGCTGCCCCACCTGCCGCTTGAGAGGGTCTAAGCGGCAGGTTCCGGCAGGGCTCAGCCCAGATTGAAGACGCGGCTGGGCTGGACCTCGCCGCCCATATAGCGGCCGATGCACAGGGCGCGGCCATTGCGGCTGACCCAGACTTCCTCGCCGAATTCGGCATGACCCAGAACCTGACCGGGATTGCCGTTCAGGATGCGGGTCTCGCCGATCTCGGTGGCCTGCATCTGGGGCAGGTCGGAAAGCGCCGACTGGATCGGCAGCAGGGCCGCCTCGATCTCGGCCTGATTGGCGCGGTCGATGCGGTCAAAGGCGATGCCGTCCGCCGCCTCGAACGGACCCGACCAGATCCGGCGCAGGTGGTCGACATGGCCAAGGCAGCCAAGGGCGCGTCCCAGATCGCGGGCAATGGCGCGGACATAGCCGCCCTTGCCGCAGACCATGCGCAGCTGCGCCTGATCCGCCGTCACCCCCAGCAGTTCCAGCGATTCGACCCAAAGGGGACGTGCGGCCAGCTCGACCACCTCGCCTTCACGGGCCAGATCATAGGCGCGCGCGCCATCGACCCGGACGGCGGACACGCGCGGCGGAACCTGCATGATGTCACCGACAAAAGCGGGCAGTGCCGTGCGGATCGCATCCTCGTTCGGGCGGGCGTCGCTGGTTTTTACCACCTCGCCCGAGGCGTCATCGGAACTGGTTTCCGCGCCCCAGTTCACCGTGAAGTCATAGGCTTTCAGCGCATCGGTCAGGATCGGCACAGTCTTGGTGGCCTCTCCCAGCGCGATCGCCAGCACGCCCGTCGCATCCGGGTCCAGCGTCCCGGCATGGCCCGCCTTCTTGGCGTCCAGCGCCCAGCGGACCTTGCTGACCACATCGGTCGAGCCCACGCCTGCGGGCTTGTCCACGATCAGCCAACCGTGGATCTCGCGTCCCTTTTTCCGCGCCATGTCAGTTCTTTCCCGTATATCCGATGATCGGCCCCAAACGGCGGCCGAAATCCGACCGCCGCAGCTCGGGCGCATAAAGCCGCGAGATCGAGCCGTCGAAGTAAAGCGCATCGCGCGCGCCAAGGCCGTCCCTGAACAGGCGGCCGAATTCGTGGAAGGTCACCGCCCGGTCCGAGATCGCGAACCACGCCGTCTGCCCGTCGGGCGACACGCCGACGCCGTTCCGGACATAGCGGCTGTCGCTGTCGATCAGGAAACGCGGATGCAGATCGCCGTCGATGACCAGCATCGGCCCCGATTGCGTCGCAAGCCGGCATTCCGGCTGTGCCTTGGCAAAGGCGCGGCTTTCCATCACGCGATAGGGCTTGTCGCCGCCGGCGCAGAAGACGCCATTCGGCAGCATGCCGAAATTGCCGCCGCCGCCCGCGGTAACGATGTCATGCTCCTTGGTGCCCTCGCTGACATACAGCCCGACGGGAGAGTAATCCTCGTGATACATGCCCGCGTTCATGGCGAAACCCAGCACCTCGTCGGGGGCAAGGGTCTTGCGGACGCTGTAGAAGTCGCCCAACACGCGGCCATTGGCATCGTTCAGCCACAGCTTCAGGCCCGGCTCCTGCGCGGCATTCAGGGTGCAGATGACATAGCCCTGGCCGTCGAAGTCACGCTTTTCGCATATGCCTTCTGCCGCGGCGGGCAGGGTCATCGCGATCAGCGCGCCAAGCGCAAGGCCCAGCCGACGCTTCAGATCAATCTTCATCGGTCTCGTCGTCGTCGCTTTCGACATCGCGGCGGACGCGTTCGTCGTTCAGCAGGCGACGGGTGTCGTCCATGCGGTCAAAGGTCTCGTCCAGAACGAAGCGCAGCTGCGGCGCGTATTTTAGCGACATCGCCTTGGCGACCAGATGGCGCAGCTCGGCCTGATTGCGGCGAAGTGCGACCAGCGCGTCCTCGGCGTCATGCCCGCCCAGAGGCAGGACATAGGCGGTCGCGACCTTGAGGTCGGGCGACGTGCGGACCTCGCCCACCGTGATCGAGTGGCGGTTCAGGTCGGGGTCATGGACGTCCGCGCGCAGCAGGACATCGGAAAGGGTGCGGCGGATCAGCTCGCCCACGCGCAGCTGGCGCTGCGTGGGGCCGGACCCTGATTGAAAGCGGTTCTGTGCCATGCCCGCAGATGTAGGGGGTCGCGGCGCGCGCCGCAACGGGATAGACCATGCCAAAACGGGGATATGGACATGGAAAAACCGGGAATCGTCATCACGGGTGTGTCGGGCCGCATGGGGCAGATGCTGGTCCGCACCGTTCTGGAATCGGATCAGGCCCGTCTGGTCGGCGCAATCGCGCGCGAAGGCAGCCCTTGGGTTGGCCGCGATCTGGGCGAGGCGATGGGTGGCGCGCCCCTTGGCATCATCGTCACCGACGATGCCGTCGAGGCGATTGCCAAGGCCCAAGCGGTGATCGATTTCACCACGCCCGACGCCACCGTGAGCTTTGCCGAACTGACCGCTCAGGCCCGCGCCGTCCATGTCATCGGTACCACCGGGTTCGAGCAGCACCATCTGGACAAGATCAAGGCCGCCGCCCGCCATGCACCGATCGTCCGCGCCGGCAACATGAGCCTTGGCGTCAACCTGCTGGTCGGCCTGACCCGCAAGGTCGCAGCTGCCCTGGGCGAGGATTGGGATGTCGAGGTCGTCGAGGCCCATCACAATCGCAAGGTCGACGCCCCCTCGGGCACCGCCCTGATGCTGGGCGAGGCCGCTGCCGAGGGCCGTGGCCATACCCTCGACGAACTGCGCACCCCGGCCCGCGAAGGGATCACCGGCGCGCGCGAAAAGGGCTCGATCGGTTTCGCGGCCATTCGCGGCGGCGATGTCGTGGGCGAGCATGACGTGATTTTTGCCGCAGCGGGTGAACGTGTCGTGTTGCGCCATCTGGCGACCGACCGCGCGATCTTTGCCCGGGGCGCGCTGCGGGCGGCCCTGTGGGGGCAGGACAAGGGTCCGGGCGAATATGACATGGCGGATGTGCTGGGCTTGTAAGGAATTGGGGCTTTGACGCCCCGGCAGCCTGCCCCTAGTTTCGTGTCATGACCCTGATCGCCACGCTTGAACATGCCGATGCCGACCTGACTGCCTGCCTTGCGCGGGTCATGGCGGCTGTCCTGAAACCCGGCGACGTGGTCGCGCTGGAAGGCGCGGTGGGCGCGGGCAAGACCCATTTCGCCCGCGCCTTCATCCGCGCCCGTCAGGGCGATCTGGCCGAGGACGTGCCCAGCCCGACCTTTACTCTTGTCCAGACCTATGACGACCCGATGGGGACCGAGATCTGGCATGCCGACCTGTATCGCCTGACCCATCCCGATGAGCTGGCCGAACTGGGGCTGGATGAGGCCATGCGCGAGGCCGTGGTGCTGATCGAATGGCCCGATCATGGCGGTCCCCTGCCCGACCCGCTGACCCTTGGCCTTGAGCCGATCCCGGATTTCCCCGATCTGCGCCAGATCACGCTGGCCGGGTCCGAGCCACGCTGGGGAGGCATGGCCCGCCTGCCCGCAATCGCGCGGCTGCTGCATCGCGCCGGCTGGGGCGAGGCCAGGGTGATCCCGCTGGCGGGCGATGCCTCGGCCCGGCGCTATTTCCGGCTGCTGGATGGCGTGCGCAGCGCGGTGCTGATGGATGCCGCCCCCGGCACGACCGGCGAATATGTCGCGATGACGCAATGGCTGCGCACGCGCGACTTCCATGCGCCCGAGATTCTGGCCGCCGATCAGGTGGAGGGGCTGTTGCTGCTAGAAGATCTGGGCGACGATCTGGTGGCCCGCGTGCTGGCGGCGGAACCGCAGCTCGCCCCCCGGATCTATGACCGCATGACCGATCTGTTGGTCGATCTGCATCGCCACGCGCCGCCCGATTTCGTGCTGCGGCTGGACGGTCCGGAACTGGCGCGTCAGGTCGGGCTGTTCGCCGAACATTACCCCGCCGCCGCAGGTGCGCCCGGCAAGGGCCTTGATGTCGCCCGCACCATCGAGGCGCTGCATGCCGAACTGGCCGCCGACGTGACCCCCATCCTTGGCCTGCGCGATTTCCATGCCGAAAACCTGATCTGGCGCGACGAGGCCCCCTTGGGCGTGCTGGATTTTCAGGACGCGGTTGCAGTGCATCCGGCCTATGACCTTGTCTCGGGGTTGCAGGACGCGCGCCGCGACGTGGACCCGGCGATCGAGGAAGCCCAGATTGCTCGCTATATCGCCGCGACAGGGGTCGATGCCGACCGCTTCCGCGCCGCCTATGCGCTGCTGGGCGCGCAGCGAGGTCTGCGCATTATGGGCATCTTTACCCGTTTGGCGCAGCGCGACGGCAAGCCGCGCTATCTGGCCTTCATGCCACGGGTCTGGGCCGCGATCCGTCGCGATCTGGCCCATCCGGCGCTGGCACCGCTGGCCGCTGCGCTGGACGGGATTCCCGAACCCTCCCCCGACGTGATCGAAAGGATCGCCCGCGGATGAGCCTGCCCCTGATGATCTTTGCCGCCGGCAAGGGCACGCGCATGGCGCCCCTGACCGATGTGACGCCGAAACCGCTGATCGAGGTCGGCGGCCAGACGCTGCTGGACCGCGCGCTGACCCTGGCCGGGCAGGCCGGGACCGGTCCCGTCGTCCTGAACACCCATCATCTGGGCAGCCAGATCCGGCACCATGTCAACGGACGTGCCATTGCCATCTCGGACGAGGCCGATCTGCTGCTGGAAACCGGTGGCGGGTTGCGCAAGGCGCTGCCGCTGCTGGGGACGGGCCCGGTCATCACCATGAACCCGGATGTGGTCTGGACCGGCACAAATCCGGTCCGCGCGCTGCTGGATGCATGGGACGACGGCATGGACGCGCTGCTGATGCTGGTGCCGCTGGCCCATACGCATGGGCGGCAGGGGGCTGGGGACTTCAGTCTTGATCCGGCGGGTCGCCTGATCCGACGCGGCGATCTGGTCTATGGCGGCGTGCAGATCATCCGCCCCGACCGGCTGGCCGAGATCCCCGAGGATATCTTCTCGTTGAACCGGCTGTGGGATCTGCTGATCGCGGGTGGCCGGGCGCATGGCCTGATCCATGATGGCGAATGGTGCGATGTGGGCCGCCCCGACTGCATCCCGCTGGCCGAGGCCCTGCTGAATGGCTGACTGGCAGAATGGCGTCTTTGCCCTGCCTTGCGGCGCGGATTTTCCGGGGGCATTCGCCGAGGGACTGATCGCAAGGATGCGGGGTCGCCCGCCGCAGGACATGGCGCGGGTGACGGTGTTCGCGAACTCGGGCCAGTCGCTGCAAGCCTTGCGCGATGCGCTGATCTGGCGTGGGCCGATCATCCTGCCGCAATTGCGGCTGATCGCGGATATCGGAGGCGGCTCTGCCACCGCGCCGCTTGCCCGTCGCCTTGAACTGGGTCGGTTGATCGACGCGGCCCTGCGCGCCCAGCCCGATCTGGCGCAGGGGCAATCGGTGCCCGAGCTTGCGGCCTCGCTGGCGGGGCTGATGGCCGAGATGCAGCTTGAGGGGTTGGACGCGCAGGCGCTGGACCGGATCGACGCCGGCGATCACGCCCAGCATTGGGGCCGGGCGCTGGCCTTTCTGAAGATCGCTGCCGCCTATTATCTGTCCGACCCGCCACAGGACCGCGAATCCCGCCAGCGTGTCGCCGCCGAGGAATTGGCCGCGGATTGGGCGCGGGGCGAGAACCTGCCCCAAGGCCCGGTGGTCATCGCGGGCTCGACCGGATCGCATGGCGCGACGCGGAATTTCATGCGCGCGGTCGCCCGCTTGCCGATGGGCGCGGTGGTGCTGCCGGGCTATGATCCCGACATGCCGCAGGCGGTCTGGGACGGGTTGGACGCGCGGGCCGAGGATCACCCGCAGGCCCGCTATGCGCCCTTTGTATCCGAATTCGGCATGCCCCGTGACTGGATCACCGGCACCGCCCCCGATCCCTTGCGCAACCGCCTGATCTCGCTGGCGCTACGGCCCGCGCCGGTGACCGACCAATGGATCGAGGAAGGTCCCCGACTTGGCGCGCTGATCCCGGCCACGCAAAACCTGACACTGATCGAAGCCGAGCAACCGGGCCAAGAGGCCGAGGCCGTGGCACTGGTCATTCGCGACGCGGTAGAGCGCGGCCAGCCGGTGACCCTGATCGCCGCCGACCGGATGCTGACCCGCCGCGTGCAATCGGCGCTGGATCGCTGGGCGATCATCCCTGACGATTCCGCCGGTCAGCCCCTGCCGCTGACGGCGCCCGGCCTGTTCCTGCGCCATGTCGCGGACCTGTTCGGGGCCGATCTGATGATCGACGGTTTGCTGACGCTGCTGAAACACCCGGTCATGGCGACTGGCCTTGGCGGCGATTACCGGCGCGAGCATCTGCGCCATACCCGCGATCTTGAACTGGACCTGCGCAAGCATGGTCCGGCCTTCCCGGATGGCGCGGCGCTGCGTGACTGGGCTGATCGCGGCGATGAACGCAGCAAGCCCTGGGCCTTGTGGCTGGCTGGTCTGCTGGACCGGATCGTGCCCTTGGCCCTTGATCGCGGCCCGCGTCCGATGGCGCAGCGGCTGGCCGATCTGCGCCATCTGGCCGAGGATCTGGCGGCCGGTCCGAATGGCAGCGCCGATGCGTCGGAACTGTGGGCCAAGGCCTCGGGTGGGCTGGCCAAGGGCGTGCTGGACCATCTGGCGGCGCATGCGCATCTGGGCCATGCCCTGCGGCCCGGCGAATTCCGCGACCTGCTTTACGATGAATTGCAGGGGCAGGCGGTGCGGCAGGACGTGGCCTCGCATCCCTTGGTCCGATTCCGTGGCCCGCGCGAGGCCCGGACCGAGGCTGTCGGCGAGGCGGCCGGACTGGTCATCCTCGCTGGGTTGAACGAAGGCGGCTGGCCGCAGGCATTGCCGCCCGATCCGTGGCTGTCGCGCCCCATGCGATTGTCGGCCGGACTGACCCTGCCCGAGCGTCGCGTCGGATTGGCCGCGCATGACTTCCAGCAGGCGGTCGGGGCCGCGCAGGTGATCCTGACCCGCGCCCATCGCGATGCCGAGGCCGAGACCATCCCCTCGCGCTGGCTGAACCGGCTGGTGAACCTGTTGGGCGGCCTGCCCGCCCAAGATGGCCCGCAGGCGCTGCGCGAGATGCGCGAACGCGGCCAACGCTGGCTGGATCTGGCCGGGCTTCAGGCCCAACCGCGCCACCGTCTGACGCCCGCGCGCCGCCCTTCGCCCGTTCCTCCCGCGCCCGCGCTGAAGCAGATGTCGGTGACCGAGGTCCGCACCCTGATCCGCGACCCCTATGCGATCTATGCCCGCCGCGTGCTGGGTCTGCGTGCGCTGGACCCGCTGCGCCCGGAACCCGATGCCGCCGAACGCGGGAATGTGCTGCACGCGATCATGGACCGTTTTCTGGCCACCCTGCCCGATCTGCCGGAAACGCCCGCCGCGATGAAGGACCGTCTGCTTGAGATCACCGACGCGGTGCTGAACGCCGAGGTGCCCTGGCCCTCGGCCCGGCTGTTCTGGCGCGCGCGAATCGCAGGCATTGCCGACCGGCTGGTCGCGGATGAGGCGCATCGCCTGACCCAGGGCAAGCCCACCGTGGTCGAAAGCTTCGCCCAGCTTTCGGTGCCGGGAACGGATTTCCGCCTGATCGCCAAGCCCGACCGGCTGGACCTGCTGAATGACGGCCGCGTGCATGTCTATGACTACAAGTCCGGCAAGCCACCGACCGATGCCCAGATCGCGCATTTCGACAAGCAGCTCCCGCTTGAGGCGGCGATGGTCGAACAGGGCGCCTTCGACTGCCTAGGCCGGGCTGATGTCGACGGCATCAGCTATATCCAGCTTGGCGGTGAGGGGAAAACCGAGACCCGCAGCTTTGGCCCCGGCTTTGCGCAGGAAACATGGGCGGGCTTCGTGGCATTGATCGGCCTTTATCTGCGCGGCGAGCGCGGCTTTACCGCGCGCCTTGCGATGGAACGCACAGATCACGCCAGCGATTACGACCACCTGTCGCGCCATGGCGAATGGGACACGACCGAGCCCGCGCAGTCCGAAAGTTTCGACCATGACTAGGATGCATTTCGACGAGGCCACCTTGGCGCAGGTGCGGGCGGCGGACCCGCTGCGCTCGACCTGGCTGACGGCCAATGCCGGTTCGGGCAAGACGCGGGTGCTGACCGATCGGGTGGCGCGGCTGCTTCTGGCCGGGACCGCGCCGGAAAAGATCCTGTGCCTGACCTATACCAAGGCTGCGGCGACCGAGATGCAGAACCGCCTGCTGGCGCGACTGGGCAAATGGGCGATGCTCCCCGAGGACAAGCTGCGCGAGGAACTGGCCCGGCTGGGCGAGGATCGCGCCCCGGACCTACCTGCCGCGCGCCGCCTGTTCGCCCGCGCCATCGAAACGCCGGGCGGGCTCAAGGTCCAGACCATCCACAGCTTCTGCGGCGGCGTGCTGCGCCGCTTCCCGATCGAGGCCGGTGTGCCGCATGGCTTCACCGAACTTGACGACCGCAGCGCCGCACTGATCCGGTCCGAGATCATCGAGGACATGGTGCGTGAGGACGCGCCCGAGCTTTCAGATCTGCTGGTGCTGCAATCTGGCGAAAACCTCGACGCTTTCCTGTCCGGTCTGCGGGGGTTCGAGGCCCCCGCAGACCGGGACCTGCTGTGGGAGGCCTGCGAACTGGACGCGGGTGAGGATCTGGCCTCGCTTCTGGCGCGCACCTTCGCGGATGGCGCGCTGGTCATTCCCGCGCTGGTCCCGCATCTGCTCAAGGGCGGTGTGAACGACCAGAAGGCCGCGGCCAAGCTGCAACCGGGCCTCTGGACCCAGCCCGGCCTTGCCGAGCTTCAGACCCTTGAATCCGTGCTGCTGACCGGCGCGGGCGCGAAGGAACCCTTCTCACCCAAATATGACAGCTTCCCGACCAAGGCGCTGCGGCAGGGCTCCTGTGCTGAACTGATCGACGATCTGGCCGTGCTGATGGAGCGCGTGCACGAGGCCCGCCCGCGCCGTCTGGCCCTGGCGCTGGCCGAGCGGAGCCTGTCCCTGCACCGCTTCGCCCATGCCTTTCTGACGCGCTACCGGGCGCAGAAATCGGCGCAGGGCTATCTGGATTTCGACGACCTGATCGACCGCACTGCGCGGTTGCTGTCGGAAAACAGCATGGCGCAATGGGTGCTGTTCCGACTGGATGGCGGCATCGACCATATCCTTGTCGATGAGGCACAAGATACCAGCCCGGCGCAATGGCAGGTGATTGAGCGACTGACCGATGAATTCACCTCGGGTCAGGGCGCGCGCGAGGCCGGTTCGCGCAGCCTGTTCGTCGTGGGCGATCCGAAACAGTCGATCTATTCCTTTCAGGGTGCCGACATCGCCGTATTCGAGGCCCGCCGCGCGGGCTTCGCCGAGGCCTTCGCCGCCGTCGAAAATCCGATGCAGGTGCTGGAGCTGCGCCATTCCTTCCGTTCCTCGACCGCGATCCTGTCGCTGGTCGATCAGGTTTTTGCGGGCGATGCCGCAAAAGGTCTGGGCGATCCTCCGCAGCACCGCGCCTTTCGGACCGACATGCCGGGCCGCGTCGACCTGTGGCCCGCGATCCCGAAGCCCGATAAACCCGAACCCGGCGAATGGACCGATCCGGTCGATCAGCCCGCCGAAAACTCGGAGACCACTCAACTGGCCCGCGCCATCGCCCGTGGCATCCGCGATATTCTGGGCACGCCGATTTTCGACGCGAAAAGCGGCAAGGTGCGCCGGGTCCGCGCGGGCGATGTGCTGATCCTTGTCCAGCGCCGTTCGGACCTGTTTGCGGAAATCATCGCGGCGCTGAAATCCGTGAACCTGCCCGTCGCGGGCGCTGACCGACTGAAGCTGGCGGGTGAAATGGCCGTGCGCGACATCCGCGCCGTGCTGTCAGTCCTTGCCACGCCCGAAGACGACCTGTCGCTGGCCGCCGCGCTGCGTTCGCCGATATTCGGCCTGAGCGAGGAGCAGCTTTACCGCCTTGCCCATGGCCGGATGAAACGTGAATTCCTGTGGCGGCGTCTGCGCGATTCCGACCATCGCCACGCGGTCGAACTGCTGTCCGACCTGATGGGCCAGACCGGGTTCATGCGCCCCTACGACCTGATCTCGCGCCTGCTGGTCCGGCACGGTGCGCGCGAACGTCTGGTGGCCCGACTTGGCCCCGAGGCCGAGGATGGCATCGACGAATTGCTGTCGCAGGCGCTCAGCTACGAATCCAGCGAAACCCCGTCGCTGACCGGTTTCCTTGTCTGGCTGACCGCTGATGATGTCGAGGTCAAGCGTCAGCCCGGCTCGGCCGGCGAACATGGCGATGGGTTGATCCGGGTGATGACGGTGCATGGCTCGAAAGGCCTTGAAAGCCCCATCGTCATCATGCCTGACGCATCGAAACGCCGCCCCCCGCGCGAGGGGCAGGTGCTGACCCTGCCCGGTGGTCTGGCCCTGTGGCGCGGCAGGAAGGGCGAGCGGCCCGAAACCATCGAGGCACTGGCCACCGATCAGACGGAACGCCAGCTGCAAGAACGCAAACGCCTGCTTTATGTCGGCCTGACTCGCGCTGAAAGCTGGCTGATCCTTGCCGCTGCGGGCGAAACCGGCATGGCCGAGGATAGCTGGCACAGTCTGGTCGAGGCGGGATTTGGCCGTTCGGACCTGACCGAAAGCCGCGTGCCCATGCCCGGCGGCGGAGAGATCCGGCGATTGGCCTTTGGCGACTGGCCGACCGAGGCGCCCCAGACCGTCTATATCGAAAAACCACCCGTCGCCGCGCCGGATTGGTTGCGTGCGGCACCTCCGCCGATGCCCGAAAAACGACGCCCCGTGGCCGCGACCGCCTTGGGCGGGGCCAAGGTCATGGCGGGTGCGGGCGAAGGCGACGCCGAGGCCGCGATGCTGTTTGGCACACGCCTGCATCTGCTGCTGGAACATCTGCCGGGCCGCGACCCTGCCGAATGGCCGGGTATCGCCCGCGACGTTCTGGCCGATGCCGAAGGTGGCCTGCCCGAACCCGCCGCGCTGGCAGGCCTGCTCGACGAGGCGCATGAGGTCCTGACCGCACCCGCTTTGTCCGAGGTTTTTGACCTGCCCGAAGGGGCCGAGGTGCTGCAGGAACTGGCGCTGTCCGCGCCGCTGCCGGGAATCGGAATGCTTTATGGCAAGATCGACCGGCTGGTGGTCACCGGCGACCGTATTCTGGCCGTCGATTACAAGTCGAACCGCGATGTTCCGGCGACGCCCGAAGCCACGCCCTTGGGCATCTTGCGCCAGATGGCGGCCTATCGCGCGGCCTTGCGGCAGCTGTGGCCGGATCTGCCGGTCGAGACGGCGGTGCTGTGGACCGCGACGCGCAGCCTGACGGCCCTGCCCGGCGGGTTGCTGGACGAGGTGTTGGCGGGTCTTGACCCTGCCCGGTCCCATCCCTAGCTCTTGCAGGACAGCCCAGCCGGCCCGTTGCCGGCGCATCGAGGAGATTTCAATGGCCACCCAAGCCGTTTCCGACGCCGAGTTCGATACCGAAGTCCGCCAGTCCGCGACCCCGGTCGTGGTCGATTTCTGGGCCGAATGGTGTGGCCCCTGCCGCCAGATCGGCCCGGCGCTGGAAGAGCTTGCCGCCGAATATGACGGCAAGGTCAAGATCGTGAAGGTCAATGTCGACGAAAACCCGGAAAGCCCGGCCGCCCTTGGCGTGCGTGGCATCCCGGCGCTGTTCTTGTTCAAGGATGGCGAGGTCGTCTCGAACAAGATCGGCGCCGCGCCCAAGGCCGCGCTGAAGGCCTGGATCGACGACGCAATCTAAGCTGATCGTTCAGCTGGAAATTCGGGGGCGGCAGGTCAGATCGGCCAGCCGCCCCTTCTCATTGCAGCAAGGATGCGCTCGCCGGCATCGGGCAGCGTCGCGTTGATCGATTTCTTCTGCAGGAACCAATAGACATACTTGTCGAAATCGGGGGCGAAGGTTTCGGCCCGCGCCAGCGCCTCGGATGCGCCCAGTTCGGCGACGCTCAGTCCGATATGATGAAAGTCGATCTGCGCAAACAGCACCGCCGGCTTGCCCAGCAGCAGGCCGTCAAAGGCCACGGCACTGTTCTGGGTTGCGACAAGGCTGCAGTCGCGCAGCACCGGCGCGGTACGCGGCGCGAATTTCAGGTTGGGGTGGTGGCGCAGCAGCGTGTGCAGCGCGTCCATGTCGCCCGGATCGTAGTGATGGCCGGGATGCAGCGTGACGATGGCGTGCCTGCCGGTTCGGGCCACCGCCTCGACCATGTCGAGCGGGCTCATGGTCTGAAAGCCGCGGCAGCGGCGGATATGGACCTGCAGCGGCACAAGGATCGGACCGTCGCGCCGTGGTGGCGGGCCGGGCAGGACGCGCGCGCGCAACCGGTTGGCGAAGTCGCGGGCCTCGGTCGGGTCGATGCTGTCGGGATCATAGGCGCTGCGCGCGACCTCGAAGCGCCAGCGCTGCTGCGTCGGCTCGATCTGCCAGAACGGGTAGTGATAGGCGCGGCGAAAGGACAGTGAGCGCGCGTCGGGCGGCGCGGCCGCGTGAAACAGCGCATAACCGTCCAGATCGGCAGCGCGCAGCCGTGCGTGTTCGCTGGCCTCGTGCCATTCGACGCGCCAGCCCGCGCCCTCGACGGTCGCTTTCAGCACGTTCATGAAGTTGAACGTCCCGTCCACCGCCGTTTTCAACATCGGGGCTTCCAGATAGACGCGCAGGGTGGTCGTGTTGCTCATAAGGGCAGGCTAGCGGTCAGGCTCGGGTTGCGAAAGCCCCCGACGCCTCATATCTGAGCCGCAGACCAAAGCGGAGAATACGCATGTCCGATGAGAAATTTCCCGGCTGGCACGGCACCACGATCCTTGCGGTGCGGCGCGGCGGCAAGGTCGTCGTCGCCGGGGACGGTCAGGTCAGCGTCGGCCCGACCGTGATGAAGGGCACTGCCCGCAAGGTGCGTCGCCTGACGCCCGGCGGCCATGACGTGGTGGTGGGCTTTGCCGGATCGACCGCCGATGCCTTTACGCTGCTGGAGCGGCTGGAGAAGAAGCTGGAAAGCGCACCGGGTCAGCTGGCGCGGGCCTGCGTCGATCTGGCCAAGGACTGGCGCATGGACAAGTACCTGCGCAATCTGGAAGCCATGCTGATCGTGACCGACGGCAAGGAAATATTTGTCGTGACCGGCGCGGGCGACGTGCTGGAGCCGGAACATGACGTGGCGGCGATCGGCTCGGGCGGGAATTTCGCGCTGGCTGCGGCGCGTGGCCTGATGGCCAGCGATCTGGATGCCGAGGGCGTGGCGCGGGCAGCGATGAAGATCGCCGCCGATATCTGCGTCTATACGAACGGCAACCTGACCGTCGAGATTTTGGGCTGAAGGGGGGCTCTGCCCCCGTCCTTCGGACCCCCCCGGGGTATTTCGGAAACGGTGAATTCAATCCCGTTTCCAGCATGAAGAAAGGTTCAACATGAGTGATTTGACGCCGCGCGAGATCGTGTCCGAGCTTGATCGCTTCATCATCGGCCAGAAAGAGGCCAAGCGCGCCGTCGCCGTCGCCCTGCGCAACCGCTGGCGTCGTCGCCAGCTGGGCGACGACCTGCGTGACGAGGTCTATCCGAAGAACATCCTGATGATCGGGCCGACCGGCGTCGGCAAGACTGAGATCAGCCGCCGTCTGGCCAAACTGGCCCGTGCGCCTTTCCTGAAGGTCGAGGCGACGAAGTTCACCGAGGTCGGCTATGTCGGCCGCGATGTCGAGCAGATCATCCGCGATCTGGCCGATGCCGCGATCATCGAGACCCGTGAGCGCATGCGCGAAGAGGTCAAGGCCAAGGCGCATAAGTCGGCCGAGGATCGCGTCGTCGCGGCCCTTGCGGGCGATGGCGCGCGCGAGCAGACGCAGGCGATGTTCCGCGACAAGCTGAAGCGCGGTGAGCTGGACGACACGATCATCGAGCTGGAGCTGCAGGACAACTCCAATCCGCTGGGCATGATGGATGTTCCCGGCCAGCCCGGTGCCATGGGCGGGATGATGGATCTGTCGGGCCTGATGAAGGCCTTTGGCGGGCGTCGCGTGCGGCGCAAGGTCAGTGTCAAGGAAAGCTATGACCTGCTGATCGCCGAAGAGGCTGACAAGCTGCTGGATGATGAGGCCGTCAAGGCGGCGGCGCTTGAATCGGTGCAGGAAAACGGCATCGTCTTCATCGACGAGATCGACAAGGTCGCGGCGCGCACCGATGCCCGTGGCGGCGACGTTTCACGTGAAGGTGTGCAGCGCGACCTGCTGCCGCTGATCGAGGGCACGACCGTTTCGACCAAATATGGCCCGGTCAAGACCGACCATATCCTGTTCATCGCCAGCGGTGCCTTTCACATCGCCAAGCCTTCGGACCTGCTGCCAGAGCTTCAGGGTCGCCTGCCGATCCGGGTCGAGTTGCGCCCGCTGACCGAGGAGGATTTCGTCCGCATCCTGACCGAGACTGACAACGCCCTGACGCGCCAATACACCGCGCTGATGGCGACCGAAGGCGTGGTGGTTGAGTTCACCGAGACCGGCATCCGGGCGCTGGCGCGGATCGCGGCCGAGGTCAACGGCTCGGTCGAGAATATCGGTGCGCGGCGGCTTTATACCGTGATCGAGCGGGTCTTTGAGGAGCTGTCCTTCAGCGCCCCCGACCGTTCGGGCGAAAGCGTGACCGTGGACGAAGCCTTTGTCGAGAAGCATCTGGGCGACCTGTCGCGTTCGACCGATCTGTCGCGCTACGTGCTGTGATGGAACCCCCGGGGGCTGCTGTGGTTGAAGAACTGCAGCAACCTTGGGGAGCTTCATGAAGTTTATCATCGGACTGATCATCTTTGCCCTCGATGTCTGGGCGATCGCCATGATCATCAATTCCAATGCCGAGACATCGACCAAGATCCTGTGGATTGCGCTGGTCGCCTTCCTGCCGGTTCTGGGACTGATCATCTGGTGGTTTGCGGGACCGAAGCCGAATTACAGCGCATGACAAGGCGGCCCTCGGGCCGCCTTTTCGCATTCAGCGCCGCAGGTAGACGTAATAGGCCCCTTCGCCACCATGACGGCGATGGGCGTGACTGACCTGCAGCACCAGCTGGTTCAGCGGCGCCATTTGCAGCCATAACGGCACGTTGTGGCGCAAAGCGCCGGGGCGGACCGGCAGTGGCGCGTCCGGGCCACCCTCGCGGCCCTTGCCGGTGATGACCAGCACCAGCCTGCGCCCGTCGGCATGGGCGTTCAGGATGAAGCGCAGCAGCTGTGGCTGGGCGACGCTGAGGGTCATGCCATGCAGGTCGATCCGCGCCTCGGGGACAAGCTTGCCCTGATTCATCCGGCGATGGGTCTTGTGATCCATCCGCACCGGCTTGTCGCGCAGCGCCTTGCCGGGATGGGGGGAGAGTTCGATCCGGGTCGAGGATTTCCCCAGCGGCTTAGCCCCGATGCGGAAATCAACGGGTAGCGGCTCGGGTTCGGGCGAATGTGATTTCACCGCCGGGGCCTTTGGGGGCTCCAGCGGTTCCAGCTTGGTCCTGCGGGACGGATGGATCGGGACCGTCGTCTGGGCAATGCGGGACCAGAGGGCCTGTTCGTCGGCCGTCAGGCCCCTGCGCCGCGCCATTTACGCCGTGGCGACAAGCTGCCAGTTCGGGTCGTTCGACCCCATCTGACGGGCAAAGGTCCAAGTGTCGCGCTGCTTGCGCGAGGCTTTGGGATCGCCCTCGACGACATTGCCGGCGGCATCGCGGGTGGCCACGATCATTTCGCCGACGAAGCGCACCGAGATCTCGGCCTGACGGGTGGCCGGGTTGAATTCCGCCGCGGCGAGCGCGGTTTCGCGCGTGCCAAGGAATTGCGCCTCGGTGGTCAGGCCGCGGGCCTTGCGGTCGGCGATCACGGATTCGAAGGCCTCGGCCACCGGCGGCGCGAGGAAGGCGCGGACATCGCTGATATCGCCACGTTCGAAGCTCATCAGGATCATCTCATAGGCGGCTTTCGCACCGGACAGGAACGGGCCGACCTGGAAGTCGGGCTCGACCTGTTTCATCGCGGCAAGGGCGCGGGCATTGGCGCTACCCGGCTCGGCGTGATCGTTGATATCGGTGTCCGGGGTATCGGCGGTGCCGTCGATCACGTCGAAGCGGCGGGGGGCCGGACGTTCCTCGGGGACGCGGGGGGCTTCGAACCCGTCACGCGTGCCAAGAACCCCCCGGAGGCGGAGGATCAGGAAAATCGCGATCGCGGCAAGAACAAGAAGTTGCAGCATTGGGTTCGACATCAACGGTCCTTGAGGAGCTTTCGGAGCGGGCGCTTGATACCTATGTAGGATGCAGGGCGGTGCAAGTCCAGTTTGCCGCCTGTGGAAGTCAAAAGTGAAAGGTGCGCCCATGTGGCTGCTATTGCCATTCGTCATCCTGCCGATCGTCGAGATCGCGCTGTTCATTCAGGTTGGCGGTGCGATCGGTGTCCTGCCGACGATCCTTCTGGTCCTGCTGTCCGCAGTTGCGGGCGTCGCCGTCATGCGCCGTCAGGGTGCGCTGGCGATGCTGGATGTGCAACGTGCGATGCAGGAATTCCGCGACCCGTCCGCGCCGATGGCGCATGGGGCGCTGATCATGGTGGCGGGGGCACTGATGGTGATTCCGGGCCTGTTTACCAGCGCGGTGGGCGTGCTGCTGCTGATCCCGGCGGTGCGCAGCCTGGTGATGCGCTGGATGGGCCGCAAGGTCCGCGTATCCGGCGTGGGCTTTGGCTATCCGGGGCGCGAGGCCGACGTGATGGGCGATTTCCCTTCGGGTTTCGGGCGTCGCGGCAATTCCCGCGATGGGGTGATCGACGGCGAATATTCCGTGCAGGATGACCCGCCCGCCCCGGTGCGCGAAGGGCTGACCGATGATCGTCCGGCAGGCGGGCCACGACCCGGCAGCTCGGGCTGGACCCGGCATTGAGCGTCATCCGCGAGGGTGCTAGAACCCTTCGGATGACAGGGAGACCCCAATGAGCGACGAAACCACCAACGGAGCCGCAGCGCCGGCCGGCACCCAGCCCGCCGTCCGCATGCAGATCCTGACCCAGTATATCCGTGACCTCTCGTTCGAGAATGCCGTCGCGCAGAAGGGCCTGCCCTCGGGCGAGGTCCAGCCCGAGATCAGCGTCCAGGTCAGCCTTGATGCCCGCAAGCGCACGACCGAGCACCAGTACGAGGTCATCAGCAAGTTCCGCGTCCAGTCCGTTAATGCGGCGGACAAATCGCCGATCTTCTTGTGCGAGCTGGATTACGGCGGCATCTTCCACGTCGAGGGTGTGCCCGAGGAACAACTGCACCCGTTCCTGATGATCGAATGCCCGCGTATGCTGTTCCCCTTCGTGCGCCGCATCATTTCGGACATGACCCGCGATGGCGGCTTCCCGACCTTCAATATGGACCCGGTCGATTTCGTGGCGCTGTACCGTCAGGAAATCTCGCGTCGGGTTCAGGCCGAGCGTCCGGCCGACCAGCCGCTGTCCTGATCAGCGTGACTTAGTATTTCGGCCCGCGCGTTCCCGGCAATGCGCGGGCCTTTTCATATTCATCAGCAGGGGAAAGTCATGGCGAAACGCGCGCAACGCGCATGGCAGCGGATGCTTTCGGGCCGCAGGCTGGATCTGCTGGACCCGACCCCTGTCGATATCGAGATTTCGGATATTGCGCATGGTTTGGCATTCGTCGCGCGCTGGAATGGCCAGACTCGCGGCGACTGGGCCTATTCGGTGGCCGAGCATTCTCTGCTGGTCGAGGAAATCCATCGCCGTGCCCAACCCGATTGCGATCCGCGCTGGCATCTGGCGGCGCTTTTGCACGACGCCCCTGAATATGTGATCGGGGACATGATTTCCCCGGTCAAAGCCGCGCTTGGTCAGGAATATGGCGAAATGGACGCACGGTTGACCGCCGCCATTCACCTGC
The DNA here is from genome assembly GCF_014851995.1 of Paracoccus sp. PAR01. NCBI lineage: Bacteria > Pseudomonadati > Pseudomonadota > Alphaproteobacteria > Rhodobacterales > Paracoccaceae > Paracoccus > Paracoccus sp. PAR01. Next base: position 111,132 of record NZ_JACVAW010000009.1, read on the forward strand.
GCTTCGGATTGCCCGCGCAATTGCCCAAGACCGTCAAGGCGGCGATCAAAAGCGCGGATCGGGTGTCGGCATGGCTGGAGGCCGTGCAGATCGCGGGCTTTTCGCAAGCCGAGGCCGACCGGCTATTCCCGGTTCCGGCCGAGGAATTGCTGGAGGGATTGGAAATCCGGCTGCGTCCGCCGATCGAGACCCGCAATGCCTATCTGGCACAGTTCGAAATACTGATTTCGGAAATCGATCGTCGGTGAAAAATGAAAACCCCGCCGGAAGGGCGGGGTTTGGGAAATCAGATTTCCAGATCGGCCATGGATTTGCCGGCATCCAGCGCCTCGACAACCCAGCGCGGCTTGCGGCCACGACCGGTCCAGGTGGCGTCCGGATTGGCGGGGTCGGCATATTTCGCGGCAACCTTGCCACGTGCGGGTTTCACATCGGCCAGATCAGCAAAGGTGAAACCGAATTCCCGAGCGGCATTTTCCACAGCGGCCAGAGCTTCGCGCTTGCGACGGTCCTCAAAAGTCGAAATGGATTTTTCGACCTTGTTGCGCAGGTCGCGCAGCTCGCGAAGGGACATTTGGTCCAGATCAAGTTCCATTTTCATTTCCTAAGCGTATTTAAATCTTATCCACCATATAAGCAGACATGCTCAAAAGTGATATGGCTATAAGTACAGGTTGCACAATTTCGTGAAATACTACTTAGGGCTGCGCTTTGCCAATATTCGCTGCAAGGTTCTGCGGTGCATATGCAGGCGCCGCGCAGTTTCACTGACATTGCGGTCGCATTGTTCATAGACGCGCTGGATATGTTCCCAGCGCACGCGATCCGCGGACATCGGGGATTCGGGCGGCGGTGGCAACATTTCTGAATCGCTGGACAGAAGGGCGCGCGTCACCTCTTCGGCATCCGCGGGTTTCGAAAGATAGTCGGTCGCACCCATTTTGACGGCGGCGACTGCCGTGGCAATGGCGCCATATCCGGTCAGCACGATAATGCGGGCATCGGCGCGTGCTTCGCGCAGGGCATCGACCACATCCAGCCCATTGCCATCCTCAAGCCGCAGATCGACCACCGCATAGGCCGGAGGCTTATCCGCGACGATTGCTTTTGCATCTGCAATAGACGAGGCGCGCGTGACGCTGAAGCCGCGCTTTTCCATGGCTCGGGCCAGGCGGTTCAGAAAGATTTCGTCGTCATCAACCAGAAGAAGGCTGGCATCGGGTCCGATATTCCGGCTTTCGGCCATGGTCAGTTACCCCTGAAAAAATACCCGGTGGCTTCTAGGCGGAAATGACCCTCGGGTCAAACCGACTCGATTTGCCGCAGTTCACACTGCATTGATTGCCCGCCCGTCCCTGCGTATCAATCGGTGATTTCCGATCAAGGAGGGAACAGGTGCTTATTGGCCTCGTTTCGCGGCGCTTCGACCTGCTGCCCGGCCAGCCCGGTCCCGAGCCGATCCGACTGAGAACGCTGATCCTGCTGCGCTGGGTGGCCATCTGCGGCCAGACCGTCGCCGTGGGCGTGGCGCTTCTGATCGGCGCGCATCTGAGCCTGGGTCCGGTGATGGTGGTGCTGGGTCTGGCGATGATCCTCAACCTTGCGATGATGCTGCGGCCCGACAGGCGCATCTCGGCGCTGGAGGCCGCTTGGCAGCTGGGATTCGACCTTGCCCAGATCGCGGCGCTGCTGTCGCTGACCGGCGGGCTGTCCAATCCCTTCGCGCTGCTGCTGCTGGCCCCGGTGACGGTGGCGGCAACGGCGCTGCCCGGACGGCAACTGATGGCACTGGGGATCGCCACCTTCATCATGGTCTCGATGACGGCGTGGTTCGCGCGGCCAATGACGTTCTCGGATAACGGTATTGCGGTGCTCAGCGATCCGCTGCTCGTGGGAAGCTGGTTTGCCATCATCATCGGCGCGCTGTTCTTTGCGCTTTATGCCCGGACCGTCACCGCCGAGATCACCGCGACATCGGACGCGCTGTTTGCCGCGCGCATGGCGCTGGAACGCGAGCAGCGGCTGCAACATCTGGGCGGCGTCGTCGCCGCTGCCGCGCATGAGATGGGCACACCGCTGGCGACGATCAAACTGGTCAGTTCCGAGTTGGCCGATGAGATCGGCGAGGCCCTGCCCGACCGCGATGATCTGGCCGAGGATATGGAGTTGTTGCGCCAATCCGCCGACCGCTGCGGGGCGATCCTGCGCTCGATGGGCAGTGCCGGGCGCGACGATCTGCTGATCCGCAGCGCGCCCTTGCGGCAGGTTCTGGAAGAGGCCGCAGGCCCGCATCGCGACCGTGGTATCCGCATCCGCATCGAGATCACCGGCGATCACCCCAGTATCCAGCGCGATGCCGCGTTGATCCACGGCCTGCGCAACCTGATCCAGAACGCGGTCGATTTCGCCTCGGTCGAGGTGCTGATTGAGGCCAAGGCAGACCGGCGTGAAATCAGGCTGCGTATCGCCGATGACGGTCCGGGCTTTCCCTTGGCGATCCTGCCGCGTCTGGGCAGCCCTTTCCTGACCACCCGCCCCCGCTCCGAGGACGGGCGCAGCTATGAGGGCATGGGGCTAGGCCTGTTCATCGCCAAGACCCTGCTGGAGCGGTCCGGGGCGGCGGTGCGCTTTGGCAACCGCCAACGCGGCGCGCAGGTGACGGTCACTTGGCCGCGTGAAGTGATCGAGGCCAAGAATGATCGAGGGGCCTTGGGACAGAATCCGCATATTTCCGAATAGCGTTAACTCTTCGTTTATTTTTCTCGTTATAGTTGTGAATGTTTGTAGCTATGCCGGGGCGGACCGATGCTTGCGCAATTCCCGATCGCTTTCGCGGCGGCTCTGGCCGCCGTTGTGCTGTTTCGGCTGCTTGCGGTCGGAACCAAAAGGCGGCGGCCAGAGCAGGCTCGGCTGGAACGGGATGTGGAGCCGATCGTCTTTCTGTTCCGCGATCGGGTGCTGGTCGATGCGACATCGCCCGCACGGCTGCTGCTGTCGGTCATGCCGGGGGATAGCGACTGGCAACGCGTCATGGGCTGGCTCGCTTCTCGTCTGCCGCAGGAAACGGGGCTTGACCGCGAAGCCCGCCCGCCTCGGTTGGAGTTGACGGGGGATAACGGGTTTCGCCTGCTGGCCGAGGATCTCGGGTCCGGGCATCTGCGCCTGACGCTGGCCGATCCGACCGCAGCGAATGCCGGAATCGTGGTGGATTCGCTGTCCTTTGCCGCGATGGAGCATGAATTGCAGATCCTGCGCAGCACTATCGATCATTCGCCGATGCTGGCTTGGCGGCAGGATGGGCAGGGGCATGTGACATGGGCCAATTCCGCTTATCTGCAGATGGTCGAAGAGGTTTCGGACGGTGAAACCCAATGGCCGCTGCCACGGCTGATCGACCTGCCCGCCGCGACCTTACCGGCACAGGGCACGGTCCAGGTAGCGCGCCGGATGCAGGTTCGAAACGATCAGCACGGTCGCTGGTATGATTGTCATATCCATGACGTCGCCGATCAGACCGTCGCCATGGCCCTGCCCGCCGATGCCGCCGTCCGGGCCGAGCGCAGCCTGCGCGAATTTGTCCAGACCCTGACCAAGACCTTTGCCGATCTGCCCATCGGGCTTGCGATCTTTGACCGTGACCGGAAGCTGCAGTTATTCAACCCAGCGTTGATCGACCTGACCGGACTGGCGACGGGATTCCTGACCGCGCGACCTACCCTCTTTGCCTTTCTCGACCGTCTGCGCGAGGCGCGGATGGTCCCCGAGCCCAAGGATTATCGCAGCTGGCGTGAACAGATGAACTCGCTAGAGGCGGCGGCCTCCTCGGGACGGCATGTCGAGACATGGTCGCTGCCCGGTGGCCAGACCTATCGCGTCACTGGCCGCCCGCATCCCGATGGCGCGATTGCCTTCCTTCTTGAAGACATCACCTCAGAGATTTCGCTGACCCGCAAGTTCCGGGCCGATCTCTCGCTGGGTGCGGATGTGCTGGATGCGCTCGACGATGCCATCGCCGTTTTTGCGGTGAACGGAGAGCTGATCCTGTCAAACCGCCGCTATGCGACGATCTGGAACACGCCGCCCCGCGGCACGCTTGAGGACCAGTTCGCCCATTGGACTGCTGCCTGCGGCGACAGTCCGGGTTTGGCGGCGTTGCGGCAGGCCTTTGCGCAACCCGCCTCTGATCCGGCTCGCAACGGGGCAATTGCCGGACCGACGGGCGGGCTTCTGTCATGGAGCCTGCGGTCGCTTTCGGGCGGCCGCACCCTTTTGCGCTTTCAGGCGATGGTCGATCTGGCATCGGTCGATCATCCGGTTCGACAGCAAACAGGTCAGGGAAGCGCCGACCTGCCGGGCGATTCGCCCGAACAATCTGTCGCGCAGCAAGCTTAAGCCGCGCAGGGCTTGCCCGTCGCGATCAGCTGTAGTTCCCTGACGCCAAATGATCGACGGGACGGGAATGCAGGACTTGGGTAAATACGACCGGATCGGGGACCGGAATGTGCTGTTCGTGATGGCGGCGCAGGCTGAATACGGTCCTGAGCTGCAGCAGCGGATCACGCCCCTGATGACCGGGGTCGGACCGGTCGAGGCCGGTGTCGTTCTGGCCTCGGTTCTGGCAGGGCTACGGGCACAGGGCGGGCTGCCGGATCTGGTCGTGTCGCTGGGCTCGGCCGGGTCGCGCCTGTTGGCGCAGGCAGAGGTCTATCAGGTTGCCGCGGTCGAATATCGCGACATGGATGCCTCGGCCCTTGGCTTTGCCAAGGGGGTGACACCGTTTCTGGACCTGCCGGCGCGGATCGAAATGCCTTGTCCCTTGCCGGGTCTGCCCAAGGCCAGCCTGGCGACGGGAGGCAGCATTGTCAGCGGTCCGGGATATGACGGCATTGCCGCCGAGATGGTCGATATGGAGACATTCGCCATTCTGCGGGCGTGTCAGCGTTTCGGCCTGCCACTGATCGGCCTTCGCGGCATTTCCGATGGTGCGGAGGAGCTTTCCCATCTGAAGGACTGGACGCAATATCTGCATGTGATCGACGAAAAACTGGCTGATGCCGTCGATCTGCTGGCCATCGAGCTGGAAAGCGGCAGGTTGGACGATCTGATCCGCCGCGACTGATACTCCGCAACGGGTTTCGACACGAAAAAGGGCGCCCCGACGGGCGCCCCTGAAATCGATCAAAGCAGGCCTCAGCCTTTTTTCAGGCAGCGATTGCCCAGCAGTTCGGCGATCTGAACGGCGTTCAGGGCCGCGCCCTTGCGCAGGTTGTCCGAGACGCACCACAGGTTCAGGCCGTTCTCAACCGTCACGTCCTGACGGATGCGCGACACGAAAGTGGCGAAATCGCCGACGCATTCGACCGGGGTCGTGTAGCCGCCCGGCTCACGCTTGTCGATGACCAGCACGCCCGGTGCCTCGCGCAGGATGTCGCGTGCCTCGTCCTCGTCCAGGAAGTCCTCGAACTCGATGTTCACGGATTCCGAGTGGCCGACAAAGACCGGGACGCGCACGCAGGTCGCGGTGACCTTGATCGACGGGTCCATGATCTTTTTCGTCTCGGCCGCCATCTTCCATTCTTCCTTGGTGTCGCCACTGTCCAGGAAGACGTCGATTTGCGGGATCACGTTGAAGGCGATCTGTTTCTGGAACTTCTTGGGGGCCACTTCCTGACCGGGGACATACATGCCCTTGGTCTGGTTCCACAGCTCGTCCATGCCGTCCTTGCCCGCGCCGGAAACCGACTGGTAGGTCGAGACGACGACGCGCTTGATGCGGGCGCGGTCATGCAGCGGCTTGAGTGCCACCACCATCTGCGCGGTCGAGCAGTTGGGGTTCGCGATGATCATCTTGTTGCGGTATTCCTCGACCGCATCCGGGTTCACTTCCGGCACGACCAGCGGGATCGCCGGGTCATAGCGGTAGAGGGACGAGTTATCGATGACCACGCAGCCCTGCGAGGCGGCGATCGGCGCATAGGTCTTGGTGGCTTCCGAGCCGATCGCGAACAGCGCGATGTCGTAGCCAGTGAAATCGAAACCCTCGATGTCCTTGCATTTAAGTGTCTTGTCGCCAAAGCTGACCTCAGTGCCAATGCTCCGGCGCGAAGCCAGAGCAACAACCTCATCGGCAGGGAACTCGCGCTCGGCGAGAATGTTCAGCATTTCACGGCCCACGTTCCCCGTGGCGCCGGCGACAACGACCTTGTAGCCCATCTGGGGGTCTCCTCATGTAAAGACGCTGCGATATAGGTCACGCAGCGGAAAAAAGGAAGCGGTTTCCGTGGGCTAATCAGCGAATATGACGGATACGTTTGTCATTTTTTAGCAGATTTGCCACAAAATCCGCCTCTTTGACGAAATCATGTGGCACTTTGCCAGCGGTACGATTGCCGGAAAGCGACAGCGAGGCAAAGAAATCAAAGCCATAAAGGCTTAGCGAGGCCATGTCCGACCGCGCGATCAGGTCGATCATCATTGCCCCCGTGGTCGGCGGCGCACCCAGCCGGGCCTTCAGCGCCGCGAAATCGTCCAGCGGATGCAGGTAGAAGCCGGGGCTGGTCGCGGTTCGCCAATCCAGCCGCTTGCGCTTGTGCGACATCCACAGGATGCGGCCCGGCGCGATGCGGGTACGGTCTGCGGTCCCTAGCCGCACCGCCAGTGCCAGCCAGTCGGTGCGCGTGCCATGGCTTGTGGGGCTTGTCATGGGCGCAAGATTGATCCGCACCACCCGGTCGGCGGCGTCGATCGCCGCGCCGTGGTGGCTTTCGGCCAGCGCGCGGGCATTGCCGATCAGGGCGACATGCTTGCCGCTCAGGTCCGCCAGCAACGCCGGTTGGGGTACGGAAAGCGGCTGCAAGGCGGTCTCGTCCCGCAGAGTCCGCGCCACCAGAAAGCCCAGCCGGTTCACGCCAGCAGCTTTCGATAGACCTCGACAATGGCGCGGGCCTCGCCCTCGATGGCGTGGTTGGCCTGCACATGGGCGCGGGCTGCCTGCCCCGCCGCCGACCGCGCCGCGTCGTCGTCCAGCCAATGCGCCAAGGCTTCGGTCAGGGCATCGGCGTCGTCGCGGGGGACAAGGCTGCCGGTTTCGCCGTCGCGGATCAGGGTCTCGAAGGCGCCGACGCGGGCACCGACGCTGGGCACGCCGCAGGCCATGGCTTCGAGCGGGGTCAGGCCGAATCCCTCCCAGCGGGCGGGCGCGGCGAACAGGTCGATGGCCTGATAGTTCTGGACCACCTGCTCCCACGGGACCTCGCCAAGAAAGCGGATACGGTCGGACAGGCCTGCGGCCTTGATCCGGGCCAGCAGATCGTCGGTGAACTTCTGGTTATCGGCGGTGACGCGGCCGGTGAAGATCAGCTTTGCGCGCGGACGCGACGGGAACAGGCGCAAGGCTGCCTCAACCAGCAGGTCCACGCCCTTTTGCGCGCGGATGCGGCCGAAGCAGCCGATGACGATGTCACCCGGGGCGAAACCCAGCTGTGCCCGCAACGCCTCGCGGTCGGGCGAGGGGTGAAAGATGCTCAGATCGACGCCATGCAGGATCACCGTCGCCGGGCGTTCCAGATAGCTGGCGGCCTGCGGCGAGGTCGCGATCAGCGCATCCTGCTGGCGGATCAGCCAACGGGTGAAGCCGGTATGGGCGCGCTGCGCCGCCGAGGTGAACAGCAGCCGATAGCGCCGCCGCAGGACGTGGCGCAGGATCAGCCCCAGCGCCATTTCGGTATTGCGGCGTGCATGCCAGACCCGCCATCGGTCGCGCGGCAGGGTGGCGGCGCGGGTCAGCGGGATATGCGGCAGCTCGGGCGGCAGACCCGGCCCGGTGGTGACGATGCCGATCATCCTGGACTGAACCGGGATCAGCCGGACCACGGTCGCGGTCACGCCGGACAAGCGGCGCTTCAGATTGGGGGCGACAACGTCAATATCCTGCATGGCGATCCTCGGGACTGAACAGATAGAAAACCAATCCGATCGCCAGAGGTATCAGGAAGAACAGGAAAATGTAACCGTATGCCGCCGCCGGTGGATGCGCCCCGGATGCGGCCAGATAGACCGGGCGCGACAGGAACTGCATGACCCCCACCCCCGAGATCGAGATCATGTTGAGGAAGGTGATGCCCCGCCCCACCAGATGCTGTGGGATGAAGACGCGGCCATGCGACATGATCAGCGAATATGAACTGTCCGAGATGCAGACCATGACCAACAGCATTGCCGAAAGCGGCAGGCTTGCCCCCGGAGCCAGCGCCAGCGTCCCTAGGACCAGGCACAGCAGCAGGGTGTTGGCGATCGAGGTCCGCTTGTCCGAACCAAAGATGCGCACGATCCGGCCCACGGCCAGATTCGCCGTGACCATGGCAAGGCCCATGCCCAGCGTCACCCAGCCGATCAGCCGGTCGCTGGCACCAAAGACCTGCGCCAGATAGGGCCCGGCCCACAGCCCGCGGATACAGGCCGAGGCGGCATAGGTGACGCCCAGAAGCGGCAGGATCAGACGCAGCTCGCGCACTGCCAGCAAGTCGCGCAGTCGGGCGGGGGCCAGCTTGCCCTCGGGGTGGGCGGGATTTTTGACGCAGGCAAAGACCGTTAGTGCGACGGCCAGCGTGACGACGGCCAGCGCGACCAGCGTTTCGCGCCAGCCCAGCTGGCCGACGGTCCAGACCAGCGGCGCCGCGCCCAGCATATTGCCCAGCGATCCAAGGCCCACAACGGCCCCGCCCGCCGCGCTCATTGAGGCAGGGGGAAGGATGCGGGCAAAAATGTAGAAGCTGCCCATCATCACCGGCGCACAGCCGATCCCCAGCAGCGCCATGGCGACATGGATATGCCAGGGCGCAGTTGCCAAGGCAAAGACCAGCGCCCCACCTGCCCCGCCAAAGCCCAGCAGCGCGGCCACGGTCTCGCGCGGGCCGAAACGGTCCAGCGCCCAGCCGACCGGCAGCTGCACCGCGGCGAAGGCGATATACCAAAGCCCTGATGACAGCGCGAGATCCTCGGGACCCGCCCCCAGCTCGGCCTGCAGCCGGGGCGCCAGCACGGCCAGAAACGCGCGGTAGAACTGGCTGAGCGTATAGCCCAGCACAAGGGACAGAAGTCCCGGCGACATGATCCAGCGCATGGCGGCAATCAGGCCGTTGCAAGCCGGGCGGGAGCCTCTCGCACGGGCAGGTGGATCAGCGCGCTGAACGCTCCGACACCGACGCCGACCCACCAGACCAGCGTGTAATCGCCATAGGCGTCATACATCCGCCCGCCCAGCCAGACCCCAAGGAATGAGCCCAGCTGGTGGCTGAGAAAGACGAAGCCGTAAAGCGTGCCCATGTAGCGCAGCCCGTAGATATAGGCGACCAGCCCCGAGGTCAGCGGCACCGTCGCTAGCCACAGCGCCCCCATCACCAGCGAGAAGATGATGACGCTGGTGGGCGTGATCGGCATCAGGATAAAGGCCGCTGCCGCGATGGTGCGCAGGGTATAGATGCCCGCCAGCAGGTATTTGCGGCTGTAGCGGCTGCCCAGCCAGCCCGCAAAGATCGCGCCGCCGATATTGGCCATCCCGATCACCGAAATCGCCACCGCCCCCAGCGCCGATGTCGTGGTGATGCCAAGGCTGGCCAGCGTCCCGCCCGGTGCGATGGCGCTGCACATCTCGGTGATCATCGCCGGGAAATGCGCAGTGATGAAGGCCAGCTGATAGCCGCAGGAAAAGAACCCGGCAAAGATCATCAGATAGGACGGGTCGGTGAAGGCGCGCTTCAACACGGTTCCCATGCTTTCCTCAAGCTCGTGACGCGAGGCGGGCTTGCTGTCGCCCAGCATTGGCAGAAAGAACAGACAGGCCAGTACGGTGACGCCGAAGATCACGAAGACCGTCTGCCACGGGTAAAAGGCCAGCAGCCCCTCGGCCAAGGGCGCGCCAAAGACCTGACCAGCGGAACCTGCGGCGGTGGCGATGCCCAGCGAAAGGCTGCGGTTTTCATCGCTGGAGGCACGACCGATGACCGCAAGGATGACCCCGAATCCGGTTCCGGCGATGCCAAAGCCGACCATCACCTCAAGCATCTGCATGGTCGCCGGGTCCGTCGCCTGCGAGGACAGGATCAGCCCCGCCGAATACAGGAACGCGCCGATGATGATCGACCAGCGGTCGCCGAAACGTTCCCCCAGCGCGCCAAAAATCGGTTGGCCGATGCCCCAGGCAAGGTTCTGGATGGCGATGGCCAGACTGAACTCGGCCCGTGGCCAACCAAACTCCTGCGCGATTGGGATCTGAAAGACGCCGAAGCTCGCGCGCAGGGCGAAGTTGATCAGCAGGATAAGCGAGCCGCCGATCAGGACCGGCGTGAACAGCGAGGCGCGGGGGGCGTTGGGCATGGCCGGTTCCTTGTATGGCAGACGCAATTCCTGCGCCCGACCGGGGGCAAGGTCAATGCCTGACGGCACCCCTAAGCCGCGTCGCGGCCCCCTGCCCGGCCAGCCGTCCCGAGGCCAGACAGCCGGTCAGCAGATAACCTCCGGTGGGCGCTTCCCAGTCCAGCATTTCGCCCGCGGCAAAGACGCCGGGCAGGCCGCTCAGTTCCAGTTCGTCGGTAAGGCTCTCGGCCATGATTCCCCCGGCCGAGGATATCGCTCGCTCCAGCCCCATTGCGCCGTCATGGCGCATCGGCAGGGTCTTGGCCAATTCTGCCAGTGCCGCGGGATCAGAAGGCAGTGGCCGCCCCCATTCCATCAGCAGCGCTGCCCGCAGCGGATCGCCAAGCACACGCCGCAGCCGGTTGCCGACCGACAGCTTCGTAGGAGCTTGGGCAAATTTCCGGGCCAGTTCAGCGACCGTCACGTCCGGTGCCAGATCGACCTGCGCTGTCGCCCCATCACGGATGGCCGCGCAGACCTCATAGACGCCGCCGCCCTCGATCCCCTTGGCGGTCACCACCCATTCGCCCCGGCTGGAAAGTGTTCCGGCGGTCAGAGCGACGCCCTTGACCGCCTGCCCGAAATGCCGGTCCATTGCCGCCGACCAATTCACGTGAAACCCCATATTGGCCGGGCGGAAGGGCGCGATCTGCACGCCGCGTTCAGCCAGCCACGGGATCCATGCCGCGTCAGATCCCAGCCGCGGCCAGCTTGCCCCACCCAGACCCAGCACCACCGCTTGCGGGCGCAGCAGCCTGACGCCATCGGCGGTTTCAAAGCGCCAATCCTCGCCCTCGAACCCGGTCCAACGCCAGCGGGTCCGCATCTCGACGCCCAGTCCGGCCAACCGCGTCAGCCAAGCCCGCAACAGCGGCGATCCCTTCATTCCGATCGGAAACACCCGCCCGGTCGAGCCGGAAAACAGCTCAATCCCTAACCCCCGGGCCCAGCCCATGACCTCGGTCGGCCCGAATTCTTTCTTGCCTAAATATCCCGGGGTCTGGGGCAGAGCCCCAGAAAACCGCGCAGCAAAGGATTCGAGATCCTCGTCCTTGGTCAGGTTCAGCCCGGATTTCCCGGCCATCAGGAATTTCCGCGCCGGTGTGGGCATGGCCTCGGCGATGACCACCCCAATCCCCTGCCCGGCCAGCACCTCGGCGGCCATCAGGCCTGCGGGCCCGGCACCGATGATCAGCGCCTCGACCGCCTCAGGACCGCTCACCGGCTGCCCCGAGGCATCATGCACAGCCGCAGCAATGTCCGCTCCATCACCGCCATGGCCGGCGCCTTCGAGGCTGAGCGCAGCGTCAGATCGGTGTCGATCAGCTGATGGATGGCATCCTCAAGCGCACGCATGCCCCAGTCCTGTGCCTGCCGGATCATCCGGTCGCGGCGCGGGCCAAAGACAGGGGGGCGCAGCCGCCCGATTCCCGCCGCAGGTCCACTGGGGTCCGAGGATGCCGCATGCAGCGCCCGGAAATGACGCAGGGCGGCAATGCACAGCGTCACCGGCAGAATCCCCTGCCCTTCGATCCGCCGCATCAGCGCGCCGAATTCCTTGGCGCGGCGTTCGGCCACGCAATCGATCAGGTCGTCAACCTCGGCTTCGATGGTGGCCGGGGCCAGAAGCGCGATCTCGGAAGGGTTCAGCGGGCTGTCGTCACCCAGCTTGTACAGAGCGATCTTCTGCACCGTCTGGCGGAAATCGCCGGGGTCCAGCGCACGGCTGAGCGCCACCAGATCGCGCATCGCGTCGCGGGGCACGTCGGGCAGGCCGGCCTCGCGCAGCCAGCGGGTGATTTCTTCTTCTCCGGGGGGATCGTCATAGATCGGCGCGGTTACCGCCGAAGGATGAGGCTCGAACAGCTTGCGCAGGGCCGAGCCCTTGGACAGCCCGCCCGCCGCGACCACGATCGCGGCATCGCCCGTCTTCCATTCCGCGATCGCCGCCGCAATGGCGGGTGCCGAGGCATCGGGCGCGTCATCGACCAGCACAACCCGCGGACCGGGGAAAAAGCCCACTGCCTTGACCGCATCCAGCAATGCCGCCGGGTCCTTGCGCAGATCCGCGCCGGGCAGACGCGTCAGGCGCATTTCCTCTTCTGCGTGATCGCCCACCAGCGCCTTGACCGCCTCGGCCCGTTTCAGGGCGACGCGCATCGCGTCCTGACCATAGATCAGCAGCGCCGGGCGCGTCGGATCGGGCCGCGATAGGTAGCGGGCAATCTCGGCCCCTTTCAGGATCATTCGACCGTCGCGGGATCGATGGCCAGCAGCCGCGTCACCACCTGATCGGCCAGCAACCGTGCCAGCCGCTCATGCGCGTCCTGTTCCGCCGCCATGGTGGCGATGGTCGTGCCGGTGGTCGAATACGAGGTAAAGCTGCTGACCTGCCCCCGGCTGACCGCATGGCCCGTCTGGATATTGGTCAGCAGGTATTCAGCGCTGCCGTTCAGGGCATAGCGGGTGGTGATCTCGTCGGGCGTGATCGCCTGCGGCACGACCGCGATGCGCAGTTGCCACTTCAGCTCATAGGTGGCGGCGCTGTCCGGCCCCATCCGTTCGGCGATCCGACCGGCAAAGGTGAAATCGTCCGGGGTCTTGGGGTCGGCGGTGCGGACCTTGCCGAACAGCTTGCTGCCCGTGCCCCCCGGCCCATAGACCGGGGAAAAGCCGCAGGCGGCAAGCGCCAGCACGCTGACAAGCAGTCCGCGCCTAGACCACGACATTGACGATGCGCCCCGGCACGACGATCAGCTTTTTCGGTGCCGCGCCTTCCATGAAGCGCTGGACGGTCTCGTCGGCCAGAACGATGGCCTCGATCTGTTCCTTGGGCATGTCCTTGGGCACCTCGATTTCCGCCCGACGCTTGCCGTTGATCTGGATGGGCAGCACCACACTGTCCGAGACCAGCATCGCCGGGTCCGCCTTGGGCCAGGCGGCATCGACCACCATGCCCTGCCCGCCCGCTTTCGACCAGAGTTCTTCGGCAAGGTGCGGCACCATCGGCGCCAGCAGTTGCGCAAGGATGCGGATCGCGTCGCGGCGGCCCTCGCCCCCGGCCTTGGATTTGCCGATGGCATTGGCCAGTTCGTAAAGCTTGGCCACGGCCTTGTTGAAGGCAAAGCCCTCGATCGCCTTGGTCACGTCGGCGATGGCGCGATGGGCGGCGCGCGTCAGGTCGGCATCAGTCTCACCCTCGGGGATCTCGTCGGCCAGACGCCAGACGCGCGACAGGAACTTGTTCGAAGCCTCGGCCCCGGCGGCGGTCCATTCCACGTCACGTTCGGGCGGGCTGTCGGACAGCATGAACCAGCGCGCGGTATCAGCGCCGAAGCTTTCGACGATATTGACCGGGTCGACGACGTTCTTCTTGGATTTCGACATCTTGGCCGAGGGGATGATCTCGACCGCAGTCCCGTCCGCCAGCTTTCCGTCAGTGACGGATTCGGGCAGGTGATAGACCGGACGACCGCGCTCGTCGCGGGTCAGGTAGATCTCATGCGTGACCATGCCCTGCGTGAACAGCGCGTCGAAGGGCTCCTTGGCGCTTTCCGGCAGGTGGCCGGTCTTGACCATCGCGCGGGCGAAGAAGCGCGAATACAGCAGGTGCAGGATCGCGTGTTCGATGCCGCCGATATACTGGTCGATATTCATCCAGTAATCCGCGTCGGCGCGGCTGGTCGGCGTTTCGGCATGCGGCGCGGTGAAGCGCGCGTAATACCAGGACGAATCGACGAACGTGTCCATCGTGTCGGTTTCACGGCGTGCTGCCTTGCCGCAGACCGGGCAGGCGGTGTTGCGCCAAGTCGGGTGGCGGTCCAGCGGGTTGCCGGGCACGTCGAAGGTGACGTCCTGCGGCAGCAGCACCGGCAGGTTTTCCTTCTTCTCGGGGACCGTGCCGCAGTCATCGCAATGGACGACCGGGATCGGGCAGCCCCAATAGCGCTGCCGCGAGATGCCCCAGTCGCGCAGGCGGAACTTGGTGACCCCCTCGCCATAGCCCGCCGCTTCGGCGTGCTGGATGGCGGCATCGACCGCGGCTTCGCCAGTCTGATCGGCGGCACCCGAGAAGCCACGCACATAGGTCACGGCGTCCGATTTCAGCGGCACATAGGGGGCCTCGGCGATCAGCGCGTCGGCTTCCTCAAGCGTCGCGCCTTTCGGGCCGAAGGTCGCGCGGATCGGTAGACCGTATTTGGTGGCGAACTCATGGTCGCGTTCGTCATGGGCGGGCGAGCCGAAGATCGCGCCGGTGCCGTAATCCATCAACACGAAATTCGCGATCCAGATCGGCAATTCCCAAGTCGGATCAAGCGGATGACGCACGGTCAGCCCGGTGTCGAAGCCCAGCTTCGGCGCGGTTTCGATGGCTTCCTCGGTGGTGCCGATGCGGCGGCATTCGGCACAGAACTCGGCGATCTCGGGGCGGGTCTCGGCGAGCGCCTTGATCAGCGGGTGATCGGGCGACAGCGCGGCGAAGCTCGCGCCCATCAGCGTGTCGGGACGGGTCGTATAAACCTCGATCGCGTCGAAACCCTGCGGCGGGTTCACGATGTCAAAGCGGAATTGCAGCCCGCGCGACTTGCCGATCCAGTTCTGCTGCATCAGCCGGACCTTTTCAGGCCAGCCGTTCAGATTGTCCAAGGCGGACAGCAGCTCATCGGAATAATCCGAGATGCGGAAGAACCATTGCGTCAGCTCGCGCCGCTCAACCAGCGCGCCCGAGCGCCAGCCGCGACCGTCCTCGACCTGTTCGTTGGCCAGAACCGTCATGTCGACCGGGTCCCAGTTCACCATCGCCGATTTGCGATAGATCAGCCCGGCTTCCAGGAAGTCGAGGAACATCGATTGCTGCTGGTGGACGTAGGAATCGTCGCAGGTGGCGAATTCGCGGCTCCAGTCGATGGACAGGCCCAGCGGTTTCAGTTGCTCGCGCATGGTGGCGATATTGGCATAGGTCCAGTCGCGGGGGTGACCGCCCTGCTCCATCGCGGCGTTTTCCGCTGGCATGCCGAAGGCGTCCCAGCCCATCGGATGCAGCACGCTGAAGCCCTGCGCCCGTTTGAAGCGCGCGACCACGTCGCCCATCGTGTAGTTGCGCACATGCCCCATATGGATGCGCCCCGAGGGATAGGGGAACATCTCGAGGACGTAGTATTTGGGCCGCTCGTCCCGGATGGCGCGGAACGTGTCGGCCTGGTCCCACGCCTCTTGCCAGCGGGTTTCGCTGATTGCGGGATCATAGGGCATGGGAACCTCCGGGCGTCAGAATGCCCGCAGGGTATTATCCGTTGCCGCGCCGCAGGTCCAGCGGGGTCAGAGCTTGCCGTCGCGGACGCGCATCTGACGGGCGCGGGTCAGGATGGCGTCCTCGACCGCGCGAACGGTGTCGGGTGCCACGGCGCTACCGCCCGGACCCTGCAGCGAGACCTTCAATGCGCGGGCGTCCAGCGAGGGGTCGCTGACCTTGATCGTCGCGCGATAGCTGCGTCCGCCGCCGGGGGGCGTGCCATAGCCGGTGACGATCATGCCGGTGAAGGGATCGATCGACTGGATCGGCAGGAAGTTCAGCACTTCAAGGCTGGCGTTCCACAGATAGCGGTTCACCGCCACCGTGTCATTGGCGTTGCGCCGGTTCGAGAACAGGTCCCAAAGCGTCGATTCCCGCTCGGCCGGCTGGCTTTGGGCGGTATTGCTGCCCGAGCCGGAACATGCGGCAAGCCCCGCCGTAAGAAGCAAGGCGGCGGTCAGCCGTGCGGCGCATCTGGTCATCAGTCATCCCCCGATCGTCCTGAATGCGAGCCATAGCGCAAATCCGGGGCTAGCGACAAGATAGCGCTTCCCGCGTGGCCGAGTCGCCTTTGTCAGCGATTCCTGCGGTTGAGTGATAACGGCTTCCCAATGAGCGGGGCATGACCTGAAGGACTGGGGGTGAAAATCTGCGGATTGTGCGTGCTGCAGGCGCGAAACACCCACGATTGCAGGGGTTGCATAGCCGGTGTGGCGCTGATGCATCACAACACTTGCTAATCAGGAAGGGCCGGTCCGAATTCGTTGCAATACTAGGATGAAAGCGCGAGACAACTGCCATACCCCAAGTTGGCAAACAGCTGGGGCACACGAGAGAGACAAGAGGGAAAACCATGAAAAAGGTTCTTTTCGCCACCACCGCGCTGGTGATGACCGCTGGTGTCGCCGCCGCTGAGGTTGCGGTCACCGGTACCGGCCGGATGGGTGTGATCTATGACGGTAACGACGCTCAGTTCTCGAGCCGTATCCGTGCCATCTTCACCATGACCGGCGAGAGCGATGCTGGCCTGTCCTTCGGCGGCTCGATCCGTGCCGACAACTCGGCCAACGGCAATCAGGGCACCGCAGGCTCGGTCTATGTTTCGGGCACCTACGGCAAGCTCGAAATGGGCGACGTGGTCTCGGCTTCGGAAGCCGCGATCGGCGACCTGCCGGAAATCGGCTACACCCAAGGCGGCTTCGCTGGCGACCTGGAAGAGATCTCGTACCTGACCGGCGACGGTGCGAACCTGGATCAGGGCCCGAACATCCTGTACCAGTACACCATCAACAACATCTCGCTGTTTGCCTCGGCCTCGGATGGCAGCGACCGTAAGTGGTTCACCACCACCGGCGCCAACGACAACATCGAGTGCACCTACGATCCGGTTACCGGTGAGCTGGTCGACTGCGCGACTGTGTCGTCGGATGACACCGCTTGGTCGCTGGGCGCCAACTACGAAGCCGAAAACTTCACCGTTGGTCTGGGCTACGCCAAAGACGGCGACGCCAAAGAGGTCACTCTGGGCGGTAAAGCGACGTTCAACAACATCGCCGTTTCGGCCATCTACGCTGACTATAGCGATCGCGACTCGATCAGCTTCGGCGGCGACGACGCGACCGGCAACTTCGTTGACGACCTGACCCTGACCTCCGACAACTACCAGCTGAGCAAAACCTGGGGCCTGGGCCTCGAGTGGCAGCAAGACGCGATCCGCGTTGCTGGTTTCTACCGTCGTGACGAAGTCCGCACCACCGACATTGGCGATGCTGCTGGCCTCGACGACCGTGACTTCGACACCTTCGGTGTTGGCGCCGACTACGATCTGGGCGGCGGCGCCACCCTGTCGGGCGGTATCGTTGACAGCGACTGGCTGAACGACACCGTCGCGGACATGGGTGTTCGCTTCAAGTTCTGATCCTTCGGGATACGGAATTAAGAAAGAGCGGGCCTTGTGCCCGCTCTTTTGTTTTGGGATTCTCCCCATATGGGACTGGAACAGATCAAAAGCCGCGTTCACGCGGCCGAAACCGCCGCCGGACGTCCGCAGGGCACGGTCCGGCTGATTGCCGTCAGCAAGGTGCAGCCCGGCGACCGGGTCGAGGCGGTCTTGCAGGCCGGACATCGGGTCTTTGGCGAGAATTACGTGCAGGAAAGCGCCGGAAAGTGGCCCGCCTGGCGCGAGGCCTATCCGGGGGTCGAACTGCATATGATCGGCCCGCTTCAGACCAATAAGTTGAAGCTGGCACTGGAGCTTTTCGACGCGATCCACACGCTGGACCGACCTTCGCTGGCGCAGAAACTGGCACGGCAGGTACAGGCGCACGGGGCTTGCCCGCAGCTTTTCGTACAGGTCAATACCGGTGCCGAGCCGCAAAAGGCCGGGATTCTGCCCGACGACGCGGATGAGTTCATCGCCTCGTGCCGATCTTTGGACCTGCAGGTTGCTGGGCTGATGTGCATCCCGCCCGAGGATGAACCCTCGACCCCGCATTTCCGCCATCTGCGCGAGATCGCCGCGCGTAACGGGCTGACCGGCTTGTCGATGGGGATGAGCGCGGATTTCGAATCCGCTATCGCCGAGGGCGCGACGCATGTTCGCGTGGGCAGTGCCATTTTTGGCGCGCGCGACTACGGCTAAGGCCAACACCGGTTAACCCAGAATCGTCAAATCCCGTGCGCGAATCCCGTCACGGGATTAACCTTTCGTTCATAGTTTGACGATTGTTGTGGGTATTCAGATGTTCATCCTTGGCAGCCTTTTGGGGCTTCTGGTCATGGGGCTTGCCATTGACGGCACCGGCGCGTCGCGCGGTCCCAAGGACGACGGTGCCGAAAATCCAATCGATAGGCCTGATCCTGACGAACCCGAAGGGCTGGAGGTCGAGGGCAGTTCCGGCTCGGACTGGCTGGCCGGAGAGGATGGCGACGACCTGTTGGAAGGCGGGGCCGGGAATGACGATCTGCATGGTGATCTGGGTGATGACACGCTGCGCGGTGGCGACGGAACCGACTGGATCTACGGCGACGGCGACTATGGCATTGGTGGGGATGATCTGCTGGATGGCGGGTCAGGGGACGATCAACTGGCCGGGCAGGGCGGCGATGACACGCTGCTGGGGCGCGGGGGCAATGACACATTGTTCGGGGGTGAGGGCGATGACAGCCTGACCGTCGGGGCTGGGGACGATTGGCTCTCGGGCAATTCGGGCAATGACACGCTGGTTGCGGGTCGCGGGCTGGACGATCTGGATGGGGGCGACGGCAACGATCTGCTGATCGGTTCGCCTGAAGAGGACGCTGCGTGGTTGCATGGAGGTGAGGGTGATGACAGCTTGCAAGCCCATGCCGGAGATTTTGCGGAAGGTGGGGCAGGGCGCGATCTGTTTGTGCTGCAGGAACCGGGCCAGACCTCCCCGGTCATCGGGGATTACAATCCTGCCGAAGATATCATTGAACTGCGCTGGCACGGGGCCGAACAGCACGTGCCGACCGTCACGCTGGAACGGGGCGACGACGGCTCGGCCCTGATCCGCATCGATGGTCAGGCAGTGGGACGCGTGTTGAATGGCGAAGGGCTGGACCTGCGCGACATCGTGCTGACCCGCGCTCCGAATGCCTGAGGCACAAATTCCTTTTCTTTTGCAGGGATTTCGCCTATACGCCCGCATCCGGTCAGGCGAATCCTGCCGGAATTCTCCACGGGCCTGAGCTGGACGACATCCCGGCCTGTGCCATAACCCTTTGATCCGAAAAGGAGACCCCGATGTCGATCACCGTCGAGGAAAAGAACCGCGTGATGACCGAATTCGCGACCAAGAAAGGCGACACCGGTTCGCCCGAGGTTCAGGTTGCGATCCTGTCGTCGCGTATCGCGACCCTGACCGAGCACTTCAAGACCCACAAGAAAGACAACCACTCGCGTCGTGGTCTGCTGATGATGGTCGCACAGCGCCGCAAGCTGCTGGACTACCTGAAGCGCAAGGACGAAGCCCGCTACACCGACCTGATCGGCAAGCTGGGTCTGCGCCGCTGATCGTAGATCAGTCGCATTGATCGGCGCCCGTGGCGAAAGCTGCGGGCGTTTTTCTTTGCGCCGATGCTAGGTGCTAGCCCTACATGGCGCGTACTCCGGAATCCTGCCTTAAGGGTCAGGTTCCGCAGGTTGAAACCCGATATTTGGAATCGCCCATTTCTGGTAGGATCTGGGCGCGGATAGAGGGGCTGGATCCTCGTCAATGTTGATCGGCACTGCGGTTGCCGTCACGAAAGGATCACTAGATGAAATTCATGATCGTTGGGACCGCCATTCTGGCGGGTGCTGTCGCATTGCCTGTCATTGCGCAGACCAATCTGGAACTGGCGGCGAAAATCATCGGGAACGGCGTCGAGCCCGCCTCCGAGGTCCTGCCCGAATATGGCTATGACAATGTCAGGGGTCAGTATTGGTGGAACGCGGCTGAGAAAGACTGCGTCTATGCCTCGACCCCCGGCAGCGGGGCACCGCCGCTGGTCAGGGCAAGACCCACTGTCTGCGGCATGGCGATGCGGGCCATAGCGACGCCGGTCAAGGTGTGCAGGGTCGGCGCGGGCGCGGCGGCGGAAGGCTTTTGCGGCCGCTCGATGGCTGGGCGCTAAGATGCGGACCCGCGGCGTCGGTCGCGGGTTCCCAATGGCGAAGTTGCGCGGCGGCGGAACCGGAATGCGGTTGCCGGGTTAGGGCAAGATGCCCGCATCAGGCGACCGCTCTGTCCCGGTCCGGATCGGAACCTTGCGGCAGAAGCTTCTTTCACGCGTCATTTGTCTGCAGGAAAGGATTGCCAATTGCTGATCGCCCCCACCCGCCTCGCGCTTGTCCTTGTCATGTTTGCCAGCCCGGCGCTGGCGCATCCTCCGCCGGAACTGGAAGACTTTGTCGGGGCGCGTTCGGGGCAGGCTGAAGGTGGCCTGAACCAGCGCGGCTTCGCGAATGTCAAAGGCAGCTATTGGTGGAGCGCCGGCGAGGGGATCTGCGTGCATATGCCCGTCTCGCAGGGGCGCTTCAAATCCGTGGATATCGTGAAGCCGTCTGATTGCGGCATGCGGATGCGGCCCAAGACGGGTGCCGGGGCAGGCTGCCCGGTCGATGTCACCGAGGCCGACCGCTACAAGTATCCCGACTGCAACTGACTCGCCCAAAGGGTGATTCCCGAGCGCCTCCGGGCAGGTTTCCGGCCCGGAAGGCCGAAATCGGATTCGTCTAAAATCCGCGATTCTGGCTGATTTTCGGATTTTTTCGAGGGGGCTGATGGACGATCTGACCATTTGCCTGTTTTGCCCGCCCGGCCGGCCCGTTTTCGCTTTCGCGAATGCCGAAATCGTGAAAAAGGCGCGCCCTTGTTCAAAAAGGGGAAGCGCGCATGCAAATGGGAGTGTGGATCAGCCTATCGGCTTATTTCCTGCTGATGATTGCAATCGGTGTCTATGCCTGGCGCAAGTCGACATCGAATTCCGAAGAATACATCCTGGGTGGCCGCGATCTGGGGCCGTCGGTGACGGCACTGTCGGCCGGGGCGTCCGACATGAGCGGCTGGTTGCTGCTGGGTCTGCCCGGCGCGCTGTTCGTCGCGGGTCTGTCGCAGGCTTGGATCGGCGTTGGCCTTGTGCTGGGCGCATGGGCCAACTGGCTGATCGTCGCGCCGCGTCTGCGCGAGCAGACCGAATTCTATGACAGCCTGACCATTCCGGGCTTCCTCGGCAAGCGGTTCCCCAGCACCGAGCGCCTGCTGCGCATGGTTTCGGCCATCATCATCGTGGTGTTCTTTGCGGTCTACACCGCTTCGGGCCTTGTCGGCGGCGGCAAGCTGTTCGCCAGCGCCTTTGGCGGCGATTACATGGTCGGGATTTCGCTGACGCTGGGCATCGTGCTGGTCTATACGGTGATCGGGGGCTTCCTTGCGGTCAGCCTGACCGACTTCGTGCAGGGCTGCATCATGATGCTGGCGCTGGTCATCATGCCTATCGTCATCCTGACCTCGGACGGGTCGAGCGCTTCTGAGGCGGCCGCGCGGGTGACCGCGATCGATCCCGAGTTCTTCTCTCTGTCCAAGGGTGTGACGGCGATCGGCTGGATCTCGGCCATGGCCTGGGGTCTGGGCTATTTCGGGCAGCCGCATATCATCGTGCGCTTCATGGCGATCCGCAGCGTCAAGGACGTTCCGGCGGCGCGCCGGATCGGCATGTCGTGGATGATCGTGTCGCTTGCGGGTGCGCTGGCGGTCGGCGTCTTTGGTCGCGCCTATGCGCTGCGCACCGGGCTTGAGGTGGCTGACCCCGAGACCATCTTCATCCTGCTGTCGGACCTGCTGTTCCATCCGCTGGTGACCGGGTTCCTGTATGCGGCGCTGCTGGCTGCGATCATGTCCACCGTGTCGAGCCAGCTTCTGGTCGCGTCCTCGTCGCTGACCGAGGACATCTACCACGCGCTGATGAAGCGTGACGCATCCGAACGCGAGTTGGTCAATATCGGCCGTCTGGCCGTTCTGGCCGTAGGCGTCGTGGCGCTGATCATCGCTGCCGACCCCGAGTCAGAGGTGCTGGGTCTGGTCGCGAACGCATGGGCCGGTTTCGGCGCGGCCTTTGGTCCGCTGATCGTGCTGTCGCTGACCTGGAAACGGATGACCGGCGCGGGTGCCGTCGCGGGCCTGATCGTCGGTGCGGTGACCGTCATCGCATGGATCGCCATGGGGCTGAGCAGCACCATCTATGAGATCGTTCCGGGCTTCATCGCCTCGTTCCTTGCCATTGTCGCGGTCAGCATGGCGACCGCCGATCAGGGCGAATACCGCCATCAGAAACTGGCCTGAGCCGGTTTGACTTCGATAATAAGGCCCGCCCCCGAAACGGGGCGGGCCTTTGCGCATCCGGGTTGCCAACCTGCAAGACACTTTCCAAAACCCATGTTTTGCTGTATGCCCCGCGCATCTGTGACGTGCCGCCCATGCCTCGGGGCACATGCGAAGGATAGGGGCAGGCGGCAATGGGGCCGCCATATGACACGGGCGCGACCAGAGGGCTGGCGTCGCCCAGAGGAAATCAGATGTTTGATGAAGTGAAAAAATCGATCCAGTGGGGCGAGGAAACTCTCACGCTGGAAACGGGCAAGGTTGCCCGTCAGGCCGACGGTACGGTCATCGCCACGCTTGGCGAAACCAGCGTCATGGCCAACGTCACTTTCGCCAAAGAGCCGAAGCCGGGGCAGGACTTCTTCCCGCTGACGGTCCACTACCAAGAGAAATACTATGCCGCCGGCAAAGTGCCGGGCGGTTTCTTCAAGCGTGAAGCGCGCCCGACCGAGAAAGAGACGCTGACCGCGCGTCTGATCGACCGTCCCTGCCGCCCGCTGTTTGCCGCCGGCTTCAAGCATGAAGTTCTGGTCATGTGCACCGTGCTGTCGCACGATCTGGTCAACGATCCCGACATTGTCGCGATGATCGCTGCCTCGGCCGCGCTGACGCTCTCGGGCGTTCCGTTCATGGGCCCGATCGGCGCTGCCCGCGTCGGCTTCTCGAATGGCGAATATGTGCTGAACCCCGAAGTTCAGGACATGGACCAGCTGCGCAACAACCCGGAACAGCGTCTGGATCTGGTTGTCGCCGGCACCAAAGACGCCGTGATGATGGTCGAATCGGAAGCCTATGAGCTGACCGAGGAAGAAATGCTGGGCGCCGTGAAATTCGGCCATGAGGCAATGCAGCCGGTGATCGACCTGATCATCGACATGGCAGAAGCCGCCGCAAAAGAGCCCTTCGACTTCCAATCGCCCGATTACAGCGCGCTTTACGCCCGTGTGAAATCGCTGGGCGAGGCCGATATGCGCGCCGCCTATGCGATCAAAGACAAAAGCGACCGTCAGGACGCTGTTGGCGCCGCAAAAGCTGCTGTCAAGGCTGGCCTGAGCGAAGAAGAACTGGCCGATGCGAACCTTGGTTCGGCGCTGAAGAAGCTGGAATCGGGCATTCTGCGCGGTGACATCATCAATGGTGGTGCCCGCATCGACGGCCGCGACACCAAGACCGTTCGCGCCATCGACAGCGAAGTCGGCATCCTGCCGCGCACCCACGGCTCGTCGCTGTTCACCCGTGGTGAAACGCAGGCGCTGGTCGTGACCACGCTGGGCACCGGCGATGACGAACAGATCATCGACGCGCTGCACGGCAACTTCCGCTCGAACTTCCTGCTGCACTATAACTTCCCGCCCTACTCGGTCGGCGAAGTGGGCCGCGTTGGTTCGCCCGGTCGTCGCGAGATCGGCCATGGCAAACTGGCATGGCGTGCGCTGCAAGCCGTGCTGCCGGCTGCGACCGACTTCCCCTATACCATCCGCGTCGTTTCCGAGATCACGGAATCGAACGGCTCGTCGTCCATGGCTTCGGTCTGCGGCGGCTCGCTGTCGATGATGGATGCGGGCGTTCCGCTGAAAGCTCCGGTTGCTGGCGTCGCGATGGGCCTGATCCTTGAGGATGACGGCAAATACGCGGTTCTGACCGACATTCTGGGCGACGAGGATCACCTCGGCGACATGGACTTCAAGGTTGCCGGTACGGAAAACGGCATCACCTCGCTGCAGATGGACATCAAGGTTGCGGGCATCACGCCGGCGATCATGGAGCAGGCTTTGGCGCAAGCCAAGGACGGCCGGATGCACATCCTGGGCGAGATGGCCCATGCCCTGACCGAAGGCCGCCGCGAATTCTCGGCTCATGCTCCGCGCATCGAGACCATGACCATCCCGACCGACAAGATCCGTGAAGTGATCGGCTCGGGCGGCAAGGTCATCCGCGAGATCGTGGAAACCTCGGGTGCCAAAGTCGACATCAACGACGACGGCGTGATCAAGATCGCTTCGGCCAATGCCGACTCGATCAAGAAAGCCTATGACATGATCTATTCGATCGTGGCCGAGCCGGAAGAAGGCAAGGTCTATATCGGCAAGGTCGTGAAACTGGTCGATTTCGGCGCCTTCGTGAACTTCTTCGGCAAGCGCGACGGTCTGGTCCACGTGTCCCAGATCGCCAACAAGCGTCTGACCCACCCGAACGAGATCCTCAAAGAGGGTCAAGAAGTGAAGGTCAAGCTGCTGGGCTTCGATGACCGCGGCAAAGTCCGTCTGGGCATGAAGATGGTCGACCAAGAGACCGGCGAGGAAATCGCCCCCGAGAAGAAAGAAGAAAACGCCGAGTAATCGGCGCGATCTGCTAAAGGAAAGGCCCCGTCAATCGACGGGGCCTTTTGCATTTGGGCCCGTGCCTCAGCCTTGTTTGTCGCCCGCCTCCAGCGCGCGTCTGGAGATCCGGCGCATGGTGTTGCTCATCCATGAGGCGGGCGGAATCGGCGTACCGCCCGGCTGCCAGATCCCGTAATGGCGGCGCATGTAGTCGATCGCGGCAATATCGGCCTCGACCCGGCCATGGTCCATTTCGACCAGATCATGCAGGGCATCGACGCCGCCAGCGCGCGAAACGCGCATGCGACTGACTTTGGCCAGAAGCCAGATCGGAATGCCCTGTCGTTCCAGATGGCCGGACAGCCACGGATCATCGACGGTCCACAGCACCGGAGGAATGTCCCATGCCTCGGGGCCGAACCAGTCCGGCTTGACCATGACGCCGCCATGACCGCCCAGCACATCGACAAAGCCGCTGGAGGCATAGATCGGCGACTTGATCGTGAACAACGACAACACGCGCTTGATGCGATAGGACAGCGGCTTCTTGCTCCAGCGGGCTGCGCGCGGCAGCCGGTCCGCGGGTCGGGCGCTGTCGGCGATGTCGGGCAGGCTGTCGCCGGCCTCGACGATGCAGGCATCGGGATGTTCCGCACGGGCCTTTTTCAGCCGCGCATGCCAGTCGCGGTCGTAGATCTTGTCATCGTCGCAGAACAGCAGGTCCACATCCTGCCCGGCGAATTCGCGGCAGGCGGGCAGGATCTTGGTGGCGGGGCCCAGATCGGCCTCGCATCGGCTGATGGTCACTCCGGTCGGCACATCGGGCAGGCGCCCGTCCCAATCGGTAAAGCGCCGATAGCTTTTCGGGATCTGCAACAGGATCTGCTGTGCGGGCAGCTTTTGCCGCAACAGCGAATCCAGCGTCGGCCCAAGCAGGCCAAAGCGCGGCGGGATGGTCGACAGGGTAATGATGGTGGGACGGTTCACGGCATTTCCGCGCGCTGGTTCAGTTGTATTTGCTCATATCGCTTGCGGGATATAGGCGGAAGCTGGTTTCGGGCAGGTGTGACGGGGCACGGAACGAGTTCCTTGCCTTCCGCCACGTGACAAGGCATGGCATGGGCATGCCGCGACACGCGCAGTTGGGCGGAATGAACCATGCCGGGCAAGCTTGCTCTTTCGATCGTCAGCCGGATGCCGGGCTTTCTCAGGTCGCCGGTGATCAAACTGCTGCGGCGCAGGCTGGGGCCGGAATATCAGCTGAATGCCGCGGATTTTCAGGGCCTGCGCGTGCTGATTTTGGGACCCGCGCGAACCGTGGGCGAGGATCTGGCCTGTCTCGATCCGGCACGCTTTGACGTTTTCGTTCGGTTGAACAACGGCTTGGACATGCCAATCCCGGCACTGGGGCAGGCGGCCCGGCGCTGCGACGTGCTGTTCCATTCGCTGACCTCGGATACCCGCCCGGTCACAGCGGCGGCGCTGGAGGCGGCGGGGGTTCAGGTGCTCGTGCATCGCACACCGACCAAGGGGGCCTTCCTGCAAACCCTGATTGCGGCGCGATGCTTTCCCCGGCAGGCCTTGCGGCATATCCCGTGGGAGCGATACCGCGATCTGCAGCGAGATCTGGGCGGCGCCAGCCCGACCTCGGGGCTGATCTGCGCGGATTTCTTCCTGCGCGCCCCAGTGCAGGAATTGGCCATCGTCGGCTTCACTTTTTTCACCACGTGCTACAACGTCGGCTATGAGGCCGAGCTTGGCACCGACGATGAGGCACGGCAGCGCGTCGCCGGAATCGGGCATCACGACCCCGCGCGTGAGGCGCTTTTGCTGGCCGATCTGGTCGATGCGGCGCGAGGCAGGGGACGTCATGTGGTGCTCGGCGAACAGGTCGAGGCCGCCATGGCGCGGCTGCGCGCCGAGATGGACGTGGGGCGATAGTCCCGGCGCACTGCCAGCATGACCGCGATTGCCCATTACCTGCGTAAGTTGTGTCGCGAGGTGGCCGAGAACGGATATCCGGATGCGCTTTGCCGGGCGTTAGGCAAAGAAAAAGGCCGCCTTGCGGCGGCCTTTGACCGGATCAGGCCGGGTCCTTGGCGAAGCGCAGATAGGGCAGCTTCTTGTCCAGCGCGCCGTATTTCGCTTCGGCGGCCGCGTCGTCCAGCGCCAGCGCCACGATCACGTCCTGACCGGGAACCCAGTTCGCCGGGGTCGCCAGCGGCACACCGTCAGTCTTGCGCACGGCGTCCAGCGCCCGCAGGATCTCGGCGAAATTGCGGCCGACCGACATCGGATAGGTCATGGTCAGGCGGACCTTCTTGTCCGGGCCGATGATGAAGACGGTGCGCACGGTCGCCGAATGCGCCGGGGTGCGGCCCTCGGTCGGCAGGTAGTAATCGGCGGGCAACATGTCATAGGCCTTGGCCACGTTCAGCGCAGTGTCGTCGATGATGGCAAAGTTCGCCGGGACGCCCGCGACTTTCTCGATGTCGGCCTTCCATTTGGCATGATCTGCCGCCGAATCGACCGAGACGCCCAGAACCTTGGTGTTGCGGGATTCGAATTCGGGAACCAGTTGCGCGACGGCGCTGAACTCGGTGGTGCAAACCGGGGTGAAGTCGCGCGGATGCGAGAAAAGGATGGCGTAGCTGTCGCCGATCCAGTCATGGAAGCTGATCTGCCCCTCGGTCGAGTCGGCCGCGAAATCGGGGGCGATGTCATTGATGCGCAGGGACATTTCTGATCCTTTCGGTTGGGTCGCGGCCACACGATATGCGAGGCCGAGGCGGTTGAAAACACGATTTATTTCATCGTGTTAATTTTCGGGAATCTCGTAAAGCTCCAGCGGCAGTCCGTCCGGATCGGCAAAGAAGGTGAAACGACGGCCGGTGAATTCATCGGTCCTGACCGGCTCGACCTGAACCCCGTGCCGGGCCAGTCGCGCACAGGCGGCATCCAGATCGCTGACCGTAAAGGCCAGATGGCGCAGGCCGCATGCCTCGGGTCGGCTCGGGCGCGGCGGGGGATCGGGGAAGGAAAACAGCTCGATCTGGCCGCCACCCGGAAGTGCAAGATCCAGCTTCCACGAATCCCGCGCGATCCGGTGGT
The DNA here is from genome assembly GCF_014851995.1 of Paracoccus sp. PAR01. Classification (NCBI taxonomy): domain Bacteria; kingdom Pseudomonadati; phylum Pseudomonadota; class Alphaproteobacteria; order Rhodobacterales; family Paracoccaceae; genus Paracoccus; species Paracoccus sp. PAR01. Next base: position 139,154 of record NZ_JACVAW010000009.1, read on the forward strand.
TCTCGGCCACGATCCGCAACCCGAGGATTTCTGTATAGAAAGCGCGCGCGCGCGGATAGTCCGAGCAGATGATGGCCGCATGATGAATGGTGCGCAGCATGAGCCCCTCTCTCTGGCTGGTCGCCCCACCTTGCCCGCGATCCTGCGACTTGGCGAGTCCCGCAAGCTTGCACCGCGTCGGGCACGGTGGCAGGTTACGGCCCAGAACAGAAAGGGAGTCCGCTCATGAGCGAACTGGCAGACAAGCGGAAATTCTACATCAACGGTGCATGGGTCGCCCCGAGCGTCCCCAATGACCTTGAGGTGATCGACCCCTCGACGGAAGATTCGGTCGCGGTGATCTCTCTGGGTGCGCAGGCCGATACCGATGCGGCAGTGGCGGCGGCCAAGGCTGCCTTCCCGGCATGGTCGGCCACGTCCCCGGCGGAACGGCTGGCCCATGTCGAGAAGATCCTTGAGATCTATGTGCGCCGTCAGGCCGAGATGGGTCAGGCCATCGAGGATGAAATGGGTGCCCCCCATGACATGGCGATCGAGGATCAGGCGGGCTGCGGCGTCAGCCACATCCAGACCTTCATCGACGCCTTCCGCGAATTCGAATTCATCCGCCCGCTGGGCCCGCATGCCCCGAATGCCATGGTCGCATGGGAGCCGATCGGCGTCATCGGCCTGATCACGCCGTGGAACTGGCCGATGAACCAGGTCACGCTGAAGGTGATCCCGGCGATTCTGACCGGCAATACCGTGGTGCTGAAACCCAGCGAAATCGCGCCGCTGTCCTCGATCCTGTTCGCGGAAATCGTGGATGAGGCCGGGCTACCCGCCGGCGTCTTCAACATGGTGAACGGCGACGGTCTGGGTGTCGGCACCCAGCTTTCGACCCATCCCGATGTCGAGATGATCAGCTTCACCGGCTCGACCCGCGCCGGCATCGCCATCACCAAGGCGGCTGCCGATACGGTCAAGAAAGTGGCGCTGGAACTGGGCGGCAAGGGCGCGAACCTGGTCTTTGCCGATGCCGATGAAAAGGCGGTGACGCGCGGTGTGCGGCATGTGTTCTACAACAGCGGCCAATCCTGCAACGCGCCGACCCGGATGCTGGTCGAGCGCTCGTTCTATGAGACTGCGGTCGAGCAGGCCCGCAAGGTCGCCGAGGAAACCGCGGTGGCGACTGCCCACCAGTCCGGCCGTCATATCGGCCCGGTGGTTTCCAAGCTGCAATGGGACAAGATCCAGGACCTGATTCAGGCGGGCATCGATGAGGGCGCGCGCGTCGTCGCCGGTGGTCCCGGCCTGCCCGAGGGCGTCAATCGCGGCTATTACGTCCGCCCGACGGTCTTTGCCGATGTGAATAATGACATGACCATCGCGCGTCAGGAAATCTTTGGCCCGGTGCTGGCGATCATCCCCTTCGATACCGAAGAAGAGGCCGTCGCCATCGCCAATGACACCGTCTACGGCCTGACCAACTACGTGCAGACCCAGGACGGCACCCGCCGCAACCGTCTGGCCCGCCAGCTGCGCGCCGGCATGGTCGAGATGAACGGCCAAGGCCGTGGCAAGGGCTCGGCCTTTGGCGGGGTCAAGGCCTCGGGCCGGGCGCGTGAAGGCGGCGTCTGGGGGCTGGAAGAGTTCATGGACAGCAAGCAGATCAGCGGCTGGGACGTCGACGCCTGATCGGCGCGCATAATCCGCCGCAATCCTGCCGAGAGGGGCCGCCGGATGACCGGCGGCCCTTTTCATTTCGGGCGTTCCCGCTAAGTTGCGCCTCGCAGGTGACAGGGGGATGCGATGCGGGTTGTTTCGGTAGGCGAATGCATGGTCGAATTGTCGGGCGCGGGGCAGGGGCTCTGGCGTCAGGCCTTTGCGGGCGACACCTTCAACACCGCATGGTACCTGCGCGCCCTGATGCCCGCTGACGCGCAAGTCGATTACCTGACCTGCGTCGGTCAGGACGGGATTTCCGGCAAGATGCTGGATTTCTTCGCGGGGGCCGGAATCGGCACCGATTGCATCACTCGCCATCCGACCCGTGCGCCGGGCCTGTACATGATCGACCTGAAGGATGGCGAGCGCAGCTTTACCTATTGGCGCGACAGTTCGGCGGCGCGTTGTCTGGCCGATGACATCGACCATCTGGCCCGCTGCTTTCACGGCGCAGACCTGATCTATTTCTCGGGGATCACGCTGGCGATTCTGACACCGGACCGCCGTCAGGCGCTGTTGGCGGCACTGGCGGCAGCACCGGGCCGCGTGGCCTTTGACAGCAACATGCGCCTGCGCCTGTGGCCGGGCGCCGAGGACATGCGCGACTGGATCATGAAGGGCGCGGCCGTGGCCGACATCGCCCTGCCCAGTTTCGACGAAGAGGCGCAGTATTTCGGCGACGAAAGCCCGCGCCAGACCGCCGACCGCTATCTTGAGGCAGGTGTCACCGAGATTCTGGTCAAGAATGGCGGCGGCGACATGCTGGGTCACACCCCCGATGGCGATTGGCTGGACCTGCCCTGCGGCGAGCGTCTGCAACCTGTCGATACGACCGGTGCCGGGGACAGCTTCAATGGCGGTTATCTCTCGGCGCGACTGGCCGGAATGGACATGGCGGGCGCGGTCGCGCGCGGCCATGCGACCGCTGCCCGCGTCATCTGCCATCCCGGCGCGCTGATCCCGCACGAGGCGCTGCGTTAAACAGCGTATACATTGGGCGATGGGCGTGGCCGACTAGGCCTTTTCGCGCATCCCCAACAAAATGCTTGCTTGATGCAGGGCTTCCTGCCAGCCTTCCTCCCAATGGATACCTTTGGGAGGAGGGATCGCATGGCCTCGGTGACGATCCGGGATATCAAGAAATCCTATGGCGCGGTCGAGGTGATGCATGGCGTCTCGGTCGATATCGACGAAGGGGAGTTCGTCGTTCTGGTCGGCCCCTCGGGCTGCGGCAAGTCGACCTTGCTGCGCATGCTGGCGGGGCTGGAACATATCACCTCGGGCGAGATCCTGATCGGCGAAAGGGTCGTGAATGACCTGCCGCCAAAGGATCGCGACATCGCCATGGTGTTCCAGAACTATGCGCTTTACCCGCATCTGACCGTGGCCGAAAACATGGGCTTCTCGCTGAAGCTCAAGGGCGCCGGCCGGGCCGAGATCGAGGAAAAGGTGAAGCCCGCCGCCCAGATCCTTGGGCTTGCGCATCTGCTGGATCGCTACCCGCGGCAATTGTCGGGCGGTCAGCGCCAACGTGTTGCCATGGGCCGGGCCATTGTCCGCGATCCGCAGGTTTTCCTGTTCGACGAGCCGCTGTCGAATCTGGATGCGAAGCTCCGCGTCTCGATGCGGACCGAGATCAAGAACCTGCATAACCGGCTGAAGACCACGACCGTCTATGTCACCCATGACCAGATCGAGGCCATGACCATGGCCGACAAGATCGTGGTCATGCATGACGGGCGGGTGGAACAGATCGGCGCGCCGCTGGATCTTTATGACCGGCCCGCCAACCTGTTCGTGGCAGGCTTCATCGGCAGCCCGGCGATGAACATGATCCCCGGCCGGGCCGAGGGTGGCAGCTTTGTCGCCGGTGACGGCCAGCGCCTGCCGACCCCGCGCGCACCCGAGGGCCGCAAGCTGATCTATGGCGTCCGCCCCGAGGCGATCACCCTTGGCGGCGACATTCCCCTGACGATCGAAGTCACCGAACCCACCGGGGCGGAAACCTATGTCGCCGGAAAGCTGGGCGGCGAGCCCGTGACCTGCGTCTTCCGCGACCGCGTGACCGCCCGTCCGGGCGAGGTGATCCATGTCACCATCGACCCTGCCGGCATCCACCTTTTCGACGCCGATAGCGGGGTGCGCCTGACGGACTGACAGGTGACGGATTGACTGGCCCCGTCCCGGCTTCGGGGCGGGTATAACGGGCCGCGAAACGGCCGCATTGCACTTTGGGAGGAGTTAAGCAATGTCCATCGACCGCAGAAAGCTCTTGCAGGGCGGCGCCGCGCTGGCAGCCGGCGCCGTGTTGACCAGCCCCTTCATCCGCCCCGCCATGGCGCAAACGGGGGGCATGACCTTCACCCCCGAAGAGGGCGCCAGTCTGCGCCTGCTGCGCTGGGTGCCCTTCGTCAAGGGCGAGGAAGAGGCGTGGAACGCCAATACCGCAGCCTTCACCAAGGCCACCGGCGTCGAGGTCCGCATCGACCAGGAAAGCTGGGAGGATGTCCGCCCGAAAGCCGCCGTCGCCGCCAATGTGGGTTCCGGCCCCGACATGGTGATGAGCTGGTTCGACGACCCCTTCCAGTATCCCGACAAACTGGTCGACGTGACCGACCTTTGCACCATGCTGGGCGAAAAGAACGGCGGCTGGTATGACGGGCTGCGCGCCTATGGCGAGCAGGATGGCAAGTTCATCTCGACCCCGCTTTGCGCCATCGGCAACGCCGTTTGCTACCGCGAAAGCCATATGAAGGCCGCCGGTTTCGACGAGTTCCCCAAGGATACCGAAGGGTTTCTGGCGCTTTGCACAGCGCTCAAGGAAAAGGGTACGCCGGCAGGCTTTCCCTTTGGTAAGGCGGTGGGCGACGGCAACAACTTCGCGCATTGGCTGCTGTGGAGCCACGGCGGCCAGACCGTCAACGAGGCGGGCGAGGTCGCGATCAACAGCCCCGAAACCGCTGCGGCGATCGAATATGCCAAGAAGCTTTACGCGGTCTTCGTGCCGGGAACGGAAAGCTGGCTTGATATCAACAACAACCGTGCCTTCCTGTCGGGTGACATCTCGCTGACGGCGAATGGCGTGTCGCTGTACTACGCGGCCCGCAAGGAAGAGGCGACCAAGGCGATTGCCGAGGATCTGCGCACCGGCAACCTGCCGATCGGCCCGGTCGGCAAGTCGGTCGAACTGCACCAGACCTCGACCATCTCGATCTTCCAGCATTGCAAGTTCCCGAATGCCGCCAAGGCCTATCTGGAGTTCATGTATCAGCCCGAGCAGATGAACGCTTGGCTGACCGGCGCCAGCGCCTATTGCTGTCAGGCACTGAAGGGGTTCGCGAATAACCCGGTCTGGACCTCGAACCCGATCCACGCGCCCTATGCCAAAGCCTCGGAATCGCTGCGTGCCAATGGCTATGCCGGGAAACTGGGTCCGGCATCGGCGGGCGTAATGGCCGATTACGTCCTTGTCGACATGTTCGCCGAGGCCGTCACCGGTCAGCGCACGACCGAGGAAGCCATCGCCAATGCCGAGCGCCGCATCGCGCGCTATTACCGCTGATCGCATCGGGGCGCCTTCGGGCGCCCCCTTCCTGACGGAAGGAGAGGAACATGCCCCCCGTGCCCGAACCGCGCGCCTCTTTCTGGCGACGCTTTGTCGAAAGCCGCAATGGCCTTGGCCTATTGTTCATGCTGCCCGCGGCGGCGTTCCTGCTGTGCTTCCTGACCTATCCGCTGGGCCTGGGCGTCTGGCTGGGCTTTACCGACGCGCGGATCGGTCGCGCCGGACAATGGATCGGGCTGGAAAACTACGCCTGGCTGATGGATGATCCGGTCTTCTGGCTGTCGGTCTTCAACACGCTTTTCTACACCATTGTTGCCTCGGTGCTGAAATTTGGGCTGGGCCTGTGGTTGGCGCTGCTGCTGAACCGGCACCTCCCCTGCAAGAACTTCTTCCGGGCCATCATCCTGCTGCCATGGGTCGTGCCGACGGTGCTGTCGGCGCTGGCCTTCTGGTGGATCTTCGATTCACAATTCTCGATCATCAGCTGGGTGCTGATGAAATGGGGCATCATCAGCCAGCCGATCAACTTCCTTGGCGATCCGTGGAACGCGCGGCTGTCGGTGATGGCGGCGAATGTGTGGCGCGGGATTCCCTTTGTCGCGATCTCGCTGCTGGCCGGGTTGCAGACCATTCCGCAATCCCTGAATGAGGCTGCGGCCATTGACGGGGCGACCCCGTGGCAGCGCTTCCGCCGGGTGACCCTGCCGCTGCTGACGCCGATCATCGCGGTGGTGATGACCTTCTCGGTGCTGTTCACTTTCACCGATTTCCAGCTGATCTATGTGCTGACCCGCGGCGGGCCGGTGAACGCGACGCATCTGATGGCGACGCTGTCCTTCCAGCGCGCCATTCCCGGCGGCCAACTGGGCGAGGGCGCGGCCATCGCGGTCGCCATGATCCCCTTCCTGCTGGCAGCGATCCTATTCAGCTTCTTCGGCCTTCAGCGCCGCAAATGGCAGCAGGGAGCAGACTGATGGCTGACCAGACCGTGACCGACGACCACGAAGGCCTGGACCAGTTCGAAAGTCGGGGCCGCAAGATCTTTCTGGTCTGGCTGCCGCTGGCCTGCTTCATCTTCGTGCTGCTGTTCCCGTTCTACTGGATGGCGGTCACGGCGGTGAAGCCGAACGCCCAGCTGACCGACTACCAGAACCACAGCCCGTTCTGGGTGGTCGGTCCGACGCTTGATCACATCAAATACCTGCTGTTCGAGACCAGCTATCCCGGCTGGCTGTGGAACACACTGATCGTGGCGGTCTGCTCGACCTTCCTGTCGTTGCTGGCCTCGGTCTTTGCCGCCTATGCCATCGAACGGCTGCGCTTTCGCGGCGCACGTGTCACCGGGCTTCTGATCTTTCTCGCCTATTTGGTGCCGCCGTCGATCCTGTTCATTCCACTGTCGGTGATCGTCTTCCAGATCGGCATCTTCGATTCCAAGCTGGCGCTGATCCTGACCTATCCGACCTTCCTGATCCCGTTCTGCACCTGGCTGCTGATGGGCTATTTCCGCTCGATCCCCTATGAGCTTGAGGAATCGGCACTGGTCGATGGTGCGACGCGTTGGCAGATCCTGACCAAGATCGTGCTGCCGCTGGCAGTGCCGGGGCTGATCTCGGCCGGCATCTTTGCCTTCACGCTGTCCTGGAACGAATTCATCTACGCCCTGACCTTCATCTCCAGTTCGGAAAACAAGACGATTCCGGTGGGCGTCCTGACCGAATTGGTGCGGGGTGACATCTATGAATGGGGCGCGTTGATGAGCGGGGCGCTGCTGGGTTCGCTGCCCGTGGTGATCCTCTACTCGTTCTTCGTGGATTACTACGTCAGCTCGATGACAGGCGCGGTGAAGGAGTAAGGGTGGGGGCTCTGCCCCCGTCCTTCGGACTCCTCCGGGATATTTGGACAAGAAAGAAGGCGACCTGCTTGATAGCGGCCGCCTTTGGTCTTTCTTGCTTAAATATCCTCGGGGGTCCGGGGGCAGACAGCCCCCGGCAGCAAGATCAATAAGTGGCGCGACCGCCGGAAATGTCGAAGACGGCACCGGTCGAAAAGGCGCAATCCTCGGATGCCAGCCAGGCGACCAGCGCGGCAGCCTCGGCGGGCTCAAGAAAGCGGTTCATCGGGATTTTCGACAGCATGTAGTCGATATGTTGTTGGGTCATCTGGTTGAAGATCGGGGTGCGGGCTGCGGCGGGGGTGATGGCGTTGACCAAAATACCGGTGCCCGCCAGTTCCTTGCCCAGCGATTTCGTCAGTGCAATCAGCCCGGCTTTCGAAGCCGAGTAATGCGCAGCATTGGGATTTCCCTCTTTGGCAGCGATGGAGGCCACGTTGACGATGCGGCCATAGCCGCGCTCGATCATCCCCGGCACCAGCGCGCGGCAGGCGACATAGGGCGCGTTCAGGTTCACCTCGATCACCTGACGCCAGACGGTCGGGTCCAGTTCCCAGGTCTTGCCATTACCGCCTGTGATGCCGGCATTGTTGATCAGGATATCGACCGGGCCAGCCTCACGCGCCGCGGCTTCGATCTGGGCGTCCTCGCTGAGTTCGACCTGACGGCTGGATGCGGCGTCGCCAAGATTGGCGGCGGCCTTTTCGGCGGCATCGCCATCACGGTCCCAAATGATCACCCGCGCGCCGCTGTCGATGAAGCGCTGTGCGATGGCATAGCCGATGCCCTGCGCGCCGCCGGTGATGACCGCAAGGCGGCCGTTCAGATCGATCTGGTTCATTCTTCCCTCTTTCCCTCCTCCGGAAAGCTCAGGCCAGTCCGCTGCTCCCCAATGAGCGGCTGAGAAGCTCGAGCTGCTGCTTGTCGGCCCGGTCGCGATGGGCATTGTGCCTTTCGCGGGTCAGGGCACGGTCGCCTTGTTTCAACGCGTCCAGCACGCTGCGATGTTCGGCATTCGATTCCTCGGGCAATGGCCGCGTCGGCAGGATCATCATCCTTGCGCGGTATTGCTGGCCCCAGAAGGCGTTCAGCGCCGTCTGCAGGCGCTGGTTGCCGCAAAGAGCTACCACTTCGGAATGGAATTCGTCGTCAAGATCGGACCAGCGGGCGATGTCGCCCGAGGCGGTTGCCACCTCCATATCCTCGACCATGCGTTCCAGCAGGCGGGTCTGTTCTGGCGTCAACCCGCGCTCGGCGGTCAGTTCGAACGCCCGCACTTCAAGTGCCGAAAACACGTCGAGGATATTCGCGAAATCCTGCAGGGACAGCGCCTTGACGGTGACGCCGTGGCGCGGGCGAACCTCGACCAGTCCTTCCTCTTCAAGCTTGATCACCGCCTCGCGCACCGGAGTGCGCGAAAGAGCCAGCAGCCCGGCCAGTTCGGTTTCCAGCAATGTCGTGCCGGGCGCCAGCCGCCCGGTCAGGATGCGGTAGCGCAGGTCGTGATAGGCGCGTTCGCGCGCGGCCATTTCTGTCAGCCCATGCAGACTGGGGACCGATCTGGCCGAACGCCCCTTGGCCCTTCGCGAGACGGGCGGTTCAGCCTGTGGCATGGCCGCTATCGCGGATATGCGCCCGGATGATCGAAGGGAAATCCGGGTCGGCGGTAAAGCCCGCCGCCAGTGCGCGGTCGGGCGCGAAGTCCTGCGGCCAGCCAGCGACGATGGTCCGGATCGTCTCATTCGGGACCCGTTTGACGCGAGCCACGGCGTCGTCGCCCGCGACCTCGCGCAGCGCCTCCAGCACCTCGGCAATCGACAAACACAGTCCCGGCATGGTCAGGCAGCGCCGCACGCCAAGCTGCGCCGTGTCCATCGTGGACGCATGCAGCAGGAAGCCCACGGCGGCATCGGGGCTGGCGAACCAGTGGCGCACGTCATCCTCGACCGGCAATTCGGCGTCGAGCCCCGCCAGAGGCTCGCGGATGATGCCCGAGAAGAAGCCCGAGGCTGCCTTGTTCGGTTTGCCGGGGCGCACGACGATGGTGGGCAGACGGATGCCGACGCCGTCGAAGAAACCCTTGCGGGCATAGTCGTTCAGCAGCAGCTCGCCGATCATCTTTTGCGCGCCATAGCTGGTCATCGGCGCGGTCAGGAACGTGTCGGTGATCTTTTCCTCGAAAGGCGCGCCAAAGACCGCAATGGACGAGGTATAGACCACGCGCGGGTGATAGTCGGGGCCCTGGGCGCGGATCGCCTCGAACAGGTGGCGGGTGCCGTCCATGTTGATGGCATAGCCCTTGTCGAAATCGGCCTCGGCTTCGCCCGAAACGATGGCGGCAAGGTGGAAGATCACGTCAGGACGGTCGGTGACCAGCCCATCGACCGTTGCCCGGTCGGAAATATCGCCCGATTTCACCGTGACGGCGATGGAATCGGTCGAGGCCAGATCGGCCGGAACCACGTCGAACGCGGTCAGTGCATCCACAGGATGCGCGCCCAGCGTGCCAGTTTTCAGAATGTTTTCGGCTAGCCTGCGGCCAACCATGCCTGCAGCACCAATGATCAACAGCTTCATGTCCGACCTATCCTCCCCAGTATCGGTCGGATTATGTATACATTGCTGTCGAGGCTTGCGCCAGTGTTTCGATAGAGTCGAAATGCCCGGCCGCGTCGCCGCGACCGGGCTGTCAGCTTACTTGCCCCAGCGCAGGGCGACCGGGTCCAGCGGGCGGACCAGATCCATCAGCATGGCGCGGGTCGCCGGGTGCAGCGCCGGGATCGGGTGGCGGCTGAATTCCGACTTGATCACGCCGCCTTCGACCATGACGGCCTTGGCCGACAGGAAGCCGCATTGGCGGTTTTCGTGGTTCACCGCGGGCAGGATGCGGGCATAGGCGGCGGTGGCGGCGGCGCGGTCGCCGGCCTTCCAATGGGTCAGCACCGGCTTGATCTGGTCGGGGATCATCGCCGAGGTCATGGTCCCGGTCGCGCCTGCATCAAGGTCGGCCAGCAGGGTGATGGCTTCTTCGCCGTCGAAGGGGCCTTCGATCGCGTCACCGCCTTCGGCGATCAGCGCGCGCAGCTTGTTCGCGGCGCGGGGGCACTCGATCTTGAACAGCTTCACCATCTCGATCTCGCGGGCCATGCGGACCAGCAGCGGCACCGGCAGGTCGACGCCCGAAAGCGGCGCGTCCTGGATCATGATCGGGATGCCGACGTCACCCACGCGGGCGAATTGCTCAAAGGTTTGCTCGGCGGTGCCTTTCAGCAGGGCGCCGTGGTAGGGGGGCATCATCATGACCTGGGCCGCGCCAAGATCCTTGGCCAGCTGGGCACGCTCAACCACGATCGGGGTCGAGTAATGGCTGATCGTCACGATCACCGGCACGCGCCCTGCGACATGCTCCAGCGAGACGCGGGTCAGTTCCTCGCGCTCGGCATCCGAGATCAGGAACTGTTCCGAGAAGTTCGCAAGGATGCAGATCCCGTCCACGCCCTGATCGATCATGCAGTCGAGAATGCGGCGCATGCCGGCATAATCGACCGAGCCGTCATCGTTGAAAGAAACCGGCGCAACCGGCCAGATGCCCTCGTATTTAGCCATGATGGCCTCCTGAAAAATTCGGGCCGGATGGTATACCATTTTGTCGCGGGCGCAAGCGGACCCCTTTCCCCTTGGCGGATTCTGGTATACCAAGTCAGCCAAGCGATAGCCCGGAGATGAGGCAAGCCATGGGAAATACCAGAGCAAACAAGCGCTTCCGTTCGCAGGAATGGTTCGACAACCCGAACAATCCCGGCATGACCGCGCTGTACATCGAGCGCTACCTGAACCAGCAGTACACGCGCGAAGAGCTGCAATCGGCGCGCCCGATCATCGGCATCGCCCAGACCGGCAGCGATCTTGCGCCCTGCAACAAGATCCATGTCTTCCTGATGGACCGGATCAAGGCGGGTATCCGTGACGGCGGCGGTATCCCGATGGAATTCCCGGTCCATCCGATTCAGGAAACCGGCAAGCGCCCGACGGCGGCGCTGGATCGCAACCTGGCCTATCTGGGTCTGGTCGAGGTTCTGCATGGCTATCCGCTGGACGGTGTCGTGCTGACCACCGGTTGCGACAAGACCACACCCGCCATGCTGATGGGCGCGGCGACGGTCGACATTCCGGCGATCACGCTGAATGGCGGGCCGATGCTGGATGGCTGGTGGAAGGGCAAGCGCGCCGGTTCCGGCACGGTCGTCTGGGAAAGCCGCCGGCTGCTGTCCGAGGGTAAGATCGACTATGATGAGTTCATGTCGCGCGTCTGCGCCTCGGCGCCGTCGCTTGGGCATTGCAACACCATGGGCACGGCCAGCACGATGAATGCCATGGCCGAGGCGCTTGGCATGTCGCTGACCGGCTGCTCGGCCATTCCCGCGCCCTTCCGCGAGCGCATGAACATGGCCTACCAGACCGGCAAGCGCATCGTCGAAATGGTCTATGAGGACATCAAGCCCAGCGATGTCATGACCCGCGAAGCCTTTGAAAACGCGATCATCGTCAATGCGGCCATTGGCGGCTCGACCAATGCCCCGCCGCATCTGCAGGCCATCGCGCGCCATGCTGGTGTGGAACTGGATGTGACCGATTGGCAGAAGGTGGGCTTTGACGTGCCGCTGCTGGTCAATATGCAGCCCGCCGGGGAGTTCTTGGGCGAGAGCTTCTTCCATGCGGGCGGCGTTCCTGCCGTCATGGGTGAGCTGAAAAAGGCCGGTCGCCTGCATGAGCGGGCGATGACGGTGACGGGCCAGACCATGGGCCAAAACCTGATCGGCTGGGAGAGTCAGGATCAGGCGGTGATCCGCCCCTATGCCAACCCGCTGCGCGAGAATGCGGGCTTTATCGTCCTGACCGGCAACCTGTTCGATTCCGCGCTGATGAAGACCAGCGTGATCTCGAAGGATTTCCGCCAGCGCTTCCTGTCCCAACCGGGAAATGAGGGCGTCCACGAGGCCCGCGCGGTGGTCTTTGAGGGCCCGGAGGATTACCACGACCGCATCAACGATCCCGCCTTGGGTATCGACGAACATTGCATCCTGTTCATCCGCAATGTCGGTTGCGTCGGCTATCCCGGCAGCGCCGAGGTGGTGAACATGCAGCCGCCGGACGCGCTGCTGAAACAGGGCATCAACCACCTGCCGACGGTGGGTGACGGGCGGCAATCGGGCACTTCGGAAAGCCCGTCGATCCTGAACGCCAGCCCGGAATCCGTGGTCGGCGGCGGGCTGGCCTATCTGCAGACCGGTGACCTTGTGCGGCTGGACCTGAATGCGGGCCGCATGGACGCGCTGGTCGATGAGGCCGAATGGCAGGCCCGCAAGGAGGCGTGGACGCCGCCAGTGCTCGAATGCCAGACGCCTTGGGAGGAGATTTACCGCAAGGAGGTTGGCCAGTTGGCGCAGGGGGGCTGCCTTGAACTGGCCACCGCCTATCAGCGCGTGCGCCAGACCATGGCACGCGACAACCATTGACGGCACTCTAAGGGAGGAGAGAGACGTGAAGAACATCCTGATCACCGGTGGCGGCAGCGGCGTCGGCCGCGCCACCGCCCGCCGTTTCCTGATCGAGGGCTGGCAGGTCGGCCTGATCGGTCGGCGCGAGGACGCCCTGCAGGAAACTGCCGAGGACAACCCGAACGCCCTGATCCTGCCCTGCGACGTGACCGATGAGGCCGCCGTGGATGCGACTTTCGCCAAGGTGGCTTCTAGCTGGGGGCGGCTGGATATCCTGTTCAACAATGCGGGCGCGGTCCTGCCCTCGACCCTGATCGACGAGATTTCGGTCGCGGATTGGCGGCGGGTGACGGATGTGAACATCACCGGCATGTTCCTGTGCGCCCGCGCGGCCTTTCGTCAGATGCGCAATCAGCAGCCGATGGGCGGGCGGATCATCAACAACGGCTCGATCTCGGCTGACGTGCCGCGTCCGGGCTCGGTCCCCTACACGGTGTCGAAACATGCGGTGACGGGGCTGACGCGGACGCTGTCTCTGGACGGGCGGCCCTTCAACATCGCCTGCGGGCAGGTCGATATCGGCAATGCCCTGACCGACATGGCGGTCGCCATGACCAAGGGCGTCCCGCAGGCCGATGGTTCGACCAAGATCGAGCCGGTCATCGACGTGAAGACCGTCGCAGATTCGGTCTGGCACATGGCCACGATGCCCGAGGGCGCAAATATCCAGTGGCTGACCGTGATGGCGACCAACATGCCCTATATCGGGCGCGGCTGAGGGGATGTGGGTATGAACAAGGTTCTGGCCGTGGGCCAGTATTCCGATATCGACGTGGCCGCGCTGACCGATGAATTCGGCGCGCGACCGCTGGATGACCTGTCGCAGATCGCCGACCTGTCCCCTGCCTTGCGGGCTGAAGTCACGGCCCTTGCCTATAAGGGTCATCACCCGCTGAATGGCGCGGTGATGGACCTGCTGCCGGGGCTGAAGCTGATCGCGAATTTCGGCGTGGGCTATGACGCGATCAATGTCACGGATGCCTCGGCGCGCGGCATCACCGTAACCAATACGCCCAATGTCCTGAATGACGACGTGGCCGATCTGGCCGTGGCGATGCTGATCATGGAATCGCGCAAGCTGACGGCTTCGGAAAACTGGATGCGCGATGGCAAATGGCCCGCGGGCGGTGCCTATCCGCTGGCGCGCAAGATGTCGGGTCGCAAGGTCGGCGTGCTGGGCATGGGTCGCATCGGCCGCGAGATCGCCGACCGGCTGGCCGCCTTCAAATGCGAGATCCATTACCAGTCGCGCAGCCGCAAGGACGCGCCCTCCGGTTGGACCTATCATGCCGACCCCGTGGAACTGGCCCGCGCGGTCGATGATCTGGTCATTGCCGTCGTCGGCGGTCCCGAGACCGAGGGCTTCGTTTCGGCAGCGGTGATCGACGCGCTGGGGCCTGACGGGATCATCGTCAATATCGCCCGCGGCTCGGTCGTGGACGAGGCCGCGATGCTGGACGCCTTGGAACAGGGTCGGCTGCGCGGCGCGGCGCTGGACGTGTTCCGGGCTGAGCCGAATGTCGATCCGCGCTTCCTGACGCTGCCCAATGCCACGATCCTGCCGCATGTCGGTTCGGCCACCGTTGAAACCCGCGCGGCGATGGGCGATCTGCAGCGCCAGAATGTCCGTGCGCATCTGGCCGGGCAGGCGCTTGTGACGCCGGTGAACTGATGGGCAGGGCGATGACCGAGGATAGTTTGGCCGAGGCCATCGCCTATGAGCTGCGCCGCGAAATCCTGCGCGGCAATCTGCCGCCGGGCGCGACGATCAAGGAACGCGACAATGCCGAAAGGCAGGGCGTTTCGCGCACCCCAATGCGCGAGGCGATCCGCATTCTGGCGAAAGAGGGGCTGGTGCAACTGCGTCCCCTGCGCAGCCCCATCGTCGCCGATCCTTCGCTGGCCGAGATCATCGACCAGATCCGGGTGCTGCACGCGCTGGAGCTGCTGTCGGGTGAACTGGCATGCGAAAAGGCCACTGAGGGCGAGATCTCTGCCATCGGCGCGCTGAAGGACCGGATCGAGGAAATCTATGGCGAGGCCGACACGCTGGACGTGTTCGAGCTGGACATGCAGTTCCATTCCGCAATTGTCGCTGCCTCGCATAATGCGGCGCTGGCGGAAACCCACGCCTCCTACATGGCCCGGCTGTGGCGGGCGCGCTACCTGTCGGCCCGCCGCAAGCTGTCGCGGGGGCGGGTGCTGCGCCAGCACAAGGCGATCCACGCCGCGCTGCACGCCCGGGACGTGGCCGCCATCAAGGCCGAGATCGGCGCCCATCTGGGCGCGATGATCGCCAATATCGAGGACCATTTCCGCGAGGAAACGGACGAGGGGCAGGATTAGGGCATGAAAAAGGGCGGCAACCTGACGGGTCTCTTGCTGATGACCGGTGCGGTGATGTTGTTCGCCGTGCAGGATACGACCGCGAAATTTCTGCTGGGTTCGGGGCTGGCGCTGATGCAGGTGGCCTTTGTCCGCTATCTGGGCCATCTGGTGATGACGCTGGTTGCGGTGCTGCCGAAGCAGGGCGTCTCGACGCTGCGCTCGATCAACCCGCGGCTGCAGATCCTGCGTTCGCTGGCGCTGCTGGGCAGCACGGCCTTCAACTTTGTCGGCCTGAGCCATCTGCCGCTGACCACCGTGACCGCCGTCATGTTCGCGGGTCCGGTCCTGACCACGCTTCTGGCCGTGCCGATGCTGGGTGAGCGGGTCAGCCCGCTGCAATTCCTGGCGATCATCGTGGGCTTTATCGGCGTGCTGATCGTCGTCGCGCCGTGGCAGGCGGACTTCCACCCGGCGATCCTGTTCTCGCTGACGGCCTGCATCTGCACCTCGTTCTATTTCATCTTCAGCCGAAAGCTGGCGGCGGAATCGACGGCCGTGCAGCAGGTCTGGTCCAGCGGCATCGCGGCGCTTTGCCTCGCGCCCTTCGCGATGATGCATTGGGAGCAACCGCAAAGCTGGCTGATCGTCGGGCTGATGTGCCTGATCGGCGTCGTGGGCGGCATGTCGCACAGTCTGGTCACGCTGGCCCATCGCATCGCCGATGCCTCGGTTCTGGCACCGGTGGTCTATCTGCAACTGCTTTTCGCTTCGGTCGCGGGCTATCTGGTCTTTGGACAGGTGCCGGGGGCCTCGACACTCTTGGGCGCGCTGGTCATCATCGCCGGCGGCGTGCTGCTTTGGCTGTCGGGTCGAAGAAACAGAATTGCCGCGATCCGGGCTTCCGCCATCGCGGTTTCTTCTAAACAGTCACAATCTGAACAAGGAAAGAAGGAGGAGAGATGAAACTGCTGCGTTATGGCCCCGAGGGCCAGGAAAAGCCCGGTCTTCTGGACGCCGAGGGCCAGATCCGCGACCTGTCGGGCCATGTGGCCGACATCGCCGATGACGTGCTGACCCCCGAAGGGCTGGCGAAACTGGCGGCGATCGACGTCTCCAGCCTGCCGGTGGTCGAAGGCTCGCCCCGTCTGGGCGCCTGCGTCGGCCATGTGCGCAAGTTCATCGCCATCGGGCTGAACTATGCCGACCACGCCGCCGAAAGCGGCATGCCGGTCCCGGCCGAGCCTGTCGTCTTCAACAAATGGACCAGCTGCATCGTCGGCCCGAATGACGACGTGGTCATCCCGGAAGGTTCGAAAAAGACCGATTGGGAAGTCGAGCTGGGCATCGTCATCGGCAAGACCGCCCGCAAGGTCAGCAAGGAACAGGCGCTGGAGCATGTCGCCGGCTACTGCGTCGTCAACGACGTGTCCGAGCGCGAATGGCAGCTTGAGCGTGGCCAGACCTGGGACAAGGGCAAGGGCTTCGACACGTTTGGCCCGATCGGCCCCTATGTCGTGACCCGCGATGAGGTGCCGGATGCGGGCAACCTGTCGATGTGGCTGGAGGTCGATGGCAAACGCTATCAGGACGGCTCGACCAAAACGATGATCTTCGACGTGGCGACTCTGGTGGCCTATTGCTCGAAGCTGATGACGCTGATGCCGGGCGACGTGATCACCACTGGCACCCCTCCGGGCGTCGGCATGGGTCAGAACCCGCAGGTCTATCTGAACGGCGGCGAAGTGATCCGTCTGGGCATCGAGGGTCTGGGCGAGCAGCGTCAAAGCGTGCGCCGCGCCTGATCCTGACGGGTGGCGGGGATTACCCCGCCGCCCTTCGTCTTTCGGGGAGGAAAGATGCAGTTTTCCGCAAATCTGGGGTTTCTGTGGTCGGATCTGGCGCTGCCCGATGCGATCCGCGCCGCTGCTGCCGCCGGTTTCGATGCAGTCGAATGCCATTGGCCCTATGCCCATGCCCCCGAGGCGGTTTCTGCGGCGCTGGCTGAAACAGGCCTTGCGATGCTGGGGCTGAACACCTTGCGCGGTCAGCCGGGCGAAAACGGGCTGTCCGCCATTCCGGGACGTGAGGCCGAGGCGCGGGCCGAAATCGACCGCGCCATCGCTTACGCCCGCGCCATCGGCTGCGGCTCGGTCCATGTCATGGCGGGCGTGGCCGAAGGGCCGCAGGCCGAGGCGGTTTTCCTTGCCAATCTGGACCATGCCTGCCGCGCCGCGCCCGATCTGACCATTCTGATCGAACCGTTGAACAGCTATGACGCGCCGGGCTATTTCCTGTCGCGCTCGGATCAGGCGTTGATGCTGATCGAGCGGCTGGGGCATCCGAACCTGAAGCTGATGTTCGACTGCTATCATCTGCAGATCATGGAGGGTGATCTGACTCGCCGCCTGACCCGGCTGCTGCCGGTGATCGGTCATGTCCAGATCGCTGCGGTTCCCGATCGCGGGACGCCCGATCATGGCGAGGTGGATTACCGCCATATCTGCGCCGTGCTGCGCGATCTTGGTTGGGATCGGCCGCTTGGGGCGGAATACAAGCCCGTTGGCGCGACCGGCGACAGTCTGGGCTGGTTGCCGGAGCTGCGCCGGATCTGAACCCGCGCCGGTGATGGCGCGGGCAGAATGGGTATTTAGGAAACGAAGAGATTCAACCGTCTTGGCCGGGCAGGCGGGTCCTGGCCTGAGTGGCGAGGATCTTGGCGATGGCGGCATCGGCCTCGCGCCCCAGTCCGGCACTTGATGCGGCGCGGTAGAGATCAAGCGAGGCTGCGGCCAGCGGCGTGGGGGTGTCCAGCGCGGCGGCGGCATCGGTGACGATGCCCAGATCCTTGACGAAGATGTCCACCGCCGAGAACGGGGTATAGTCGCCCGAGACCACCTGCGGCGCGCGGTTCTGGAACATCCAGCTGTTGCCGGCGCATTCGGTGATGACCTCGTATACCTTGCCCAGATCTAGGCCGGATTTCGCGGCCAGCACCATCGCCTCGGCCATGGCGGCGATATGGACACCGGCAAGAAGCTGGTTCACCAGTTTCATCCGGCTGCCCGCGCCCGGCTGGTCGCCAAGGCGAAAGACACGGGCCGCGATGGCGTCAAGCGCGGGCTGGATACGGTCAAAGGCCGCGGGAGGACCCGAGGCCATGATGCTGATCGCGCCGTCGCGGGCCTTGGCCGCGCCGCCTGAAACCGGCGCGTCTATGGCCAGCATGCCCGCCTGTGCCAGATCCTCCGCAATGGCTGTGGTATCATCGGGTTGCATGGTCGGGCAAAGAACGAAGACGGTTCCGGGCCGGGCCGCCGCGACCGCTCCGTTTTCGCCAAACAGCACGGTTCGGGTCTGGGCCGCATTCACGACATAGATGAAGACCGCGCCTGCCTCGCTTGCGGCCTCTGCGGGGGTGGTGGCGATGGTCCCTCCTGCCTCGGCCAGTTCCGCGCAGGGCGCGGGGTTAAGGTCGAGGCCGCGCACCGGCAGACCGGCACGGGCCAGCGACAGCGCCGCGCCCAGGCCCATCGAGCCAAGGCCGATAACGGCGGTGGAAAGGGTCATGTCAGCGCCTCCTTGCGGCGGATGAGGATGCGACGGATCAGCGGCGCGCACCAGACGAGGATGGTGAAGATGCCCAAACCGGCTGCGATCGGTCGCTCAAAGAACGAAAGCAGGTTTCCGTCCGCCTTGATCATCGAAGTGATGAAATGCTGTTCCAGCAGCGGGCCAAGCACCAGCCCCAGAATGGCGGGGGCGATGGGGATGTCGTTTTCCTCCATCAGGAAGCCGAGCACGCCGAAAGCCAGCATCAGGATGATGCCGAAGACCGAATTGGTGATGGCGAACGCTCCGACGATACAGAACAGCGTGATGATCGGCATCAGGATCTTTTGCGGCACCGCAAGGATCGTGGTCGAGGCGCGGATCGCCAGCCAGCCCAGCGGGATCATCAGCAGGTTCGCCAGCAGGAAGACGATGAACAGCGCGTTGATCAGCTCGGCCTGATTGATGAAGATCGTCGGGCCGGGATTCATGCCCTTGATGTACAGTACGCCGATGACGATGGCGGTGATCGAGTCGCCGGGGATGCCAAAGACCAGCGCCGGAATCCACGCCCCGCTGACGGCGGCATTGTTCGAGGCTCCGGCCTCGACCAGACCTTCGACATGTCCCTTGCCGAATTTTTCCGGCTCACGCGAGAAGCGCTTGGACATGGCATAGCTGATCCAGGCGGCGATGTCGGCGCCTGCACCGGGCAGGGCGCCGATCAGCGTACCGGTGATATTGCCACGCAGCATCTGTTTCGGGTAGCGGCGCAGGACCCCGATCTGGCTGCGCAGCATGCCCTTGGTCGAGGGGCGCAGCGGTGCGCCCAGCTTGTGCCCGTGGACGAAGTAGCGAAACACCTCGGCCAGCGCGAACAGCCCGATCATCGCCGGGATGAAGGAAATCCCGCCCAGAAGATCGAGATTGCCAAAGGTAAAGCGCGGCTCGGCGGTGGGGTTGTCCATGCCGACCGAGGCCGCGACCAATCCGATGATCAGCGCCACCAGCCCGCGTGGGACCGAGCCGGGCGACACGAAGATCGCCGCCGACAGGCCCAGCAGCACCAGCCAAAAATACTCGAAGGACGAGAATTTCAGCGCCATTTCCGCCAATATCGGCGAGGCGACGATCAGGACGATGGTGCCGAAAATACCGCCGATGACCGAAAACACCAGCAGCGCACCCAATGCCTCGGGGCCGCGGCCGGCGCGGGTCATGCGGTAGGAATCCTCGACATAGGCAGCCGAGGCGGGGGTGCCCGGAATGCGCAGAAGCGCGCCAGGAATGTCGCCGGAAAAGATCGCCATGGCCGAGGCGGTGACGATCGAGGCGATGGCGGCGATCGGCTCCATGAAGAAGGTGATCGGGACCAGCAGCGCCGTGGCCATGGTCGCGGTCAGACCGGGGATCGCGCCGACGAACAGGCCGAAGGCGCCTGACAGCAACATGACCAGCAGCACCTGCGGGTCGAAGACCATGGCGAAGGATTGGGCAAGAACGCTCATTGTCACCTCACCACGGCAAAGACAGGAATTCGCCGCGCGGCAGCGGCACCAGCAGCAGCTTGCCAAAGGCGAATTGCACCACGATCACCGTGGCCAGCGCGACCGGTAACGCGGTCAGAAGCCGGGTTCCGGTCAGCAGCATCAGCGCTGCGACAAGGATCAGGCTTGAAATGGTGAAACCCAGCCAGTCCGAGGCAAGGATATAGCCCGCGATGACGATAATGGCCGCCGCGATCTTGGCCCAGGCTGCGGGCTCGCGCGCCCAGTCGGGCGTGGTCGTCAGCGCCGCGCTGCGCTCAGTGGCGAGGCCCTGCACAAGCAGCCAGATGCCGACTGCCCCGGCCAGGATCGAGATGACCAGCGGCAGTGTCTCGGCCCCGTATTTCTGTCCCGGTATGGGCGAGAATTGCCGCGAGGCAAAGAACAGCCCGATCGCCCCCAGCAATGTCAGCGCGCCAAGCGCGCGGTCCCCCAGTCTCATGCCAGATCCCCCTTCGCTTGCATGAAAAAGGCCGCGGGATTGCGCCCCGCGGCCCGGTCGTCACTTGGCCAGACCGGCCTTTTTCATGACATCGCCAAGGCTGGCGTCATCGGCGGCGACGATCTGGGTGGCTTCCTCGGGGCCGGCCCAACGCAGGCCGAAGCCGCGTTCCTTCATGAAGTTCTGATAGGCATCGCTGTTATAGGCCTTTTCAATGGCCTCGATCAGCTTCGCGCGCGCTTCGGGCGGCATGTCCTTGGGCGCGGCGATGGCGCGCCAGACGGCCAGTTTCCAGTCCGATCCGGTCGCTTCTTTCAGCGTCGGCGTGTCGGGGAACAGCGATTGGCGTTCATCCGACATGCTGGCCAGCGCGCGGACACGCTTCGCATCGATCAGCGAGCGGCCCTCGGCAAGGGACGACGGCACCATCTGCACGCCGCCCGCGACCATGTCGGTCAGGCCCGCTGCGGCACCTTGGCTGGGGACGAAGGGCACGGCCGTGACCGGGATGCCCTCGGACATCAGCCAGCCCAGCAGGTTCAGGTGCCAGATGCCGCCCTGACCGGTGCCGGATGCCTTCACCGTCCCGGCCGGGTCGGCCTTGATCGTGTCGCGCAGCGCTGCCGCGTCCTTCCACGGCGCATCCTCGGCGACCATGATGCCGCCGGGATCGGCGTTGACCAGCGCCAGAATGTCGAAATCCTTGTAGGTCAGGTCGGTCAGGCCCTGCCAATGCATCATGTCGATTTCGATGGTCATGACGCCAATGGTATAGCCGTCAGGCTTGGCCCGCGAGATGGCGCTGTGGCCGACCACGCCCGAGCCGCCGGTGCGGTTCACCACGTTCACCGGCTTGCCCAGTTCTTCCTGCAGGATCTGGGCAAAGATGCGGCCGACGGCATCGGTGCCGCCGCCTGCGCCCCATGGCACGATCATCTCGATCGGACGTTCGGGATATTCGGCCATGGCCGGGGCAACACCAAGCCCCAGCGACAGCGCAGCCGCCATCAGCGGCAGAACAGCTCTGCGATTCATGATTTTCCTCCCTTGTG
This sequence comes from Paracoccus sp. PAR01, assembly GCF_014851995.1. Classification (NCBI taxonomy): domain Bacteria; kingdom Pseudomonadati; phylum Pseudomonadota; class Alphaproteobacteria; order Rhodobacterales; family Paracoccaceae; genus Paracoccus; species Paracoccus sp. PAR01. The sequence continues at coordinate 160,796 of NZ_JACVAW010000009.1, forward strand.
GCACGGCGTTACCGGGCCTCTCCCAAGGGAAAGATCAGTGATTCATGTATACATTGTCAACGGTGCAGACGGCTGACCAGCGCCCGGACAGGGATTTCAGGCATTCACTGCCGGATCGTAATGCATACGCGAGGATAGCATTTCGGCCTTGTCGAAATATTGCGGTGAAAGCTGCATGATCGCCGGCAGGTCGCCAAAGACCCTACGCAGATGCAGCCGCATCGCCTTTTCGGCACGGTCGGAATCGCCTGCGGCGATGGCATCGACCACGGCGCGGTGCTGGTCCAGCATCACGTCCTTGGGCGACACTGCCGAGACCAGATGCCGCACCCGGTCCAGATGCATCTTGAGTCCCTGCAGATGCCGCCAGACCAGCGTCTGACCGGCGATTGCGGCCAGCGAGTAATGGAATTCCTCGTCCAGGGTCACCAGCGCCTTGGCATCGCCCTGCGCAATGGCCTCTTGCCGCTCAAGGATCTCGCGGAGCGCGACGATCTGCTGGGGTTGCGCCAGCCGGGCGGCAAGGCGGACGATATCGGCCTCGACCGACTCGCGGATGAAGCGGGTGCCCATTACCCAATCCATGTCGATGCGCGAGACATAGGTCCCGCGCTGCGGACGGACCTCGATCAGGCCCTCTCCGGCAAGGCGGATGAAGGCTTCGCGCACGGGTTGGCGCGACAGGTCGTATTGGTCGGCGATCTCCTGTTCCGACAGGCGGGTGCCGGGCAGCAGGTCGGCGGCGATGATGCGCCGGCGCAGCAAACCGTACATCTGCATCGCGGCAGGCTGATCGGCTGCAATGATGGTGTCCGGGCGCGACGGCTCGGATTCAGTGGATGAAGTGGCCATGATCGTCCTCCTCGCATCCATTTCGGTTGAAGGCTACCCCTGCGTCAACTGCTTGTCACGCGGGTGAAACTGAAGCTGGTGGTCTGGCGATAGAGTTGCCCCGGCGAGAGCAGCACCGACGGGTAGCCGGGATGATGCACCGCATCGGGCCACAGCTGCGATTCCAACGCAATTCCGGCATGTTGGCCATAAGGACGACCACCGATTCCCGTTGCGCCGGGGCGCATGTGATCGGCGGCATAGACCTGAATCCCCGGCTCGGTCGAGGCGATCTGCATCCGCAGTCCCCCGGCCTCAAGCGTGGCGGCAGGCTGGGTCAGCTTATGCTTGTGCTCGGACAGGCACAGGTTGTGATCGATCAGCGGCCCGTCCAACCGCTCACCCAGACGCACGGGCGTGCGGAAGTCCAGATGCGAGCCTTGAACCGGGGCGGGATCGCCCAGCGGGATCAGCGTGTCATCCACCGGCAACCAGCTTTCCGCCGGGATGGTCAGCACGTGATCGGCGATACTGTCGCTGCCATCGAGGTTGAAATAGCTGTGCTGAGCGAAATTGCACAAAGTGGTTTCGCTGGAGGTGGCCAGCATCTCGATCTGCAACACCGCACCGGGCAGCAGCCGATAGCGGACATGGACCAGCATCGCGCCGGGAAAGCCCATATGCCCGTCAGGCAGATAATCCGACAGCGCGATCGCATCTGCCGAGATCTCGCCCACGGCCCAATTGCGCGTGCCCGTCCCGTCCGAGCCGCCATGAAGCGTGGTTCGGCCCGCCTCGTTGCGGTCCAGTTCCAGTGTCAGGTCATCGATCCGGGCATGGCCGCGCGCGATGCGGTTGGCGCAACGCCCGACAATGGCCCCGACATAGCGACCCTCACCCAGATAGGGTTCCAGCGCGGGAAAGCCCAAGACCAGCGGGTGATCAACCCCCTCCAGCCGCAGGTCCTGCACCGTCGCGCCCAGCGTCAGCACCGACAGCGTCAGCCCATGCGCGCTGATGGTGATGCGCTCGACGGTCTGGCCATCGGGCAGGGTGCCGAATACCTCGCGGGTCATGCCAGCACCTGCGGTTCCGGTCGGCCCCTTGGACCGTTCGGCATCACCAGCCAACTGCGCCCGTCCTGCGCGCCGCCCAGATCGACCGCAGCGCTGGTCAGCAGGATGCGGTCCAGATGCTCACCGATGAAGGCGGGGCAGGTGGTCTGTTTCGAGGGCACCTCGACCTGATCCAGCAGCCGCCCGTCCGGCGCGTGGCAGACCAGCCGCCCGGTACCCCAACGCGCGTTCCAGAAGTTGCCCTTGGCATCGGTGACCGCGCCATCGGGATATTCCTCGGTGCCGCGCAGATCCAGAAAGACCCGTTTGTCGCCCTTGGGCCAGCCGTCGCCATCCAGATCCTGGACCCAGACGGTCTGTTCTTCGGTATCGGCGAAATAGGCCAGCGTGCCATCGGGCGAGAAGCAGATTGCGTTGCTGATCGAGATCGGCGCGAAAAGCTTGCGCAACTCACCCTTGTAGTAGCGATAGATTGCGCCCTGACCGGGGCTCGCATCTACCGCCATCGTCCCGATCCAGAAGCCGCCCTGCGGATCGGCGCGCCCGTCATTGGAACGGGTGTCCGGGCGGTCGGCCTCTAGCGGGACTAGATCCTCACGGCTGCCATTCTTGAGGTTGAAACGGAACAGAGCCGTTTCGCTGGCGATGATCAGCGTGTCATGATCGATCCAGCCTGCAGCCGAGACGCGCTCATCAAAGCGCCATTCCAGCTCGCGCCCATCCTTGCGGCTAAGCATCCGGCGACCGAGAATGTCGAACCAGAAGGCCTGCTGACGTTCGGGATGCCAGAAGGCACCTTCGCCCAGCAGGCAGGCTCGGGGATCGAACAGGGTGTATTTCATGCCGGAAGCGCTGCGACCATCTCGCGCGCACGCTGACCGACGGACTCGGCACTGTCGCCGGGCTTGTAAAGCGAGGTCCCGATGCCGAAACCCTGCGCACCGGCGGCGTACCAGTCGGCAAAGTTCGAGGGACCAACGCCACCCACTGCATAGACCGGCATGTCGCGGGGCAGCACGGCGCGCAACGCCTTGAGCACGCCGATGCCACCCTGATCCGCGGGGAACAGTTTCAGCCCGGTCGCACCGGCGTCGATCGCGGTGAAGCATTCGGTGGCGGTAAAGACGCCCGGATAGGATTCCAGCCCACGGCGGCGGCTCTCGCGGATGACCTCGGGGTTCGCATTGGGCGAGACGATCATCCGCCCGCCGGCATCCGCGACCCGGGCCACATCCTCGACAGTCAGCACGGTGCCCGCGCCGATCGTCGCCTGACCGGCAAAGGCGGTCGCCATCAGCCGGATGCTTTCCAGCGGATCGGGCGAGTTCAGCGGGACTTCGATCCGGTCGATGCCGGCGTCGATCAGCGCCTGACCGACGGCCAGGGCGTCCGCGGGGGTCAGGCCGCGCAAGATGGCGATAATGGGCTGGGTCATGGGGTCCTCGTCAGGGCGGAAGCGGCAGCGGTCAGTCCGGCAAGGACCAATTCGCCGCCGTCCATTTGATGCGCATCGGCACCGGCCTGCGTCAAGGCCTGCGCGTAAAGCGCCGAGAGTTCCGGTGCGCCAATGATGATGACGCGACGGCCATGCCAAAGCGGATGCGCCGCTGCCAACTCGGACCCGATGAGCAGGCCCGAAAGCCGCCCCGCGCCCTGTTCCGGGGTCATCCCGTTCAACAACGCCGCTGCACGCAGGGGGAACAGCCCTGCCGCCGCCATGTCGGCATTGGTCGCCGCCTGCGCCGAGGCCTCAAGGAAGCCGGGCAGGTCGGGCTTGGCGTCGCCAATGGTCAGGCGCAGCACCGATTGGCGCGACAGCAGCGCATAGACCTCGCCGGTCATGAAGGTGTGGAAACCCTCGACCTGACCGTTCGAGATAATGACCCATTTGCAATGCGTGCCGGGCAGGCAAAGCGTGCCCTGAAAGTCCGGGTTCTGCGCGATGAAGCCCGCGATCTGGGTTTCCTCGCCGCGCAGCACGTCGGGCGGGTCGATCTGCGACAGGCCGGGCAGGATATGTACGTCAAGGCGAGGATCGCGCACGACGGGCCGGGTGGCGCGCAGCGGGTCCAGCGGGGTGCAGGGGGTGGGGCGGTATTCCGCCTCGACCCAGCCGGTGCGGGCACCGACCATGCCGCAGGCGATGACGGGGACCGGCTGGTCGCCCAGCCAGTCCTCGACCAGTTCCAGAAGCGCGGGTTCGAAGCCGTCGCGGTCAAGGCTACCCATGCCCTTGTCCGAGGAGCGGTTTTCCAGCACCTCGGAGTCGTTCATGGCCCAGACGCGCAGCCGGGTGGTGCCCCAATCGACTGCGATCCAGTTCGGCCTTACCATTCGAAGGCTTCCGACTGGACCCGGCGGCCCAGCATCATCGCATCGGCGACATGGCGGAACGGTGCCACGTCGACATCGCTTTCGCCCGCAGCGATGAGTTCAGCGAAGCGGGCATAGATGCGGTCATATTCGCCCGCCAGCGCGCCTTCGGCCGAAAGCACCTCGCCGTCCGCGGTAATGGTCGCGCCGCCTTGCGACAGCTCCATCACGCCGCGATCGGTCTCGATCCGCATGTCCCAGGTCTGCACGCCGGTCTCGCGGAAATCGAAGTCCAGATCGACCGGTGCGCCTTCTTCGGTCAGCATTTTCAGCTGAGCGGCGATCGGCGTGTCGCGGTTTTCCGGGAATTCCAGCGCGGCCTCGGTCGTGTAAAGGCCGACCGGCAGGATATAGGTCAGGATCGAATAGGCGTTGATGCCGGGGTCAAAGACGCCGGTCCCGCCGGGGGCAAAGATCCAGTCCTGACCGGGATGCCAGCGGCGCACGTCCTCACGCCAGGTCACCGTGATTGCGGTGATCTTGCGGTCCGAAAGCCAGTCCCGCGCGCCGGGGATGCCGGGGGCGAATTGGCTGTGCCATGCGGTGAAAAGCGTCTTGCCCTGTTCCTTGGCGATGCGCTGCAGCGTCATCACCTCGGACACGGTGGTGCCCGGCGGTTTTTCCAGCAGCACGTGGCGACCGGCCAGCAGCGCTTCGCGCGCGACGGCGAAGCGGACCTGCGGCGGCGTGCAAAGCGCGACCGCGCCGACTTCCGGGCGCTCGGCCAGGAAAGTCGTCACGTCCTTGTAGGAGGAGATGCCCTCGGCCGTGTTGAACGGATCAACCGTCGCCGCGAAGTTGAAGGCCGATGAGGCCTCCAACGCGGGACGGTGCTGTTCACGGGCAATCTTGCCGAAGCCGATAATGGCCAGATCAGTGGCTGTCACGTCCCACCTCGCTTCCGCGGCATCCTTTGAGGAAGTCGAAATCGGCCCCGGTATCGGCGCCCTCGACATGGTCATGGAACATCCGTGCATAGCCCGAGGCGGGTGGTTCGACCGGGTTCTTCCAATCGGCCAGACGGGCGGCGATTTCCTCGTCGCTCAGGTCCAGATGCAGGCGGCGGTTCGCCACGTCCAGTTCGATGAAGTCACCGCTGCGAACGATGGCCAGCGGGCCACCGCGCGCGGCTTCGGGCGAGGTGTGCAGGACAACCGTGCCGTAAGCCGTGCCAGACATGCGCGCATCGGAAATGCGGACCATGTCGGTGATGCCTTTTTTCAGCACCTTGGGCGGCAGGCCCATATTGCCAACCTCGGCCATGCCCGGGTAGCCCTTGGGACCGCAGTTCTTCATGACCATGATGCAGGTCTCGTCGATGTCGAGATCGTCATCGTTGATCCGGGCCTTGTAGTCGTCGATATCCTCGAAGACCACGGCGCGGCCACGGTGCTGCATCAGATGCGGGGACGCGGCCGAGGGCTTCAGCACCGCGCCCAGCGGCGCGAGGTTGCCCTTGAGGACCGCGATGCCGCCCTGTTGGGTCAAAGCCTTCTCGACCGGCAGGATGACATCCTCGTTCCAGTTCTTGGCGTCCTTGACCTCGTCCCAGATGCTTTCGCCCGAGACGGTCAGCGCGTCCTTGTGCAGAAGGCCGGCTTCACCCAGACGCTTCAGCACGACGGGCAGGCCGCCGGCATAGAAGAACTCTTCCATCAGGTATTTGCCCGAGGGCATCAGGTTCACGATGGTCGCGACGTCGCGGCCACAGCGGTCCCAATCGTCCAGCGTCAGCTCGACTCCGGTGCGGCCCGCCATCGCCAGCAGGTGGACCACGGCATTGGTCGAGCCGCCGATCGCTCCATTGCAGCGGATCGCGTTCTCGAACGCCTCTTTGGTCATGATGTCGCTGGGCTTCAGGTCATCCTTGACCATCTGCACGATGCGGCGGCCGGTCATCTGCGCCATCACGCGGCGACGGCTATCCACCGCCGGGATCGCGGCATTGCCCGAAAGCGCCATGCCGAGGGCTTCCGCCATCGACGCCATCGTCGACGCAGTGCCCATGGTGTTGCAGGTGCCGGACGAACGGCTCATCGCTTGTTCGGCCTCAAGGAACTCGTCCTGCGTCATCTCGCCAGCCTTCACGGCCTCCGAGAATTTCCACAGATGGGTGCCCGAGCCGATACGCTCGCCACGGAACCAGCCGTTCAGCATCGGACCGCCGGTGACCACGATCGACGGAATATCGGTCGAGGCAGCAGCCATCAGCAGCGAAGGCGTGGTCTTGTCGCAGCCGACCATAAGGACGGCACCGTCGATCGGCTGGCCGCGCATCGCTTCCTCGACCGCCATGGCGGCGAGGTTGCGATACATCATCGCGGTCGGGCGGAAGGTGTTTTCCGACGCCGAGAACACCGGAACCTCGACCGGGAAGCCACCGGCCTCCCAGATCCCGGCCTTCACCTTTTCAGCCAGCTCACGCAGGTGGCCGTTGCAGGGCGTCAGGTCCGACCAGGTGTTCAGGATGCCGATGACCGGGCGGCCATCGAACAGATCATGAGGGTAGCCTTGGTTCTTCAGCCAGCCACGATGGTAAATGGTGTCGCGCGAATTGCCGCCATACCAATGTTGCGACCGCAGCTTGCGCGGCCATTCAGCGGGTTTGAAGGACATTACGATTTTCTCTTGTTCGAGACGTCAAAGATGACGGCGGCCATAAGGACCAGGCCCTTGATGACCTGCTGGTAGTCGATGCCGATGCCAAGGATCGACATGCCGTTGTTCATGACGCCCATGATGAAAGCGCCGACGATTGCGCCGATCACCGTGCCGACACCGCCCGACATCGACGCGCCGCCGATGAAGACCGCCGCGATCACGTCCAGTTCGAAGCCGACACCGGCTTTCGGCGTGGCCGAGTTCAGACGTGCCGAGACGACCAGACCGGCCAGCGCGGCCAGCATGCCCATGTTCACGAAGGTCAGGAAGGTGATGCGCTCGACATTGATGCCCGAGAGCTTCGCAGCCTTCTCGTTGCCACCGATGGCGTAGATGCGACGGCCCAGCGTGGTGCGCTCGGAGATGAACGAATACAGTGCGACCAGAACGGCCATGACGATGAAGACGTTCGGCAGGCCGCGGAAGTTGGCCAGCGCCCAGGTCATCCAGGCCAGCGCAACAAAGATCAGGGCGTTTTTGCCGACGAAGAAGGCAAAGGGCTCATCGGCGATGCCGACGGCTTCCTGGCGCTTGCGGTTGCGGACCTGCAGCCACAGGATCACCAGCGCCGCCCCCCAGCCGAGGATCAGCGACAGCGTGTTCGGCTTGTCCGGCCCGAAGAAGTCCGGGATGAAGCCCGAGGCGATCATCTGGAATTCCTTGGGGAAGGGGCCGATCGACTGGCCCTGCAGCGCCCACATGGTCAGACCGCGGAACACCAGCATGCCAGCCAGCGTCACGATGAAAGACGGAATCTTCCAATAGGCGATCCAGTAGCCCTGCGCCGCGCCGATCAGGGCGCCTGCGACCAGGCTGAGCACGACCACCAACGGGACCGGAAGCCCCATCTTGACGATCATGATCGCCGCCAGCGCGCCGACAAAGGCCGCGACCGAGCCGACGGACAGGTCGATGTGACCGGCCACGATGATCAGCAGCATGCCGACCGCCATGATGACGATATGGCTGTTCTGCAGGAACAGGTTCGTCAGGTTCACCGGACGGAACAGGATGCCGCCGGTCACGACCTGAAAGAAGGCCATGATGATGACAAGGGCGAACAGGATGCCATATTGGCGCATGTTCCGGCGGATGAAGCCGAACGTGTCGCTGCCGCGATCGGTTGTGGTATCAGACATGGGCGGTCTCTGCCTCGATCTCTTCGGGGGTGATGTCTTCCTCGGTCAGGTCGTGGCCTGACTTGATGATGACCGACATGATGCGTTCCTGGGTCGCCTCGGAGGTGGGCATCTCGCCCACCAGACGGCCCTCGTTCATCACGATGATGCGGTCGGTGATGCCCAGAAGCTCGGGCATTTCAGAAGAAATCACGATGATGGACTTACCCGCGGCAGCAAGGTCGCGGATGATGGTGTAGATTTCGTATTTCGCGCCCACGTCGATGCCGCGCGTGGGCTCGTCGAGGATCAGAATTTCCGGCTCAGAGAACAGCCATTTCGCCAGCACGACTTTCTGCTGGTTGCCGCCCGACAGGTTCATCGTCGCCTGATCGATGGAAGGGGCGCGGATATTGATTGCCTTGCGGTAATCCTGCGCGACCTTGCCTTCCTTGTGGTGGTCGATGACGCCGTAGCGCGCGACACCGGCAAGGTTGGCCAGCGGAATGTTGCGGCGGATGCTGTCTTCCAGCACCAGGCCCAGCGACTTGCGGTCCTCGGTCACATAGGCAAGGCCAGCCTTGATCGCCTTGGACACGGTGCTCAGATCGGCATCCTTGCCATTGATCTTGACCGAGCCCTTGCGGAACACGCCGACCGAGCGGCCGAACATGCTCATCGCCAGTTCGGTGCGGCCCGCGCCCATCAGGCCGGCGATGCCCAGGACTTCGCCGCGCTTGAGGTCGAATTTGGCATTGTCGACCAGCAGGCGGCCATCGCCACCTTCCTCGGCCACGGTCCAGTCGCGGACCTGCATGATCACCTCGCCGATCTTGGGTTCGCGCGGCGGGTAGCGGTCGTCCATCGAACGGCCGACCATGTCCTTGATGATCTGGCTTTCGGGAACCATGCCCTGATGATGCGACACGGTGGCCCCATCGCGCAAGACCGTCAGGCTGTCGCAGACCTCGGAGATCTCGTTCAGCTTGTGCGAGATCATGATCGCGGTCATGCCCTGTTCGCGGAAGCTGTCCAGCAGGCGCAGCAGCGCGGCGCTGTCATGTTCGTTCAGCGACGAGGTCGGCTCGTCCAGAATCAGCAGTTCGACCTTTTTCGACAGCGCCTTGGCGATCTCGATCAGCTGCTGCTTGCCCATGCCCAGCTCGCCGACCTTGGTCTCGGGGCTTTCGCGAAGGCCCACCTTGGCCAGAAGTTCGGCGGTGCGGCGGTTGGTTTCGTGGCGGTCGATCACGCCGTTCTTGGCGATCTCATTGCCCAGGAAGATGTTCTCGGCGATCGACATATGCGGCACCAGGGCAAGCTCCTGGTGGATGATGACGATGCCCTGCTCTTCGCTGTCGGTGATCTTGCGGAAAGCCATCGGCTTTCCCTTGTAAAGGATCTCTCCGTCATAGGAGCCGTGCGGGTAGACGCCCGACAGAACCTTCATCAGGGTGGATTTGCCTGCGCCGTTTTCACCGCAAAGCGCGCGGATTTCGCCGCGCTTGACCACCAGATTGACGTTGTCGAGGGCTTTGACCCCGGGGAATTCCTTGGTGATTCCCCGCATTTCCAGAATGGCGTCCATCGCTACCATATGCCCCTAGCTTAGGAATACGCCGCCGCAAGGGATGCATCCCCTGCGGCGGCGCGGGTTGATCAGATTACTTCAGCTGGTCTTCGGTGTAGTAGCCCGAGCCGACCAGAACTTCGTTCAGGTTGGCGGCGGTGACCGGAACCGGCTGCAGCAGGAACGAGGGGACGACCTTGACGCCGTTGTTGTAGGTCTTGGTGTCGTTGATCTGCGGCTCGCTGCCCTTGATCATCGAATCGACCATGCCGACGGTGACTTTCGCCAGCTCACGGGTGTCCTTGAAGATGGTCGAATACTGTTCGCCCGCCAGGATCGACTTCGACGATTGCAGTTCCGCGTCCTGACCCGAAACGATCGGCATCTTCAGGTCGCCCGAGCCATAGCCGACGCCTTTGAGCGAGGACAGAATACCGATCGACAGCCCGTCATAGGGCGACAGCACGCCGTTGACCTGCTTGTCGGTGTAGTTGGCCGACAGGATGTTATCCATGCGCGACTGGGCCGTTGCCGGGTCCCAACGCAGCGTGCCGACCTTGTCCATGCCCTGCTGGCCCGAGGGGATCACGATCTCGCCCGAGTCGATCATCGGCTGCAGCACCGACATCGCGCCGTCATAGAAGAAGAAGGCGTTGTTGTCGTCCGGGCTGCCGCCGAACAGTTCGACGTTCCACGGCTTCACGTTCGGGAAGCGCTCTTTCAGGCCCGCGACCAGGGTGTTGGCCTGCTCGACGCCGACCTTGAAGTTGTCGAAGGTGGCATAATAGTCGATGTCGCCGGTGTCGCGGATCAGGCGGTCATAGGCGATGACCTTGATGTCCGCGGCCTTGGCGTTTGCCAGCGCGTTCGACAGCGTGGTGCCGTCGATGGCGGCGATGACCAGAACGTCCACACCCTTGGTGATCATGTTCTCGATCTGGTTCAGCTGGTTCGGAATGTCGTCATCTGCATATTGCAGGTCGGTCTGATAGCCGGCTTCCTGGAATTGCTTGACCATGTTGTCGCCGTCCGCGATCCAACGGGCCGAGGTCTTGGTGGGCATCGAGATGCCGACCATGCCTTCGGCCGCGGCGATGCCCGGCACGGAGAGCGCGGCAACCGAGGCGGCTGCCAGAGCGAGTTTCTTAAGGGTAAACAATTAATTTCCTCCCGTTATGGGGCACGACAGAAGAAGGCGCTTTTTCTGGCGCCCTTTATGGCAATCTTCCGGTGCATCCCCCCGACTTCGCGGGCCGTCCGGGCCCGTCCCGAGGCCGATCACCGCGGCAGCGGACTTCTGCCCCGCTTGCCTGCCCGCAAGTTATCTTTGTGCAGGGTTTGGCGTCAATTTCGGTTTCTGGAACTCGATATACCTATTATGGTATATCTTAGCGCTAACATCGAAATGGACGCGAGGGGCGACGGATGCGGACAAATCGCGATCTTGGCGACGAGCTGGTCTCTCGCGGCATAAAATTGAGGCAATTGGCGCTTTTGGTTGCCGTTCAGCGCAGTGGGCAGCTTAGTTTGGCGGCAGCCTTGATGAATATCACGCAGCCGGCGGCTTCGCGGCTGCTGGCTGACCTTGAGCGGATCGTCGGCGCGCAATTGTCGCAGCGTCATAGCCGGGGAATCACCCTGACTCCGGCAGGGGAACGGCTGGCCGAGCGGGCGCGGTCGATGCTGCGCGACCTTGATCTGGCGGGCCGCGAGGTGCGCGACATCAATCGCGGCAGCGTCGGATCGGTGCATGTGGGTTCGGTCACCGGCCCCTCATTGGATCTGGTTCTGCCGGTGGTGCGCAGCCTTGAGCGATCCGAACCCTATCTGCGCTTCAAGATCGAGGTGACCTCCAGCGACCGGCTGGTGGCGGGGCTGCTCTCGGGCAATCTGGACCTGTATATCGGCCGTGTCCCCGAAGGCATCGAGGCCAGCCAGTTCGACACCATCCCGATCGGGGCCGAGCCGCTGTCGCTGGTGGTGCGCCGCGATCATCCTCTGGCCCGGCGCAAGGGGCTGACATTGGAGGAATGTTTGCCCTTCGACTGGGTGATGCAGCCGACGGGCAGCATGCTGTGCGACACGGTCGAACGCTACCTGACCGGGCGCGGTCTGGCCCTGCCGAGCACGGTGATCTCGACCGGATCGCTGATGCTGTCCTTTGCCTTCGTCATGCGCTCACAGGCGGTGGCGGTGATGTCGAGCTCCGCCGCGCGGCTGTTCTCCGAGGCGGGCGAGGGCGGTCCGGTCACGGAACTGGATGTCGTGCCGGGCCTGAGCGTCCCGGCCTATTCCATCGTCACCCTGCGCGACCGAGAGCCGACGCCGGCAGCGCAGATCTTTCTGAAGGTGCTTGAGGAGGAGTTGCGCGGGCGCGGCGCCTGACTTAGGCGATCCCGGCCCGAAGCTCGGCCCATTCCGGATGGCGGTCGAATTGCGCCCGGACATAGGTGCAGCTCGGCACGATCTGCATCCCCTGCCGCCGCGCGTCGTCGATCAGCCGCTGGACCAGCGCCATGGCGACGCCGCTGCCGCGCATGGTGTCGGGGGCAAGGGTATGGTCGGCGACGATGACACCGGGTCCGCCGGAATGCCAGGTCAGCTCGGCTTCGCCATCGGCACCGGGAATCTGGGCCGCATAGCGCCCGGAGGTGCCGAAATCCTCATGCGTGATGCGAATTGCAGGTTGTGCCATGGGCTGCTCCGTCATTGCGACTCGGGACTGCAGCATAGGCGCGTTCGGCCCTGTCGGCAGAGCCATTTCGCACGCTTTGGCGCGAAATCGTGCAGTTGCGCCGGGTTTGACCCCGGCGCGACCGGATCAGGCGCGTTCCGAATACTCGAACATCTCGGTATTCACGACGATGTCCTCATCGACGCCGACGAAGGGCGGGATCATGACGCGAAGGCCATTGTCGAGGATCGCCGGTTTGAAGCTTTTCGAGGCGGTCTGGCCGTTCAGCACCGGCTCGGTCTCGACGACCTTGCAGACGACTTTCTGCGGAATGCGGACCGAAAGGGCTTCATCGCCGTAATATTCGACAGTGGCGGTCATGCCATCCTGCAGGAAGGGGCGGCGGTCGCCCAGCAGGTCGGCATCCAGCTCGATCTGCTCGAAGGTTTCATTGTCCATGAAGACCAGACGGCCGTCGGTTTCATACAGGAATTGCTGGTCCTTGTTGTCCAGGCGGACGTTTTCGACCTTGTCTTCGCTGCGGAAACGCTCGTTGAGCTTGCGCCCGTCGCGCAGGTTCTTCAGCTCGACCTGAGCGAATGCGCCGCCCTTGCCGGGCTTGACATGGTTGACCTTGACCGCGGCCCAGAGCCCGCCGTCATGTTCCAGCACGAGGCCGGGCTTGATTTCATTGCCGTTGATCTTGGGCATGCGAGGCGACCTTTTCGCGAAAATGTTGCGGCTCGCGCGTCTTGAACCGCATGTGCTGGCCCCTATATCCACGGGCACGTTCCGTCGCAACCAGATCGTCAATCCGGCGTTGTCAAGGGCTGTCGGGCGTTTTCGTTTGTCGTGAAAGCTTCAGCTGCCGCAAGCTATGATCAAGATCGGCTTGGGTTTGCGCGGGGCGCATGGCTGTCATGTGGGCTAGGGCATACCGAATCATTGGCAGGATCGGCTAAGTCGCCCCTTGCCCGCCAGTCTGGCGACTGTAGCGACCCGACATCGGTCAGGTCGGTATGATGCGGTACCGCAAGAAAAACAGGATACAGTAGATGCGCGATTTCGTGGATGGTTCGGCATTCAATTTTGAGCAAGGCCAACGTGCCCGCAAGCTTTTTGCCGCCGTTGTGCTGGCCGCACTTGATGATGCGATCGCGGATGACAAAAAATACGGCAACGGGCCTGATCAAATTGCACGTTGGGCACGGTCGCGCGATGGCCGCGAGGTTCTGTCCTGCGCTGGCATCGATCCGAACGAACGAGTCGTGAAAGGCCTGATGGAATTCGTGGCCAAAGGCGTGCGGACCTCGGTCGCGCTGTCGCGCGAGGAAAGCGAACGCCGCCACGCCGCCGAAGAGGCAGACGCCGCCTGATCCCGGCCCCTGCTGCGCATCTGGGCCGTCCGCATGGGCGGCCTTTTTCGTTATTGGAACAGGTGCAGGACCAGCGGCGCAATGATCGCGGTCAGCACGGCGTTCAGCCCCATGCCAATCCCGGCAAAGGCGCCAGCGGTCTCGTTGACCTGAAAGGCGCGGGCGGTGCCGATGCCATGCGCCGCGACCCCGACGGACAGGCCACGTGCGCGCCAGTCATGGATTTTCAGCAAATTCAGCAGCGGTGTGGCGATGATCGCGCCGAAAATCCCGGTCAGCAAAACCAGGACGGCGGTGATCGTCGGTTCCCCGCCCAACCCCTCGGCAATGCCGATGGCGACGGGCGCGGTGGTCGATTTCGGCGCAAGGCTGGCCATCATCACCGGCGACAGGCCTGTCGCCTTGGCGATCATCAGGACCGATACCACAGCAGTTAGTGACCCGGCGGTCAGCGCCGCCAGCAGTGGCAGCAGCGCCTTGCGGACCCGGTGCAGGTTGTCGAATAGCGGCATTCCCAGCGCGACCGTGGCCGGGCCCAGCATGAAATGCACGAATTGCGCGCCCTCGAAGTAAGTCTGGTAGCTGGTCCCGGTCAGCTCCAGCAGCACTGCCAGCAGCGCCACCGCGACCATGACCGGATTCGCCCAGCTTTGCCGCCCGGCCGCGCGAAAACAGCGATCCCCGATCCAATAGGCAAACAACGTCGCGGTCAGCCACAGCAGCGGCCCGCGCGACAGATAGGACCAGATCAGCGCCGCATCGGTCATTCGTGCCGCCCCAGCAGCCGCACGACGCCGACGAAAACCAGCGCTCCCACCACGATGGCCAGTGCCGTCGAGACGGTCAGCGCAAGCGCGATGGCGAGGCCGTCGCTGCGGAACTCGGCCATATGGGCGACGACGCCGACGCCTGCGGGGACAAAAAACAGCGACAGGTTCGCCAGCAATCCGCGTACGACCGGGCGCAGCATCTCGGCCAGGGACGGCCGTATCAGGCAGCTTGCGACCAGCAGCATCATCCCGATGACCGGCCCCGGTACGGTCAGGCCAAGACCGCGAGCGGCGATCTCTCCGATCAGCTGAAAGGACAGCAATATGGCCAGCGCGGGAATCATGGCGTCAGATTAGCGCGGCCTAGGGCAAGGTCCACCGCTCAAATATTGTGGATAAAAGCGCGCGACCCTCCATATCTGGTGGCCAAGATTGACTTGAAGGCGCAAATCACCAAGAATTGCCGCATTTCACGTGAATCAAAGGCCTTGCCACATTGCGCTTCGACAGACTTCGCCTGAACGGATTCAAAAGCTTCGTGGACCCGACCGATCTGGTCATCCATGAAGGGCTGACGGGCGTGGTCGGGCCGAATGGCTGCGGCAAGTCGAACCTGCTTGAGGCTTTGCGCTGGGTCATGGGCGAAAACCGCCCCTCGGCCATGCGCGGCGACGGTATGGAGGACGTGATCTTTGCCGGAACGACGCGACGTTCCGCGCGCGCCCATGCCGAGGTGACGCTGACCCTTGATAACAAGGATCGTCTTGCCCCGGCGGGCATGAATGACAGCGACGCGCTGGACGTTACCCGTCGGATTACCCGCGATGCCGGCTCGGCCTATCGCATCAACGGCAAGGAAGTCCGTGCCCGCGACGTGCAGATGCTGTTCGCGGATGCCTCGACCGGGGCGCATTCTCCGGCGCTGGTGCGGCAGGGGCAGATTTCCGAATTGATCAATGCCAAGCCCAAGGCCCGCCGCCGCATCCTTGAGGAAGCGGCCGGGATTTCGGGTCTGTATCAGCGCCGGCACGAGGCCGAGCTGAAGCTGAACGCGGCCGAGGCCAACCTGACCCGCGTTGACGATACGCTGGATCAGCTGTCCTCTCAGGCTGCCTCGCTGGCGCGTCAGGCCCGTGCCGCCGCCAAGTATCGCGAGATCGGCGCCGTTCTGCGCAAGGCGGAAGGCCAGCTTCTGTATCGCCGCTGGCATGACGCCGATCAGGCCCGTACCCAGACCGCCGAGATCCTGCGCGAAGCGATTCGCGCCGCCTCTGACGCGGAAATCGCAGCGAAACGCGCCATTTCTGCCCGCGAAGAGGCCGACCGCCAGCTTCCGCCGCTGCGCGAGGAAGAACAGGTCGCCGCCGCAATCCTGTCCCGCGCCACCGTCGAACGCGAGGCTCTGGACGAGGCCGAGGCCCGAGCCGCGCAGGCGATCAAGACGCTGCTGGCCCGCATCAGCCAACTGGATCGCGACATCGAACGCGAATCTGCCCTGAATCGCGACGCGGTCGAGGTGATCGAGCGGCTGGAATGGGAACGGCGCGAGTTGGAAAAGGCCGGGCAGGGCCATGACGCCAAGCTGGAAGCCGCTGCCAGCACCGCCGAGGAAGCCGGCGAAGCGCTGCGCGAGGTCGAAGACAAGCTGGGCGAGTTGACCGACGAATCCGCCCGGTTGGCCGCGCGCTACCAATCCGCCGAACGGCTGGCCCATGACCTGCGCCAGATGCTTGACCGTGCCACGCGCGCCGCCTCCGAGGCCGAGGGCACGTTGGAGGCCGCGTCTGAAACCGGGAGCATCGCGCAATCCGCCCGCTCGACCGCCGAGGAAACCTTGGAGCAGGCCCGCGAGCGCGTCGAGGCCGCCGAGGACAGCCTGTCCGCCGCCGAGGAGGCCCGCGGCTCACTTGAGGCCGAGGAAGCCCTTGCCCGCGCCACCCGCGCCGAGGCCGAAGGTGAACTTTCCGCGCTGAATGCCGAAATGGCGGCCCTGACCCGTCTGGTTGAGCGCAATGGCAAAGGCGGCGAGTCGCTTCTGGACCTGATCCGGGTGGAAAAGGGTTATGAGGCGGCCTTTGGCGCGGCTTTGGGAGATGACCTGTCCTCGGGGCTGGCCAGCGATGGCTCGGGCTGGCACGTGCTGCCGGGCTATGGCGCGGCCCATCCGCTGCCCGGGGGCATTGCCTCGATCGCAGCACAGGTCGAGGGGCCGGCGGCGCTGGAGCGTCGCCTGTCGCAGGTCGGGCTGGTCAAGGATGTCGCGACCGGGGCAAGGCTGCAATCCACGCTGACGCCCGGCCAACGGCTGGTCACGCTGGAAGGCGACCTGTTCCGCTGGGACGGCATGCGCCTGCTGGCGGGCGAAACCGTATCGGCGGCGGCGCTGCATCTGCAAAAGGTCAACCAACTGGCCGAGATCACCCGACAGGCCGAGGCCGCGCAGGCCCATGCGACGGATGCAATCGCCGCGCATCTGGCCCTGCGCGACCGCCACATCGCGGCCAGCGAGGCCGAAAAGCGTGCTCGTGATGCCCGCCGCGAGGCTGAACGTGCGATGTCGGATGCCGCGCGCATCCTGACCAAGGCAGAATCCGAACTGTCCATGGCGCAAAGCCGCGCCGAATCCGCCCGTGCCGAGTTGGACCGCCATCGCGCCGATGCTGGCGATGCCCGCACGCGCCTGTCCGATGCCGAACGCGCCATCGGTGAATTGCCGGATCGGGGCAGCATTGCCGCTGCGTTGGAACATGCCCGCACCGCAGTTGAGGCCGCGCGCATCGCCACGATGACCCGCCGTGGCCGTCTGGACGAATTGAAACGCGAGGTGCTGTCGCGCACCAAACGGCTGCAGGAAATCTCGACCGAGGAATCCGGCTGGCGGCTGCGTCTGGATCAGGCCGGATCACGCTCGGCCGAGCTGATCTCGCGCCGCGACCATGCTGCCGAGGAGCTGGAGGCGGCCGAGGCCCAGCCCGAGGTTCTGGCCGAACGCCGCGAAGCGCTGACAGAATCCGAGGCCCGCGCCGCCGCCCGTCTTGCCCGCGCCCGCGCGGCGCTGTCTGCCGCTGACCAGACCCTGCGCGTTGCCGCCGAGGCTGAGCGCGAGGCGGAACGCGGCGCATCCGACGCCCGTGAGGCCCGCGCCGCCCGTCAGGCCCGTTCTGAGGCCGCGACCGAGGCCGAGGCCAATGCCCGCGCCCGTATCCAGGAAGACGCCGAATCCACCCCCGAGGCTCTGCTGGAGTCGTTGGGGGAATTGCAGCAAATCGCTCTGGCAGCGCTTGAGGACCAGATCCTGCGCCTGCGCCAGCAGCGGGATTCGTTGGGCGCAGTCAACCTGCGCGCCGAGGATGACAAGCAGGAGCTGGAAACCGAGCGCGACCGCCTCAGCGGCGAAAAGGAAGACCTGACCGAGGCCATCCGCAAACTGCGGCAAGGCATCGGCAGCCTGAACCGCGAAGGTCGTGAGCGTCTGCTGACCGCCTTTGACACGGTGAACCGCAATTTCACCACGCTGTTCACCCACCTGTTTGGTGGCGGCGAGGCGCGGCTGGTGCTGGTCGAATCCGACGATCCGCTGGAAGCTGGGCTGGAAATCATGTGCCAGCCTCCGGGGAAAAAGCTGTCGACCCTCAGCCTGCTGTCGGGGGGCGAGCAGACCCTGACCGCGCTGGCGCTGATCTTTGCCGTCTTCCTAGCCAATCCCGCGCCGATCTGCGTGCTGGACGAGGTCGACGCGCCGCTGGACGACGCCAACGTCACCCGCTTCTGCGATCTGATGGACGAAATGACCCGCCGGACCGAGACGCGATTCCTGGTAATCACCCACCACGCGGTGACCATGGCGCGGATGGACCGGCTGTTCGGCGTCACCATGGTCGAGCAGGGTGTCAGTCAATTGGTCAGCGTCGATCTGAAGCGCGCGGAAGCACTGGTGGCCTGAATCCGAAAACGCTAATAGGTCTGCCATTCCCCCTCGCGGAGCTTAAGACCAAGATGCGTGCGCTTTGCGCTTTCCTGACCATTGTCTGTCTGCACCCCCTGCCGCTTCTTGCCGCGCAGGTGACAGGCGATCCCGAAATGATCGGCCAGATCATGTCCGAAATGGGCCTGAAGGTCACGAAACGGCAGGACATCGAAGGCCTGCCCATGCTGGAAAGCGAGATCGACGACACGCTGTTCAACGTCTTCTTCTACGAATGCCATCCGCAGTGCCGCCGGATGCAGTTCGTGACCGGCTTCCAGATGGCCGAGCCGATGACTACTGCCGATGCGAATGACTGGAACCGCGACAACCCCTTTGCCAAGCTGGTGGTGGCGGAATCGGGCAATCCCTATCTGGAAATGGATATCGGTCTTGCAGGCGACGGTCTGGGACGCGAGAATTTCGAGGACGCGCTGGAAACCTGGCGCGGTGTCCTTGGCGATTTTCGCGCCTCCATCACAGAGTAGGTAAAGACCATGAGCATCGAGACGAAACTCGCCGAACTGGGGATCACGTTGCCGGAGGCGCCCGCGCCTGCCGCGAATTACGTGCCTTACGTGATCTCGGGGAACCTGCTTTTCGTCTCGGGGCAGATCAGCACCGCCAAGGGCAAGCTGGGTGCCGATCTGGCGGTCGAGGCCGGGACCGAGGCCGCGCGGACCTGTGGCCTTGCGCTGCTGGCGCAGGCGCGCGCCGCGCTGGGGTCGCTGGACCGTGTGAAGCGCGTGGTCAAACTGGGCGGCTTCGTCAATTCGACCCCGGAATTCACCGACCAGCCCGAGGTGGTCAACGGCTGCTCGAACCTGATGGTCGAGGTTTTCGGCGACAAGGGCCGCCATGCCCGCGCCGCGGTTTCTGCGCCGGCTTTACCGCGTGGCGTCGCGGTCGAGATTGAAGCGATCTTCGAGATCGAGTGATGGACCTGCATCCCGATTTCCTGCGCCTGCCGATCGCACATCGGGGGCTGCATTCGCTTGGGCTACCGGAAAACAGCATGGGCGCGTTCCGCGCGGCCATCGCCGCTGGATATGCCATCGAATGCGACATTCAGGCGGCGGCGGATGGGACTCCGGTCGTGTTCCACGACGATGACCTGCCGCGCCTGACCGGGGCCGAGGGGCTGGTGCGCGCCCTTGGCATCGACGCGCTGTCCCTGCTGCGCATCATGGGCACCGCAGAATCGATCCCGACCTTGGCCGAATTGCTGGCCGAGGTGGCGGGCCGCGTGCCGCTGCTGATCGAGATCAAGGATCAAAGCCTGCGCTCGACCGATCAGATTGGCGACCTGTCCGAACGCGTCGCCGAACTGCTGGCCGATTATGTCGGTCCGGTCGCGGTCATGTCCTTCAATCCGCATAGCGTTGCGGCTTTCCATCGCGCTGCGCCGGATATCGCCGTGGGCCTGACCACCTGCGATTATGACGCCGTGGATTGGCCGGATATCGATGCAACGACCCGCACGTCGTTGGCCACCATTGCAGATTTCGACCGAGTCGGGGCCAGTTTCGTGTCGCATGACCGCAACGATCTGGACAATCCGGCGGTGACGGCGCTGAAGGCACGCGGCGTTCCGGTCCTGACATGGACCATCCGCTCGTCCCAGCAGGAGCAGGCGGCGCGGCAGGTGGCCGACAATATCACGTTCGAGAACTATCTTCCGGGGGCAGCATGACCGATAGAAAATCCATGATCGTGACCGGTGGGTCGCGTGGCATCGGCCGGGCGGTTGCTCTTTTGGCGGCTGAACGCGGCTGGGACGTGGCAATCAGCTGGCGCGACGATTTCGCCGCCGGGCACGAGGTGCTGGAGCGCATCCGCGCCATGGGTCGCCGTGCCGTCGGCTTGCGCGCCGATGCCGCAAGCGAGGCCGACGTGGCCGCCCTGTTCGACGCGGCCGAGGGTGAGTTCGGGCGCATTGATGCCGTTGTCGTCAATGCGGGCATGCTGGCCCGCGCGATGCCTTTGGCCGAAATGACGCTGGAGCGCATGCAGCGCGTCATCGACGTGAACGTGATCGGAGCGCTGCTGACCGCGCGCGAGGCGGCACGGCGGATGGCGCGGCCCAAGGACCAGCCCTCGGCCTCGATCGTGCTGCTGAGTTCCGCTGCCGCGCGGCTGGGCGGTCCGGGGGAATATGTCGATTATGCCGCCAGCAAGGGGGCCATCGACAGCCTGAATATCGGGCTTGCCAAGGAGTTGGCGCCGCAGAACATCCGCGTCAATGCTGTTCGCCCCGGCCTGATCGAGACCGAGATCCACGCCTCGGGTGGCGACCCCGAGCGGGCGCAGCGCCTGTCCGTGGGCGTGCCGATGGGGCGTCCCGGCAGCGCCGAGGAAGTGGCCGAGGCAATCCTGTGGCTGGCCGGCGAACAGGCAAGCTATGTCACCGGGACAAACCTGGAAGTGACCGGCGGGCGCTGACAAGGCGAACCCGCCCGGTTAGGTTCGGTGCATGAGTGAACTCAGCGTCTCGGTCCTGTCTGCGATTTCCGGCATCGAACCCGCGCTATGGGATGGCTGCGGGGCGGGGGCCAACCCCTTCACCACGCATCGTTTCCTGTCCGCGCTGGAGGCGTCCGGTTCGGTCGGGCAGGGCACAGGCTGGCACCCGAGCCACCTGATCGCGCGGCTGGACGGTCAGGTGGCCGGCGTCGCGCCCTGCTACCTGAAGACCCACAGTCAGGGCGAGTACATCTTTGACCATGCCTGGGCGCAGGCATTCGAGCGCGCGGGCGGAGATTATTACCCCAAGCTGCAATGCGCCGTCCCCTTCACGCCGGTCACCGGCCCCCGGCTGATTTCAAACCATCCGGCGGCGCAGGGGGCGCTGCTGCAGGCGATGGCGCAGGTGGCCAAGCAATCCGGCCTGTCGGGCGTCCATGTCACCTTCTGCACCGAGGCCGAGGCCGAGTTGGGCGAGGCGGCGGGCTATCTGCCCCGCGCGAGCGAGCAGTTCCACTGGCTCAATCGCGGCTACGCATCCTATGACGAATTCCTGTCCGAACTATCCTCGCGCAAGCGCAAGGCGATCCGCAAGGAACGCGAGCGCGCACAGGCTTTCGGCGGCACGATCAGCAGCCTGCGTGGCGACCAGATTTTGCCCCGGCATTGGGACGCGTTCTGGCACTTCTATCAGGATACCGGCAGCCGCAAATGGGGTCGGCCCTACCTGACGCGGGCGTTCTTCGACATCCTGCATGACACGATGCGCGACGATTGCCTGCTGGTTCTGGCCGAACGGGATGGCCGTCCGGTCGCGGGCGCGCTGAACCTGCTGGGGACGGACTCGATCTATGGCCGCTACTGGGGCTGCGTCGAGGATCACCCGCATCTGCATTTCGAACTTTGTTACCACCGGGCCATTGACTGGGCGATCGAGCACGGTCTTTCCCGGGTCGAGGCCGGGGCGCAGGGAGAACATAAGCTGGCGCGGGGTTACTTGCCGACACAGACCCATTCCCTGCACTGGCTGGCCGATCAAGGCTTTCATGATGCAGTGGCGGATTACCTGACCCGTGAGCGCATGGCGGTCGGGCAGGAAATCGAATTGCTGACCGAGATGGGCCCGTTCCGACGCGGCGCCTGAATGACGAAACCTCTGGCTTACGTTGATAATGTTTTCGGATTCCGATTGGTCGCATTATCGACGTTTGAGGTTGAACCGAGTAGCCGCGCGCCAGCGGCGTATGGTATTTGAAAGCAGAATACGTGGAAAGAACGGATATTCAGCGATTATCAAGGTGATCGATACTGATCGACCGTTTGTGATGGATTTTGACAATCTTTTTACGGCTGGGCCGGTTCTCAGTCGCCTCAGGTGGGCGGATGCTTGGTGCCAAAAAAGAATGTAAATTACGCGGCATTTCTTGAGAGTGATGGCCACAGGAAATATTTAGACCCGTCATTCTACGATCAGATAATCTAGGTGAATTAAATTCTATTGCGCCGCAGCTTCAGGACGCGTGTCTGCTATGGGTCTTCAATGGGCGGCTACGCGGCATTGTCCTAAGCAAGTTTATGTCAGGTGGATACGGCATTGGCTACCAACCCAATATCACTAGACAATAAGGATGCAGACGACTGGCAGACTGAAAGCTTCCTTGGTTGTCGACCAAAACGATGGTTCGCGCCTCGGCGTGAAAGCACTTTCGCAGAGCACAATGAAATACGAGTGCTGGTGATGTACGATCCTTTCGAAAGACTGGACTCTCGGCATGCGGCACTTGTTCCGGGGGAAAAGTACAAAGTCCCCTTCCTTTGGTAGGCCTTGGGAAGGCATGCATATCCGATCGGGATGTGGAGTGAACCCCACGGGCTGGACCAAGGGTCCCGGAAAAACTGATACGCTGAACGGGCCTTGATCGGAGAAGGCTCATGACATCACGAGGTCCCTACCGTCGGCATTCGACCCCGTTCAAGCCGCAACTCTGCCAGGACATCCGTGCCGGGGTGATCGGCCGGCGGGATGCGCAGCGCACGCACCAGATCTCCGCCAACCTCATCCAATTGTGGCTGACGCAGTTTGATCGGGGTGAGTTGAACGATGAGGAGGCCGAGGCCAGCGTTATCGCCGAGTATGAAACCCGCG